>JANQMO010000078.1 GCA_028280025.1 Chlorobium sp. | reverse complement strand
CACGTGAGTTTATTCTGTTAGCCAGGCTGATGTAGCTCAGTCGGTAGAGCACTTCCTTGGTAAGGAAGAGGTCACCGGTTCAAGTCCGGTCATCAGCTCACAAGATCATGTGGTTATGCAGACGTCAGTAGCTTAATTGGTAGAGCAGCGGTCTCCAAAACCGCAGGTTGGGGGTTCGAGTCCCTCCTGACGTGCAGGGAGAAAGGGTAAACGAAACAGTGAGTGTATTCTTGAAGACAGCATATGAAGCAGTATCTCGATAAGGTTACCGGCTATTACAAGGATGTGGTCAATGAGATGAAGAAGGTTTCCTGGCCAAGTCCGCAGGAAACCCGTGACCTGACCGTTGTCGTGCTGACTGTGTCGGGAATGCTTGCAGTATTCACGTTTTTGGTGGACTGGGTTATCAACACGATTATCGGAAAATTGCTGTAAACCAGGAGAGGCTGAGTCAGGATGAGTGAAACGACCATGGAGCAGGAAGCTCAGGGATTGCCCAAACCCCGCTGGTACGCTCTGAGAATTTATTCCGGACATGAGCGCAAGGTAAAGGAGGGGATAGAGCTCGAGGTTGAGCGTCAGGACCTCGGGGGAAAAATCCTGCAGGTTTACGTGCCTTACGAGAAGTTTGTCGAGGTCAAGAACGGTAAGAAAAGGAGTCTTACCAAGAACGCGTTCCCGGGATATGTGCTTATCGAAGCTGTTCTCGACAAGCAGACCAAAAATCTTATCATGGATATCCCTTCGGTGATGGGATTTCTCGGAGTCAATGATATACCGACTCCTCTCAGACCTGACGAAGTTGAAAAAATTCTCGAACCCGACAGAACGGCTGTCGAGCAGCGAACAGTTGTCGAAGCGCCTTTCCGGGTCGGTGACTCCGTCAAGGTTATAGATGGACCTTTCAGTTCGCTGATCGGTGTGGTGCACGAAGTGTGTACTGAAAGAATGAAAGTAAAGGTGATGATCAACTTTTTCGGTCGAAGCACTCCTACCGAACTTGATTTTTCACAGGTTAAGTCTATTTCTCAATAAACGGCTCGAGTAGCAGAAGAGCTGTTGAAACGGTGATGTTTGTATGGCAAAAAAGGTAGTTGGGTTTATTAAACTGCAGATCCCCGCTGGAGGAGCGAATCCTGCACCGCCTGTCGGTCCGGCGCTCGGTCAGAAAGGCGTCAATATCATGGAGTTCTGCAAGCAGTTCAATGCAAAAACCCAGTCACAGGCAGGAACGATCATACCTGTTGTTATCACGGTATTTTCCGATAAATCTTTCACGTTTATCACCAAAACCCCGCCTGCCGCAGTGTTGCTGCTCAAGGAAGCCAAACTGCAGAAAGGTTCCGGAGAACCCAACAAGAACAAGGTGGGCACCGTGACTGAAGAGCAGGTCCGCAGGATAGCCGAACTGAAGATGCCGGATCTCAACGCGTTCGATATCGAAGGTGCCATGCAGATGGTTCGCGGTACCGCCAGAAGTATGGGTATTGTTGTAGAAGGCTGATCGTATCAGCGTTCGTGATTGTGGGAGACCGGAAGGTCGTTTTATAACCACCAAGATAAAAGCAAAATGGCAGGGAAAAAATACAAAGTCGCCTTGGAAAAAGTGTCGGCTCGCGGTGATTGCGAGCTGATGGAAGCAGTGGAGCTTCTCAAGGAGGTCAGCGATAACGGTTTCGATGCATCGGTGGATGTGGCCATGAAGCTTGGTGTCGATCCGCGTCATGCCGACCAGGTTGTGCGCGGAACCGTCATGCTTCCCCACGGGACGGGCAAGACGGTGTCGGTTCTGGTTGTCTGCAGCGAAGCCAAGGCTGAAGAGGCAGAAGAAGCCGGTGCCGATATGGTCGGTTTTGAAGATTACATTGAAAAGATCCAGAACGGCTGGACCGATGTGGACGTCATCATCGCAACACCGGACGTCATGGGTAAACTCGGCCGGGTCGGCAAGATTCTCGGACCCCGGGGTCTTATGCCCAATCCGAAATCGGGTACGGTGACGATGGATGTTGCAAAAGCCGTCAAGGAGGTCAAGGCCGGCAAGATCGAGTTCAGGGTAGACAAGGCCGGTAACGTCCATGCGCCTGTAGGAAAAGTCTCGTTCGGGGCTCAGGAACTCACTGACAATGTTACCAGTTTTATCAAAGAAGTGGTCAGGTTGAAACCATCCGCGGCCAAAGGCCAGTATATCCGGAACATTTCCATATCAAGTACGATGTCTCCGGGGATCAGGGTGAAAAAAGAAAAGTTTGTCGCCTAACATAAACGGTTGAGAAGATGAAGCGCGAGAAAAAAGAGGAGATAGTCAAGGCTGTGGCCGAGAAACTTGAAAAAGCTCAGGGTATTTATCTGACCGAGTTCCAGGGTCTCGACGTGGAAAAAATGGCCGAACTCAGAAACGAGTTCCGCAAAGCGGGCGTGGAATACAAGGTTGTCAAGAATACGCTTGTCAAAAAAGCTCTTGAAAATGTCAACGGCGGCGATCGTCTTGCCGAGGGGCTGGTAAATACGACCGGTGTTGCTATCGGGTATGACGATCCTGTTGTGCCGGCCAAGATCATTGACAAATTCGCAAAGAACAATGAGCAGCTGAAGTTCAAGATGGCGGCAATCGACGGCTCGGTTTTTCCGTCTGACAAGCTGAAAGAGCTTTCGAAGATGCTCAGCAAAACCGAGAACATCGGCAAGGTTGCCGGCCTGCTGAACAATGTCGTCAGTTCGGTTCCCATGGTTATCAATGCGGTCATGAGAGATCTTGTATCCGTTCTGGACCAGGTCGCCAAACAGAAACAGGGTTCATGACGAAGAATCTATTACGCACTCAATAAGAATTGCATACAATAAATAAAAACAAGAGAGGAAGAGAATGGCATCTATTGACACAATAGTAGAGGAAATTGGTAAGCTGTCCCTTACCGAAGCTTCCGAGCTGGTTAAAGCTCTGGAAGAGAAGTTCGGTGTGAGTGCTGCTCCGGCCGTTGTTGCCGGTGGTATGGCTGCTGCTCCCGCAGGAGAAGCCGCCGCCGAGGAAGAGAAAACCGAGTTTGACGTTGAGCTGAAAGCGATCGGCGCAAACAAGATCAACGTTATCAAGGTTGTGCGTTCAATTACCGGACTTGGTCTGAAAGAGGCCAAGGAAATGGTTGACGGTGCACCCAAGGTCGTAAAAGAGGCTGTAAGCAAGGAAGAAGCCGAAAAAATCGCTAAAGAACTCAAGGACGCAGGCGCGGAAGTTGAGCTCAAGTAACATTCTTTCGGGCGTCGATTCTGATCAGAAGCTCCGTCTCAGCATGAGGCGGAGCTTTGCCTGTTTGTAAGAGTTTGGCCCTTCAGTTCCCGGAGTACCTGTTCAGCGCCGATACGGTTGCTGGTCGTGAACTGTTGTGCTGTAGCTCGATGAAGAGAAAGAGAAGTACTTCCTGCAATCGTTAAAAGTGAGGTGCACGTGAGAGCGGCAGATAAAACACAGAACAAGTGTATTGATTTTTCCAAGATCCCGAGTATTGTCGGTTCTCCTGATTTATTACAGGTTCAGCTCGATTCTTTCAGGAGGTTTATCCAGGATAGTGTTCCTCTTGCAAAAAGGAAGGACCAGGGGCTTGAAAAGGTGCTGCGCAGCGCCTTTCCGATAACCGATACCCGTGGCCTGTACCTGCTTGAATATATTTCATATACGTTCGATAAACCCAAATACAGCGTAGAGGAATGTATTGAGCGGGGGCTCACCTATGACGTTTCGCTCAAAGTGAAGATGAAGTTGTCCTACAAGGACGAGCCGGATGATTCCGACTGGAAGGAAACGATACAGCAGGAGGTCTACCTCGGGAGGATTCCCTACATGACCGAACGCGGAACGTTTATTGTTAACGGTGCCGAACGTGTTGTCGTTGCTCAGCTGCATCGTTCGCCGGGCGTCGTTTTCAGCGAGGCGATCCATCCGAACGGCAAGAAAATGTATTCCGCCAAAATTGTGCCTACAAGGGGTTCATGGATCGAGTTTCAGACCGATATCAATAATCAGATCTATGTGTATATCGATCAGAAAAAGAATTTCCTTGTCAGCGCGCTCCTGCGTGCCATAGGGTTTACCAAGGACGAGGATATCCTCAGTCTGTTCGATCTTGTCGAAGAGGTTCCTGTCAAGGCAAACAAGAAAGAGTACCTGATCGGTAAAAATCTGGCGTCGGATATCATCGATATGCAGACCGGCGAGGTTGTCAGCGCAAGAACGGCGATAACCGAAGATATCTTCGATCAGATAAGCGCCACCGGTTACAAAACGGTCAAGATCATGAAGCCCGGTTCGGGCGAGAAGGGGCTTGACAAGTCGGTCGTCAACAACACCATTCTTCATGACAGTTCGGCTACCGAGGAAGAAGCGCTCGAGATCGTATACGAAGAGCTTCGTGCCAACGAAGCGCCGGATATCGACGCCGCAAGGAGTTTCCTCGAACGGACGTTCTTCAATCAGAAAAAATATGACCTTGGAGATGTCGGCCGTTACAGGATCAATAAAAAGCTCGGCAGGGAGCATGAGGCTTTCAGACAGTTTCTCGAAGAGAAGCCTGAACTGAAAGCGCTTTCCGACGGGATATACGAGAAAATCCTCCAGACAATTCAATCATTTTCCGAAGAGCCCATCGGCGAGGATATCATGGTGCTGACGCACTATGACATCATTGCGGTCATCAATTACCTGATCAAGCTTGTCAACGGACAGGCGGAAGTCGATGATGTCGACCATCTTGCCAACAGAAGGGTCAGGACTGTCGGGGAGCAGCTTGCAGCTCAGTTTGTCGTCGGTCTTGCAAGAATGGGTAAAAACGTTCGTGAAAAGCTCAATTCGAGAGATACGGACAAGATCGCTCCGGCCGACCTTATCAATGCCCGGACGGTATCGAGCGTCGTATCGAGCTTTTTTGCGACAAGCCAGCTGTCGCAGTTCATGGACCAGACCAATCCTCTTGCGGAAATGACCAACAAACGCAGGGTTTCCGCACTCGGCCCGGGCGGTCTGACACGGGAGCGTGCAGGTTTCGAAGTCCGTGACGTTCACTATACGCATTATGGACGTCTCTGTCCGATCGAGACGCCGGAGGGACCGAATATCGGTCTGATCTCTTCATTGTCGGTCCATGCTGAAATAAACGACAAGGGATTTATCCAGACGCCTTATCGTGTTGTCGAAAAAGGTGTCGTTACCGATAAGGTGCTCATGCTTTCGGCCGAGGACGAAGAGAACAAAATTACCGTTCCGGTCAACGTTCCTGTTGACGAAAACGGAAAAATAACGTCAGAAACGGTCCAGGCAAGAACAAAGGGTGACTATCCGGTCGTTACAGCCGAAGAGGTTGATTACATGGATGTGTCGCCTATTCAGATCGTCAGTGCCGCAGCGGCGCTTATACCTTTTCTCGAGCACGATGACGGCAACCGGGCATTGATGGGTGCGAACATGCAGCGTCAGGCTGTTCCGCTGCTTGTTGCCGACGCGCCTGTTGTAGGCACCGGCATGGAAGCGAAAGTCGCAAGGGATTCACGTTCTGTCGTGCTGGCCGAAGGGGCCGGGATTGTTGAATCGGTGACGGCTGAAAAAATCCGTGTCCGGTATGATATCGATGCCGGCGATGAGAACAGGATGATCATGCTCGATCCCGACGAAGGCGTGAGAACCTATGAGCTGATCAAATTCAAGCGCTCGAACCAGGACACCTGCATCACCCAGAAGCCTGTTGTGAAAACAGGCCAGACTGTCAGCAGGGGAGATGTTCTCGCAGACGGTCCGTCAACGGATAAAGGCGAACTGGCCCTGGGTAAAAACGTTCTCGTGGCATTCATGCCCTGGAGGGGGTATAATTTTGAAGATGCGATCGTTCTGAGCGAACGTCTTGTCTATGACGATGTGTTTACCTCTATCCACATCCATGAATTTGAAGCCAATGTTCGCGACACCAAGCGTGGAGAGGAGCAGTTCACCCGTGATATCTACAACGTCAGTGAAGATGCCCTGCGCAACCTCGATGAAAACGGCATAATCCGTATCGGTGCCGAAGTCAAGGAGCGCGACATACTTGTCGGCAAGATAACGCCGAAGGGTGAAAGCGACCCGACCCCGGAAGAAAAGCTGCTTCGTGCAATTTTCGGTGACAAGTCCAGCGATGTCAAGGATGCGTCCATGCATGTGCCGGCCGGAATGAAAGGCATTGTCATCAAAACCAAGCTGTTCAGCCGCAAGAAAAAGGTCGGTCTGGACATCAAGGAGCGTCAGGAAGCTATCGATGTGTTGTATGACGGCAAGGAAGCCGATCTGCGCAGCCGTTTCAAAAAGTGGATGAAACAGCTTTTTGAGGGCAAGGAGACAACAGGGGTTTACAATGAAAGAGGCAAGGAAGCGATCGCGGCCGGTACGGTTCTCGACGAGGAACTTCTCGGAAAGTTTGCAGGGCTTGGTTTTCTCGAGTCCCTCGACCTTTCAAAGGGGATCGTCAAGGAGAAAAAGGCAAACGCCGGTTTCCTGCGTCTGTGCAGGGAGTTTCGCCTGATGCTCAAGGAATTGGCCGATGAACGGGAAAACGAGAAGTACAAGCTCAATATCGGTGATGAACTGCCTCCGGGTATCGAAGAACTTGCGAAAGTCTATATCGCCCAGAAAAGAAAGATTCAGGTTGGCGATAAAATGGCAGGACGTCATGGAAACAAGGGTGTTGTCGGCAAAATCCTGCCCGTCGAGGACATGCCGTTCATGGCTGACGGAATGCCTGTCGATATCGTGCTGAATCCTCTGGGTGTTCCCAGCCGTATGAATATCGGTCAGCTCTACGAGACCTCTCTCGGATGGGCGGGCAAGACGCTCGGCGTACAGTTCAAGACACCTATATTCGACGGCGCCACGTACGAAGAAGTACAGGAGGAGCTGGAACGTGCCGGGCTGCCGAAGCATGGAAAAGTGAGGCTGTATGACGGAAGGACCGGTGAGCCGTTCGATGATGAGGTGACCGTCGGGTACATCTACATGCTGAAACTGAGCCATCTTGTCGACGACAAGATCCATGCCCGCTCGACAGGTCCTTATTCTCTCATTACGCAGCAGCCTCTCGGCGGCAAGGCCCAGTTCGGAGGCCAGAGATTCGGAGAGATGGAGGTGTGGGCTCTCGAGGCATATGGTGCAGCCAATATCCTCAGGGAAATGCTTACTGTTAAATCGGATGATGTTGTAGGACGGAACAAGACTTACGAATCGATTGTGAAGGGGCAGAACCTTCCGGAACCGGGGACACCGGAATCGTTCAACGTTCTTGTTCGTGAACTGCAGGGTCTTGGTCTCGAAATTCGTATCGACAACAAGGTGCCTTGAATATCGTAACCGGTTGCTGGTGGCCATTGGCGGGATTTCAATAAGGTTGTTTTAACAGAGGGATATACACTATGATTTTTTCACAGGGAGCATCACCGATAAAGGGTGACTTTTCAAAGATAAAGTTCAGCATTGCTTCACCGGAAAGCATTCTTGCCCATTCGAGAGGCGAAGTGCTCAAGCCCGAAACGATCAATTACCGTACCTTCAAACCTGAAAGGGACGGGTTGATGTGCGAGAAAATCTTCGGTCCTACAAAAGACTGGGAGTGCTACTGCGGAAAATACAAACGAGTCAGGTATAAAGGCATCATCTGTGACCGTTGCGGCGTTGAAGTTACCATGAAAAGCGTCCGTCGGGAGCGAATGGGGCATATTTCCCTTGCGGTTCCTGTTGTTCATACATGGTTTTTCCGTTCCGTGCCCAGCAAGATCGGGGCATTACTCGATCTTTCGACCAAGGAACTCGAAAGGATTATCTACTACGAAGTCTATGTTGTCATCAATCCCGGTGAGCCCGGTGAAAAACAGGGCATCAAAAAGCTTGACCGCCTGACCGAAGAGCAGTATTTCCAGATCATTACCGAATACGAAGACAATCAGGATCTCGATGACACCGATCCGAAAAAGTTCGTGGCTAAAATGGGCGGCGAAGCGATACACACCCTGCTCAAAGGGCTCGAGCTTGAATCCCAGGCCGATGAACTGCGCAAAGTGCTTCGGGAGAGCGGATCCGAGCAGAAGAAAACCGATGCTCTCAAACGTCTCAAGGTTGTAGAAGCGTTCAGGAAAAGCTATGAGCCGGTAAAAAAGTCAAGAAAAAAATCGACAGGGCTTTTTCCCGAAGACGAGGCTCCCGAGCCTTATGTCTACGAAGGCAACAAGCCTGAATACATGGTTATGGAGGTCATTCCGGTCATTCCTCCAGAGCTGCGTCCTCTTGTCCCGCTCGAAGGCGGTCGCTTTGCGACATCGGATCTCAACGATCTTTACCGGCGGGTTATCATCCGCAACAACAGGTTGAAGAAACTCATCGATATCCGTGCTCCCGAGGTTATCCTCAGGAACGAAAAAAGAATGCTTCAGGAAGCGGTCGATGCTCTGTTCGATAATTCCCGCAAGGCCAACGCGGTCAAGACCGGTGAATCGAACCGTCCGTTGAAATCGCTTTCCGATGCCTTGAAAGGCAAGCAGGGCCGTTTTCGTCAGAATCTTCTTGGAAAGCGTGTCGATTATTCAGGGCGCTCGGTTATTGTCGTCGGTCCCGAACTGAGGCTGCATGAATGCGGTTTGCCTAAAAGTATGGCAATCGAACTGTTCCAGCCGTTTGTTATCAGGCGTCTTGTTGAACGCGGGGTTGCAAAATCGGTGAAGTCCGCAAAGAAGCTCATTGACAAGAAAGAGCCTGTGGTATGGGATGTTCTCGAGAAGGTTATCGATGGCCGTCCTGTGCTGCTTAACCGTGCGCCGACACTTCACCGTCTCGGCATTCAGGCTTTCCAGCCGGTGCTGATCGAAGGCAAAGCGCTCCAGATCCATCCTCTTGTCTGTACGGCATTCAACGCCGACTTCGATGGTGACCAGATGGCGGTCCATGTGCCGCTTTCCCAGGAAGCCCAGCTCGAGGCGACGCTTCTTATGCTTTCTTCGCATAACCTTATTCTGCCTCAATCAGGTAAACCGGTTACTGTTCCTTCGCAGGATATGGTGCTCGGCATGTATTACCTTACCAAGTCGAGGCCTGGAGAAAAAGGTCAGGGACAGGTGTTCTATGGCCCTGACGAGGTGATGATAGCATACAATGAGGGACGTATCGGACTTCATGCGCTTGTTTTTGTGAGGTATAACGGACGGGTGGAACAGAAGTTCGATCCTTTGAGAATGCTCGATATCATTCCCGACGACGAAGCTGAAAAGAAAGAGTGGCTTACAAAAGAGATATCGGAAAACAGGGTCCTGGTGACAACGGTGGGCAGGGTGACTTTCAACCGCTATGTTCCCGATGCGATCGGTTTTGTCAACAAGGTCATCGACAAGAAAGGCGCCAAAGAACTTATTTCAAAGATATCCGGCGAGGTCGGTAATGTCGCGGCGGCCGAGTTTCTCGACAACATCAAGCAGGTCGGATTCCACTTCGCCATGAAAGGCGGGCTTTCAATCGGGCTTTCCGATGCCATCATCCCTGAGGCCAAGGTGCAGCATATCAAGAAAGCCTCAAAGGAAAGCAACAAGATCATCAGGGAGTACAACAGGGGTACGCTGACTGAAAATGAACGCTATAACCAGATTGTCGACGTCTGGCAGAAAGTTACCAATATCGTTGCAGAGGAATCGTACCAGAAACTTCGAAAGGATCGTGCCGGGTTCAATCCCCTGTTCATGATGCTCGACTCCGGTGCCCGAGGATCGAGGGAGCAGGTACGCCAGCTTACCGGGATGCGCGGCCTTATCGCCCGACCCCAGAAATCGATGTCCGGTCAGCCGGGTGAAATTATCGAGAACCCTATTATTTCCAACCTCAAGGAAGGTCTGACGGTTCTCGAGTATTTTGTTTCCACTCACGGCGCCCGTAAAGGTCTTTCCGATACATCGCTGAAAACTGCCGATGCGGGTTACCTGACCAGGCGGCTGCACGATGTCGCACAGGACGTCATCGTAACCGAAGAAGATTGCGGTACGACCAGGGGGATTCATGTCGAGCGCGGCATTGAAGAGGAAACCGGCGGCCAGATCAAGTTCAGTGAAAAAATCCGCGGCCGGGTCGCATCGAGGGATATCATCGATACGCTTACCGATGAACTGGTCCTTTCAGCAGGGGAGATCATTACGGACGATATGGCTGATGCGATCCAGAAAAATGTCGGTGTTGTCGAAGCGGACATCCGTTCCGTCCTGACCTGTGAGTCGAAGCAGGGTATCTGCTCGAAATGTTACGGTACCAACCTGGCGGTACACAAGCTTGTCGAGATCGGCGAAGCTGTCGGGGTTATTGCCGCACAATCAATCGGTGAACCGGGTACGCAGCTCACTCTCCGAACCTTCCACCAGGGAGGAACGGCACAGGGCGGTATTGCGGAAACCGAAACAAAATCTTCTGTTGAAGGTCAGGTCGAGTTCGAAAGTATCCGCAGCGTCGAACAGGAAACCATCAATGAGGACGGCATGCCTGAAACCCAGACGCTTGTTATCCAGAAGAACGGCAAGATCAATATTGTCGATCCTGACTCAGGAAAAGTTCTGAAGCGCTATGAAGTGCCGCATGGAGCGCATATTGCCTGCAGCAACGGGGATATCGTGTCGAAAAACGATGTTCTTTTCAGCAGTGAACCCAACAGCACGCAGATCATCGCTGAAACAGAGGGGCAGGTCAAGTTTGTCGATATCGAAAAAGGGGTCACCTACAAGGAAGAGGTCGATCCCCAGACAGGGTATGTCCAGCACGTGATTATCAACTGGAGAACCAAGCTGAGGGCTTCTGAAACGAGGGAACCGCGCATACTGATCGTCAATGATGACGGGGATGTCCTGAAAACCTATCCGGTCCCGATTAAATCAAACCTCTTTATCGAGGACCAGAGAAAGGTCAAGCTTGGCGACCTGCTTGCCAAGGTCCCGCGAAACCTCGATCGCGTCGGTGGCGATATCACGGCCGGTCTTCCGAAAGTGACGGAGCTGTTCGAGGCGCGTATCCCTTCAGATCCTGCGATCGTATCCGAGATTGACGGTTATGTGAGTTTCGGACCGCAGCGCAGGAGCAGTAAGGAGATCAGGGTGAAAAACGAGTTTGGCGAGGAAAAGAATTACTACGTACAGGTTGGAAAGCATGTTCTTGCAAACGAAGGTGATGAAGTCAATGCCGGTGAACCGTTGACAGACGGAGCGATATCTCCGCAGGATATCCTGAGGATCCAGGGTCCGAATGCCGTACAGCAGTATCTGGTGAATGAAATACAGAAAGTCTACCAGATCAATGCGGGCGTCGAGATCAACGACAAGCATCTCGAGGTTATCGTTCGTCAGATGCTCCAGAAAGTAAGGGTTGAAGAGCCTGGAGATACCGAATTGCTGCCGGGTGATCTCATCGACAAGACCGTATTTATCGAAGCCAACAGCGATGTCGCCGAAAAGGCCCGGGTTGTAGAGAGAGGAGATGCTCCTCCGAGGATTCATGAAGGGCAGTTGTACAAGGTTCGCGACATTACCAAGCTCAACAGGGAGCTGCGCAGGAACAGCAAGAACCTGATTGTTACCGAGCCGGCACTGCAGGCAACGTCTCATCCTGTTCTTCTCGGCATTACAAGTGCTGCTCTGCAGACAGAAAGCGTCATTTCGGCAGCGTCGTTCCAGGAAACCACCAAGGTACTTACGGATGCAGCCGTTGCCGGAAAAATCGACAACCTTGCCGGTTTGAAGGAGAACGTTATCGTCGGAAAGCTTATCCCTGCCGGAACCGGTCTGAAAAAGTATCGTAAACTCTCTCTTGATTTTCCCGGCAACGGGAAAAATGGTGCTGCCGCTGAAGACACTGCAATAGCAGACCCTGCGGAAGAAGACGCTGAACAGACTGAATAAACTCGTAGAAACATTCTTGTAAAAAAAGAGACGGTGATGAGCCGTCTCTTTTTCTTATAGGTCTTATAAGTCCTATAGAACTCATAGGACCTATGTGTTTTTTATCCGCTCAAGAAAGATGATTTCCCTTACGACATCGAAAATCCCGAGTTGTCGAGATAGCCGGTATCGAAGCGGCCGCTTCTGAAATCGTCGGTCATAAGAAGCTTTTTATGGAAGGGAATCGTGGTTGCGATGCCGACAACGATAAATTCGTCAAGGGCGCGCAGCATGCGTTCTATCGCTTCTTCCCTGGTGTCAGCGTGTACAACGAGCTTTGCTATCAGCGAATCATAGTAGGGAGGAACCCTGTAGCTTGCATAACCATGAGAGTCGACACGGACTCCGGGACCGCCCGGTGTATGAAATACCTGCAGTTCTCCCGGTGAGGGTCGAAAGTTGTGTTCGGGGTCTTCGGCATTGATGCGGCATTCTATGGCGTGCCCTTTCGGTTGGAACGTGCGCCCGGAGATGTTACTTTCGTCAGCGACAAGGATCTGCTCTTTTATCAGGTCGACATCGTACCGTTCTTCGGTAACAGGGTGTTCAACCTGGATGCGGGTGTTCATCTCCATAAAATAGAAGTTCCCGTCGCTGTCGAGAAGAAATTCGACGGTTCCTGCTCCTTCATAGTCGATTGCGGCAGCTGCTTTGACGGCGGCCGCTCCCATTCTTTGCCGGAGATTGTCGTCAACAGCCGGAGAGGGTGTTTCTTCGATAAGTTTCTGGTGTCGACGCTGTATGGTGCAGTCCCTTTCGCCAAGATGCATGGTATTGCCGTGCTGGTCCCCAAGAACCTGTATTTCGACATGACGGGGATTGACGATGAACTTTTCAATATAGACTCCTTCGTTGCCGAATGCCTGCTTTGCCTCGTTTTGTGCCGTGACAAGTGACATTTCAAGCTGAGAGGCTTCGCTGACAACCCTCATCCCTTTTCCGCCGCCGCCGGCAGTCGGTTTGATGATGATGGGATAGCCGATTTTTTCTGCAGTGTCGAGAGCTTCCTGTACTGATGTAACGAGGCCGTCACTGCCGGGTACGACCGGCACGCCGGCAGCGACTACTGTCTCCCTCGCGGTGTTTTTATCGCCCATTTTGCGGATCATCTCTGCATGCGGTCCGATGAACTTGATCCCGGATGAACTGCATACTTCGGCAAAATCTGCATTTTCTGCCAGGAATCCGTATCCCGGATGAATGGCGTCGGCGTTTGTTATTTCGGCTGCGGCGAGAATTCGCGGTATGTTCAAGTAACTTTCTTTACTCTGTGAGGGTCCTATACAGACCGCTTCATCGGCATATCGGACATGGAGTGAGTCTCTGTCAGCCGTGGAATAGACGCCAACGGTACTGATACCGAGCTCGCGGCAGGTCTGCATGACGCGTAACGCTATTTCACCGCGGTTTGCTATTAGAATTTTATTAAACAACGTTTTGTTCGTTTTGGCTGTGCGAGGTATTGTCGTCTGCTTGTCAAAAAAGGACAGGTCTGAGTGTTATGGCCTGATAAGGAAAAGCGGCTGGCCATACTCTACCGGCTGGCCGTTTTCAACCAGGATGTCAACGACGGTTCCTGTAACGTCGGATTCGATTTCGTTCATGAGTTTCATTGCTTCGATGATGCAAAGCACGCGGCCGTTTTCTATTTGATCGTTGACATTGACGAATGGATCGGCCTCTGGTGACGGGGATCTGTAAAATGTTCCGACAATTGGCGAAGGAATTTCTATCAGGCCATCCCTTTTTTCCGTGCCGGGATCGCCCTCTGCCGAAACGGATTCTGCCGCGGAAAGAGGTGATGCCTGCGGAGGGGATTGCAGAACAGGAGCCGGCACTGGTTGAGGTGTGCTCTGCAGCACCGGAACAACCGTATTTTTTTTCAAGGTGATCTTGAATTCACCTTCTTCGATTGTTGCTTCATCGAGATCGGATTTGTTGATCATATCGATGAGCTGCTGTATTTCCTTGAGGTTCATAATGTAAATGCTTTGGGTTAAGCGACGCTCTATTTTTTTACCCGTTCCATGTAATCACCGCTGCGCGTATCGATGCGGATGATGCTGCCGGTTTGAATGAACATGGGGACATTGACTTCCGTGCCGGTTTCTACGATTGCCGGTTTTGTTCCGCTTGTCGCCCTGTCGTCTTTGGTTGCAGGGCTTGTTTCATGTATTTCAAGCTCGACGAATATGGGAAGTTCAGCTTCGAGGATCGAGCCGTCGTCGGCAAAGACGATATCGACAAGCATGCCTTCCTTGAGAAAACGGGATGGTGGCCCGATGGTCTCTTTTGGTATGGTAATCTGATCGAATGTTTCCGAGTCCATCATGACATAACCGTCACTCTCCCTGTAGAGATATTGATACTGTTTTCTTTCCGTGGTGATAAGGTCGACTGCTTCGTTGGCACTGAATCGGTACTCGACATTTCTTCCGGTTTTAAGGTTTTTCATGCCGGCCTGGTAGAATGCACGTAAATTGCCGGGAGTTCTGTGGACCAGGCTTTCAATTCTGTGCGGTTCACCGCGGAAACGGATGATCGACCCTTTCGATATGGTGCTTATTGATGTCATATGTACGAACTAACCTGTGCGGAGACTTACAGAGTTGAATGAAACTGATTATAACGGACCTTCATGTGACAGCCGGCTCAGGACAAGAAGGTCTCTCTGCCGCAGAGCATATCCCTGTCATCCGGCAAGAACCTAAATATAATACAGTGCAACGGGATTGCCAATTGCATGCTGCGGCACAATGTGGCCTGCAGCAGCAATGAGAAGGGCATTTTCATCATGAAATGCCGTCCGGTTGTTGGAGCAAGGCAGAAAAATCGATTGCATGTTTGAAACAGACTGGTTACATTGATTTTAATGTAGTTTCCATTAGGCTTACTGATTATCGATTTAACACTAAACTTTTATCCTATGTCTAAAGCCGAGTTAGTCGAGAAGATTGCATCTCAGGCAGGCTTGACCAAAGCCGACGCGGAAAGAGCGGTCAATGCCTTTGTTAATGTCGTGACCGCAGGTCTTAAAGCCGGCGAGGATATCACTCTTGTAGGTTTTGGTACGTTTTCCACAGGCGAGAGGGCAGCCCGGCAGGGGAGGAATCCCCAGACTGGCGAGACCATTTCCATTGCAGCGAAAAAAGTGGTCAAGTTCAAGCCCGGCAAAGCGTTGAAAGATGAGGTTGCCTGAGTTATCGTTTTGACCCATGCAGCCCAGGTTTATGTTCATCAAGTCCATCCGGTATCTACCGGATGGGCTTTTTTTATAACATTGCATTTGTTTTCATGGCAAAGAACGTAGTTCTCGATTTTGAAAAGCCGCTTTTCGAGCTCGAAGAAAAACTTCACGAAATGCGGGTCTGCTTGAAAAAAAGTGCAGGCGATCATAACCTTGCTGAAACAGAAAGCCTCAACCGGGAGATTGAAATCCTTGAATCCAAGGTCGATGTGCTTCGTCAATCGATTTACCAGAACCTGACACGATGGCAGAAGGTTCAGCTCGCCCGTCATCCTGAACGGCCTTACACACTTGACTATATCTACATGATGATGCACGACTTTGTCGAGCTTTCCGGTGATCGGCACTACCGGGACGACAAGGCGATCGTTGGAGGATTTGCCAGTCTGGAGGACAAGGATACAGGGTTTGAGCAGACCGTCATGGTGATCGGTCACCAGAAAGGAAGGGATACAAAGTCCAATCTGTACCGGAATTTCGGTATGGCCCAGCCCGAGGGGTACCGCAAAGCGCTCAGGCTCATGAAGCTTGCAGAGAAATTCAACAAGCCGGTTATAACGCTGATCGATACTCCTGGTGCGTTCCCGGGCATCGAGGCTGAAGAAATGGGGCAGGCAGAGGCTATCGCGAAAAATCTTTTTGAAATGTCAGGACTTCGTGTGCCGATCATCTGTGTTATCATCGGCGAAGGTGCCAGCGGCGGTGCCATCGGCATCGGTGTCGGAGATCGCATTCTTATGGCGGAAAACGCCTGGTATTCGGTGATCTCGCCCGAGAGCTGTTCGTCGATTCTCTGGCGGAGCTGGAAGTTCAAGGAACAGGCAGCAGAGGCGTTGAAGCTGACCGCCGAAGACCTTCTGGATCAGAAGCTTGTAGACAGGATCATTCCTGAGCCGCTTGGCGGTGCACATCACGATCCTGAGGCTATGGCGCGTACACTTACATCAGTGCTTGTCGAAGAGCTTCGTGTTTTGCTGTCAAAAGAACCGGGTGATCTGGTCAATGAACGAATCGAGAAGTTTGCAGGAATGGGCGTCTGGGGCGAGGAAGAAGCCTGAGAATTGTTGAGTTGTTGATTTGTTGAACTGTTGAGTTGTCAGGAACATCGAGATAAAAACGCTCGATATGAAAGCAAAAAAGCCGGCATGAAACCGGCTTTTTGCTTTTCTTCAGTAACTCTCTGTTGGAGGGTTACTTGACTGTCCAGGTGCTGGGACCTGCGAGAAGTTCCTCGAGCGTCCCTTCGCCGCCGGACTGTGCCTGAGCAATCTGTGCATCGAGAGCCTCTTCGTAGGTGAATCGGTCTTCGACATAAAAGATGCCGATCGGCCTGGGCAGACAGTTTTCCGTCGTGTCGGGATCATCGAAGAAGTCAGCGAGAATATTCGCTTTCAGCTTGTCTTTCTCGTCGTGTATCCAGAGATCGTCTTTGGAAACCGAGGAGTCTTTCAGGTCCACAATGACAGGTGTGAATCCGTCAAGCTTGATTCCCTTGTTGCCGTCTTTACCAAATACAAGCGGTTTGCCCTGTTCGAGGTAGATGGTCGTATCGGCTTTTCTGTCGCGGTCGGTGAACGGATCGAATGCGCCATCATTGTAGATCGGGCAGTTCTGGTAGATCTCGACAACGGACGTTCCACTGTGTTTTGCGGCTCGTTTGAATACCTCGCGCATGAATTTGCCATCCCTGTCAAGAACCCTCGCCACGAAGGTTCCTCCGGACCCAAGCGTCAGTGCCAGGGTGTTCATCGGGTAGTCAACCACACCGTTAGGCGAGGTGACGGTTCTTAGCCCGACTTTTGAGGTTGGAGAATACTGTCCTTTGGTGAGACCGTAGATCTCGTTGTTGAACAGTATGACATTCATGTCAAGGTTTCTTCTGATCGTATGGATATAGTGGTTGCCGCCGATGGAGAGCGCATCGCCGTCACCGGTAGCTATCCAGACGCTCAGGTCAGGACGTGCTGCTTTCAGTCCGGATCCGATTGCCATCGCCCTGCCGTGAATGCCGTGGACTCCATAGGTCGCCACGTAGTACGGCAGTCGTGAAGAGCAGCCGATACCGGAGACAAAAACAACATCTTCCGTTTTGAGTTCGAGATCCGCCATGGCGTTTTTCAGCTGCTGAAGCGCAGCATGGTCGCCGCAGCCCGGACACCATTTGACTTCCTGGCTCGACGTGAAATCCTGGGCCGTTAACTGTTTTTTTGTATCGGTCATGATTTAAAGCTCCTTTAAGATATCTGTGATTTTTTCTTCGATTTCCATCTCGTTGAACGGGAGCCCCTGTACCTTGCTGAACCCGATAGGCTCGATCTGGTACTTGTCCCTTATAATGTGGATGAGCTGGCCATTGTTGTTTTCCGGGATGAGAACCTTCTTGAAGTTCCCGAGAATTTCTCCGAGGTTTTTCGGCAGAGGATTCAGGTAGCGAATATGCGCATGTGAAACGCAGCAGCCGCCTTCGAGTACCTGTTCGACCGCGATTTTGATCGCACCGTAGGTCGAGCCCCAGCCAAGAACCAGAAGATCGCCTTCTTCGTTTCCGTTGTCGATGGTCTGATTGGGTACCAGATCGATGACACGTTCGACCTTTTCGGCACGAAGTTTTGTCATCAGTTCATGGTTTTCCGGAACGTGAGAGACAGAACCGATTTCATGCGATTTTTCAAGTCCGCCGATACGGTGTTCTAGACCTTTCGTTCCCGGTATCGCCCATTCCCTGACGCCTTTCTCGTCACGTTTGTACGGCAGATAGGGAGAATCTTCCGGTTTTCTTTCCTTGGCATATTTCGGTGTGATATCGGCAAGATCATTCGGTGCCGGTATCAGCATCGGCTCGGAACTCAGGCCAAGGTAGCCGTCGGTAAGACAGATGACCGGAGTCATATACTCAACGGCGATTTTTGCCGCTTCATACGTGGCATAGAAACAGTCTACAGGAGATGTGGCTGCAATGACCGGCAATGGTGCGTCACCGTGACGGCCGTACATGGAAATAAAGAGATCGGACTGTTCGGGTTTGGTCGGAAGACCGGTTGACGGCCCGCCGCGCTGAACGTTGACAACGACAAGCGGAATCTCGAGCATGACAGCCAGACCAAGAGCTTCAGACTTGAGCGCAAGACCGGGGCCCGCGGTATTGGTTGCACCAAGAGCGCCACCGTACGAAGCACCGATGCTGGTGAGGACGCCGGCGAGTTCATCTTCAGCCTGGAACGTTTTGACGCCCCATTTTTTCAGGCCGGAAAGTTCCTGCAGAATTTCAGAAGCAGGGGTGATGGGATAGGAGCCGAGGAGCAGCTCGATGCCGGCTTTCTTTGCGGCTACGGCCAGGGCGAGAGCCGAGGCTTCGTTGCCGGTAACACGGCGGTAACGGCCGGGTTTCTGCGTTGCCGGATCGACTTCGTAGCGGCCGTGCTGAGAGAACATTTCCGTTTCGTCACCGAAATTGTAACCGGCTTTGACGGCTTTAATGTTGGCATCGGCAACATCGGCTTTTTTCTTGAACTTGGTTTTCAGGGTCTCGATCGTGGTTTCGATCGGCAGGCTGTAAAGCCAGTAGAGCGTTCCGAGCACAAACATGTTTTTACAGCGGTCGATGTTTTTCGTGCTGAGCCCTGTATCGGCAAGCGCTTTCCTGGTAAGTGTTACCACTGGGATCTCGAACACAGTATAGTCCTTGACCGTACCATCTTCAAGAGGATTATTTTCTTCTCCGTAGCCTGCAAGTTTCAGGTTTTTTGCGTCAAAACCGTCAGTATTGGCAAGAATGATTCCTCCATGATGCAGGTTTTTGAGATTGGCTTTCAACGCCGCGGCGTTCATCGCGACCATGACGTCAAACTTTGCTCCCGGAGTATAGACAGACTTGCTGCCGAACTGTAACTGGAAACCCGATACACCGGAAATGGTGCCGGCAGGAGCCCGGATTTCAGACGGGAAATTCGGAAAGGTATTGAGGTCGGAACCGTAGACGGCTACCGTGTTTGCAAACTGGGTTCCAGTCAGCTGCATGCCGTCTCCGGAGTCTCCGGCGAAAAGAACGGACACGCTGGTTTTTGATGTTACCATTGCTTTCTTGTGTTTAAATTTGTCGGATCACTATTGAACTTACTTCATGCTGATATAAAAATGCGATCCCCCCTCTCTGAAAATGAATAGTCATTACAGAGTGTGATGTCAGCGTAAGGTGAATAAATCTGTCGGAGGGTGAAAACCTGAACTGGAATGGTTCAGGTTTTCTGCAAAGCTACTAATATAAGCCTAAAAAAAAGATGAAGCAAGTTTTTCAGGATCCGTCGTCATCATCCTTGACGACGATAATGTTATTTGACTCGCAATATTCCTGCCAGAGCAGTTCAAGTTTTCCGGGACAGTTATCGTCGAGATCGCAGATATCGCATCTTTGCAGTCCGTACATCTGGTCCATCCAGCAGCCGTTGGAGCTTTTTTTGACGTCGTTGACATAATTGGGGTTTTCCATCATTTTCTTTGTCGACAGCTCCATCAGGTAGAGAATATCTTCTCTTTTTTTCGGGTCTTCCATTCCCCAGCTCATATCGTTTCCCCTTTGGTTGAAAAAACTCAAAAAAGCACATGTCACAGAATCGTAATAAATAATATAGGTCTTTTATCATCAAGAATACAGGTATTCCGGCTCAAGGTGCCAGAATCAGCGCAATTCAGCGAAGGTGGCGTGACCATTCAAGAAAGCCGGCCATCATGGTTTGGGTGCACTATTAGCGGAGTATCTTTTTGAGGGGCGCAGAAGAAAATTATGGGAATCGTCAGCAAAGATCTTACAGCAGGCGACCTTAGATTTCGTTACTTATCATAAGTATATTCTGTAAACAGCAGATTTTCATGATTCTCGGACGCACATGCGATAACACAAGGCCAGGGAGGAATTGATATGTCTTTAGAGCAGGCAAAAGCATTTATGGTTCTTGTTTCAGGAGATAAGGAGTTGCAGGTAAGGCTGGGAGCATGCGCTTCCAATGGAGAGCGTTTCAGCATGGCAAAGGAGCTTGGTTTTACCTTTTCTGTGGAAGAACTTAAACTTGCCAGAAAGGAGTTGTCGGATGAAGATCTCGATGCTGTTGCCGGCGGTGATGAGTTTTGCAGCATTTTTTTTTAGGGGGTTCAACAAGGAGGCCCGGTTTTGTGTTTACGGCTGAAGGGCCTGACGAGACGGGGCTGCTTCTGTCTCAGGACAGTTCCGTAACATTTTTATGAGTCAATCAGAGTTATGAAAAAATTCCGCAGCATTTTCTCTGCTGTTCTGCTGGCGCTTGCTGTGCCCTCTGCCCTCCGGGCAGGAGCGTACGTCGTTACCACGACAGAAGATGCGGGGCCGGGTTCCCTGCGGACGGCGATCCAGGCCGCCAATGCAAGCCCCGATCCTTCGAATACGATCAGGTTCGAAACATCCGGCACGATCACGCTTGCCGGTGCTCTCGATGATGTCGACAATCCCGTCGGCTTCGATTTGCAGGGCAACAGTATTACGGTCCAGGCAAACCCGGAAGAGTTTGAGGGATCGGTGCTGAAGGTTGGTACCGGTAATCCGCCGTTGTCGTTTCCGGGGAATTTTCTGCTCTCCGTAACCGGCCCGAACAGTGTTTCCTGCCTGATGTCGGAAGGTGATATCACGATAGCCGGTGATCTTGCGGGAACCGCACGTGCTGACGGGGAAGGATATGCTGCCGCACTCTACCCGGTTGATGGGGGTCTCGAAATAGGGGGGAATCTTTCAGGAACACTTTCTGTGACATCGGGGCGTGTCTCGTGGGGCGTTCGTTCGTCACAGGATATTACGATAGAAGGCGACCTGTCGGGAACGATCACTGCCGATTCCTGGGCGAATGCATACGGTCTGCGGTCCTTTTATGGTGACATCGTGATCGGAGGGGATCTTTCCGGTGAAGTGCAAGCCGTTTCAGATAACAGTTACTCTTTCGGACTGCATGCAAGAAGCGGCAGTGTTTTGATAAAAGGCGACCTTTCCGGTGCTGTTCGGGCGCAGGCGAACGGGATTGATGTCCGGGGGCTCGATGCCGGTGGCGGGATGCTGACGATCGAAGGCGATTTGACGGGAATGGTCAGTGCGTCTTCAAACGGATTTCAGGTATTCGGGCTTCATGCAGATGATGACTTGTCGGTACATGGCAATCTTTCCGGTTCAGTTGGCGCCGTCAGCAGTGAGGACGGAATGGTTGCCGGCCTGATAAGTCAAAGGGGCTCGATATACGGATGTTCTGCCGACACTCCTCTTGTTGTTTCCGGCCTTGTCCGTGCAGAGGGTCAGGGGGCGGCCTCGGGTATCATCAGCGATGACGGCATGAATCTTCTTGTCACCGGTACGGTGAGCGGTATCGACTACAGCGGCAATGGACTGGGTTATGCAATCCGTTCCGGCAGATTTTTCCGTTTCGGAGGGTATTATGATGATACCGGAGAGGTAACCGATATCGTTACCATTGCCGGTAATGGAGCGCTTGTCGGAAACGTCCTGCTCGGAAACGGCCGGGACCTCATGACGCTTTCCGATAAGGCGGATATCGGCGGGGTGCCGGAACTCAGCGGCGGAGGCGGTGAGGACCTCTTATTGATGGACGGATGGAGCGGGACGCTTGGTGAGGCTGATCTTGTTCATTGGGAAGAGATCAGCGTGACAGGCGGTTCGGTTGTGGACCTCGGGAAGAGCAGAACTCTTGGCGGCATGAGCGATGCACCGTTCATGATGATGATCGACCCCGGTTCGGCACTTTCGGCAGTCGGCAATTCCCCCGGTCTTTACAGGGTGGAAGGTGATCTGGAAAACAACGGCATGTTCGATATGCGTGACGGCGACGCCGGCGATGAACTGAGGGTGACGGGTGATTACACCGGGAGCGGACGGATTGGCATGGATGTCGTTGTCGATGAGAGTGCCGCTGATCTCCTGACTGTTGAGGGCAATGCGAATGGCGTATCTGCAATCGATATCAATTGCAAAGGAACTGTTGCTCCGGACAGCAGCATTGAACTGGTCAGAGTGGAGGGCGAAAGCAGGCCGCAGGATTTTGTTCTCGGAGTCTTTAACGGTCCGTATCTTCTCGGCCTGACAGAAAAAAACGGGGTATGGTCTGTTATTAATTCCGGTTCTTTTCGTGATGAGGCTGCAGTGACGCAGAGCATCATGCCGTTAATCGACCGGTTCAGCCGGATGCTCGTTCCGCGGTTCCATGAGCGTCATGCGTACGGATGGGGTCTGGAGCGGAGCCATGCTTCAGGTCCGTGGTGGCTGCGGACGGACGGCGGCAGCTTCAGTCTCGGTCTTGTCGGTGATGCCGGTACGAAAGTCGAAGGGTACGGGGCTGTGGTGCAGGTCGGTTATGATCTGTTTCGGGATGAGACCGCCGGCAAGCAGGTTTCTGCAGGACTGTTTGCGGGAACAGGGTATCAGAGCGCCGATGTCTGGAGCATCCACAGCGAGGGTGATGCGGGAAATCTCGAACAGACGCTATGGTCCTGCGGTGCGTATGCCGCTGCGGGATCTGTGGGGAGTTACTATGTGGAGAGCGTTCTGGCGGCAGCTTACCATGATGTCGAAGCCGGTTTTCAGCCTGAAGGCGGCTGCGGCAGTACTCTCTGGCAGTACCTTGTTTCTCTTGAAACCGGTTTTGTTGTTCCGCTCAACCGCACTGTTCGTGTCGAACCGCGTGTGCAGTTCCTGTACCGTTCAACAGACGGTTTTGAGCTGGCTGCGCCTTTTGACATGGTAAATGTGGAGGATCATGGTGGGTTGACAGGTCTGGTGGGGATCGGCTGTTTTGTCGATAACCAGGCCGGTCAGTTCAGTCCTTTTCTGGAAGTTGACCTGGTAAAGGATTTCGGTGGAGAGGCTGGAGCAGCATACGCATCGACAGGCACTGACCTTGCGACCGGCGCAGAGGATCTCATGATCGAAAGCACGGTCGGCATCAGGGGAAAGCTGTCTGCAGACGGCGCTTCAGGCTACTACCTGAAAGCGGGATTGTCGTATGGTCTCGACGGGGCGGGATCGCGCGAATACATGCTTTCGACAGGGGTTCGGGCGGAACTTTAACAACAGAACAATCGGAAAAATGCTTGGAAGCCGCATGGTAAAAACTCTGTTTCTCTGCATCCTGGTCTCGGGAAGCCTGGCCTGCCCGGCTGGTTCTCTCTCGGGAATGGCAGAGCCGCAAACGTCGGCCAAATCAAGAGGAGCCGGGTATTATGAGGCGGTGTCGGACCTGAAAAACATAATCCGCACTACTGCGTCAGTCAGAACAGATATCGAAAAAGCCTTGCAACTGGTGCCGAAAGCCTCTTTCTGGTATGGGAAAAATACGGATGACTTTATCGCTTTTTTCGGTGAGTGGCTTGTGTACAATCCTCTGCCTGATGCACCCGGCAAATATATCAGGCCGTTTGACGAACTGGCAAATTCAGGAGCGGGGGATATCCTGTTCAACAACAACGTGTTCAGCTCCTGGTTTATCGATTTCGTCAATGCCCGTGGTGACTATCTGAAAACACCGGCTTCTTCGGCCACGCTCGGTAGATGGATGGCCTATCCCGACGTACATATCGATGATTATCAGGTTCCTGAAAAAGGATTCAAAACATTCAATGACTTTTTTCTGAGGAAAATAAAGCAGGGGGCAAGGCCGCTTGGGGGTGAGGGGAACCCCTCGGTTATCGTATCTCCCGCGGACGGTTCGATCTGCGAGATTTACGCAAAGGACCTCGATTCGAATTTCCGGGTAAAAAGGGATGTGATAAATATTCGTCAGACGCTCAACAACAGCCCTTACGCCGAACGGTTCATCGGCGGAAGGGTATTCGATATCCTCTTGTGGTTTACAGATTATCATCACTTTCATGCTCCGGTAACGGGAAGGATCGTCGAGATCGGGGAGTACTCCGGTTCCTATAATTATGACTTCGCCCATGTTGACTGGTATCATGAACTTGCCAAACATAAACGTACCTGCTATATCATCGACTCCGAAAAATTCGGTCTCGTCGCCATGATCCCGGTCGGTTTCTGGGGTGTCGGGTCAATAAAGAACGAAGTAAATGTCGGTGACTACATTCAAAAAGGGCAGGAAATAGGCCATTTCGACTATGGCGGCTCCTCGATACTGCTTGTTTTCGAACCAGGGGCTGTAGAGACGCTATTACCCGTTCCCGTAAGGGAGACCGGAGATGACGGTTACCCGGTGAAGGTACGGCAGAAAATAGGTGAGGCGGCCAGATAAGGTTCTGTCGAGAATATCGCTGCAAGGCTCTCAACTGGTTTAATCCCTCATCATAGTCTGTATGATATTTATTTCAGCATTGGCTATTACTCTAAGCGGAACGATGACGTATTGATTTCGAGTGTTTGTCGATATGTTTTTTGAAGAAGAAATAGGGGTCGCTATAAAAAATATATTTGATTCTTATTTGTGCTGTTATTCAATATGCATATCCTGTTTGGCTTTTCTGGCAACAATAACATACTCTTTACATGCGTTAGAATCTTTTTTTATTATATGATTTTCATATGTACTCCATTCTACTTCAATATAGTCGCTATAAGCATTTTTAAACCTGCTTGACAATTCAGTTTTTGAATTTTCATTTTTGTCGGTAAAAACATGATTATGTATATATGCTCTTTCGTTAGGATGAATTAAATCCAAAAAATATATGCCTTGCAATGCTTTGTTATTATAACCAAGAAACTTTTCAAACGATCTTGTAAATTCATCGAGAATAAGATTGCAGCTTAGAACAGCATATGCATCAAATGGAGTGGAATGTGTGGTGTCCAATTGTTTATAGAGAATCTGTAGTCTTCTCATAATTGCCTCCATTTCAAGCTTGTAGCTTGAAGTCATAAGGTTTGTTCCAAGACCACTTATTATTGTATTCCTTTTTCCATACATGATCCAATCGACATCAGCCCCATCATTTTCCAATTTTTCCAGCAATTTTTTGCCTGGAATACTTTTGCCTTTTAGGTAAGGTCCCATTTGTGCAGGGTATTTGATCCCTGCCGCCCGACAAAATGCACTGATAGAACCATGCTTTTTCAGGATATATTCCCGAAGCCTGTAATTAAAGTCCTTGTAAATTTTCATGATGTACAACTGTTTTTTATGGGGGTTGGGGGCGCAGGTTCTTTTCTCGGGTAGTCAGCTATCTTTTGGTCTTCAGAAACAGAATTATGCCGTTACATGGATCGGCTGCATCGATATCCCTTATGGCTGGCTTTGATCTTCTCCATCAGCTTCCGGTTCTCTTTGCTGTGCTGGCTTTCCTTTCGCAGTGTCCGTCCATCCGCTGACAGAGACTTGCAGTACCCGGCACATGGTTCTGGCTGTAAAGATATGTTTTTGCTCCTGAATGAACCGGCATTTCACTGAGGATTCCTGGAGAACAAAGCCAAGGCCTTTTTTAGGATATCACGTTCTTCTTTGACGGACTGGAGTTCTCGTTCAAGCCTGCGAAGCTTTTCGGTTTCCGGGTCCTTGAGATGGTCGTTTCCTGGAAACGATGAGTTTTGCTTGGCCTGATACTGATACGCTGCTTTCCATCGATACAACAGTTCGGCACGAATACCAAGATCTCCAGCTATTTCTGCGACAGTCTTGTTGCTTCGCAAAACCAGTTCAACCGCATCTGTTTTAAACTGCTTGCTGTACCTTCGACGGGTGTGCTTTTCTTTCATAACCTCATACCTCCTTTTGATAAAGGTATGACCTCTTACCCTGTCCGTGAAAATGTGGCAAGTTCAATTTTTCGTTTTCTTTTGGGGGTGAAAAGTGAAGGGTTGCGCTCCTAACAATAGGATGTTTTTTTGATAATGCTTTATGCGTAAAATATCTGTACTCTCGACAAGGTGTTAAAGAGACACCGTTCATTCGAAATGGAGATATCTTAGATGTCTATGATAGTCTTTTGAGTCATATTCTGTAAGTGAAATGCGTTTCTGAAAATAATTGGACACTGTCTTTTCGCCACGAGAGAGCGTACAAAAAGGCTTTCACGAACAGTTTGCGATATTCTTGCGAACATTATGATGTAATAAGTTATTGTATGTTTTGCACTTTTGGAAGGTTTTATGATAATGAGAGAAGGTTTTTTGCTGTTCTTTGTTACAGGCGTATATGTATCATATATCAGAAAAACATAGGCTTTGCTTGTTGTAAGTATTTTTTGCTGATTAATAGTGCGCGGTAAAAGAAAAAATAAGATAGGGGATGAGGCAGGAAAATTCTGTGTTTATAAAGGTTTGTGCTATCTGGGCGATCTGACCGGCAAATGAAATATGAGTGGTTAAACGATGATTTGTTCTGTATAATTGCATTACCCTGTCCCCATGAAAAAATCAGCTTTTTTTTATATAAGCATATAACATTTTAAGACATTATCGAAACCCTTTCCTTAGGCCTGTCTTAAACACCTTAATTTTGCATAAGGAATGCGCATTCATGGTGAGATGTTCATTTTATTGCAGAGGGTTTTTTATGGATAGATGCAGCTGGGAAAATTATGGTATTGGCTCTATGCGGTTTGCGTTGCCGGCTGCTTTAATCCTTGCCATGCATGGCAAAACGGATGTAAGGGTGTTGCGGAGACGCGGGTTTTATGCAGAATGTGCTCTTGGCTGCTGTGTCCAAGGGCGTTTTCAAGAACAATAATAACCTCAAAGGAGATATAATTATGGCAGTTGAAAAAACCATCGGGTCATCGAGTCTCGTTGAAGTGGTTGACCGCATTCTCGACAAAGGTGTCGTTATCGATGCTTGGGCCAGGGTATCGCTGGTTGGTATCGAGTTGCTGGCAGTAGAAGCAAGAGTTGTTGTCGCTTCTGTTGAGACCTATCTGAAGTATGCTGAAGCAATCGGTCTTACTGCTCGCGCAGCTTGATGTTCTGAAAAGCTCAGGCTTGGGATGAGATTTTGTTGCAAGCGTATCCTTGTTGCGGTCAAAAAGCAAGTATACGTTTCCAGTAAAATCTCGATTGTTGGTTGTTTCCGGGAGGGTTGTCCTGACAGTTAAGGCTACATAATAATTTTGAGTGATGGATATCAGGGGGTTTCAGGAAGAAGTCGGAGAGATTGTTGATGAGGTTTTGTCGGTTTATGAGGAAAGCGTAGGAACCGTTGAGCAGATTGTTTCCACACCGTATCGGTTTGTTGAGTTAGAAGAGCAAATCTTTAGTACCCGAAAAGAGAGCGAGCAGATTTTTGTGACGTTAAAAGAGTTGTTGGCTAACAATGACTCTCTCCGAAAAAAAGATTTTGATTGTATGATGCGCCGAATTCTCGATGCTCAGGAAAAAAGAGCGTCAGAAGTTCGAGATATGCTTCGGTCTTATTTCGATGGCCAAAGAGAGATGGCCTCGGTATTGCGGGAAAAATTGCAATTGTTCCGTGCTGACCTTGAGGGGGGGAATCAGGAGTTTATCGGGCAGTTCAGAGCATTTGCTGATAATCTGTTTCAAGAGAGAGAGCAGAGGAAAAGATATGTTGAGGGAAAATTACATGAATACAGCCGATCACAGCAGGAGATGGCAGAGGCTTTGGGGAGACTGTTGGAAAAGGGAAAAGAATTAAGAGTTCGTGATTTGAAGGGTTTGCTTGCTGAGTTTGAAAATTCCCGTGTAAAAAGAAAGAGAGAGCAAGGTGAACGTGAGAAAGAGGTTGCTGATATGTTAAAAGGATTTAAGGAACAACGTTTGGGCGGCGGTCGGGCGTCTGGTTAAAAGTTTGAAATTTAAGGGTATAGCGGTTTTGGAGTGTAGATATTTCAATAATTCAACAAGTAAACTATAAAAGTAAAATATCATGGGGATTTCTTCAGACATGGCCAAACTCGCGGAAAGCATCTCTTCTGCGTACGAGGAGCGCAAAAAAGATGCTGAAAACCGTCTTAGGGAGCTTGAAGATCTTAGACATGAAGTGCGTGACAAGCTTGGCGCATTTGAAAAACAAAGAGAAAAAATGAGTGGGGAATTGCAAAAGGATCGTGAAGATATGCTTGGCAGGTTACATATGGCCAATAAGGATTTAAAGAGTTCGGTTAAAAATCTGATGAAGGTTCTTGGGGCTGACCGCCGGGAAAAAAGCGCCGGGCAGGCAAAGATGCTTCACGAGTTTCATGATACGTTGAATGGTTCGGTTGAGAAGCTGCTGCAAACGTTCTCTGCCGAACGTCAGGATATGAGTGCCGGGCAGGCAAAGATGCTTCGCGAATTTCATGGTACGTTGAGTGATTCGGTTGAGAAGCTGCTGCAAACGTTCTCTGCTGAGCGTCAGGATATGAAGAAAGCCCGGGATAAAAGTTTGGCATTAATGATGAAAAGCCTTCAGGATTCTGCTCAGGACTTCAGGCGGGACGTTCAGAGAATAATGAGGGAGGGGCGTCAGGAGCATCAGGAGAATGCGAAAAAAGTAAGAGAGCAGCTTGATCATTTGATGGTAGAGTTGCGTCAGGGCTCAGAAGCTTTGAGAAGCGTTCAGGGGGAAGACGGCGGAAAGGTTGTTTCCAGGGCAGCGAAAGAAAAGAAAAGAAAGGTTGAGTCTGTAAACGCCCCGGTGGCTGCTGAGCAGGAAGATGCGGGCGTTATCGAGGCTGAACGTTTGGTTCAAACTGTTGAAGAGAAAACGAGTGCGGCTTCTGGGGATCTCGAGGGACAGGTGCTGGAATACATTGGTAATCATCCCGAAGGTGTTCGTATCGGGGAGATGGAGACACCATTGGGCGCAACCCGAATGCGATTGGGGGTTATTGCCAAGAAGCTATACGAAAGCAACCGGTTGAGAAAAGAAGAAAACCTCTATTTCCCGCTGTAAACGGGGCGTTCCCAGTTACATCATTTAACTAATGTGAAAATTGCATGCCGAAAATTGATGAATTATCTGTTGTACTTGAGCCGACAGCGCAGCCGGATTTTGTGGAGACCGATTATGTGAAAAGAATGGTGCAAAGAGCTCATGCGTATATCGGAGCAGGCTTTCCAGTACATTTTCGAGGCCCTTCAGGTACCGGTAAAACGACCTTGGCGCTTCATCTTGCTCATAAAATAGGGCGGCCGGTGATCTTGATCCATGGTGATGCTGAGTTTACTACATCTGATCTCATAGGTGGTGAACATGGGCATCATTTTCAAAAGGTTGTGGATAATTTTATTCACACCGTTCATAAATATGAAGAAAACATGGTCAAGCGGTGGATGGATAATAGACTGACCATTGCCTGCAAGCATGGGTTTACCCTGGTCTACGATGAGTTTTCACGTTCCCGCCCGGAGGCAAATAATGTTTTACTGTCAATTCTGCAGGAAAAGATAATGGATATGCCTGCCGGGAGAGGGGAAGATCCGTACCTGAAAGTTCATCCTGATTTCACAGCCATTTTTACCTCGAACCCGGAGGAGTATGCCGGTGTGAATCGAACCCAGGACGCGTTAAGAGATAGAATGATAACGATGGATGTCGATCATTTCGACTATGAAACAGAGGTGAGGATCGCACGGGCAAAGTCAGGTCTTTCCCGTAAGGATACGGAAAAAGTGGTTAACATTGTACGGGGATTGAGAGAGTCCGAAAAAAGCGAGTTTGAGCCTACAGTAAGGGCCAGCATTATGATCACAAGAACGTTAAAGCAGCTTGGCCTTAAACCGGAACGTGACAAGGAAGTGTTCGGGGAGATGTGTCAGGATATTCTTTCATCGGCAACAAGCAGGGTCGGCTCTAAAACCAATCAAAAACGCGTAAGGAAAATTGTTGTGGATTTAATCAATGAGGGGCTGACCTCAACAGTAGTGCGTGAAGAAAAAGAGGAAATGTGTCATGAAGCAGTTTAGTGCAGTTCGGGGAATGAAAACGCTCAAAACCGTAGGCGGGCTGAAGCGTCGTGCATCGAGTAGTGATAGAGTTCAGGCTCATCTTGATATCTATATTTTGGTGCAGGAAAGGGATCGCCTTGAGAAAGAAAAGCACCAGGTTTTATCGAGGCTGGAGTCAATCGATGATAGATTGAAAACTATCGGCGACCGGGTAAGTGAGTTGAGGAGTATCTGCGAAAAGGAGCCTGCACAAAAGCAAAACCAGCAGATGTTGCACGATAAGGAAGAAGGTAAGGCGTGGCAGGTGAAAAATCTGCAGTATTAATTATAAGATGTATCTCCATGAGTCAAATAACCCATGCAACGCAGGCTTCAACACTTGCCGACATTTTAGAAAGGGTTCTGGATAAGGGTGTTGTTATTGCTGGTGATATAAAAGTGCAGATCGCAGATATCGATCTTATAACGTTAAAAATACGTCTGATTGTGGCCTCTGTTGACAAGGCCAAGGAGATAGGAATTAACTGGTGGGAAGAGGATGGGAATCTTTCCTTGAAAAGCAAGTTTAAGGAACTCCAGCAGGAAAACAATGCATTGAAGGAGAGGATTGTGAAGCTGGAGGCGGCAAGAGACGCGGGTTAAAGGGGGCGAAGCGGTAGTCGTACTCGTAGTCGGGAGGCCTTGGGGGAAAATGAATAATGAATAGTGACTATTGGGACACGAGGGGGTAGAATCATGAGTGAAAAAAAGCAAAAAAAAGAAGACTTTGACATTGATTTTGGATTTGGCAGCCTGAAACTTGGCGGATTATTTGACAACCTTGAAAAACTGGTTGATGCTGCTGCCAAACTCAAGGAGTCCGGCGGAGAGTATAGAAAAGAGGGTGAGATCGATTTAAGTCATTTGAGAAAGGGGATGAAAGGGATTTTTGGTGTTACTGTCAAAACAGGAATCGGCAGCGAGCAACCCGTTGTTGAGTCTTTTGGCAACATCAGGAAAACGCCGGAAGGCCCGAAAGTGGAAGAAGAGCGTGAGCCGTTATCGGATATTTTTGATGAGGAGGGTACTATCGTGGTCATGCTTGAAATGCCCGGAGTTGCGAAAGAAGACATAACGGTTGATATCGAGGGAGATATGCTGGAGGTTGTGGCACAAAGTCAGTCCAGGAAGTATCGAAAGGAGCTTTTGCTTCCCGCACAGGTAGAGGCTGAAACCGTAGCGTGGACATATAAAAACGGTGTGCTGGAAGTAACCATGAAGAAGGGCTGACGTGCCGCTAAGAAATCTGCTCGACCCTGCATTGAAAATAGTGCTTTTTGGCGGAAAAGGGGGGGTAGGTAAGACAACTTCTGCGTCAGCTGTAGCGCTGTATCTTGCCCGACAGCAGTATAAGACGCTTTTAATTTCGACAGACCCCGCTCATTCCCTTTCAGATAGTTTTGAGCGCTCGATCGGCGGCCGCATTACCGAAGTTCAGGAAGTAAAGCGGTTAAGCGTTCTCGAGATCGATGCAGACAAGGCGTTTGCAAAGTTCCGGCTCGAGCATGAGCCGGAAATCAGGAAGTTGTTTGATACATCAACAAGTCTGGATGAGGAGGATATCGAATCCTTCATGAGTATGCCTATTCCAGGGGTTGACGAGGTTATGGGGTTTAAGACTATTGTAGAGATCATTGATGAAGCAAAGTTTGATAAATACGTTGTCGATACGGCGCCAACCGGGCATGCTTTGCGGTTGATAACATCCCCCCGGCTTTTTGACGACTGGATAAAAGTTATGGCCAGGCTGCGGTGGAAGTACCGCTATATGGTGACTCGGTTTGCCGGAGAATACCGGCCGGACGAGGCGGATGACTTTCTTTTTGTGATGAAAAAGACCGTCACGAGAGTGCAAAAACTGCTGCAGGACAAAACGCAATCTGAATTCATTGCTGTCACTATTCCTGAAGCGATGGCTATTGAGGAAACAAAAAGGTTTTTAATGCAGCTTAAAAAGCTCAACGTTGCTGTGAAACAGTTGGTGGTTAACAATGTGATGGAGTCCGAAGGCTGTGATTTTTGCCGGCAAAGAAAGCGCAGTCAGAGCACCTATCTTTCGGTTTTACATAAAGAATTCAGCCATCTTGGGCTGACCATGGTTCCACTGCAGCCAACAGAAGTCAAAGGGATCAAGGGTTTGCAAGTTGTAATGGATCATCTTTTCAGTTCATGAAAGACGCTGCTGCAGTGGGCTATCAGGTTAAGGAAGCACTTCCAAAGGATGTTGGCCGGGCTATTTGCCGGCTCGACCCGGAAGAAATGCGCCGCTTTGGGTTTTCTGCAGGTCAGGTTGTTGTTATCCGCGGCAAGAGAAAAACCCCTGCCCGGATTATGCCCTCCTACCCTGAGGACCGGGGTAAAACGATTGTGCAAATTGACGGTATTACAAGGGATAACGCCCAGGTAGGACTGAATGATAAGGTCCGGCTTGAGAGCGTGGACGTCCGGTCGGCAAGCAAGATTGTGCTGTTGCCGCTCACTGGCGTCAGCCTTTCACAGAAAGATGACGACAGCCGTTACCTGGGTTCTCTGATTGATGGCTTGCCTGTAACAGCAGGAGACAGGATCAGGACTAATCTGTTTGGTGCGAGAGCAGCGGAATTCAAGGTGCTTGAGACTGTGCCTGAAGGAGTCACGTTCATAACCACCGAAGCGGCAATACGGGTAAAAACAAATGAGCAGGGAGAAAAAAGAGCGGCAAAGATAGCTTATGAAGACATAGGAGGGCTTGGCTCGCAGGTACAGCGAATTCGTGAAATGATCGAGCTGCCGCTGCGTTTCCCTCAGATTTTTGAGCGTTTGGGAATTGACCCCCCCAAAGGGGTGCTCTTACACGGTCCTCCCGGGACGGGAAAAACACTGACAGCTCGTGCCGTGGCAAATGAAACCGATGCATACTTTACTCACATTTCAGGTCCGGAGGTCATAGGGAAATTTTATGGCGAAAGTGAAGCGCGGTTAAGGAAAGTTTTTGAGGAAGCAGAGGCTCATGCTCCGGCGATCATCTTTATTGATGAAATTGATGCTATTGCCCCCAAACGGGAAGACATGGGCGGGGAAAAGCAGGTTGAGCGCCGTGTTGTGGCGCAATTGCTTGCATTGCTTGATGGGTTGAAATCAAGAGGGCAGGTCATTGTTATTGGCGCAACGAATTTGCCCAACACTCTTGATCCTGCGCTGAGACGGCCGGGGAGGTTCGATCGGGAAATTTCGATACCGATCCCTGATAAAAATGCCCGTTATGAAATTTTGCAGATTCACACAAGAGGCATGCCGTTAACTGAAGATGTCGACCTTAAAAGGTTGGCTGAAGTAACACACGGCTTTGTTGGGGCCGATCTTGACGCGTTTGCACGGGAAGCCGCTATGGTTGCGCTGCGCAGAATTTTGCCTGATATAGATTTTAATCTTGCCGGTATCCCTTATGATCTGTTGATGAGCCTCAGTATTACCATGGATGATTTTTTGTCCGCCATGAAAGAGGTCGATCCTTCGGCGATCCGGGAGGTGTTTGTTGAAGTCCCGAATGTTGGTTGGCAAGATGTCGGCGGGCTGGATATGGTGAAGCAGGAATTGCAGGAGGCAGTTGTGTGGCCGCTGAAATTTACAGAGGTTTTTCGAGCAACAAAGACCCGGCCGCCGAAAGGTATCCTGCTGTATGGCCCGCCTGGCACGGGCAAGACCCTGATTGCAAAAGCACTGGCTACTGAAAGCGAGGTAAACTTTATTGCTGTAAAAGGCCCTGAGCTGATCAATCAGTACATTGGTGAGTCTGAGCGCAGTGTAAGAGAGGTTTTTAAAAAAGCAAGGCAGGCAGCTCCGGCGATTCTCTTTCTTGATGAAATTGACAGCTTTGTGCCGAAGCGGGGCCAGGAAGCGTCAGGAGCACGGGTAACTGAACGGGTTATCAGCCAGTTACTAACCGAAATGGACGGCATTGAAGAGTTGCAAGGCGTTTTGGTGCTTGCGGCAACAAATCGTCTGGATCTTATAGAGCCGGCGCTGCTCAGAAGCGGGCGGTTTGATCTTGTCCTTGAAATACCCGGGCCGGACCGGAAAGCAAGGGAAATTATTTTTGCCATACATACAAGGCAGAAGCCGCTTGCAACAGATGTGGATATAGCGATGCTCGCCGAAAAAACAGAAGGTATAACAGGGGCGGATATAGCATTTATCTGTAAAAGAGCTTCAATGTTGGCTATAAGGGAGCATATCAAGCTGCTTACATCACAAGCACATCTGGAGCTGTTGCATGGTAAAGAGCATGGAAGGCCGCTGCTCTTAACCACAAGACATTTTAACGCGGCTATTGATTTACTCAAAAGGGCGCCTCTATAAATTGACGTCCTCAATAATATGCATGTTCAACGTAACCGGTTGTCAATAAGTAGTATGTCGGAAGAAGGAAAGTACATCTATTGCATTGTTGCTTCATCGCAGGAAAGAAACTTCGGGCCGATAGGAATTGGGGAGAGAGGGGACGAGGTGATGACTATAAGTTATGAGAACCTGAGTATGGTTGTGAGTAATCATCCGGTTGCGAGGTTTGTGCTTAAGCCGGGAACAGTTCTCGCACATGAAAAAGTTATTGAAAAAATAATGCAGGAGTATAATAGTGTTTTGCCGGTGAAATTTGGAACAGTTGCGCGAAATGCTGATGAAATAAGAGATCTTCTTGATAGGAGATATCGGGAGTTTATGGATTTGTTAAACTGTTTTGAAAATAAAATTGAATTAAATATAAAATGCGAATGGAAAAGCATGGATGATGTTTTCCTTAAAATTGGCAAAGAACATCAGGAAATCAAGATGCTGAAGGAAAAAATACAGCAGAATAATTGTGAATCGGATACCGGAAAAATGGTGGAGTTGGGCAAGATAGTAGAGCAGGAATTAATGAGGAGAAGCGAAGATGCAGGTGATGCGATTTTAAATGCATTGAAAAAAACAGCTGTTGCCTATAAGGTAAATAAGACCTCAGGTGAAAAAATGTTTTTAAATGCAGCTTTTCTTGTTGATTCCGGACGTGAAAAGGAATTTGATAATATCATTGATGATTTAAATGATGAATATAGCGGCACAGTGAATTTTATTTATGCGGGACAATTTCCTCCTTACAATTTTGTTGATATAACTATTTATCCGAAAAATTGGGAAGTATAATATAAGATAAACCTGTAATCATTTGTTTGAATGTTATGAATCAAGAAGATGGTTTATATGTATACTGTATTATCAGGTCGCCAAAATCGACATCATTTGGTGATATCGGTATCGGGGGCAGAGGTGATGAAGTAAGGACAGTGGTTTATGATGATATGCATGCTGTTGTCAGTCAGGCGCCGTTGAAAACATATGATACGTCACGGGAAAACATGATGGCTCATGAATTGGTTATAGAAACCGTTATGAAGGATTATGCTGTACTCCCGTTGCGGTTCGCTACTGTCATGCATGAAGAGTCCGATGTAAGACAGTTGTTAAAGGGTAAGTATGACAGGTTTGTCGAGGAGCTTGAGAGAGTAGAGGGAAAGGTGGAGCTTGGAGTTAAGGCCATTGCTAAAAAAGATGTTGTTTTTGAGGAAATACTGCTGACGAACAGTGATATTCGCGCATTGAAAGAGAAAATTCAGGGTTTGCCATATGAAAAAACATATTATGATCGTCTTGCGATAGGACAAATGGTTGAGAATGCACTGGAGGATGAGAAAAAAAAATATCGGAAAATAATTCTTGAAGCACTCGAACCTGTAGCATTAGAGATGAAAGAGAGTAAACGCTTTGGTGATAGAATGATTGTGAATGCTTCTTTCTTTGTGGATAAAGAAAGAGAGAGTCAGTTTGATGATTGTGTTAATGAATTAGGTGAACAATATGGTGATAAAATTATTTTTAAGTATGTTGGAGGTATCCCTCCTTATAGTTTTGTTAATTTGTTATTATAGTTTTTCGAAAAATCATGTTACTTGTCGATGACATATTGCTTGCTCCGATTAATGGTATAATCTGGATCGCTAAAAAGATTGAGGATATGTCTGAAAAAGAGTTATCCGACAAAGAAAAGATAAAAGAAAAACTTATGGAACTGCAATTGCGTTATGAGCTTGATGAAATAACTGAAGAAGAATACAATCAAAAAGAAAGGGAGCTGCTTGAGTATTTGAAAAAGGAAACGGAATAAAGTTATGAGCAGAACGAAAAAAAATATCACCGACAAATCTTCCACACAAGAACAAGTGTCTTCACAGAAACCTTCAGCTATTATTGGAGTGCGGCAAAAAGTTATATCTTTTTTGGGAGATGCATTAATGGTGAAATCTATTAAAGTCGTTAAAACGCTCAAGACTGAAGATGGCTGGGAGACTATAGCCGAGGTTTATGAAGACAGTGCTTTTATTAAGGAGCTTGGATTACAAACCCGTGTGAAAGATAAAAATCTTTATGAAGTGAAGCTGGCCGATGATCTGGAGATCACGGCTTTTGAGAAAGTGAGTACACTTGAATAAAACCTTCAACAATCGCTCAATTTAGGTAGAACATGTCAAGATGAGCACCTGCATCTATACATACGGTGTAACCCATGAAAAGACGTGTCTTGCGGAGCTTAAGGAGATTGATGAGCATATATACTCCATTGCAGGCTGTGGGTTAATCACGGTGGCCCGAAAGACCCCGGGTGAGGATTTTTCTGAAAAAAATCTCCCGGAGAATATACAAAATGTTGTTTGGCTTGAAGCTAAAGTACGAGAGCACCACAAGATTGTAAATGCTCTTGCAGGACATGTGACTCTTCTTCCTTTTAAGTTCGCTACAGTTTTTTTTTCAGAGGAAAATGTGAGAGATATGCTGACACGATATGAGGTGCCGATGAAAGAACGTTTACACCAGTTGACCGGTAAAATTGAGTTGGGATTAAAGGTTTGGGGAAACTATGGTGAAGTCAGTGATTATGTAGAGGCTTCAAGCAGTGAGATAAAAAATATTAAAAAAGAAATTGTAAAAAGCTCACTCGGTAAAGCTTTTTTGCTAAATAAGAAAATTGAGGATGTATTAAAAAGCTCTGTTCATTCTTTTTTTGATGAACAAGCCAAAGGATGCTTTCGTGATCTAGTTCCTTTTTCATATAAAAGCACTGTACTAAGCGGCTTAATGACTGAGGGAAATGAGATAGGTTGGAAGGCGGCTTTTCTGGTTGACAGAGACGAAACGGCACCTTTTTTGCGCGAAATTGAAAAAAAACGGGAAGCATTGAAAGCGGCGATGATTAACCTGGAATGCACCGGACCGTGGCCCCCCTATAATTTTGCTGATATTGTGAAAAATTAGGGCACCTCTATTAATTTGTTGCGCGCCCCGAATACTTCGTTGGGCGGATAGAAGGGGTTTCTGCGTTCCGTCCGCCTTGTCTTCAGGTCGCTCTCGACAATTAATAGAGGTGCCCATTAACAGGAACAGGTTTGCAGCCATGAATGAGACTGACGCTTCACAAAACGTGACGGTTCTTGAGCTGTTGGATAGGGTGCTCAACAAAGGTGTCGTTATCGCGGGGGATGTCACCATTTCTGTTGCCGATATCGATTTGCTTTACCTGGGGGTGAAACTCCTTCTTTGTTCGGTTGAAACAATGGAGCAGCACAAAGAAAAGGTTGCAGGCGTGATCGGAGAGCGGGAAGATGCCTGACGAACGGATGCTGACTTGCATGTATGCAATTGTAGACTATTCTGCCAAGAGGTTGAATATGCCGCCATTATATCCTGTTGCTTACAAGGACATCGCTGCTGTTGTTGAAACTGCCTGCAAAGAGCGGTTGGCATTTGATCAACAAGCAGCTGTTGAATATGGGGCTGCTCTCGATGTTCTCAATGAAACGTTTACGCTACTTCCTTGCAGGTTCGGGACATTTTTACAGGATGAGAGAGCAGTATTACAGGTATTACAGGAGCATTATGTTTTTTATAAAAAGAAACTGGAAGAATTAAGGGGTAAGCAGGAGTTCGGTCTTAAAATACTGTCGGAAAAAAGTGTTCAGGTACGCAACGCGAACAATAAAAAACAATGCAAAGACGGAAAGGAATATTTGCTGCAAAAATTTTATGAATATCGGGAAGATGAAGAACGAAAACGGGTAAATCAGAAGACTGTCGATGTCATTCATGAAGAATTGCAAAAACTTAGCAGTATGGGCGTGAAGAATGCGGAAATAAGTGGGCACGTGGTTTTCAGCGGCAACTACCTGGTGGAAAAAAAGGCTGAAAGTTTTTTTTGCTCGAAAGTTGAGGCGTTACAGGGAATGTATCCGGAGCTGAAATTTCTGTTGACAGGGCCATGGCCGCCGTATAATTTTTGTCGCTGAAAAATCATAAAAACCCGGCTATGGAAAGCAGCAATAAAGTGCTGGTTGGTTCAGATGTCATTGATGTTTTTGTTGAGGAGTTATCGAATGTGAGCCACACTGTACCAAAGCATATTGACGTAAACCCTGAAGATGTTGAGCAAGGGTTGGTCAAACTGGTACTTACTCTTGTTGAGCTTATTCGAAAACTTATGGAAAAGCAGGCTATGAGGAGAATGGACGGTGGCTCTCTGACCGATGAAGAAGTTGAAAGACTTGGTGAATCTCTGTTTCTTCTCGAAAAAAAAATGGTCGAACTCAGGGACTATTTTGGCTTGAAGCAAGAGGATTTAAATCTGAATCTGGGGCCGCTGGGTCAATTGATGTGACGTGGCATGGCTTTTACGGTCATTAAAGATATCGGATCGTATTGAGCAATTCTCTATGTCCGAACGGCTTCTGCAAAGTGGCGTCAGCTCCAGCGGCATAGGCCAGCTGCAGATAACTTTCAGGACTCCTTTTCCCCCCACCGGAGATGGCGATAATTTTAATGTGAGGGTGTTCAGACTTGATTTTTTTGATGATTTCAATGCCTTCCTGCTCCGGCATGATGATGTCTGTAATTACTACTGCAACATCCTGGTTCTGTGAGAGCAATTCGAAAGCTTTACAGCCATTACTTGCCGTGATAACAGAAAATCCATCATGTTTCAAGATTTCCCGGATAAATTTCAAGGCAGCCTGATCGTCGTCGATGATCAAAATTTTCATGTATAACAGGGGATTAAAATGATGCCGGGTATCCCTCCGGGGCTGTCTGACCAAAAAAATAAGCTGAAAGCCAGCGAAGAGAGCATCCTCAATTCTATCTAAACTGAGCGTTCCGGCTTGTCGGGATGCTCGATCATGTAAATTTATTGAAAACTGTCTTTCTCAGTGCACTCGTCATGTGATTTTTCCACATCAGCCGGGTGAAAAAGAACATTGGTAAAAAGCCGCATTTGCTGAAACCCCGGCCTGTCGGGGATGCAGGTCATACCGAATCTACTTCATTACAGGGAACCTGGGTTTCGAAATGCCGGAATGTTCGGCAGCCGCTCAATTTAGGGTTACATTGCAGGGATTCATCTCATATCTGGTTTTGAACTGAGGAACAGGGGAAAATGGTTGGTTCGTCGGTGCAGAACATGAAAAGCAACTAAAGATTTTGGAGGGTATTGAGTAAGTCTTTACGTCCAAAAGGTTTTTTCAGGGTGGCGTCTACTCCAAAGGAAATGGCAAGCTGGAGATAGCTTTCGGAGCTTACTCTCCCGCCGCCGGAAATGGCGACAATTTTAATGTAAGGATATTCAGACTTGATTTTTTTGATGATTTCAATGCCTTCCTGTTCAGGCATGATGAGGTCAGTGATAACAACAGTTACATCACGACTTTGAGCAAGCTGCTCAAAGGCCTTGCGGCCATTGTCTGTAGCGAAGACGTTAAACCCATCGTGTTTCAGTATTTCGCTAATGTATTTGAGGACGGCACTATCGTCATCAATGACAAGGATTTTCATATTGTTAGCGAGTTGTACTGTTGTTCAATGATTTTCGCTCTATGATTTCCTGAATTGTTCTGTGCAATATAGAGAAACTGACAGGTTTTTGAAGGAATGTCCTAATTCCGTGATGCTTCTTTGTCTGCAAACTTTTTTGATTGTTTCCATGGCCGGTCATAAGAATAACCGGTAGGCCGGGGCTGATATGATGTGCTTTGTTTACCAAAGCGATCCCGGTCATTTCCGGCATGGTTAAATCGGTGATAAGCAGATCAAAGGAATCAGGCCGGCGACGTATCATATCAAGTGCCGCTAAAGCAGATGTGGTGGCAGTTACGGTATAACCGCTTTTTTCCAAACAGCTTCGCATCATTTTTACCGTCGACGGTTCATCGTCCACAAAGAGGATGGAACTGCTTCCTTTGGTTTCTATCGAGCACGACGTATTGGCATGTACTATTGGTGCTTTTTTATGGATAAGCGGCAGATAGATGGAGAAGGTAGAACCTCTGCCTGGTTCACTTGAAACAGTGACAACTCCTTTGTGTTGAGTAATGATTCCATGCACTACAGAGAGCCCGAGACCGGTTCCCCTGTTGACGGGTTTTGTTGTGAAAAAAGGTTCAAAAATCCTTTCCATAGTTTTATTGTCCATGCCTGAACCGGTATCGCTGATGGTCAACAGCAGGTATGGCCGGTCCTGCAAGGCGGGAAGTGATTTGAGTAGCGCGGGGTCAGGACTCAGCGAGCGCAGCCGGATGTTTAGTTTCCCGCCTGTTTCTTCCATTGCATGATACGCGTTGGTACAGAGATTAACAATTACTTGATGCATTTGAGATGCATCGGCCAGGACGTTGCCTGGGTTTTTATCGATATCGGTTGAAATGGCGATTGTCGATGGTATGGATGGTCTGACCAGCTTCAGGGCTTCTGTGATTATTGTTGCGAGGTTAAGCGGGGCTTGGTGAGAATCCTCCATTCGGCTGAATGCAAGGATCCGCTCAACCAGATTTTTTGCTCTTTCCGAGGCCTTCCAGATTTCATTGATGTAATCTGCTGTCGATCCCCCGGAAGGCATCATTTGTTTTAACATCTCTGCATAGCCCATGATGGGAGTCAGGATATTGTTGAAATCGTGGGCAATCCCGCCGGCGAGTGTTCCGATGGTTTCAAGCCGTTGCGTTTGGTGAAGTTGAAGCTCGATCTTGCGTTTTTCCGATTCAGCGATAGTTTGTTTGGTTATGTCAAACATAATGCCATCGGCACCAGTACAACGCCCTTCATTGCAGACAAAAGGGGCTCTTCTGTCCTCGATCCATTTTTCACAACCGCTTTTGGTTTGAATTCTATAGCTCAGGATAACCGGTTCAAGATTGTGGTGAGCAGTTATGCTTGCATTCAGGTACTCTTTCTGGTCGTCAGGATGGATAACAGACAGCCAGCTTTTGGGGAGTGTCTGGATTTCCTTTGCGCTGTATCCGGTAATTGACTCTACTTTCGGAGAAAGAAGAAAGTCAATCTGTCCTTTTGGACCAGTGGTATATATGATGCCGGGGATATTGTGTAAAAGGTTCTGGTATTTCTGTAAAAGACGTTTTTTCAGCACACTTTCCCGGATTGCATCTTCTGTCTCTTTGTGGCTGGTAAGGTCGAGAACTACACTTCTGAAACCGGTAATGCTCTCAGCTGCGATGATAGGTGTTGAGTAAAGAATGGCTGGAAAGGTTTTTCCTTTTCGAGTGAGTGCTATAAACTCCAGGATTTCAAGACGGCTGCTTACAAGCAATTTTTTTCTGCTATTGCGTAAAAGCTGGTGGTTTTCAGGAGTACAAAGGTCGAATATGGTAACCTTTTTTTCCAGGTCTGCTGGAGTATAGTCGAACAATTCAAGGGCGGTTTTGTTTGCATAAGTGATTTTGGTTTCAAGATCGCATTCAAAAACTGGTTGCGGCAAGTGTTCTGTAAGTTCGCGAAACCGTTTTTCGCTTTCCCGTAATGCCTGTTCTGTTTTCAGGCGGTCAGTAACGTTCCGGCTGATACCAAACAGGACAGGTTTGTTGTTCCATATACCCCGGGTAACTTTCGTTTCAACGGGGATGAGAATGCCTTCCTTTGTTTGGAGAGGCAGCAGGCAAATATCTTTGGTCCCTTTCACCAGATCAGCAAAATTTCTGGCAGCTGTTTCATGCTCTTCGCTCGGGTGAAAATCAAGTACATGCTTTTTTGATATTTCGTCTATAGAGTAGTTGAGATTTTGCCGGACAGTTTCGTTGGTATGAACAACCCTCCCTTCTGTGTCGACAATAAAGAGGTAGTCATCAATGTTGTTGAAAAGAGTTTCGAGATTTCTTTTGGTTTCAGCGGTTTCCTCTTCATGACGGGCTTGCGTAATTGCTGCGCCGATATGGGAGGCAATAGTCTCCAGGGCTTTTTTAGCGAATTCCGGGACGTGTTCCAGCCGGTGAGAGGCGACATTGAGGCAAGCGACCACATCGTTCTGGTAGTGTACCGGCAGAATGGCTACAGCATTGAGTCCTTCCTTTTTGACATGTTCAATGTTTAACGTGCTAATGTCGCTGAAACGGGTGTATAACGGTTCCCCGTTCATAACGAGCTGCTGGTGATAATCGCCGGGAGCATATGATCTGGAATGGTTTATAAAGTTTTCAGACAAGCCTTTATGGACAGAGAGCGAAAGGCTTTTATCCGATGGTTCTACAAGATATATCCCTCCGCAGTCCATCTCTGAAATTGAAACAGCCGTGTCCAGGCAAAGTCTGAGTGTTTCATCGAGAGACTGTGAGGCGCTGAGTTTTAGGGCAAGATTGAGTTCTTCTTCAAGAAGCTCTTCTGCCTGTTTCCGCATGAGGGTATTGGCGATAATTCCTCCGGCAAGCCGCAAAACCGTGATGGTTTCCGGGTGCCAGTGGCGATGCAGTCTCACGGCATCGAAACCTATGTAGCCGAACAGCCGGGTATCCGAGGTCAAGGGAATGGCGATAAGGGATTTGATTTTCTGGCGTTCAAGGATTTCCTTTTCCGCCGCGGCTTCAGGCGGCAGCTTTAATACGTCGGGGATGTGAATGGTTTCGTTTTTTCTGACTTTTTTCATCCACCATGGAAAGAGGCTGGTTGGTAGTTCCTTAAGGGTTTTTATTTCCGGTTTGATTCCTTCCGCGCACCATTCATGGGTGTTATCCATCAGCTCGTTGTTGTCATAAAACTGAAAGATATAGCTCCGATCGGCTTGTATGTACTTGCCGATGATCATGAGAATATCGTCAATAACAGAATCGATCTGCTCGATGGCGAGGTTGATGAGTTTGCATGAAATATTGGCGATAAGGTGCTCGAACTCCAGTTGTTTTTTGAGCTTTTTTTCCGATGCTTTTCTTGTTTTTTCCAGTTCAGAATAAAGTATTTGCCGTTTTCTATTATCCTGCGCCATTGTGGAAATCTCGTTAAGTGATTGAGTGGGGACGTCGAATCTGATACGATAAAGCCAGGGTCAGCTTTTCTAATATACGATATGGAGGGCGGTTCCTTTGTGCAGCGAGGAATGGGCGGAAAGGTAAACCGTATTCAGGCAGAAGATCGGCAGAGGTGCCCCTAAAACGTTCGGTCCTTACTGCATTCCTCTCAACCTCTCGATAATCTCTTTGTGGGGGTGATTGACGAGATCGTCATCGTGCTCCGGCAGAGTGACGAGCCTTGCCGTTACGTTCAGCATGTGGTCGTTGAGATGGCCTGCAATGTCGAGCATGTGTAAAAGATGGTGCTGCAGTTCGTAGTGGATGAACTTTTCTGCCCGATGCTTTTTCATTTTCGAGAGAATGTCGGACATCAACTGGTTATCGAGGTGTCGTGACACCTCGCTGAAATATTCCAGAGGCAGGTCGTTTGCGTAGCTGGCAGCCTGTTCGACGCTCATTTTCCTGCAGACGCCGGCAGCTATCTGCGGTTTGATATGATCGACCATCAGCGGGATCACCACAAAATGGGGGATGTATTTGACGATCATGCCGATTGCATGGTACAGCTCCTCGAATCCGTCTGTTTTGGAACTGACCAGATTTTCGATATATGCGACGATCTTTTTCTGCTGCGAAGGATTGAGTTCATGGAAGACATCCGGAACCGGCTGTCTCGTCCATTCAAGTGCGTGCTCGATATCGTTCATAGTCTGGGCCTCATAATGGGAAATAACTTATAGTTTATCAAAAAAAATGAAAACCATGAATATCGATCCCGATTATTCATGGCACACTTTCGCCTCGCATGAAACGCGCGCTCTGCTTCGAGGGGAGAAAAATCCCCGTCAATTTTGTTACATTACGCAGTGCTTTTGGCGCTTGAGAGGGCTGCAATCCCTTTTTCAGGGTGCAGCAAACAATTGTAGAAAACAGGTGTTTCATGAAGTCGTCCAGAGAAATTCGCCGGTCGTTTCTTGATTTTTTTGCAAAGAAGGATCATGCCGTTGTCCGTTCCGCCCCGGTTATCCCGGCGGAGGACCCGACACTGCTTTTTACCAACGCAGGGATGAACCAGTTCAAGGATGTGTTTCTTGACAAGGGTTCCCGGCCCTACAGGAGAGCTGTCGACACCCAGAAATGCATCCGGGCCTCGGGCAAGCATAACGATCTCGAGGATGTAGGGAGGGATACCTATCACCATACCTTCTTCGAGATGCTCGGCAACTGGTCGTTTGGCGACTACTACAAAAAAGAGGCGATCGTCTGGGCATGGGAACTCCTGACCGGTGTCTGGAAACTTCCCAAAGAGCGTCTTTACGCTACCGTCTACAAGGATGACCAGGAGAGCCTCGACATCTGGAAGGCCGAAACCGATATCGATCCGTCCCATGTCATGAAATTCGGTGAGGAAGACAATTTCTGGGAGATGGGGGAAACCGGCCCCTGCGGCCCCTGTTCTGAAATTCACATCGATCTCACCCCCGATCTATCCGGAAAGGAACTGGTCAATGCAGGGAATCACAGGGTCATAGAGCTCTGGAACCTTGTTTTTATCCAGTACGACCGGAAAATGGACGGTTCCCTGGATCCCCTTCCAAAAAAGCATGTCGACACCGGCATGGGTTTCGAGCGGATCACGGCAGTACTGCAGGGTAAACATTCCAATTACGACAGCGACATTTTTTCGCCGCTGTTCGAGGCGATTACCGGCATAACCGGTGTGACCTACAAGGCGTCGCTCGATGATGACCGGGACATCGCCATGCGGGTGATTGCCGATCATGCCAGAACGCTCACGTTTGCGATAACCGACGGGGCCGTGCCGAGCAACGAGGGGCGCGGATACGTGCTGCGCAGAATTCTTCGCCGGGCGGTACGCTACGCGAGAAAGCTCGACTGGCACCAGCCGATGCTCTATCGCCTTGCCGGCGTCATCGCCGGGACGATGGGCGAAGTTTTTCCGGAATTGAGAAAGCAGCAGGAAACGGTAGAAAAAATCATCCGGTCTGAAGAAGAGAGTTTTCTCGTCACCCTTGACCGGGGAATCGAAATATTCGGGGAAATCACAACTGCACTCAAAGCTTCCGGCGCAAAGGTTGTTCAGGGTGAAGACGCCTTCCGTCTGTATGATACCTACGGTTTTCCGCTTGACCTGACGCGTCTCATGGCTTCCGAAGAGGGATTGAGGGTTGACGAGGAGGGTTTCGAGGCGTGTATGCTGGAGCAGAAAGAAAGAGCACGAAAAGACCGGAGAGAAAAGCAGCAGATTGCCGGTGACGAGGGGGAGTGGTTGTGGCTGGATGATCAGGCGCCGTCGGACTTTGTTGGATATGAGACGCTTGCATGTGACGCCCGCGTTATCGGGGTGAAACAGGCCGGCGGCAAACTGCAGCTTGTGCTGGACCGAACGCCCTTCTATGCCGAAAGCGGTGGACAGACAGGCGACAAGGGTTCTATCGAGGGTGAACGCCATCGGGTCGAGGTTGTCGATACGCAGAAGGACGGCGACGTGATCATACATGTCATCGGCAGGGTTCTCGATCGTCGCAACGGAGAAGAGATCGACCCGTCCGGCATTGATTTCAAGAGACCTGTTCCCGTCAATGCCAGTGTCGACCGGGATTCGAGGGAAGCAACGGAACGGAACCATACCGCGACGCATCTTCTGCATGCGGCTTTGAGAAAAGTGCTGGGAGAGCATGTCCAGCAGAAAGGTTCGCTGGTCGGTCCCGAAAGGCTGCGTTTTGATTTCAGCCACTTCGAGAAAGTGACCGCCCGTGAACTCGAAGCGGTAGAAGCCGAAGTGAACGAGCGTATTCGGGAGACGGCCGAACTGGTCAAGCATGTTGACGTTCCTTACGAGGAAGCTCTCGAGAAAGGGGCGCTGGCGTTCTTCGGCGACAAATATGCGGATCGTGTCCGGGTTGTGGAAGTGCCGGGGGTGTCGGTAGAGCTGTGCGGCGGGACGCACGTCAGCAATGTCGGCAAGATCGGGCTCTTCAAGATTGTCAGTGAATCTTCGATCGCGTCCGGGATTCGAAGGATCGAGGCCATAACAGGCAGAGCTGCCGAGGAACTGCTCTGGGGCGAATACCAGGAACTGCAGCAGGTTCGTCAGTTGCTGAAAACAGGTGCTGAAGAAAGCCTCGCCAGCCGTGTCCAGGAACTTCTCGAGGAAAGGAAAGCGCTTGAAAAGGAGGTGCAGGACATGCGCCTTTCGCTGTTGCTCGACCAGGCTCTCAACCGGATGGACCAGGCTGAGACGGTGAACGGCTGCAGGATCTTCGTCATGAAACAGGATGATGCCGGGGCTGATACCCTGCGCAGTCTGGGGCAGTTTCTTCGGGAAAAAATAGGCCGCGGAGTCGGTCTGCTTGCGGGCGAAGAGAATGGAAAGGTTACACTGGTCGGCTTTGCAGGCGATGAAGCAATCAGTGAATGCGGCATAAATGCCGGTGAACTGGTCAAAAAAGCCGCCTCGAAGGTCCAGGGCGGCGGCGGCGGAAAACCGGGACTTGCGACGGCCGGCGGCAGGAACCCGGCAGGTATTCCCGATGCGATCAAGGTGTTCGAGGAAGCTGTGAGGGAGAAGCTGCAATGACGCGAAGGGATAAGGTTTATGCTGCTTGTTGACTGTTTTTTTGGCCGTTGCCGGAAACCTTCCTGCGACGGCTGCCTGTTCAAGGTCGTCCGTTCGTTGCGGCTGCTTGCCCCGAGAGAAGATATGCCATGGGTTTTCCACGATCAATCCCGATCTCTGCGATCGCAGCGTGCCTGTCGGTACTTCTGGAGGCATCAAGCTGCCGCCGAAAGAGGATTTCGAGAAGTTTGTCGAGTACGTCGATTGAAGATAGTGACGAGCGACTGCGGCCTTCGGCCAGTGACATAGCCAAACCCTTTGCTTTTCTTGCTATACGGTTTTGTCCACGGCAAGTAAAGGACAAATATGATCGGATGTATGTAAGCTTTGTCCCGGCAGTCAGCCGGGAACCACTTAAGTCGATGCGGCACAAAATAACAATGAGTTTCGGCTGCTCTGGCTTTTCGATGACGGATATCTGGTGATTCTCGTCAACTGATTTACAACCTCATGATGAGGTTCAACAGCTAGAACCGGTTATTTTAAAGTATCCTTCAGGATTACCTGGCGGATATCGATGTGAACATAATCAATGTATGGAAACTGAGAACAGCCCATGCCAACCTGCTGGATTATTGCCGGACCAAATGGGGCAGGGAAAACAACCTTTGCTCTTGAGTATCTGCCGGGTGTCGCTGAGTGTGACCGTTTCATTAATGCTGATCTGATTGCTGCGGGCTTGTCTCCATTTGTTCCAGAGAAGGAACTGATAGCTGCGAGCCGGATTTTTTTACAGGAAGTAGCCGAACGTATTGAGCAATGTGAAGATTTTGCTTTTGAGACAACCCTTTCCGGTCGTACCTATTTGCAACTCATTGAGCGTCTGCGGTCAGATGGTTGGCACACTGTTTTGCTCTATCTGGCGTTGCCATCCGTAGAACTTTCGAAAATGCGCGTAGCTGAACGTGTAGCTACCGGGGGGCATAACATATCGATTTCGGATATCGAGCGCCGTTTTCCCCGGAGTTTGCGCAATCTATTTGAGCAATACAGTTATCGCGTGGATCACTGTTTTTGTTTTATGAACGATGGGAGTACTCCCATTCTGGTTTTCGAGCAAAAGGGCACAAGCCGTAACGTCTTGCATCAAGAACATTATCAGTTGTTATTACAGGAGTCTTACAAATGATTGTTACTCAGAAAACAGGCCCATCGAAAGAGGGGCAGCTTGCATTAGCGGCTCTTCAGAAAGCGGTGAAGAATGCCTTTGAAAAGAAAAAACGACTTGGACAATATGCTGTCGTCTGGCAGGATGGCAAGCCGAAAATTATCGATCCTTCCGATCAGCATCAGATGGAGAAAGCTCAGGGCAAGTAACGTGCGATCCTGAGAAGTAATGAATGAGAAAAGCCTGACAACTTGAGGGCACCGCTATTTATTTATTCCGCGCTTCAATTACATCGTTGTCCCGACCTGTCGGGATCGAAATCCTCATGTCCCGACTTGTCGGGACACTCTCCCGATAGAATCGGGACTCCGTTCGCCTTGCATCCCGATGCAATTGGGACTCATGACACTTTTTAGAGGTGCCTTTAAGTATACACATCAAAGTTCAAAAGCGATTACAAGCGGGAGCAAAAAGGGCGTCATGGAAAAAAGCTGGAAAGTCTATTGAAAGAGTGACGAGTGACTGCGGCTTTCGGCCAGTGACAAGTGACCAGTGACGAGAAGGAAGTCAGTAGGTAGTCTTCGGTCGGCAGTCGGCAATTCAATTTTTTGAATATGGATTACTTTCTACGTTACGCTCTCTTGTTGTCGAAATGTGCGTAGTCTCATTACCCCTGTAGATGCTCCTCTGAAAAAAAATGCTTGCGAACTATATCACCGAGTGATATGTTTAAGCATGAGAGCATTCAAAAACAAGTGGTTCCATCGCTGGGCGCGCAGGGAAAAAATCTCCGATGCGCTACTGCTGCAGACCGCAAAGGAAATTGTTGCAGGACAAGTGGAAGCTGACTTGGGTGGCTGCCTGTTCATCGGTGAGTTGATGAATCAACAGTCAATCTGGGAGATAAAAGATCATGAGTGAAATCCTTGATATAGCCAATGACATGGCTAAAGACCTGTTTAAAGCCGGGGCAATGGATGACATTACCATGCGCCAGGTCGAAGCGCTTTGTCTGCCGAAAAAACGGATGTTTCAGGCTGAAGATATCCGAAGAATCCGGACTGAAAACCACGTCAGCCAGACCGTATTTGCCGCAATGCTTGGTATCGGAAAAACAACTGTCCAACAGTGGGAGCGGGGAGAAAAAAAACCAAGTGGAGCTGCCCAGCGGTTGCTTGATATTGTCGATCGAAAAGGACTCAAAGCGTTGAGTTGAACCCATCGTTCAATTGTCAAATCAGGGCGTCCCGGACTGGACAACTGCATGAAGGAACTGAAGAAAGGGTGCACCCTGGCGAGCTGGAGACTGGACCGGCGGTTCGGCAGATAAAAGAAACATCGTCCCCCTTTTTCCAAGGGTGCCGATAAAGGTTTTTTGCAGGCTGGAAGCAGGGTGAAAGCATGCTCAGCGTTAAGGAAAGTACTTGCCGTTGCGTTTGTCAGGAAGCTGGGATTATAACCTACGCGACGGCAGCACGTCTGCTTGGAATCTCTTCATCGGCAGTAAAGCAGATTCTTCTTCCGGGTGATTTGTGCAAATAGTGATCAACGTCCCGCTTTACGTTAACGCTTTATCAAACTGCCGCCGAAAGAGGATTTCGAGAAGTATGTAGAATACGTCGATTGAAGATATAGTGATATACGCTGAACTACACTACGACGAGCATTACTCGGAGGTTCATTCGAGATTGGTTGAAATTCTGAAGTCAGAATTCCCAGACCTGCAAAGCGGCCTTCAGGGGGATTCATGGATATGGATAGTCGAGGGTAACGAAAAAGTCGAAATTGATTCATTTTCTTCAATGAAACATCAGATCAAGTCTTCGTCACCGCAGGCGAAATTGGTACAGAGAGTTATTGACACACTTTCAAAGGGATTCTGTCTGGAGGTCTACGAAAAACCGTTGTTGGAGCCGCATGAATAGCGGCATTCATCAAGCTGTTGAATAAAAGCGATGGCATATATCACGCTAACCAGAGAAAACATCGAATCCGAGCATATCTGCTGTGCCTTTTCGGATAAAAAATGCTCTGACTGTAGGTTCCGGCAAACCTCGAACACAAATTCCGCCCAACTTCGAACAGCCATTCCGGAAAAGCTCGAACAGTCATTCCGCTGAACCTCGAACATTTTT
>JANQMO010000075.1 GCA_028280025.1 Chlorobium sp. | reverse complement strand
GGTCTTGCACGCATGACTCGGGGACAGTGTGGGTCGCTACTCCTTCACTGGAGGGACTTGCACCCTTTATCTCCTGCCGGTCTCCCGGCGCACCCTAATTCCTATTACCCATTACCTATTACCTGATTTTACTCCAGCGTTATGGATTTAATCAGCAGTTCCCTGCCGGATACGAGATCAGTTTTATACGAGCCGCAGGACGGGCAGGCGGCAAAAAAGCCTTCGACCGGAAAACTGTTACCGCAATCCTCACAGGTACCCAGAGACTCGGTTTCACGAATTTCGAGCCGTGCACCGTCAACAATAGTATTTTTTGCCGCTGCGGAAAAACAGAAGGTGAGCGATTCTGTAAGAATTCCTGATGCCTTTCCCACCTGCAGTTCAATTTCACTGACCTTCCGGGAATTTTCCTGAGACGCTTTTTCGACGACGGCCTCGATAATGGACATCGCTATCGACATTTCATGCATAGGTAACCTGATTTACGATATAATCTAACAAACAGCGTACCAAAATCATTTCCATGATGATAATGCGCATGTCCGGGGTCCATGCCAGGAAAGGCAAAAGATGGATTCCCGTGTAAGCCCTTTGAAATAGATACGTTGATTTCACAGGGCAGGCACGGGAATGGCTGGAAAAGGAACGTTTCCCGTCCTTTTGGTGAATTATTCAGGTTAGCTGGTTTTTTTCGTAAATTCGCAAAAAAACAGACTGTCTCACGCAAATGGAAACCCTTCCGCATTGAAACACCTAACCGGACTTTCAGGGATGCCGGCAGCCGAAATAATCAGGATTCTCGACAAGGCCGCGTATCACAAAGATATGTTTCTGCAAACAGGACACGCTATTCCAAGATCGCTCGAAGGGAAACGCATCGTACTGGCATTTTTCGAAAATTCCACCAGGACACGGTTTTCATTTGAAATTGCCGCTCGCAATCTCGGTGCTGTCACACTGAATTTCAGCGCCTCTTCCAGCAGCGTCGCAAAAGGCGAAAGCATAGTCGACACCATCCGCAATCTCGAAGCAATGGAAGTGGACGCGTTTGTCATCCGCCACTCGTCGTCCGGTGCAGCCGACCATATCAGCCGCATAACGAAAAAAAATGTTGTCAACGCCGGTGACGGAACACATGAACACCCGACGCAGGCTCTTCTGGATATTTTTACGCTGCGGGATTATTTCGGTGCGATTGAAAACGTAAAAATCATGATTCTGGGAGACATTCTACACAGCCGCGTCGCCCGTTCGAACATTTTCGGACTGACAACCCTCGGCGCAAAGGTAGGAATCTGCTGCCCTGCATCACTCATGCCGGCCGACAGCAGCTCTTTTGGCGTCCAGGCCTTCACGTCTATCGATGATGCCATCCGCTGGGCTGATGCGGCAATCGTACTCCGGCTCCAGCTGGAAAGAATGACAGGAGGGTATATTCCTTCCCTTGACGACTATTCACTGAATTACGGCCTGACCGACGAACGGCTGGAAAAAATACGCAAGCACATGCTGGTACTGCATCCGGGGCCTGTTAATCGGGAAATCGAAATATCGAGTAACGTGGCGGACCGCATCCAGCCTCCGGGATACTCGAAAAGCGTCATGCTCGAACAGGTGACAAACGGTGTTGCCGTCAGGACCGCGGTTCTGGAAATGCTGCTTGCCGATAGTGACCAGCCACATTCATTTAAACATTAAAACCCCGTTCTGAGGTAACGATCCATGCAAAAAAGCTTTTTTCCCGTTCTCACGATACTGATGCTCTTTTTCGGCGCCTCATCGGCATCAGCCGAACCTCTGCTGCGGACACAGTTCGCACCATTGCTTGCCGACCCCCTTGAACCTCGCATCGCCATCATGCCAAGACTCGACGAAGAGTATTTGCAGCTCGACATCGGGACATCCGCCGACCTTTTCAGCCTCAAAAACGACGGATTTGCGTTCGGCATCGATTTCGCCACGTTCTCGCTTCTGGCTATGGAAGAGAGCTTCAAGTTCCCTGTCGATACGATCGACTATCTTTTCGGCATCTCCTGCAGTTGGGTCCAGCCTCTTGAGAATTCTTCACTGCCTTTCGACGAATTGTCCGCCCGGCTCAGGATAACCCATATTTCCGCACATTTCGAGGACGGCCATTACGACGAAGCCGCCGGAAAGTGGATCGATGAAGAAAAAAGCCCGTTCGGGATCCCGTTTACCTACAGCAGGGAATTCATCAACCTCATTCTCGCTCTTTCATCTGACGGCTCCCGCTTCTATCTCGGCTACCAGTATCTGATCCACACCATTCCCGATGAGATAAACCGCCATTCGTTTCAGGCCGGGATAGAACTCGCAACACCCGGAAACACCTATCTTGCAACGGACTTCAAGCTTTTGCCGAAATGGGACGACAAGCTGAACAGAACAAACGGATACCGGGGAACATGGAACCTCCAGGCAGGCTGGCGCCTCGCTGCAGTCGGACTTGAGAATATCCGGATTGCCTGCGGTTACTCCACCGGGATCAGCAGGCACGGGATGTATTTTTATGATACGGACAGTTTCGGTTCGCTCGGGCTGATCGTCGACCTGTAACCGGCACTTACCATCCTTTCAGCCTGAAGGAAAAACCGGACAGCAGACACGCCTGAAACAGCTATCACTCTTGCAGGAATAAAGCCCGTTTGGTATACTGGACATTATGATGCGACAGGCGTCTTCCCCCGAAACACCCCCGGTTGAAAATACCGGTTTTTACCTGGCAGGCCGCTTTGAGAAGCTGATTCAAGAAATAGCTGCATGGGCCGTACATGCTCTTGAAAAAAGTAACTTCTTTTTTTTTTCTGTTTTATGTACATTTATTGACTAAAGCACTACTGTTCTTTCCCTTAAGCATGGTACTCCGTCATATGGCGGGGCACAATGCTTTTTTCACAGCAACACAAAACCTAACGGAGAAACAATTATGAAAAAACTGCTATCGCTTGTGTTCGGGCTCGCGGTGCTTGTCGCGTTTTCGACGCCGGCAGCAGCCGCGATCAAGTTCAGCGGTGACGCCCAGGTCAGACCCAGGGTTGAAATGACAAAATCAGGCGAAGCCGGCGAGTGGAGTGAAGAGCTTTACTGGCTTTACAGACTTCGCCTCAGGCTTGCAGCCGACCTCGGCTCCGGGTACTTTGTAAAAGCCTTGTTTGCCAGCGAATCTGCCGGATGGTTTGCCGCTATCAGCTCTGAAGGCTTAAGAGATGAAAAAGAGATAAACGGCAAAATGTACAATATCTTCCCGAACAGCCTCAGTGATCATTTCGGCGTCAACCAGCTTTACTTCGGCAGGATGATGCAGGACTCGCACTACACGGTTGGTCTGATGCCTGTCAACAGCTTCAACAACCCGATCTTCGACCTTGCCGTCTATCGGGAAAGCGCTGTTGGTATTCCCTATCTGCTCTTTAACAATGACCGTATTTTCGGCCTGAATTATGGCAGAAAAGTCGGTCCCGGCGAACTGAATGCGACACTCTGTATTTTTGATGATGCTGACTGGGATACCAATAGTGATTCTTTCCTGAGGGACGAGTATGCGGTGCACCTGATGTACAAAACCAACATCGGTGACATCATCATCGATCCGCAGTTGCTCGCTACCGTAACCCGAGCTCAAAATAGTGGTGTTGGCTTTTCTCAGGACCCTGAAACAGGTGTCGCCCCGTTCACCTTCGGCACCAACGTCATTATCCCGACAGGAAACACCAAAATCACCCTGAGCGGTTTCTATACGACTGACGGCATTGGCTTGGTCGATGACGATAACGGCGTAGAAATGTCTGCTTACATCCTCAGGGCAAAAGCCGAACACGGCCCTGTCCGTGCCTGGGTCAGCTACAACGCTGCTGATTATAACAGCCCGATGTCAGCTGATTACGACAAATTTTATGTATGGGCACAGTACACCTTTAACGTCCATGAGTCTTCCATGGGCAAATTCACCCTGACGCCAACGGTCCGTTACCTTGATGGTGACAAAAATGGTTCTGACGAAACTACACGCGTGAGAACCGAACTCTGGGCAAACATCACGTTCTAAGAACGGAGTGTCATGACCAGAAATCGGGGAATCAACCTCACTGGAAAAGCCGCAGAATAATCTGCGGCTTTTTTTGCCGCCTCAAGGATGAATAACAATCGTTAACACCTTTCCTTGGGACAGGTTCGTTTTTTTTCATTAAATTGTTAATTGTCTTTTTGTTAGACACATTTCCGATAACCTCAAACCATTGTGTTATGGAAAAAGGAAAACTACAGGAGTACTGGTCGACGAACCTCAAGTACCTGCTCGGGCTGCTTGTCGTGTGGTTTGTCGTATCCTACGGCTTCGCGATTCTGCTCGTTGAGCCGCTCAACGCAATCCGTTTCCCTGAATGGACCGGCGGCGGCGGTTTCAAACTGGGATTCTGGTTTGCCCAGCAGGGCTCGATTTATGTTTTCGTCCTCCTGATTTTCATTTATGTCAGCCTTATGAACCGGCTCGACAAAAAGTATGACGTACACGAGGATTGATCATCCCTCTACCTTTTTTAACCCTTATCCACTAAAAAAATTATGGATGTACAAGCGTGGACGTATCTCATCGTCGGCCTGACCTTTGCGCTGTATATTGGCATCGCGATCTGGTCCAGGGCAGGATCGACCAAGGAATTTTATGTTGCCGGAGCCGGCGTACCGCCGCTGGCCAACGGTATGGCTACTGCGGCTGACTGGATGTCGGCGGCGTCGTTTATCTCAATGGCCGGACTGATCTCGTTCATGGGTTACGACGGCTCGATTTACCTCATGGGCTGGACCGGCGGCTATGTGCTGCTCGCCCTTCTGCTCGCCCCGTATCTCAGAAAGTTCGGCAAGTTCACCGTTCCGGATTTTGTCGGTGACCGCTACTACTCGAACGCCGCAAGAACCGTTGCGGTGATCTGCGCCATCTTCGTTTCTTTCACCTATGTCGCCGGTCAGATGCGCGGCGTCGGCGTGGTCTTTTCGAGATTCCTCGAAGTTCCGATCAACACCGGTATCCTGATCGGTATGGGCATCGTCTTCTTTTATGCTGTTCTTGGCGGCATGAAAGGCATTACCTATACGCAGGTTGCACAGTATTGCGTCCTGATTTTCGCCTATATGGTCCCGGCTATCTTTATCTCTATGTACGTTGCCGGCACACCTCTTCCCCAGCAGGGATTTGGCAGCATGCTTACGGACGGAAGCGGTTTTCTCCTCGACAAGCTTGACGGCTTACATCAGGAACTCGGCTTTACGGCCTACACCGACGGCAGCAAACCCATGATCGACGTGTTCTTTATCACGTTCGCCCTCATGGTCGGTACGGCTGGTCTTCCTCACGTCATCGTCCGTTTCTTCACGGTTCCGAAGGTTCGCGACGCACGTGTCTCTGCAGGCTGGGCGCTTGTTTTCATCGCATTGCTCTATACAACTGCGCCTGCCGTTGCCGCGTTCGCCCGGTACAATCTCATCAATACCGTCAGCAACACCCAGTATGCGGAACTCCCCTCATGGTTCAAGACATGGGAAGGAACAGGACTTATCGCGTGGGTCGATAAAAACGATGACGGTGCGGTCCAGTATGTCAACGGCAAAGCGTTTGCAGGAAAACCTTCGTTCACCGAAGGACAGGGCGCCGAGGGACAGCGTCTTATCTCCAATGAAGTAACCGATAACGATAACGAGCTCTATATCGACCGTGACATCATGGTTCTGGCAAACCCTGAAATAGCCAATCTGCCGCCATGGGTCATAGCACTGGTTGCCGCCGGAGGTCTTGCCGCTGCGCTTTCAACCGCTGCAGGTTTGCTTCTGGTCATATCGACATCGGTAGCGCATGATCTCATCAAAAAACAGATCAACCCTGACCTGAATGAAAAATCCGAAGTCCTGGTCGCCCGTATCTCGGTTGCTTTTGCGGTCTGTGTCGCGGGGTACTTCGGCATCAATCCTCCGGGATTCGTGGCTCAGGTGGTGGCATTCGCGTTCGGACTTGCCGCATCATCGTTCTTCCCTGTCATCATCATGGGTATTTTCTACAAGAAGATGAACAAAGAGGGTGCGATTGCCGGCATGCTTTCCGGTATTATCTTCACTGCCGCGTACATCATCTACTTCAAGTTCATCAATCCGGCAGCAAACAACGCCGACAACTGGCTCCTCGGCATTTCGCCTGAAGGTATCGGCACGGTCGGTATGCTCATCAACTTCGCGGTCAGCTTCATCGTCGCGAAAATCACACCGGCACCTCCGGAAGATATCCAGGAACTGGTCGACAGTCTGAGGTATCCTAAAGGAGCCGGCGAAGCTTCGGCACACTGACACGCATTGACGTGTTCAACGAAAGGCGCGGTAACCATCGCGCCTTTTTTTTTATTTCAGCCGGCAGGGAACGGTCGGGATATCGGAAAAGGAACCATTTGTTACTGCCACACGGTTTTTTTTCAATTCATGACCGCCCCGAGAACAATCGTTTATGTCAGATACCGTTGAGAACAGCGACACGCTGCAGCACAGTGACGAATTGCAGAAAAAAGTGGCCGGACTTCCCGCCTCACCAGGCGTTTACCAGTTCAGGAATGATTCAGGTACTGTAATCTATGTCGGGAAAGCCAAAAACCTCCGTTCAAGAGTCCGTTCATATTTTGGCAAAAGCAGCAATCTGTCGGGAAAAACCCGTATCCTTGTCAATCGTATCGCGGATGTCGATGTCATCATAACCTCATCGGAAGTTGAAGCCCTGATCCTTGAAAACAACCTGATCAAAGAGCTCAAACCCCGTTACAACATCAACCTGAAGGATGACAAAACGTACCCCTATCTGGTCATCACCAGCGAACCCTTTCCACGGTTGATGATCACACGTCAGGTAAGGAAAAACGGCGACACCTTTTTCGGGCCCTATACCGAAGCCGGCCAGTTGCGCTCAGTGCTCGAACTGATCAGCTCTATCTTCCAGATAAGGAGCTGCAAACTCAAGCTCAGCGATGATGCTGTCCGGCAGAAAAAATTCACGGTCTGTCTCGACTATCACATCCATAAATGCAAGGGCCCGTGCGAAGGATTTCAGACACGTGAGGATTACAACCGCATGATCTCCGAAGTCATCCATCTCCTCAAAGGCAGAACGTCGGACCTTGTCCGTTCGCTTACCGAACAGATGCACCGGGATGCCGAACAGTTGCGGTTCGAACAGGCGGCGGAACTCAAAACACAGATCAACGGTCTGAAAAAATATGCGGAACGTCAGAAAGTCGCCACGTCCGATGCGGTTGACCGTGACGTTTTCGGCATTGCGCGACAAGGAGACAACGCCTGCGGGATCGTCTTTAAAATCCGGGAAGGAAAGCTCCTCGGGTCGCAACGTATGTATTTTTCCAATACAGAAGATGAACCGCCGGAACACCTGCTGTCAAGGTTCCTCGAAAAATACTACCTTGAAACCCCCGACGTTATTCCCAGGGAAATTTTCACCTCGCACTCTCTTGCCGCCGACGAAAAAGAGGCCCTTCAGGCACTGCTTGCCACGAGGCCTGAAAACGCGGGAAGGACATCGAAAACGGTGCATTTTCTCACCCCGAAACGGGGGGAAAAAGCGGCACTTCTCGGGATGTGCGAAGAAAATGCCCGACACCTGCTTCGGGAATATCTGATCGAAAAACAGAAACGGGGAGAACTCGCACGCGAGCACCCCGCTCTGACTGCCTTGGAAAAATTCCTGCGGCTGAAAGGTCTTCCCCGCCGTATCGAATGTTTCGACAACTCGCACTTCCAGGGAAGCGATTATGCCGCATCCATGGTTTGTTTTGTCAACGGCAAGCCAAGGAAAGCCGACTACAGGCGTTTTCGTCTGCAAAGCTTCGAAGGCTCCGATGACTATGCCGCCATGCATGAAGTATTGACAAGACGGTACAGCGGCAGCCTTTCAGACAACCTGCCGAAACCGGACCTCATCGTGGTTGACGGCGGCAAAGGGCAGGTGAACGCCGCAGCAAAAGCACTTGCCGGAACAGGACTTTCCATACCGGTTATCGGACTTGCAAAACGGCTTGAAGAAATATATCTGCCTGAAGAGAGCGACCCGTTCAACCTCCCCAAGACCTCTCCGGCCCTGAAGCTCCTTCAAAGCATACGGGACGAGGCCCACCGTTTCGCCGTCACCTACCACCGTTCTTTACGCACCTCGCACACGGTTCAAACAAGCCTTACAGATATACCCGGCATAGGCGAAAAAACCGCAATGAAACTCCTGAAAACGTTCGGCTCGCCGGAACAGGTAGCAAAAGCCTCCATGAAAGAACTCCAGCAGGCAACCGGCCAGCGGACCGCCGAAGCCATCCGGAATCATTTCAACAAACGTGGAAAAAGCAAGAAGCACTGATTATTTTTTTGTCCACCTTGTCCACCACGTCCACTCAGTCCACTATTCCCCCCCCGTATTCTCCAGGAAACTCTCTTTTTGAAAAAATTCTTGTATATTTTAAACGGTACAAAGCAGAAGGAAACGAAATTCACTCCACATCTATGAGCTTCCTTGACTTCTTTGATGAAGGCGGCAATTACGATACAAACGGATATTCCAGGAAAATTAAGCTTGACGATCTCGATTTACCATCCATATACGATACCGAAGAACTGATTGATATAATCAACCAGTTCAATGACGAAGGAAAGCATCAGGACGCACTGATTGTTGCCCGTCACCTTGCTGGAACCGCATCGTACAATGCGGAATCCTGGTTTCATCTCGGAAACTGCCTGACCGTCAATGGACATTTCAATGACGCAAGGGCAGCTTTTGTCAAAGCTGCCATTCTGAGTCCGGCTGATAGCGAGATGAGGCTCAATCTCGCCCTTGCGCACTTCAATACCGCCGATTACGAGACTGCTTTCGAGACAATTGACGCAATCGTTTTCGATTCTTCCCTTGAAAAGGAGCTCTATTTTTATCGTGGCCTCATCCTGCAGAAACTCGAACGGTATATCGAGTCGGAACAGCATCTTGAAAAATGCCTTTCCCTTGAACCGGAATTTTCGGAGGCCTGGTATGAGCTTGCTTTCTGCAAGGATATCCTCGGGAAAATGGAGGAAAGCTCCACCTGTTATCAGAAAACCATCGACCTTGACCCATACAATGTCAATGCATGGTACAACCGGGGACTGGTTCTGAGTAAACTGAAAAACTATGACGAGGCGGTTGAATGTTACGATATGGCCATTGCCATAGCCGATGATTTCAGTTCTGCGTGGTATAACAGAGCCAACGTGCTTGCGATTACCGGAAAGATAGAAGAAGCTGCGGACAGTTATCGGAAAACGATCGAATACGAACCTGACGACATCAACGCCCTTTATAATCTCGGTATAGCCTGTGAAGAGCTCGAGGAATACGATAACGCTATTACTCACTACAGCAGGTGTATAGAACTGAAGCCTGATTTTGCCGATGCGTGGTTTGCCCTGGCCTGTTGTTACGAGGCTGACAAATCATACGACAAAGCCCTGCAATCGATCAACCACGCACTCGAATATATTCCCGGTTCAGTTGATTTCCTGTTATTGAAAGCCGAGATTTACTATAACATGGAACAGCTCGACAGCTCGATCGAAACCTATAGAAAAGTACTCGATATCGAAGACCAGGCCCCCCAGATATGGATTGATTATGCACTGGTGCTTCGCGAAGCGTCATTGTACACCGAATCAATCACCGCTCTCGAAAAATCATTGCAGCTGCAACCGCAATCGGCCGAGACCCACTTTGAAATAGCTGCCACCTATTTTGCGCTTGGCGACAAAAAAAGCACCATCAATGCGCTTACAAAAGCCTTTACCATCGACCCCGGCAAAAAGCAGTTGTTTAAAAGTACGTTTCCGGAACTCTACAATCAGGATTCGATCCGGGAAATCCTCGGAATAATCTGAGCACCGCTTTCTGGTTGTATGTACAGCGCAAAAAAAATCCTCGGCCTTATCGGAAAAAACGTCGATTATTCCTATTCGCCTTTTCTTCATAACGCGGCGGCCGACATCCTGCAGATACCGTATCATTACACGATATTCAATATACCCTCGCCCGATCTCGTTCCTGTCGCGCTCGATGGAGCAAAAGCTCTCGGCATAGCCGGTTTCAACGTCACCATACCTTACAAGCAGGACGTCTTCAGATGCATGGACAAACTCTCCCCTGAAGCCGAATCTGTCGGGGCAGTCAACACCGTTGTCAACGATAACGGTGAACTGGCTGGCTACAATACAGACATAGCCGGGATCGCTATGCCTCTCGAGCCCTACCGAAAGGAGATCGAAGGCCGTCCGGTCGGCATTTTCGGTAACGGAGGCGCCGCCATGGCTGCCGTCGTGGCGCTCAACAGCAGCTTTTCTCCATCCGTCATCAACATTTTTTCCAGGAACCGGGAAAAAGGCAGCGCCCTCTGTAATTCTTTCCGGCAACACGTACCGCCGGTTCCTCTCGCGCTCAAACCATTTTATGACGAAAAGGCTATCGGCAATTGTGTACTCCTGATCAATGCCACACCAATCGGCACAAAAGGAACCGGTGCCGGTTCGGATAACCGGTTACTTCCACCCGGCTCCCGTGCGATTCACGAAAACCATATTGTTTTCGATATGGTCTACAACCCCATGAACACCCCGTTTCTTGAAACGGCACGGCAAAGAGGAGCACAAACAATTCCGGGTATCGATATGCTTGTCAGCCAGGCATCACGATCATTCGAAATCTGGACAGGAGAAAAAATGCCTGTCGAGGAGGTAAAAACCCGGCTGACGGCAATACTTACCGGCAAACATGCAGAATCGTGATACCGGTCATCCCCATGTCGCAATTAACCTTTATTCTCTCTCTCAATTACTGACACGAACCGCCATGCTGTTGTTTTTTCTGGTTAGCGCGCTTACTATCGTCCTCGACAGACTCACCAAGCACCTTGCCGTCAACCATTTATCGAACAACGACGGAAGCATCACCCTTATAGCCGACTGGCTGAAACTGACCTACACTGAAAATACCGGCATAGCTTTCGGCATTTCTCTCGGCCCGCAAACAGTGCTGCTCGTTGTCACCCTGCTGATCCTTACAGCCCTCCTGACTTTTGTCATAGTGTCCAAAAACCGAACACCATCGTTCCTTGTCACATTCGGACTGATACTTGGCGGAGGAACAGGCAATCTTATCGATAGAGCAACAACCGGCAGGGTCATCGATTTCATTCATGTCGACATATACCAGGGATTCCTGTTCGGCTCCTGGGTTTCCCTGTGGCCGGTTTTCAATATCGCCGACTCTGCAATAACCGTAGGTGCATGTATGCTTCTTTTTCTCTATAACAAAATATTCAGTTCGCAATCATTCCAGGATTGAAACGTCATGTTCATTGACGCCCATTGCCACCTTTCTTTTCCGGAGTTTGACAACGACCGTAAAGACGTCATTCAACGCCTTGCGGACAACGAGATATCGCTCCTGATCGATCCTGGAACGAACCTGTTTACCAGTAAACGATCGATCGCCCTGTCCTCACACCACAGCTTCATTTTCTCCACGGTCGGCATTCACCCTCATGACGCAGGGGAAACGTTCGACGAAGCAACCGCCTCCGGTATTGAACAGCTTGCCGAATCACCGCGGGTTGTCGGTATCGGGGAAACAGGGCTTGACTATCATTACGAAGGATATGATCGGGAAAAGCAGATATCTGCGTTTCGGGCGATGCTGCAGATCGCCAAAACCACGGACCTTCCTGTAGTGATCCACAGCAGGGACGCCTGGGACGATACCCTCAGCATTCTGAAAGATGAAAAATCATCCAATCTGCGCGGCATGATGCACTGTTTTTCGGGTAACGCCGAGCTCGCTCGGGAATGCATCAGGCTCGGATTTAAAATCTCCATTCCCGGGACGATAACCTACAGGAAATCTTCCCTGCCGGATGTGGTCATGGAAACAGCGATCGGGGATTTGCTCACTGAAACGGACGCCCCATGGCTGGCGCCTGTCCCTTTCAGGGGAAAGCGTAATGAACCGGCACATGTTCGCATCATAACCGAACAGATTGCATACATTAAAGAGCTGCCTCTTGATCGGGCAGCGGCAATCATATCCGGAACAGCACACGATCTTTTTTCCATCACCCGAACCGGCTGTCCGCCGGAAGAAAAAAGGAACGGTTGAGACTTTGAAATACGCCGGGACTTGTTTAGGTTGGTTGTCAGGATTTTCAGAAATAACTATGCAGGAGCAAAACGGATATCATGCCAAACCTGGAGCAAAAAAAGGAAGAACAACCGATACAACCGATTGAAACGAACCGTCATGAGGAACTGCTCGAGCGGCTGACGGACTTTTACCTGCTCAACAAAAACCTGATCATCGGCATTTCTGCAGCCGTTATCGTTCTGGCAGGAATTCTTTTTTTCACGCTCCGGCAGAGTCAATCGTCTGAACAGGAGGCTTCGATCGCGGTATCACAAATCGAGTCACTGATCGCCAAAGGCAACATTCAGGCGGCTCTTGAAGGAGATGGCCCGGCAAAAGGCCTGCGGGATATTATCAGTGAATATGGCGGCACTGCAAGCGGCAACCGCGCCAGGCTGCTGGCTGGTGAGATATTTCTTTCCCTTGACGAAGTTGATTCAGCAATGTCTTACTATAAAGGATTCAGCGGCAGCAACCCTGACCTTTCAGCCACGGCAAAAGCCGGAACCGCCTACTGCCACCAGGAGAAAGGCGAACTGACAGAAGCCGCGGCCGCTTATGAAAAGGCTGCTGAAACAGCAAGCAATCCCGCCCTTGCGTCATCATATCTTGCCGATGCAGCCGACACCTACCTTGCAATGGGAAAAACCGATACCGCAGTCGCGCTTTATAAAAAAATAATCAGGAACTACCCTGAGTATGCATCGGCGGCAAAAGCACGAGAATCACTACTCTCTCTTGCCGGAAAAATCGGAAATACGGGTATATAGCCAAACAGACCGCGTCATCAACTTTTTCAGAAATAATCATGAGCTCTCAATTTACCATCAAAACGAACCACGGTGACATCACCGTATCCCTTTATGACGACACGCCTCTTCACAAGGAAAATTTCGAGAAACTCGTCAGTGACAAGTACTATGACGGCATCCGTTTTCATCGGGTTATCGAGGGCTTCATGATCCAGACCGGCGACCCTCTTTCACGTAACGACGACATGCGTGAAAGACATGGCACGGGAGGCCCGGATTACAGGATACCGGCGGAGATAAAGCACCCGAACACCAAAGGCTCTCTTGCTGCTGCCAGGGACAACAATCCGCAAAAAGCTTCGTCCGGCAGCCAGTTTTACATCAACCAGGCTGACAACAATTTTCTCGACGGAGAATATACCGTATTCGGCATGGTTACCGATGGTCTTGATGTCGTTGATGCAATTGCCGCTGTGGAGAAAGATTTCAACGACAATCCGCTCAAACCTGTTACGATCGAAACCATCGAGGTCACAGCGTCTTGAGCCGTTATTGCTGAACGCATCGGAACATCGTATTCCGATATGTCCTCGCAGCATCTTGCCTGATTAAAAGCTCATTGCTCCGGGCGGTAACTCTAATTACAGGAAGTTCTTGGAAACCATAGCTGACAATCTGCGGAAGATAGGCCTCGACATCGGCTCCGTCTGCAACAGGACCGGCCGTGATCCGTCGACAGTTCGCCTGATTGCCGTTTCGAAAACCAAGCCTGCAATGCTTGTCAGAAAAGCGATCGATGCCGGGCAGGTTGATATCGGTGAAAGTTATGTTCAGGAATTCCTTGAGAAACAGGGTTCCGAAGAGCTTTCGGGCCAGCCGGTCCGCTGGCACTTCATCGGTCATCTTCAGTCCAACAAGGTCAAGGATATTGTCGGCAGGGTCACGCTGATCCACGGCATTGACAAACACGGAACGGTGCGCGAACTCTCAAAGCGCGCGCTTCGCCGGAACATAACAGCGGACTATCTCATCGAAGTCAACACTTCCGGAGAACCGACAAAATTCGGTCTTGTCCCTGACGAGCTCACGATGCAGGCACCGCGTTTTTTCGAACTTCCCCACATCCGGCTCAGGGGCCTGATGACAATTGCGTCTCCCGACAGAAAAAAAGCACGGCATGAATTCCGTATGCTTGCAAACCTGCTCGATCGGCTCCGGAAGATCGCCCCCGAACCGGAACAACTGACGGAACTTTCCATGGGCATGAGCCAGGACTACGACATAGCCATCGAGGAAGGCGCAACAATGATCCGCATAGGCACCGCCATTTTCGGAGCCAGAAACCGGAAAATGCCGTGAATCGTGAATAAGGGAAGACAGTTTTTCGGATAATCGAAGCAACAGGAAAGACAATTGTTGAGGTGTTGATTTGTTACAATGCGGATACATTGGAAGGCATTTTATAGGTCCTATGTGTCCTATATGACCTATAAGTCCTATAAGTTTCAGCCATCAATGACCTGTACGGGCGGGCCTCTCCCCTACGATCTTGTCACGATTTACGATTCACCATTCACTTTCTTCCACTCATTGCTTTCAAAAGAGAACCAGCTCTTTTTCCCTGCCAACCAGCGTTTTTCTGTCAATTGCACCTCCTTACTCCTGCGCACGAAGTGCGCTACTCCCAACTCCTTTTTCTTCTTGTCACTCGTCACTTGTCACTATTCCCCATTCACGATTCACTAATCACTATTCCCCACACAGATTTGAATCCGTCAACTCAGGATTTTATATTGAAGGATTGATGGTTCCGCAGGCTGACGGCCGCATTTCAACGCATTAACGTCCGGGGTTTCTTTCCGTATGCCATATTCCAACTCACCTGTCTTTATCCCGGCACAGCGTGTCCAGAACTATCATTATGCCATTCGCAACATTGTCAGGAATGCCCGCGCCCTCGAGGAAAAGGGGAAAAAAGTAACCTATCTGAACATCGGAGATCCCGTCCTGTACGGTTTCCAGCCGCCCGAAGAGCTCATAGAAGCGTCAGTTCTGGCACTCAGACAAGGCCACAACGGCTACGCACCGTCCCGCGGAAAAAAAGACGCGACCGAATACATCGCCGGGGACGCCTGCAAACGCGGAATTCAGACCTCTCCCGACGATATCATTATAACCTTCGGCGCCTCCGAAGCAGCCGACCTTGTGTGTACCGCCATGCTGAATCCCGGTGACGAAGTGCTGTGTCCTTCGCCCGGCTACCCGCTGTACAATGCGATCATAGCAAAACTGAACGCCCGGCAGGTTGACTACAGGCTGGATCCGGAAAACAACTGGCATCCCGATCCCGATGAAATTGAAAGCCGTATAACACCCAGGACAAAAATCCTGATTGCCATAAATCCCAATAATCCTACCGGGGAACTCTATCCGGAGCAGCTGCTCAAGGCACTTGCCGACATTGCCCGCAGACACCGCCTGCTCATCATATCCGACGAAGTCTACCATAAACTTGTCTATGGAGAGCGCCATATTCCTCTTGCCTCCTTTGCTGGAAACGATGTCGCCGTCATCACGATTGACAGCCTCTCGAAAAACTACATGGCACCCGGCTGGAGGACCGGATGGCTTGCAATAACGAACGGACACCTCATACCTGATGTCCACATTGCTTTCGTCAAACTTGCAGATGCCAGGCTATGCGCGCCGACAGCACCGCAATACGCCATAAAAGCAGCAATGCTCCTCCGAAAGGACTATACCGAAAGCCTGCTCGAACGTCTGGAAACCCAGCGCGACCTGACGGTAGAGAAGCTGAACGCGATCCCCGGCATCAGTTGCAACCACCCAAAAGGCGCATTTTATGTCATGGGAAAAGTTGATCTTGCTTCTTTACCTTTCAGTTCCGACGAAGAATTCGTGCTGAAACTGCTGCAGAAAAAGCAGATCCTGTTCGTTCACGGCTCAGGTTTCGGAACCGATCCGGAAGACGGTTTTTTCAGAGTGGTCTACCTGCCCGACCTGTCGACACTACGAAACGTCTACGAAGCTCTTGAAGACTTTCTACAGCAATACCAGTAAACAAGAACCAGAAACATAAAAACATCAAAACCATGATTGAACAACGCGCTAAAATCCAGGAGGCCGTCTCCTTTATCCGTTCGAAGACCAGTGAAGAGTATACCGTCGGGATCGTCCTCGGCACAGGCCTTGGCGCCCTCGCAAAAGAAATAAACGTCGAGCTTACCCTCGATTACGGCGATATCCCTTACTTCCCTATTTCTACAGTCGAGACGCATCATGGCAAGCTTATTTTCGGCACACTCTCCGGCAAAAAAGTGGTAGCCATGCAGGGGCGATTCCACTTTTATGAAGGTTACTCGATGCATCAGATTGTTTTTCCGATCAGGGTTATGAAGCATCTCGGCATCAAAACCCTTGGTATAACCAATGCTTGCGGCGGTCTCAATCCTGCTTTCAGCAAAGGCGATATCATGCTGATCGACGACCATATCAATCTCCTCGGGACCAATCCTCTTATCGGACCGAACGATCAGGAAATCGGGCCGAGATTCCCCGACATGTGCGCGCCTTACTCACCCGGCATCCTTGATCTGGCAGAACAGATCGCTCTTGAAAACCGCATCAAGGTTCAGCGCGGCGTTTATGTCGCACTTTCCGGCCCCTGCCTCGAAACACGGGCCGAGTACCGGATGCTCAGAACAATCGGCGCAGATGTCGTCGGCATGTCCACCGTACCGGAAGTCATCGCCGCTGTACATCAGGGAACAGAAGTTTTCGGCATGTCGATCATTACCGACGAGTGCTTTCCCGACAGCCTCCAGCCTGTAAGCATTGAAGAAATCATTGAAGTTTCGAACCAGGCCGAACCGAAAATGACGACAATTTTCAAAAACGTTGTCGAAAGGCTCTGACAGCCGGAGACCCGAAGCCGCTTCATGAAGAGCACCAGACTTTTGATTTGGACTACTGATCCTTTTCAGAAAATGCTCTCATGATGAATAACGTCCTTAAGGCACTACGAGATATAATCTTGTAGTGCTTTTTCAGGCTTTATTCGTTTTTTTTCTGATATGCACAACACGTGCTCAACGCCAAATCTTTACCGGTATTTCTCCGGTTATCGAAACAACATACTGAATGAATATCAACCTGCTCGATCCGGGACTTCTGCAGCTATGCGGCCATCACTTCGATATTGATTACAAAGTTGTCAGACAGCTGGTTTCTGCGGGACACAGCGTCAGGGTTTACTCTCATATCAATGCTGACAAGGCCATAGCCGCTTCGTTATCTTCTATGGCAAAGACCGTCCCGTTGTTCCGGCAACAGCCCTATATCCGTCCTGCGCGTTTCGATCCTGTTGCCGGAGAGTTATTGCTTTATCAGTTACAGACAACTCAACTTGCAGACGACCTGAAAAGAGTCTCTGAGGCAGATATCTGGTTATGGCCGTCGATTTTCGCACCCCAGCTGAATGCATGTGCTGTTTCAGGCAGGCGTGTACCTGTTGCAGGTTGCGTACACATATCATGTTCCACAGATGAATGGCCTCATGGCCGTTTGTTCTGGCGCTGTTCGTTTCTTAACGCTGAACGCACCAAAACACCCATACATATCGGTACAATTGAACCCGAGCAATCCTATGAGTATCTGCCATTGACAGTTAATGGTACGTTCCCCTGTTTTCCATATCCGATGGAAGGCAACCCGATAAGTCAACCGAAACAATCACTCAATACCATCGGTTTTTTTGGACACCAGCGACGGGAAAAATGGGGACAGGATGCCGTCAGGCTTATTGAACAACTTGTCAAAAAAGGCTATCGAATACTTTTCCAGGACAGTTCCGGCAAAATAAAGCTCCCGTCACATCCGTCGATTACCAGTCTCGGCTATGTTTCCAACCTTGGAGATCTGATCAGCAGGTGCGATCTGACCGTCCTTCCCTATGATCCGGAGAGATACAAAATGAAAAGTTCAGGAATTCTTTGCGAATCGCTTGCGTCAGGAATTCCCGCCATAGCTCCTTACGGAAGCGCACCGGGTCGCTGGATTGAACGCACAGGAGCTGGAAAGCTTTTTATCGGACTGACTGCAGAAGATATCTATCGAACAGTGGAAGCTGCACGCAATGATTACAAATCCATAGCGGCCGCTGCATTTACGACGTCCGCCGGGTGGCTTGACCACCATGGCATCGAACGTTTTGTAAATGCCCTGTGCAATGAATGTAAGGTCAAAGGAAACCATCATCGGCACTGATGCTGCACAGCATACAATCTACCGTATGCCAACATTCTTGAACGACTTCCCGATGAATCAAATGCTTTTATAGATACATCTTTTTATATATTGTCGCTCATGCTCGGCAGCCTTAACGAAATACATCCAGCGATCCTGTTTTTTTACATATCTATTCAGTCCCGATCTCTAAAAATAAAAACGCATATCAAAAAATGATCGACGCAGTTTCTTTTGAAAACAGCACGCTTGGCTACCTCGACCAGCGTCTTCTGCCGCTGAAAGAAGAATATGTCCGAACACAGGACTACCAGCAGGCAATCGAGGCAATTAAAACACTTGCAGTGAGAGGCGCTCCGCTTATCGGAATCGTTGCCGGCTATACCGTGGTACTCGGCCTGAACAGCTATAACGGAAACAAAGAAGCGTTTCCCTCCTATTTCGATTCACTCATCGGGGAGGTTGAAGCATCACGTCCGACGGCTGTCAACCTGTTTTTTGCCACAGCACGCATGAAAGAGGTATACGACACTCATTTCGCGTCGGATTCGCTCGAGAAGCTTTTTGCCAAAATGCTTGCCGCAGCAAAAAAAATTCATGCCGATGAAATCGCCAACTGTGACAACATGGCCCGTCACGGTGTGGAACTCATACGCCAGGACCTTGCCGAAACACTGAATACAAGAAAACTGACCGTCCTGACGCACTGCAACACCGGCACGCTCGCAACAGGCGGTTCAGGAACAGCCCTCGGTGTTATCAAACACGCCTGGAAGGAAGGCCTGATCGAAAAGGTGATCACGGCAGAAAGCCGTCCGCTGCTTCAGGGGCTCAGACTGACAGCCTGGGAACTCGAAAAGGAAAACATACCCTTCCTGTCGATATCCGACTCTTCCTCGGCATTCCTCATGCAGAAAGGCATGATTGATTTCGGCATCGTCGGTGCGGACAGAATTGCTGCAAACGGCGATACTGCAAACAAGATAGGAACATTCGCGCATGCTGTCAGCGCTTCGGTCTACAACATTCCCTATTACATCGCGGCCCCCGTATCAACCATCGACATTACTGTCGATGACGGATCGCAGATCCCGATTGAAGAACGCAGCGCCGACGAACTCAGAACGATTTTCGGCACGCAGGTTGCGACACCATCAACACCGGTACTCAACTACGCTTTTGATGTCACACCCAATCAGTACATTCGCGGTATCGTGACCGATAAAAAAGCTGTCGTCGGCAGCTACACTGAAGGGCTGAAGCAACTTTTTGATTGACTGCCTGAAGAAAGAAGCTGATCTGAGCATATAAGAAGAGGCGTTCACGGTTTTTGTTCCGGGAACACCTCTTTTTTTTTCTTGAACAGTTCCTTATACTTCTTTGAACGTTAAGCCATCTTTTTTAGATAATAGGGCTTTAACCCCCGGCCCCCTTCTGAACGATGTTGCCTGATAGAGCATCGAAAATCGTAATAACCGGAAAAGGCTTGGCATGTTGTGACCGAAAAGAATCAACGCCATCAATAGTCCCCAAATCCTTCCTGTTATGAAAAACTGGCTGAACAAAGATCCTGGTACTGAAAAAAAAACCATCCCGCAGGAATTTTCATGCGACGATGCACATGAGGTTTTCGATTACCCGAATTTTCTCAATCGTGTCATGGGAGACGAAGAACTTGCCATGAGCATTCTCCAGGAATTCATGAACCTGATAGACCAGCATGCCGACAAACTTCGCAAGGGCATCGAATCCGGAGACCATGAAACGGTGCGGCAAATAAGCCATATGATCAAAGGCGAATCCGGCAATATCAGTGCTTCTTCTCTGTATGAATGTGCTTACACGATTGAAACATCCGCAAAAAACCTTGACGGAGATCGTCAGCACCAGATGCTGCCTGTACTTTTCAAAGCGATAGACAATCTCAAGAAAGCCATCAACAAGGTGCTGAAATAGCAGACATGCTTTCTGCCTGAGAACCACAGATCCCTCTCTCGCGGCCCTGATTTTAAACCTCAACATCGAAGCGGCTGTCTTAAAAGTCTTGCATTTTGTCTTTCCATAGCCATCCCCGGGCTTGTCCTGTGAAACAGGTGCTCAAAAATTCACGGAGCGGCATGACTTTCTACCGGTAACCGGTATATAGTGACTGAAAGTCGTTAAGAGGTGCTTTGACAGCCTCTTCAGCGTTGCCGGCCTGTCCGGAACCATTGCACACACCGAATTATTTGCTTACAATAAGCCGAAGCATACGTAAGTATCCCGACTTGTACCATGAATCTCGACCGCCGGCTTCTTCAGCTTATACGGCAGTATCCCTGGCCTTTTGGTCTTTCAGTATTGCTCGGCACTATCGGAGGCGGTCTCTTGATAGCACAGGCATTTCTTCTGAGTCGGCTCATCGACGCGATTTTCCTTAAACATTCCGGGCTCAACGGGATCCTGAGCCTTTTGACCATGTTTGCTGCAGTCAGTATTTTACGCGCTGTGGCCAACTGGTCAAGCCAGGAACAGGCCAATAAAGGTTCGTTGAAAATCAAGCAACAGCTTCATGAACAGCTCCTCAATAAAATTGCGGATCTGGGTCCAACCTACACCTTTTCAACACAGAGCGGTGCTCTTGCCGCCAAAATCATCAAGGGAGTCGAGTCCCTCGATCCATATTTCACCCATTTTATTCCCCAGGTTTTCCTCTCGGTTCTGCTCCCCCTTTCCATTCTTGCGGTCGTCTTCCCAACCGATATGATCACTGGTTTGATCCTGCTGTTGACAGCACCGCTCATTCCGGTGTTCATGATACTCATCGGCAAAGCCGCTCAGAACGCAACCAAAAAACAATGGGAGACGCTTTCGAGAATGAGCGGCAGCTTTCTTGACGTTCTCCAGGGCATGACCACCCTGAAACTTTTTGGCAGAAGCAGGGCACGTGTACGAAAGATTTCGGAAATCAGTGAAGCGTTCCGGCACGCCACCATGAAGGTGCTGAAAGTAGCTTTTCTTTCTTCACTGGCCCTTGAGCTCGTTGGAACCATAAGCACCGCAATCATTGCCGTGGAAATAGGATTGCGGCTTCTCGAAGGATCGATGGCATTCGCTTCCGCCTTTTTCCTTCTTCTCCTCACACCGGATTTCTACCTTCCTCTCCGCCAGCTCGGAACAAAGTTTCATGCAGGTATGGAAGGAGTGAGCGCAGCAAACGATATATTCAGTCTTCTTGAAAGCAAAAGCCCGCAGGAAACTCCAGCGCCATATCCCAGATCCAAACCTGCCGTCTCCCTGCAGCACATACGTTTTGAAAACGTCCGTTTTTCGTATGCCGGAGACCAGCGTTTCGCGCTGCAGAATATCAGCTGCGACATCGAACCAGGTAAGCTTACCGCAGTCATCGGCCCAAGCGGGTCCGGCAAAACAACCTTCATCAACCTGCTGCTGCGGTTTATCGAACCACAGGAAGGCTCGATCATGTATGGATCGACGGAACTCGGCATGCTGGACCGCAAGGAATGGAGAAAACTGATATCCTGGATACCGCAACACCCCTACCTGTTCAACGCGACGCTTCGCGAAAACATTCTTCTCGCTGATCCGAACACTTCCGAAGAAACAGTGACCGAAACCGTGGAAATCAGCCGCCTCGACCCGCTTGTCCGCTCTCTCCCCCAGGGGCTCGATACACCGGTTGGAGAAGGAGGCGCAAAGATAAGCGGCGGCGAAGCCCAGCGCATTTCTTTTGCGAGGGCATTCATCAAAAAGGCACCGATCCTCATACTCGACGAACCGACGTCGCATACCGACCCGATTCTTGAAAAAGAACTTATCGAAACGATGAACACCCTTGTCGCGGGCAAAACAACCATACTTATCGCTCACAGGCTGAGTACCGTTAAAAATGCCGACAGGATTCTTGTCTTCGACAAGGGAAATATCGTACAGTCCGGAACACACATATCGCTTCTGCAGGCTGACGGCTACTACCGCAACGCCCTCAGCAGCTTTGGAGAGGGAGGGCCGGCATGAAGGAAATCCTCAGGCTGCTCGGCATCGTCCGCTCCTACCAATGGTGGATGCTCCTGGCGGCAATTCTCGGTTTTGCCACAATAGGAAGCGGTATCGGCCTTCTTGTTTCATCCGGCTACATCATTTCCAAAGCCGCCCTGCACCCGGCTATCAATGAACTGCAACTCGGTATCGCGGGTGTCAGACTGTTCGGGTTTGCACGAGGAATTCTGCGTTATCTGGAACGACTGGTATCTCACAGCACCACGTTCAGAATTCTCTCCCGTTTGAGAATCTGGTTTTATCAGTCCATCGAACCCCTCTCCCCGGCGCGTCTTCTTGAATACAGAAGCGGCGACCTGCTCCAGAGAATCACGGGAGACATCGATTCTCTCGAAAACCTTTACTCCCGCATCATCGCTCCCCCGTTGACCGCCTTGATGATCTCGGCTCTGACATGGCTCCTTATGGGCATGTTCTCTCCTCTTTTCTCGTTCTTGATTTTTGCTTTCCATGCATGCGCTGCGATAGGCCTGCCCCTGCTGGCAGGATATCTGAACCGGGGAACAGCAAAAAAAATGACCGCTACGCGTAACGAGTTGCAGAGCATGACGCTCGACTGCATACAGGGCATCAGCGATCTGACACTGTTTGGACGCCTCGAAGAACACACCGGGAAACTCTATCGTCTCAAAGCCGAGGAACTGCGGCTGCAAAGAAAACAAGCGGTGATTCAACGAGCGCATGAACCGATCACCGGCCTTTTGATGAACGGAGCTGTCCTTTCCTTCCTGTGGCTTTTGACTCCCGGGAACACCAATGGACCGATCGAGGGCGTCTATATTGCGGTGATCATTATCGCCGTCATGGCTTCATTCGAGGCATTTCTTCCTCTGCCTGACGCAGTCCAGCATATCGAAGCCGATGCTGCAGCAGGAAAAAGACTGTTCGAAATCGTTGACACACGTCCTGCGGTTACAGCCCCCAAGCAACCCGCACCGTTTCCCCTGAACCATGCAATATCGTTTGAAAACGTCTCATTCGCCTATCCCGGAACCGATGCAGCAGCGCTTTCGGCAATAAACATCAAGGCAGAACATGGGAAAACAATAGCGATCGTCGGTCCGAGCGGTGCGGGAAAATCGACCATCACAAACCTTCTCCTGAGATTCTGGAATCCGGATAAAGGCAGAATTACCATCGGTGGTTTCGATATCGGCAAACTCGATCCTGAATCACTTCGGCAGCATATCGGCGTCGTGAGCCAGAAAACCTACCTTTTTGGAGAAACAGTCAGGGAAAACCTGCTGCTTGCCAGACCGGATGCGAACGATGCTGATTTGAAAACAGCTCTGGAGCGTGCGGGCCTCGGGACATTCAAAAACAAACTGGAGCAATGGGTCGGCCAGCACGGCATGAGCCTGAGCGGAGGAGAACGTCAAAGAATAGCCATTGCGAGAATGCTGCTTCAGGATGCACCGATCGTCCTGCTTGACGAAGCGACAGCAAATCTCGATGCCCTGACCGAACAACAGGTAATGCAGAGTATTTTGCAGTTCTGCAGCGACAAAACGCTTCTTGTCATAACACACAGGCTGCGGAACATGGAACGATACGACAGGATCATCGTCCTCTCCAAAGGCAGCATCATCGAAGAAGGCACACATGACGATCTGCTCGGGCAAAAAGGATTCTATGCGTCGATGTGGTCATTACAGCAAAGCGACACATCCGGCCTGTTTGAACATGATTGAGTGCCCGTCCGGACCGCGCCAGCCGCAAAAGCGAGATACCATGACCGGTACAGCCCCCTTACCCCGCAGATTCAGTTGAAGACGCTCACTCCATCCGGACCCCCGATGCAGCCTGCAAGGAGCATCGGAACAAGGAAAACCAGGGATTTTCCGAACATGGAAATAGCTCCATTTTGCTACCGCCGGCATCCCAGAGAAGAAAACACCCCCGGCCAATGAGAGCCTGATATTGTCCGGAGCCGTTTGTTACAGACAGAGAAACAAAGTAATTTAAGCTCTTCAGGAAAAGAATACGCTCAAATATTTATCCATGCCGAAAGCCCTTCAATCGATAAAATATTCTCCTGTTTACCCTGCTCTGCTGCTCTTCACAGCCATTCTTTACTGGATCAATTTCGACGTCAATAACATATGGACCCCGAACGAAAGCTTTTACGCGGAAGCTGTGCGGGAAATGTTCGAGAGCGGCAACTTTGTCGATATCTTTTACAACTATTCTCCGCGTTTCAACAAGCCGCCCCTCACATACTGGCTTGTCGCCTCGTCGGTAGCGCTTTTCGGCAACAATGAATTTGCCATCAGGCTCCCCGTCCTGATCCTGGCTTTCCTGACAACCATACTGACCTATAAAACCGCAAGGCTGCTCTATAACAGGGAAACAGCCGTTCTGGCATTCGCCATGCAGGCGGTAAGCATACAGTTCATAGCAGGCAAACAGTACGCGTCACCGGAAATCCCTCTTGCATTCTTTTTTACCCTGACCCTCTACTGGTTTGTCAAAGGCAGGGTGAACCGCCAAAGTATCTATACCTTCCTTGCCTCCCTGGCACTCGGCCTGACAATCCTTACAAAGGGGTACCCCTATGTCATCGTTATCGGAGGCATTATCGGAATGTACCTCCTGATAGAATCCTTGCCGGACTGGAAAAAACTCTCCGGTGAGTTGAAATCCCTCTACCTGCCGGTCACCGTACCTCTCGCGCTCCTTATCGGAGGAAGCTGGATACTCTACATGTACATTACCCATGGAAGCGATTTTCTGGAAATCCTGAAATCCGAAACCCTGGACAGGGCTCTCAGCCAGAAGTCAAAAGGGCTTCGGGGTCTGCTGTTTTATCCGGAAGTCATCCTCTGGAGCTTTTTTCCCTACTCCCTTGTTTTCTATGTCTCTCTTTTTTCTTCGGTTCGATCATGGGAACGCATCCGAAACGTCTCGTTCGCGTTTTCATGGTTTGCTGTGATGCTCGTTATTTTTACGGCCGCAAAGGGGAAAATCCCGACCTATTTCATTCAGGCTCACCCGGCAATGGCGATCATGGCTGCCGCGTACCTGGTTTCGCTCCGGCCAGAAAAACGCGCCGAAAATACCATCATACGGTCACTCCTCCTTTTCTCCGCGATTTCAGGGGTTGCCGGCGGCGTCCTGATGATACCTCTTTTCGAGCTCAATACGCTCCTTTACGCCATTCCGTTTCTGGCCCTTTGTCTGATAATGCTGCCTTATCTGCTGCCGCAAACTCATCCTTACAGAAAGACAATGATCTTTCTGCAGCCTTTTACCGGCACATACGCAGGACTTCTGGTTATGGTTATAGGCGTCATGCCGCAGCTGGAACAGTTCAGACCTTATGACAAGATTGGCGAAGCGATCAGAAGCCACCCGCAGATCAGCGCCGATATCCCCCTGTATCTTCAGGACTACAAACTGCACAATCTGCCCTATTATGCCCGGCGACAGGTGATCAGCCGTGCCGATCCCGACGAAATACAAACACGCAACGAACCGTTTCTCGCGTTACTCAGAACCAGCGATATCCGGCCCGAAAACAGGAAACATGTCATCTGGTCCGGTAAAATCTACCGAAAGAACAACAGTGAATCGCGGCTGATGATCTATATTCAAAACCATTTGAAAGCCAGAAACGGCGATTACAGCGGCTACATCGACTACTCGCTGCTTTACAGAGAAAAACCATGAAAACACCTTTTTCAACAACGATGTATGCGCTTGTCACCGCACTCGCGATCATTGTCTGCTACTGCGCGATCGACATCCCGGTTATCGAGTGGTGCCACACCTTGAAAAATTCCGCCGCGGCAGACATATTCAAGGTGATCACCAAGGCCGGAGAATCTCAATGGTACCTTGTCGCCGGTCTTGTCGGCTGGATAGCCCTGAGAAAACAGTCGCCATACCTGGGCTCTTTCAGCCTTTTACTCTTTTTGTCGGTTGCCGTTTCCGGCATAGCCGCAATTCTCCTCAAAGGCTTATTCGGCAGAGCAAGACCCGGACTGTACCTTCAAGAGGGCTTTTACGGTTTCCAGCCTTTCCAGTTCGATTACATCTGGAATTCATTTCCATCGGGCCATTCAACGACGGCGCTGAGCGCTGCCTGTACGCTGGCGCTTTTCTTTCCCCGCTTCAGAATACTTTTCTTTTTGGCAGGGCTCCTCATTGCCGCAAGCCGCGTGATCCTGACGCAGCATTATCTCAGCGATATCATCGCCGGATCAGTTCTGGGCTTTCTCACCACGCTTCTTATCTTCAACCGGTTCACACAGCCGAAAATGGACAACATCGACGAGAGGACCCGATGCTGAGGGTAATCCTTCTTTTTCTTATATTCGATGACTTTTCTGCTCTGCAACTGGAACAACAGCAGCCAGACAACTGAACCCGGCATATGAAACTATCGGTCGTCATACCGGTCATGAATGAAGAAGAGAACATCAAACCACTCTTCGAAGCGCTTGCATCGGCACTAACGGACATAGAACACGAAATCATCATCGTCGATGACGGCTCGACAGACGCTACCGTTTCCAGCGCGGAACGCTACGCTCCTGCAAATGCGAGGCTCCTGGTATTCAACAAAAACTACGGCCAGACAACCGCGTTAGCGGCAGGTATAGACCATGCTGAAGGGGAACTGATCGCAACCATGGATGGAGACCTTCAGAACGATCCGGCCGATATCCCCGAAATGATCTCTTTTCTGGTCGCAAACAATCTCGATGTTGTAGCAGGCAGGCGTGCGGGAAGAAAGGACGGCATGTTCCTCAGAAAAATTCCGAGCAGAATAGCCAACGCGCTTATCCGAACGATGACTGACGTTCAAATCAGGGATTACGGCTGTACGCTGAAGGTCTTCAAAAAAAATGTAGCCAAGAATCTCGGCCTTTACGGGGAACTGCACCGTTTCATCCCGGTCCTTGTACAGTTGTATGGCGCACGGATGGCGGAAATGGATGTGAAGCACCACTCCAGAAAACACGGTGTCTCGAAATACGGTATCAGCAGAACGTTCAAGGTTCTGAGTGACCTGCTTTTCATGGTGTTTTTTCAGAAATTCGGTCAGAAACCCATGCACCTTTTCGGCTCCCTTGGATTTCTGGCATTCTTTCTCGGAATCATGATCAGCATGTACCTGCTCATAGTCAAACTTGCCGGACAGGAAATAGGAGGCCGTCCCCTCCTGATGCTCGGTGTGCTTCTGACCTTCATCGGCATTCAACTCATTACGACAGGATTCGTTGCCGAATTTATCATGAGGACCTACTACGAGTCACAGAACAAAAAACCCTATATCATAAGAGAGATCGTTGAGCCACACAAAAACCGATAAAAAAAAGCTTGTCCGGACAGTCATTCAAATCCTCATATCCGTTACCGCTCTGACTGTCGTCCTTGTCAAGACAGACACTGACAGACTTCTGGAAATAATCAGAACGGCAAATCCATTCCTCCTGCTTGTCGCTTTCCTGGTATTCAACGTCTCAAAAATACTCAACGCCATCAGGCTGAACAGGTTTTTCAGGGCAATCGGCCTGCACCTGAAAGAACTCTACAACATACAGCTCTACTACCTCGGGATGTTCTACAACATGTTCCTTCCCGGTGGAATCGGCGGTGACGGCTACAAAATATACCTCCTGAACAAAAACCACAGCGTGAAGATGGTCAATGTATTCAACGCTGTTTTCTGGGACAGGGTTGCAGGGGTTTTCGCCCTGTTTTTCCTTACGGCGGTCTTTGCCATACCGAGCAGCTACTCATCGATGTACCAGCAATATCTTCCCCTGACCTACGCCGCCATCGCCTTTTCATACCCCTTATCATGGCTGCTCACGAAATTGCTCTATAGACAGTTCAACAGCATTTTCCTCATTACCGCTGCTGAATCGATAGTGATCCAGGCCACACAGGCCCTGTCGGCGTGGTTCATTCTGCTTGCGATGTCGGTACCCTCCCACCACATCGACTACCTTGCGATTTTTCTGGTCTCCACCGTCGCCGTCGTTTTACCGATCACGGTGGGAGGAGCAGGAGCAAGAGAAATAACGTTTTTTTACATGCTGAGCCATCTCGGGCTCGACCCCGATTCCGGCGTAGCACTCTCGCTGATCTTCTTTGCTATTTCCGCCCTGTCAGCATTGCTCGGCATGTTTCTTCAGGGCCGGGCATGGGGAAAGGGAAAAGAAAGAAAACAACACATCACTCCATGAACGCCATATCCTTCAGTTTGAGCTGGATCTGCTTTCGGCCGTTCCACTCGTTTTCACCAAGTGTATAGACCATGGAGAGCGGCCTGTTCGATCCCCGTTCAAGTTCACGGTAGATATCCTCCCTGCCGAACGCGATGACATCGTGTATGCGCCCGGAAACATCCTTTACGGCAAATTTGACATGCTTTCCCTGCAGAAGTCTCGGCAGACCTGACAGCTCAAGGTTTTTACTGTTGAACAGAGGCTCGGGATTAGCCTGGCCGAATGGAGCGAACTGCTTGAGCACATTGAGAAACTTCGGCGTTACCTTTTCGAGAGACAATGTCGAATCGATCCGGAGTTCTTTCCGGCGCTGTTCCAGGGAAAGGGCCTCGGAACATACCCGGTCGAACTGCCTGCGAAAACCCGGCATGTTCTCCGGCTTCAGCGTAATACCTGCTGCAGCATCATGGCCGCCGAATTTTTCCAGAAACCCGCTGCACTGCTGCAGAACCTCGAAAATGTTGAGCCCTTCCACGCTTCGGACCGAACCCTTGACAACACCATCATGTCCACCCATGATAACCGTCGGCAGATAGTACTTTTCCTGAAGCCGGGAAGCAACAATACCGAGAACGCCAAGATGCCACTCTTCATGGAAAAGGGAAATCGATGAACAGAAGCTCGAAAAATTCCCCTCCACCATCGCTTCCGCACTTCTCTGCATCGCTGCATCGGTTTCACGGCGCTCCCTGTTGAGGCGGTCCAGGTCGCCGGCAAGAACCCTTGCCTTCTGAGAAGAACCTGCAATCAGCCAATCGACAGCGGTCCTGGCCGATTGCATACGGCCGGCAGCATTGACTCGCGGAGCGATGCCAAAAGCTATATGCCTCGTATTGAGCATGCCGGGAGAAACATCCATAATGGACAGCATCTCCCTGATACCATTCCTTGGCCTTGTACAAAGCTGTTCCATACCGGTTTGCATGATAATCCTGTTTTCTCCGACAAGCGGCACCATATCGGCTGCTGTTGCAACCGCGGCAAGATCGATATACTGCTGCCATCTCTCAGGAGATAATTCCAGGGATTCACAATAGCCGTGAACAAGTTTCAGCGCGACACCGCAACCGCAAAGCTCACGAAACGGATACCCGCAATCCGGCACCTTGGGATTGAGAAGAGCGCAAGCCGGAGGCAATTCACCCGGTTCATGATGATCACACACGATGACGTCGATACCTTTTCCTGAAAGCGCCTCTATTTCAGCTACAGCCTGTATGCCGCAGTCAACGGTAACAACAAGGGAGACTTGTGAGGCTGCAGCATGAGCGATTCCTGCCTCGCTCAAACCGTACCCTTCTGAAAACCGGTCATTGATATAATAGGAGACATCCGCACCCAAAGACTGAAGAAAAAGAAAAAGAAGCGCCGTACCTGTTGTCCCGTCAACGTCATAATCGCCATAGACCAGAACCTTTTCCCTCTCACTTGCGGCTTTTCGGATTCTGTCGACAGCCTTTTGCATGTCCCGAAACAGAAAAGGGGACGGAAGCAATGCGATATCCGGCCTGAAAAAAGCCTTTGCCTCTTCGAATCCGGTAATGCCTCTTAGAGACAATGCCCGTGCAAGAGGCATGCTGATATTGATGTCACGTGAAAGAGTTTCCGCCTCCTTTTCATCAACTCCAAGCATGTTCCATCGATACCGTTGCATGACATCTGTACTTTTACTTCGAAAACAACCGCTCCGGAAGTATATAACCATTTCCTTTCCGCCCGGCAAACAACACACCCTCATCATCCTTGAAAACCCTTGAAAAAAGCTGTAGATTAGCGGCAGAACAAGCAAGGGTTTTTCATAATACGTTGATACCATGAGCAATGAAAAAACTGATCACTATCGAGCGCCACTTTGTTGAAGAACAGAAACGCAACCCGCACGCAACCGGAGAGTTGACCGATCTGCTCTATGATGTCGCTTTTGCCGCAAAACTTGTGCGCCGTGAAGTAGTCCGCGCAGGACTTGTCGATATCCTCGGCATGGCCGGCACCACCAACGTCCAGGGAGAAGAAGTGAAAAAGCTCGATCTCTTTGCCAATGACAAGATCATTAACGCTATCGGCCAGCACGGCCGGTTCGCCATTATGGGTTCCGAAGAAAACGAAGGAACGATCGTACCGCCGAAAAACGAGTCAGGAAAATATGTCCTGCTTTTCGACCCGCTCGACGGCTCATCGAATATCGACGTCAATGTCAGTGTCGGCACGATTTTCTCGATCTACCGGCTGACCGGGAGCAACCCTGAAAAAGCCGATATCAACGACTGTCTCCAGAAAGGAATGCAGCAGGTTGCAGCAGGCTACGTCATCTACGGTTCATCGGTCGTTATGGTCTACAGCAGCGGCCATGGCGTACACGGATTCACCTACGATCCGACGATCGGCGAGTTCCTGCTTTCTCACGATAACATCACCACACCGAAACACGGTAAATATTACTCGATCAACGAAGGCTCCTGGAACCAGTTCCATGATGACACGATCGGCTACATCAATTACCTCAAGGAAGAAGACAAGACAACCGGAAGACCTTACAGCACCCGTTACATCGGCTCGCTTGTTGCGGATTTTCACCGCAACCTTCTGACCGGGGGCATTTTCATCTATCCTTCGACAAAAAAGCATCCTGACGGCAAGCTCCGCCTGATGTATGAAGCAAATCCGCTCGCTTTTATCTGTGAACAGGCCGGAGGAAGGGCGACCGACGGAACCCGGCGCATCCTTGATATCGATCCTCAGGAACTGCATCAGCGGACACCGCTCTATATCGGAAGCGAAGACGATGTCCTGAAAGCCGAATCGTTTATAAAGAACAGCTGACCGGCAGCTCATCTGCCGTCCAGACGTCATTGCTGAACGATGCCAGCTTCCCTCTTGCGGTATCGTTCAGCAAAAAGTACAATCAGTCACACCTTTTCGAGTATGGGCAAAAAAACAGTCAACATCCTTTTTATCGGCGATGTAGTCGGCAAACCGGGCCTGCAGATGGTAACCCACATGCTGAAAGGCTTTATCGGGAAATATTCCGTCGATTTCGTCATCTGTAACGGTGAAAACGTCCATAACGGCAAAGGGATGAGCAAGGAAGGACTGCACCAGCTTCGTGAAGCGGGTGTAGACGTCGTGACCGGCGGTAACCATACCTGGAACAATTTCAACTTTTTCGACACACTCAAGACGGATCCGAACGTCCTCAGACCGCAGAACTACCCGAAGGGAGCATACGGAAAAGGCTTCGGGATCTACCCGCTGCCGGACGGGCTTGGAGATATCGCTGTCATCAACCTGCAGGGCAGAACGTTCATGTCACCCATCGACTGCCCTTTCAGAACGGCAGACTGGATCATCAAGCAGGTTAAGGAAAAAGTACACTGCATCCTCGTGGATATGCATGCCGAAGCAACCGCCGAGAAGATAGCGCTCGGCTGGTATCTCGACGGCCGGGTATCGGCCGTCCTGGGAACCCATACCCATGTCCAGACTGCCGATGAACGGATCCTGCCAAAAGGAACTGCATACTGTTCTGACGCGGGTATGACAGGCCCGCACCACTCGGTCATCGGCATGCAGATCAAAGCGGCGACAGACCGTTTTCTCTTCCAGACCCCTCACAAGTATGAATGCGCCGAAGACGACGTCCACTTCTCCGCCATCCTGCTGCAGCTCGATCCTGAAACCGGAAAAGCAACCGGCATCGAGAGAATCTTCTACCCGGAATTCGACCGCGGTACCATCGTCTGAATCATTTCGACTCCCTGCTTTCATGACCGTCGATAAGCCACCCTCAAGGGGGGCAGTACGTCCCGAACAACAAGCATCTCTTCACAGTCGCTCATAATCCTTCACGCTGAACCAAAACATGCGGGTGGTTGTTGTCATTCATGTGCTTAATCGAATAAACATCTATCCTCTGCTGCCATGGAAAAGCCGAGAACCATCGAAAAGGTATTTGCAAGCAAACCGGTCACTGAAGGAGCCGGAGTAAAGCTCAAGCGTGCTTTCGGCTTCAGCCAGCTTCCTCTCTTCGATCCGTTCCTGCTGCTTGACGATTTCCGGTCGGAGAATCCTGAAGAGTACCTCAAAGGTTTCCCGTGGCATCCCCATAGGGGTATCGAAACGATCACTTATCTCCTTGAAGGAAGCGTCCACCACAGAGACAGCCTCAAAAACCGTGGCGTGATCCATCCGGGCGACGTACAGTGGATGACTGCCGGAAGCGGCATCATCCATGAAGAGATGCCGTTCGGCGACAGCAGGGGAAACGTTGCCGGCTTCCAGCTCTGGGCAAACCTGCCGGCCTCACGGAAAATGACCGAACCGTGCTACAGGGACATCACGGCAGTGATGATTCCCGAAGCGCATCTGCACAACGGTATACTTGTCCGCATTATCTCTGGAAAGGTCGCCGGAAAGGCAGGCCCCGTCGACGGCGTCGCTATCGATCCCGAATACCTCGACGTCACGATACCCGCAGGGACAACATGGAACCACCCGGTCAAAAACGGCTACACCGCCTTTGCCTATATCATTGCGGGAAAAGGCCGCTTCAGCCACAATCCCGAACCTTTCTCCTTTGAGTTCGAAGGAACAAACTATTTCGACATGGAAACCGGCGCGCTTCTCGGTAATGAAACAGTGGCGCTCTATAAGAAAGAAGGCGACCATATACATATCTCAACAGAAGAAAGCCCGGTCAGGTTTCTGTTCTTTTCCGGAAAACCGCTCAATGAACCGGTCGCCTGGCACGGCCCGATCGTGATGAACACAAGGGATGAGCTGCAGACCGCCTTTGAAGAATACAACAACGGCACCTTCCTGAAGCACAGTTGAACAGACCTATGAGAAAAAACCCGCTTTCCTTTGCAGCAGCGGCCATTGCAGGACTTATTCTTGCCTCCTCCATAGTGGCAGCATTCACGCTGACAATGCAAAAGGTGTCCGATAAAGCGATGGCGAAAGCAGAGATTGCCGTTACAGAATACATTGCAAGCCGTCCGCACCTCCCCACTCCCCGCTACCTTGCCGTCGTAGATTATACCCAGCCCTCTTTCATGAAAAGAATGGTTGTGATCGACAGGGAAACAGGCCTGCAATTCTGGTACCGTGTTGCCCATGCAGGGAAAAGCGGCTCGCTGTTCGCACGGACGTTCTCAAACGTCCAGGGTTCGAACCTGAGCAGCCTCGGTCTTTTTAAAGCCGGCAACGCCTATAATGGCGATCACGGCATCGCGCTGAGGCTTCACGGCCTCGATCCGTCGAAAAACAGCAATGCGTTTGAAAGGGATATCGTCCTTCATGCGGCAGACTATGTCTCGATCCCGATCATTCTCGAAAACCTCCTCACCTTCAACGGCCCGAGAATCGGCAGAAGCCAGGGCTGCTTCGTCGTGTCCCGTTCACATATCAAAGAGGTCGTCGACATCCTCAGCCGCGGCGGCTATCTTTACGCCTACGGGAAAGAAAGCGGGAGTACAAGGAAAAAGGATCAAGCAATGAGCAACGAATACTGAGTGGAGAGTGAAGATTGTGGGATGGAAAAAGGAGTTCTCAGTCCTCAGTTCTTAGTTCTCAGTGAAGAGAAGAATGTGGGGGCAGCCCCCTGTGGTTACCAGTGCGGATTGGCAGGAGAAATGATTCGGCAGCAGGCATGCTGTAGGGGCGAAAGGCCTTTCGTCCGATATAGTGGTTAGTGGGTAGTGCTGCTTGTCTGTTGCTCCTTCCTGCAAGGACAAACCTTTTTCAAAAAATTATCTTGGAGAAAAACACCGAAAGCCTTATAATGTTCTTCCTCAAGCGGGAATAGCTCAGTTGGTAGAGCACAACCTTGCCAAGGTTGGGGTCGCGAGTTCGAGTCTCGTTTCCCGCTCGCATACTATGCAAGCCTCTTCATTCGGAGGCTTTTTTTATTTTGCGGTATGGATACGGAGAGGTGCCAGAGTGGTTGAATGGGGCGGTCTCGAAAACCGTTGTGCGTTAATTCGTACCGAGGGTTCGAATCCCTCCCTCTCCGCTGAAAAAAGCGATCCTTATGTAAATAAGGGTCGCTTTTTTTATCTGGGAGGGATGAGAACCCGATAGGAGGGTTCGAGCAGCAACGATAGTTGCCACGATTGACCTTCAGGTCAACCCGAAGGGTAAAACGCAAAGCGTTTCATCAATCCCTCCCTCTCCGCATGGGAAAAAAGCTTTCGATAACCTCGGAGGCTTTTTCTCCACCCACTATCCAGCCACCCGGCCTGCCCAAACGGGCAGCCACAGGGGGCTGCCCCTACATTCCCCACACTGAGAACTAAGAACTGAGGACTGAGAACTACTTCCACCCTTCCCCACATTGATCTTCACCCGATATTTCGTAATATCCCACCCCGGACAGAAACCTTCAACCATCGCAGCAGCGTAATCGGAAAAACAACCGGCATGAAAACCAGAAAAGGAATTACAGACCTGAACCCGGAAAAAGCCCTCGATATGACAAGGAAAGGAGCCGTGCTGGTCGATGTCCGAAATCCGCATGAAATAGCAAAGATTGCTTTCGACATCCCTGACGTCCTGGAAATTCCTCTCGGCAGCTTTGATGCACGCCTCGATGAAATCCCGGTGAAACGCAAGGTTATCCTCGCCTGCAAAAGGGGGAACCGGAGCATGTGGGCAGCCCGGATACTGATGGATCACGGGCATCGAAGAATTTTTAATCTGCAGCACGGCATGATCGGCTGGGAAAAGGAAGGCTTTCCTGTAAAGAAACAACCGTCCGGCTCTTTTATTTCCAAGCTCCGACAGCTTTTTCGATAAAAAATACCTCACCATGCCAAAACCCCTTCTTATTGTACAGCACATTTCCTATGAAGGCCCCGGCCTGCTTGCAGAGCTTATCAACCAGTATGCCTTACCTGTCGCAACCATCGATCTTTCGAAAGGCAACCGCTACCCCGACCCCCGGAACTATGCCGCCGTCATCTCTCTTGGCGGCCCGGAAAGCGCAAACGACACAACACCAGAAAGGATCACTGAGCTCGATCGCATCAGGATCATCATCGATGATAACATACCATACCTCGGTATATGCCTGGGAATGCAAACCCTGGTCAAGGCTGCGGGAGGAAACGTTCATCCCTGTTCAACCAGGGAGACGGGCCTGTTCGCCCCGGACGGAACACCCTTTTGCGTTGAGCTCACTCATGAAGGCTCGGCCGATCCCTTGTTCAGCGGCCTCTCCAACACTCTCCGCGTTTTCCAGCTGCACGGTGAAACAGTTGAACTCCAGGAAGGAATATCGCTGCTCGCAACGGCAAAACTGTGTAAGAACCAGATCGTCAGGGTAAACGACCGGGCCTACGGCATACAGCCGCATTTTGAACTGACCCCGGAACTGCTGGATACGCTGTTTCTCTATGATGAATATCTGGGGAAAATCGGGAGGGAAAAACTGACCGAAGACTTTAATGATATCCGGGCTGACTATGAAAAAACATGCACAACGCTTCTGAAGAACTTCCTGCAGATCGCCGAAGTCGTCTGATCGGCCATTCTGTCTTACCTGCCGTTTTTTGACAGAACCTTTTTCTTCGTTGATTTCCAGTCCCACATGCCGGTCTTGTCGCGTATCTCATCGCAGACTTTAAGAACATATTCCAGTTCAACTGTTGACATGCCGCTGTGCAGTGAAAACCTTATAAGCGAACGGTTTTTCGGCGTTGCCGGAGCAAGAAACACTGATCCGAAAACATTGTGCTCCTCAAGAGCATCGCGCAACATCTCCGTATCACTTTCCAGACCGCTTTCTATCGATACTATATAGGATTGACTTGTAATGTTATAATCCAGAGCATCAAGACCTTCGCGAAAGAACCTTGAGTTTTCATGCAACTGCACCCTCCGGTCGTCGGCGTTCGAAATAACCTCCAGCGTAGCCTGGAGACCTGCGATTTCATGCGGAAGAAGGGTCGAGCTGAAAATTGCCGGATAAGCCATATAAGGAAAAAATCTTGCAAAATGTGACGATGAAAAGATTATTCCGGCTCTTCCGGCAAAAGCTTTCGCAAGGCTGGCGGTAATAAAATGAACTCTGTCGGTCAGACCGCGCTCATGAATAAGACCCGCGCCTTTGTATCCATATCCGCCGAGTGAATGCGACTCGTCAACGACCGAAACGCAACCGTACCGCTCGGTAACGTCGATAAAATCATCGAGCGGAGCTATGTCACCTATGGTACTGTAAAGTGAGTCGATAATTGTGATTCCCTGTCCATGCTGTTGTATCAACCGCTCCATATGACCGATATCGTTATGCCGAAAAGGAACAGCATAAGCCCCGGCAGCTTTTATCCCCTCCCATAACGACATGTGTGCAAACATATCGATATACACCGGAACACCCACATCAGCGATTACCTGAAGCAATCCAACGTTAGCCGCCCACCCTGACTGACAAAGAACAGCACTCTCCAAACCGGCATACTCAGCCATGTTTTTCTCGAAAACGGATTTCTCGCTACCCTCGAAAAGATAGACTGCAGACATCACCATCTCTTTCCCGATAGTCTCAAGAACCCTGATCTGCTCACTGTATATGTGAGGGTGGTTCGATATATTCAGATAGTCATTACTCTGCAACACCACTGCCCCCGGACCAGGCGCCTTGTTGCCGACAACAAGAGGCTTGCCGTTTTTTCTCGGTTTGAACGACTCTTCTTCAAGGGCCTTCAGTTTCCTGTCAACAAAATCGGGCAGCTTAGGAGGCATGTTTTTCTCCCTGAAACTTCATTTTGAATTCTCTTTACTTCCTCAAATTTTAGTCATACCTTATTTTAAGGATTTATGCGGACCTCCTGCATTATGAAACGCTGGACAGGATGACAGGATAACATCAGTCTTTGAGTTCGAAAGAATGCCCCAAAAGGATCTACCCCATTACGCGCGAATCAAGCACGGATTCAGCAAAATTCAACGTTTCGTCTCAAATCGAATTGCACCCTTAACAATTGTTAAGTTAGCTTTTTTTTATTCAATACGCGTATTTACCTCTGACACTGTAATTTAATAACACTATTCATCATTACCGCACGAACACTCATTGCACAGAAGAACAAACATATTCTTCACCAATATGTCACATGTAATTCACACTATGCTGATGGTTATCGGGGGAGCGATATAATACATACATAGGGAAGATGTGGGGAAAAAACAATAATAAATTATTAACGAGAGTTTCCGTTTCTTTTGAGAGGGCAGAGCCGAATATTACCATTCTCGGACTGTTCGCCTCTATAGGTTACCCGCTTTTTTACTTCGTATGGGCCTATTTGTTGCCACAGCCCTATGAAAATCTACGCTTTCGGCTCATAAATGCTGTAATCAGTATTCCTCTGATTTTTTATAAATCACTTACCGGCAAACTCAAAAAGTTCTTTCCCATCTATTTTCTCATTGCAGCACTTTTTTTACTGCCGTTTTTTTTCGGCTTCATGTTCTTTAAAAACCAGATGAACATCGAATGGTTCATTTCAAATCTCATATGTCTTTTTTTTCTGATAATACTCTTCGATGACTGGGGCCTCATATTTCTGCTGATCACAGCAGGATACCTGCTTTCCTGCACAACCGTCTGGCTGATAGACGGGACCATCCTTTTTACCTTTTTCCAATGGATGTATGTCCCTACGACGCTGTTCCTTCTTGCCGGCGGAATTGTCATGAACCACAGGAAAAAGATGGCTAACGAAACAAAGATTTCACTGCTGCACAGTCTGGGCGGGAGCATAGCGCACGAAATGAGAAACCCGCTCAACTCGATCATCAATGCAATGGGATCGATTCAGTCAATCCTGCCCGAAAAACCGCACACATATAAAGATGAGACCCAGTATGCTCTCAGCCGGTCCGGACTCATCAGTCTGCATACCGTACTGGATGAAAACACAGAAACAATTCTTCGGGCAAACAAGATCATCGATTCGATTTTAGCCGGCATGCAGGATAAGGAACTCGATCCCGGTTCCTTTAAACGTACTTCAGCAAGACTGTGCATACATAGCGCAATCGACAGTTTCGGTTTCAAGACGCTGGAAGACCGCAAACTGATACTGGAAATGACAACAACCGATTTCGATTTTTTCGGGGACAAGGATCTGTTCATTTATGTTCTTTTCAATCTTATCAAAAACGCCCTTTATTACAAGGCAAAACCCGGATTCTCAATTGAAATCTCAACGCATAGAGAAAACACATGGAATATCGTCAGGGTATACGATACAGGTCCGGGCATCCCTGCAAGGAACATCGAGAGAATTTTCGACAGTTTCTACACTGCAGGCAAAAAAGGCGGTATCGGCCTTGGTCTGTCTTTTTGCCAGCAAGTAGTCAAGTCGTTCGGAGGAGAAATAAGCTGCCGATCAAAAGAGCACGAGTGGACGGAATTCACGATTAAACTACCGTCTTACAATTCCCGAAAAAGTGAGCGTCTCAAGCGCGAGGTACTGCAGATGAAAAGCGTTCTTGTCGTTGATGACAGTCCTGCCAACCGGCTTATCGCCGGCAAGTACCTCGCAGACTGGAATTGCACCATCGTACAGGCTGGAAACGGCGCCCAGGCTCTATCGAAGCTCTCAGAAAAGAAAATCGATCTGATCCTCATGGATATCGAAATGCCTGTCATGAAAGGAGACGAAGCGACAAAACGTATCCGCACAGGTAAAGTTTCAGGAAAAACATCAGCTATCGATTGCAGAGATATACCGATTATCGGAGTTTCAGCATTGCCGTTAAACGAAATACGACAAAAGTCGATTGAGTCCGGTATGAACGATTTTATATCGAAACCTTTGACCAGAGAAGATGTCCATAAAATTTTTGAATCATACTTCTTCTCTACAGATTCTCCGCCCATCCCCTCACCGAACATCAGTCTTGACGGCACGAAAATCCTTGTGGTTGACGATAACTTCACCAGCAGAAAATATGTCAGTGCAATCCTCGAACGTCTGGGCGCCGGGATTGCAATGGCCGAAAACGGAGAAGAAGCAATAAACTGCCTCGACCAGGAAGATTATGACATCATGCTTCTTGATATGGAAATGCCTGTTCTCAACGGTATCGATACCGCACGAAAAGTCCGGGATGGCTCCTGTTTCAAGCGCTTCAATAACTTCCGTGACATGCCGATAATCGCCATGACAGGCAACACCGATGATATGGATATTGTCTTGACGCGCCAGAGCGGGATGAATGCCCATCTTGGCAAACCTGTTTCAAGGAATGATCTTCTCAAAACGATCTCGTTCTGGCTGGATGTCTCTTCTAACGGAACATGAACATCGTGATCCATCCTGAACGTGTCCGCTGTTTAAATCATGAACAGCAGATCACCGGCCCTGTCATCTACTGGATGTCCAGAGAGCATCGAATCCGTCACAACTGGGCATACCTCTTCGCTTCTCAGCTCGCAAACCGTAACCGGCAGCTGCTGCTCGTTCTTTTCAACCTTGTTCGTTCATATCCCGGAGCGACGTTCCGGCACTATGATTTCATGCTCCAGGGCCTGCAAAAGGTCGAAGAGTACCTGAGATCTCTCGGCATACCTTTCTTTGTACTTACCGGAGACCCGGCAGCAACCATCCCTCATTTTATCGAAGCGCATCATGCCGGCGCACTCGTCAGTGATTTCTCCCCCTTGAAAATCTCCCGCGCATGGAAGGAAAAACTGTTGCAAAGCACATCTGTCCCCCTCTATGAAGTCGACGCTCGTAATATCGTTCCATGCTGGATAGCATCGACGAAAGAGGAGTATTCCGCCCGCACTATCCGTCCCAAGATCAACGGCTGCCTCGATACGTTTCTGACCGGTTTTCCGGCAACGCACCCGCCTTTCTCTGGTGAAACGGCTGTCAGCCTGCCGCCGCCCGTCGACTGGAAGCGACTCTACGCTTATATCAGTGCGAAGAGAAATGTGGAACCGGTATCATGGATTGCCCCCGGTGAAGATGCCGCAATGCAGCAGCTGGCTGAATTCATTTCAAACAGGCTTCAAAGGTATGCCGCAGAACGGAACGACCCGACCTCGAATGCTGTTTCACATCTCTCTCCGTATCTGCATTTCGGCCAGATAAGCGCCCAGCATGTCGCGTCAGTTGTCAAGGAAAGCGATGCCCCGAAAGAAAGCAAAGATGCGTTCCTGGAAGAACTGGTTGTCAGGCGTGAACTTGCCGAAAACTACTGTTTCTATAACAGCCGCTACGACTCGCTCGACGGCATTCGGCCCTGGGCTGGAAAGACACTGGAAGAGCACCGCCATGACAAGAGGGAGTACATCTACGATACCGAAACCTTCGAAGAAGGCTCGACTCACGACCCGCTCTGGAACGCAGCCCAGACCGAGCTTCGCGAGAAGGGAAAAATGCACGGTTACCTCCGGATGTACTGGGCAAAAAAAATACTTGAATGGACGCCCCATCCGGAAACCGCCTTCGACACTGCCCTCTACCTGAACGACACATATTCACTGGACGGAAGGGATCCGAACGGATACACAGGTATTGCGTGGTCGATAGGAGGCATCCATGACAGGCCATGGTTCGAACGTCCTGTTTTTGGCAAAATCAGGTATATGAACTATAATGGGTGCAAACGTAAGTTCAATGTCGATAAATATATAACGTTACAGGGGAAAGGGGCTTAACCGGCCTGTACAAACCGAGCCGTCATGGAAAACATCGTTTTTCTGGACATAGCGCTGGTCGTCATCGTTGCGACTGTTCTTGGCTGGCTTTCGCTCATCACCCGGCAGCCGATCATCATCTCCTATATTGTTGCAGGGGTATTGCTCGGTCCGTGGGGCCTGAAGCTTGTAACGGAAATCGAGTTCATCAACGAGACATCCAACATCGGGATCACCCTTCTGCTGTTCCTCGCAGGCCTGTCACTGCATCCCAGACGACTGCTCGAACTGTTCGGCAATACGTTCCAGTTGACACTTGTCACCAGCGGAATATTTGCTGTTGTTACCGGTACTATTCTTTACAGCTTCGGGGCATCCCTGCTCGAGTCCGTCATCACGGGGACGGCAATGATGTTTTCCAGTACGATCCTGGTCGTGAAACTGATGCCGACCGTCACCCTGCACCAGAAACATATGGGAGCGGTCGCAATAGCAGTTCTTATCATGCAGGATATTTTTGCCGTTCTCGCCATAGCGTTCATCAAGGGTGGAAGCAGTTCCTCCGTGCTGGGATGGATCGCCAGCATGGTGATCGGTGTCCTCCTGACCGTCCTTGCGATCCTCTTCGAAAAGCATGTTATCAGAAAAATATTCATGCAGGTTCAGCGATACACTGAACTGCTCAACATGGTCGCTCTTGCCTGGTGTTTCAGCCTTGCCCTTCTGTTCGAATATATCGGCATGATCTTTGGCGGCCTCTGTTCACTCCTCAGCCTCCCGGATGCATTCTGCAGGCTTTCGGGAGATATCGGCATGAGCCATGAGATCGGCGCATTTATTGCCGGCGTAGCGTTGGCAAGCGGCCCCCTTTCAAACTACCTTGCCGAAAACCTCAGGTTTTTCAGGGACTTTTTTCTTGTACTCTTCTTTTTTACGCTCGGCGCGAAACTGGACTTCGCCCTTATGCAGACCATCATCTGGCCGGCCCTGCTGCTTTCGGCCGTCCTGCTGCTTCTTAAACCGCTTGTCTACAAGATATCTTTCAAAGTAACGGGAGAATCCGCAAAGTTCAGCAGGGAAATGGGTTACAGGCTCGGGCAGAACAGCGAATTCTCACTCATCATTGCCGTCCTGGCCGCTGAAAGCGGCCTCATAAGCGCGGCAAACTCACAGCTCATACAGCTTGTCGCCATCATCACGATGACGATATCGTCCTATCTTCTGGTATTTCTCTTCCCGACACCCTTGGGAACCAGCAAACCTCTGAAGATCGACTGAGGAATTGTTGATGTGTTGAATCGTTGAACAAATGTCTGGCATTTGTCCAGACAAAGAGGAAACAGAATACGCAGAGATTTGTCCGGAAGGGTACTGAGAAACCGGGCAGTATCTACCAGTTGACAATTCGAAAAAGTGATTTTTTTCGCCCCGGCAAATAAACAACTCAACAAATCAACAGTTCAACAACATACTATGCCAGCTGCAGATCGATTGTCCGGCGCTGGAGATCGACCTTCAGGATATTCACCTTGGTACGGTTGCCGATCTGAAGCCTTCTTTTCCTCCGCTTGCCCACCAGTGAATATGTCGATTCATCGTACTCGTAGTAATCGTCCGTGAGGTTTTTCATGTGCACAAGCCCCTCGATCGCGAAATCTTCTATTCTTACATAGATACCGAACTCCGTTGCTCCGGAGATAATACCTGAATAGACCTTGCCCACATGAGAAGCCATGAACTCGACCTGTTTGAGCTTGATCGACTCCCGTTCGGCCTCCATGGCGCTTTTTTCCCTTTCATTCGCAATTTCGCAGACATGCTCGATTTTCGAAGCTATGTCAGCCAGTCGCTTCTGAGTCACTTTTTTGCGTTTCTTACGAAATCCTTCATATTCGAAAAGCAGGCGATGAACAACAAGGTCGGGATAGCGCCTGATCGGTGAGGTAAAATGGGTATAATGCTCGAATCCAAGCCCGAAATGCCCGTCATTGTCCCCTGTGTAGAGAGCTTTTGCCATTGAACGCAGAACAAGTTCGTTCACCAGGAACTCGACGTTGGAGCCATGAACCTGCTTCAGCAGATCCCGCAGCGCCCTGGCGCTCACCCTTGGGGCGCCGCCCTTTCCCTTGCCGTCAACCTTAAGGGTATAACCGATCTTGCGAACGAAGTTTGCCAGAATACCGACTTTCTCTTCCTGCGGGTACCCGTGGACACGGTAGATCGAGGGTTGACTGTTCTTTTCTTTGAGCGCAAACTTCGTGCAGATATATTCAGCTACCTTGCGGTTGGCAAGCAGCATGAACTCCTCGATGAGGCGGTGGCTGCCCAGCCGCTCCTTTTTTACCAGTTCAACCGGCTCTCCCTTGCTGCCAAGCCTGAACCGCACTTCCTCGGTTTCAAACTCGAGACCGCCCTGGCTGAGTCGTTTTTCACGAAGATTCGTACTGATCCTGTCGAGCAGGGTCAGTTCACAGAAATATTCCCCTTTGCCGCTGTCGAGAATTTCGTGTACCTCTTCATAGGTAAAACGGCGCTTCGAGTTGATCACCGTTTTAGCAAACTCATGCTTCGACACCTCTCCTTTCTCGTTGATCCTGAAAAAAACAGAAAATGCCATCCGGTCAACACCCGGATTGAGACTGCAGATATTCTCGGACAACTTCGAAGGAAGCATCGGAATAACACGGTCGACCAGATAGACCGATGTCGCCCGTTTCATCGCCTCTTTGTCAAGCAGAGAGCCTTCCTCGACGTAATGAGAGACATCTGCTATATGAACACCAACCCGGTAATAGCCTTTCGAAAGCGGTTCAACCGAAAGCGCATCGTCAAAATCTTTCGCATCGAACGGATCGATCGTAAACACCGTTTTTTTCCGAATGTCCATGCGGTCCGCAATATCGCTTTCGGCGATTTCCTCGCTTACCGAATCCACATACCTGAGCACTTCCTTGTCGAACGATTCATCGATCCCCCTGCTTCTCGCAATTGCACTGACTTCGACTTCTGACGTACCTGCATCACCGAGGATCTCCAGAACGACGGCGCCGATATCGCCGTTACTCCTGAAATCCAGGTTTCCGGCGACGACTTTCTGTCCGTCGGCCGCACCTCCGGCGTCCTTGATCCTGACACTGATCTCCGGAAGGATTTTTTTCAGATCGGGCTGAAGAATGAATTTCCGGTTCTTGCGAACAAGGGTTCCGACGATCGTATTGAGGGTTCTCTGTATAACCTGGGTCACGAGTCCTTCGCACCGCTGGTGAGGCGTTACCTGGGACTTGTAGGTTTTGGGAACCATGGTGACAAGAACCTCTACTTCATCGGTATGAATTGCTGCCCCGAGCGATTCGGAATCGACAAAAATATCGTCGTCATACCCTTCGACCGACACAAAACCGTAACCGTTGGGATGAGTTGTTATCGTTCCTCTGTAAAGCTGATCAACCTCGTAATGCTGCTTGTCCGGACAGGGGAACTGACGTGTCTGGTCAAAAACATCCTCATAGGTGGGAAGCTCCTGTCCTGCAAGCCCGTAGCATCGTTTCGAATCCTTGTCAAGGACACCCTCTTCCTGCAGCTTGTGCAGCACATACCAGAATCCGGGAAGCTGCTTCGACTCCTCATACCCCAACTGCCTGGCCAGCTCCACGGAACGGAAACGCTCGCCTTCGCGATCCGACAGATAATTGATAATCTCGGAAGCAACAGATGCTTCACCTTTCCGGACAAGAAGTTCGTTGATCAGGATATGATCGTTAGGTTTGACCCGTTTCTCTCCGGGTGAATGAGGTGCGCCTTTCTTTTTTCTTTTTTGCGATTTCGTTTTCAGGTCTTTCTTTTTCCTTCCCACACAACAATATTTTAATGATTATCTATAGCCTTCATACTGCGTCATTCTTGTTTTCTGCGTCATCAGCCTACCCTCTGTCGGACACTCATGTTCATCTCTCACGGTTAAACCGGACCCTTACAATTCTGCGGAAACACATGAAAAAAGCGAAACAGCGCAAGGTTGTAATATCCTAAAAACATTCAACTTAAACAACAGCACAAATTGCTGCGTTATCTCGGCAATATCGACCTGCCCGGCAGAACTCCAGAAAAGCCTGAACTGAGCTTCAGATAATGCCCTGCGCAACACTTACTGCAGCTTAAAAGCAAGATTGGTCAACCTGTCACCCGCCACACTGTTGCCAACCGCCCTCTTGAGCGCTTTTTTCTGACCGATGATCATGACCAGTTGTTTTCCCCGGGTGACCGCAGTATAGAGAAGGTTACGCTGAAGCATGATGTAGTGCTGCATGGTAAGCGGAATAACCACTGCCGGATACTCGGATCCCTGACTTTTATGGATGCTGGTAGCGTATGCCAGCGACAGTTCGTCGAGTTCTCCCGTTTCGTACTCCACCTCCCTGCTATCGAAAACAACCGTCAGGAGAGCATCTTCATGATTGACAGAACTGATCACTCCGATATCTCCGTTGAAAACCTCCTTGTCATAATTGTTGACAAGCTGAATAACCTTGTCTCCGGAAGCGAAGTCCGTACCGAAACGGCTGATCCCTTTTCCGCTGTCGGGATTAAGCTCTCTCTGAAGCGCGATGTTCAGCGATTTCGTCCCCAATCCCCCACGGTTCATCGGTGTAAGCACCTGGATATCCCTCAGAGGATCCAGACCGAACCTGGATGGAATCCGTTTAAGGACAATTTCAAGCAGTTTGGATCGGATATCGTCTTCATCTGATGCCGGAACGAAATAAAAGTCGTCGAGCACATTCGCATCGTGTGGAAGCGGCATTTCGCCCCGGTTGATCCTGTGGGCATTGATGACGATCCTTGATTCCGATGCCTGACGAAAAACCTCGGTCAGAAAAACGACGGGCACCGTTTCCGATGCGATAATATCGTCAAGAACAGCTCCCGGCCCTACCGGAGGAAGCTGGTCGGCGTCTCCCACAAGCATAACCGCCGCGCTGTCCGGAACAGCCGCCAGCAGCTTGGCCATAAGGGTGACATCTATCATCGATGTTTCGTCGACAACCAGAAGCTCCGTATTGAGTGGGTTTTCCCTGCATTTCCTGAAATCGTATGCCTGGGGATCGAATTCAAGCAAACGGTGAATAGTTTTGGCCCCAAGCCCTGTCGATTCGGAAAGCCGCTTTGCCGCCCTGCCCGTAGGCGCACACAATGTGATGTTGAGTTTCCGCGATCCGGTAACCCTCAGAATTGCGTTGACCAGAGTGGTTTTCCCCACTCCGGGCCCTCCCGTTATAACAAGGATCTTGCTCTGGAGCGACTCTTTCAACGCATTTTTCTGCGAAGCTGAAAACAGAAGGCCGGTCTGTTCTTCGGCGATCCTGACCGCTTCTTTCACATCCAGCCCATCCCATGGCAGCCTGCCGGCGCTAATCCGCTTCACCGAGGAAGCCACGCTGTTCTCCGCCCTGTAAAGCTGCGCGAGATAGATGCACGGCACACCTTCGATATCATCCTCAACAAGCCTGCCGTGAATGATCTCTTCCCCTATCGCCAATTCAATGATTTCCCGCCCGATCCCAAGGAGTTCCGCCGACTTGTCAACAAGCTGTTCCCGCTTTGCTGCACAATGCCCCTCACCGGCAATCTCCTGGAGAACATACCGCACACCGGCACGTGCGCGCAAGGGAGAATCCTGAGCCGTACCGAGACTGGAAGCTATCGCATCGGCCGTTTTGAAACCGATGCCCGGAATATCGAGTACAAGCCGGTAGGGGTCGCTCCTGACAACTTCGATCGCCTTGTCGCCATATGTCTTGTAAATCCTCACAGCCCTCGCCGTTCCAACGTTGTGAGACTGCAGAAAAACCATGATATCCCTGACAGCTCTCTGTTCATGCCATGCATCGACGATCATCCTGCTTCGTTTTTCACCGATACCCGGCAAGCGGCCCAATTCCTCCGGTGCGTTTTCAATCACTGAAAAAACCTTGTCGCCAAAAGCGTCAACCAGCACTTTCGCAAAATGCCGGCCTACACCTCTTACCATCCCTGATGCAAGATATTTTTCTATTCCCTCGGCAGTCGCCGGAGGCACAACCGATATGTCACCCGCCCTGAACTGCATACCGTAGGTCTTGTCGTTGTGCCACTCACCGCTGCAGTTCACAAACTCACCAGGAGACACGCCGGCTGTATATCCGGTTACCGTAACAGGATCACGGCTGCCTTTCACCTGTAACCGAAGTACGGTAAAACCCGATTGTTCACTGTGGAACACAATACGCACCACGGTTCCCGAAAGCATCTCGGCAGCGTTATCGTCAGAAAAAGCCTGCTGCATGAATCGTTATTTCCTGTACACTTTTTTCAGGAGGGTTTCAAGCTGGTCAAGACTCATCGACTCTTTACCATCACCCTTTTTCGAGGAAGGGTAATCAGGGTACAAAACCGGTGAGGGTGATCGTTCCGGTGACGGCGACCTGTAGCGGCGGGCAACGGAAAAAACGGCTGATGTGTCAACCTTCGTGTTCCCGTGGCTGATGATCGTAAGAATATCGTACTCTCCAGGAGGTGCGGAAGAGGGAAGATACACTCGTGCTGTACTGCTGTTGCGGCCCGGCAGCCGCGATACGTCCCTGACGAGAGTATCCATGACTCCGGAACCATTCCTCCGGACAAGACGCTGCTCCCTCACGGTTATTGCTTCATCTTGCGAGCTTCCCTGCAGATAGTACTCCACTGTTGCCTTCAATACCTCTCCGGGACGAACGGTTTGCGGCGACAGGCCGGCATGATCGATCCGCACAACACCCCTGCCTTCAACCTTGAACGCGACACGGCTTTTCTGTTCCGCTCCCTCCGCAAGAATGACTTCATACGCCCCGTTACTGAAGTCATACCGGCATGAATCGAGAAGTTCCCCCGCTTCATTTTGCAGAAGGGCCGACTTCTCCCGGATCATGGCGCCGTCATGGAACCATCTCACGGAAACGGAATCCCCCCCGTCAGCCGCCCCGCGATATTTCATGTAATAATAGAGCTGCCTGGTTCCGGAAATAAAATAATCACTGTTTCCTGTCAGACCGCCGGAAAGATTGTCCGTCACCAGCGCCCCGACAACCGTCAAGGCGCCGCCACTGTTCAGCTCTTGCTTGCCGGACGACGTATTGTCAAAAAACTGTCTGTACTCTTTATCAATCGCTCTTCTGCGCTGGTCATACTGGGAGGCTGATATCTCCTTTTTTTGCCATGCTCTTTCGAGTTTTTCGACTTTCCGCTGGTACTCGTCAAAGTATTTCTGCCTGATCGCCCCTTCGGAATCATCAAGCTTGACCGCTGTGTCATAAAAGGCCTGGTCGAGTCTCCTGAGCACGTTCTGGCCGAGATACTGTATTCCCGTGACAAGTGAGTTTCCAGGAATAAAACTGAACAGGGTAATGAGAACAATGAGTATCGAAACGATCTTTGAGGCTTTATCGAAACTGACAAGGGCATAACTCCCGCTCCAGGTAATAGCGAAAAACACAATCGTCAGGGCCATCCATCTGCTCAATCCCAGTTCGGCAAAAAAATCCGGAGCGGCAAAACCCAGTATCGCCATGAGATGCAGGTAGAGAACAAGTATGCCGAGGCTGACGGTACGTCCCTTGCCGAATGCGGCCTTGACAGCATCGAAAAAGAAACAGAGCAGGCCTGCAGCAGCTCCCGCGATTGCAAAAATCAAAGCCGCCAATCCCGACCACCCCAGGGAAACCGACAGTACGAGAAGCACCACAAGCACCGTTACGGCTATGATCACTACAGTAAAAATCGAAACGGCAATACCTCCGATCCTTACACTTTTTGCTTTCAAACGCTCAAGACTTTCTTGTGTTGTCATTCAACCTCCCAGGTTCTGCCATTGTATACCCGTAAATTCCTCCGATACGTCCCAAAGCAACTCTGCCGCCCGCATGTCTTTCGAGCGGATGTTCGGCTGCGCTTTTGCCGGGTAACCCCGCATACCCCACATCCCGTCGGGACCGTAAAATCCACCTCCCTTCACATCGGATGCTGACGCCGCATACAATACAGGCAACGCTCCCATGGCAGCCGATTGTGCAAAAATGACGTTCAGGGGAAGAAGCCAGCCCTCGTGGCGCTGCAGATCGGTAGCCGCACAGCCCGGATGAGCGGCTGCTGCAAGCAAAGGAAGCTGCTTTCCTTCAAAGCGGCGTTGAAGCTCCTGCATAAAATAAAGGTTTGCAAGCTTGCTGTCGCCATATGCCTGCCATTTACTGTACCGGCGTTTCTGCCAGTTCAGGTCATCGAAATCCAGTGACCCGAAAGAATGCGCAAGGCTGCTCACCGTAACCACCCTGCCGCCGGGAACACGCCGGATCAGATCCACGAGCAGAAGCGTCAGCGCAAAATGACCGAGGTGGTTCGTGCCGAACTGCAGCTCGAAACCATCAGCGGTTTTTCCGTATGGACAAGCCATCACACCGGCATTGTTGACCAGAATATCCAGCCGGGAGTATTGTTTATGGAACGTGTCGGAAAAAGCCCTGACCGAAGAGAGATCGGCAAGATTGAGCGCCATGACTTCCACGTCCGACGACTCGTGCATATCCCTTATCATCGCAGCCATTTGCACACCCTTTTGCGGGTTGCGCACAGCCATCACGACCCTGGCGCCTTTTTCGGCGAATACGCGCGATATTTCATATCCAAGGCCGCCCGCCGCCCCGGTCACAACAACAATCCTGCCCTTCTGGCCGCACATCGTCCCGCTATCCCACGGTGTTTTCTTTTTCATACCCGGCTGCTTTTGTTCGATCGCCAAAACACTCTTTTGTCGGAAAAACATCAGAAAACCTGAAAAACAAAAAAGCAGTTGCCTGAAACAAATCAATGACGTATTTTAATAAATCACATAACGAGACAATAATATACACTTTTGTTTCTTCTTCCTGTAAGAAACAGGCTTTCTGCAAAACAAGTCCCCCCTCTTTGCAGGGATAATTGTTTTCCTGCTTTATCAACCTGAAAAAAGGAGATCATGATCATGACGTCCAGAAATTTTTTTGCCAAACTGCTTGATTTTTCCTTCAAGGATTTCGTCACACTCCAGATCGTTAAATATCTCTACGGCCTGGGAATCTTGGGCGCATGCATCTACGCCCTGAAAAACGTCGTGCATGGTTTTGACAATGGCCTTATGGCTGGGGCCACTGCAATAGTCACCTCGGCAATCACGCTCTTCTTTTCGATCCTTTTCATCCGCCTGGCGCTGGAAGCAATTGTGGCAATTTTCCGCATTGCCGAAAACACAACCAAACACGTTGAATATCTGGAGCGAGAGAGCGCTTGAGTGCAACAGGCACACATTCGACGCAGGCAGAACTATAGCTCCAGAAGAATGAACGGATCGGCATCAGGCTCTTCGATATCCCAGCTGTATGCACCGAACAATCCGAAGAAAAACGGTTCCCGGTCAGCGTTGTGACGGATAACTTTCGTTCCCCATGGTACCGTAACGTTGAGCTTGCCGGACATAGTCACGCCTATGGAACTCAACTGCCTTACAACATCGCCGGCCGGTCTTAATGCAGATATTTTCAACGTACCGTCATCGGGGTGCTCGATTGCGAAAATCTTCATGCTTTCAGACATGAAATAGTAGGTCTCCCCGGGTGCTCCTTTTTTTTCAGCCAGTACATCGAAACGACCTCTCCCAACATAGCGGAACTCCTGATAGCCGGTTTCGTCCTTGAGTTCCAGGGCCATTTCTTTCAGCTCTTCCTTGTCTTCTTCGCTGAGGGCGCCCTGGCTGACTGCAGCAAGAACAGGCGCAAACGCTAACGTTCCGTCATACACAAAGCTATAGCCCCCATCCCGATGCACATCGACACGCGCAACAAAATTTTCAGGTATCCAGCAGCTACAGAGAAACAGAAAAAACAGCGGAAAAAGTAGTGAACGCAGGGATAATGCTCCTACCCGTTTCATAGAGGATAACGACAGTTGCGTCATGCATGTACGATTAAATGGTTAGAGATCCGCATTCGGGATTATTCCCGGTTGACAGCTAGATCTTTCGACGGACCCTCTCCTGCTCGGCAAGGACATACTCTACCAGCCTGCCGGCGAAATCCTCGTACGTCACGATATGTTGACGTTTCAGGGGTTCTGTCAGGTATACGAGCCGAAGCATGTCACCGGCATCTGAAAAATGAGGCGCTATACCCGCGATTGAAAATCCGAAATCGTCAAGAGCCCTTACAACAGCAGGCGTCCCCGGATCAGTCAGAGGTAAGTCAGCATAAAAAACCTCAGCATGGGAATGTTCGACCAGCTCTCTTCTTGTATGCCTTACTGTGTGAACGGTATCCTCACCGATCCTGCTGAATCTGATAAAAGCCTTTCCTGCGCATGCATCTATCGTTACCGAACATTCACCTCTACCTTCAGGTTGTTTTTCGTTGCCGAATTCAACGGAAAAACCAAGGTTATTGTAAATTTCCTCAACAATCTGTCTATGCATGCCGGGAACATAAGAACGTTTTCTGCGCTCTATCCCGCCAAGATGCATATAATAAAGCAGACAAGACACTCTTTGAGGCAGGTCTTCTGCCAGACCGAGAAAATGTTCGTTACATGGCGCAATACCGAGATTGGCACAAGCAAGCTTTGCCCCGAAGCGGACATTCGATTTCTGTGTATATGGATGGACAGTAACGGCATCAGCATACACACCTGCCAGTTCCATTTGCCGCGCTTCTTTCAGAGCGATCTGCTTCATTTTCTCAAGAAGCTTTCTTCCCCTGTGCGCCGGATCGACAACGGCCTCACCTCCTTCTGCGACCGGTCCTTCCACATTGCGTTCGAGAGCGTAATGCCCTACGACCCTTCCATGATCGTCAAGAGCAACGTAGGAAAGGTTAATACCTCTTTTGTTCAGGGATTCGATCCTTTCAGGATAATAGATGTCAGCATTGAAATAGGTGCCTCCATACGCCTTGTAAATCAGCTGAGACACTTGCAGACCTTCGCCCTCCTCCATACGCCTGATGGTATACTCCTGTTCAGGTGCAGGTTCGATATCACTGCTGAATCTGCTTAATTCGGCTTCACTTGACGACTCTGTAATATCGGTATTATGCAACCATTTGCAGATATTCAGGGCTTTACCTTCCCTGCCGAATCCAGTCCAATGAACCTCATCCGCTATATCCTTGCAGGATATGCCGAAAAGGCGGGTGTTTTTCCCGTTATCCTGGTGGAGCTGCGACTCCAGAGCAAGAACATCCTGTGGCATACCGTAGTCTCGGACTGTCAATTCAAGCTTGCCATGACTCTCTTTAATACGAATGGAAATATCACCATCCTCATTTGGCTGATATGCATGGCAAATTGCATCTTCAACAGTCTGGACAATCAGTTCAACGAGCCTGTTATGAAGCTCCTCCTCAAGAGATGTCTCTGACAGGGAATCGGAAACAAAAGATCTTACTACAGGAAGAACCCTCAGACTGTTATTAACGGTAAGCTGGAGCTCCATGGCGATTGATGAACAGTTGAAAAGGCCCTGGGAACCATTCGCAGATAAAATACTGATAATTTCTCAATCCGTCACTCAAAAGGCGCGGCCCTTGGGTTATCCGATCTAACGCTGAACAACACTACTCAGGAACAATTATCACTTGCCTTTCCCTCCATCTCAACGGGCATCTTCGGCTACCCTGCCGAAGAAGCGGCCAGGATCGCACTGAACACCGTCACTGACGAATTACCCGAACTTTCCAGTATCCATTACCTCCGTTTTGTGCTCTACAGCACAGCCGAGCTTTACCTCTATGAACAACTGTTTACCAGCGAGTCGAGAAAGAAAAAAACATGATACAGAAGCGGCAACAGAAAACACGAAAGGCCTGATCGTGTTCCTGCGGCTCGTGCACGGACACCTGCGAAAGCAAGCCATAGAATTCGACTGGGAAAAGTCACGAATCGAGGGAAAAAATGCGGCTGTCGATTCCCCCCAAGTGAACCGGATTTGACCCCGGGCTGCAATGGCAGTCATGGCAGGGTTGAGGGGTTACTCCAATTGAAAGACTCCGGCGCCTTACGGCATGAATTCCGGTTTCAGCAATCCTTCAAGTTCACTATATGGAATATTCACTACGGTGGAGCCGAAAGCGTAGGCTGCGATCTCGTAAGGATTGTAATGAAAACGTATTCCTTTGTCTGTCAGCGCAAGGTTGTCATTGAAACGGATACTGTTTTCAAACAGCATGCCTTGTTCCCCATCAAGCCGCTCTGCCGGCGAAAGCCCTCTCATTTTCCTGAATCGGCTATCGATAAGTTTATTCAGCGGAGCTTCGAAACCGGTGACAAAGACGTCGTTGAGCCCCAGGCGCTTTCCTGTCGCGGTATTGAAAACGAAATTTTCAGTATGACTATTGCCGTGCGCTCCTCCGGTAAAGGCATAGAAGGACAGGTCCAAAGACACGAGACCGGGCCTGTTCAAGAGAACTGACCCGTCAAGCTCGAATTGGTAGGGCCAGTTTACAGGAAATTCTTTTCGCTCCTTTTCGTATACCGAGAAAAAATAATCGGCAAGCTCCCCCATGGTCGGGCTGTCACCATGTGTGAAACCGGCTTCGAAAACGGTACTGCCTGCAATCCACCCCATGAGGTAACGATTGATGACCGCAGCATGTTCACCTCTTGAAAAAACAGGCAAACGGAACTTGCAATATGTTTCTTCAGACGCTTTCCCCTGTTCTTCATATACCCTGTTCACAACCTTCATGCGGTATTCGAGCGGACATCGACTGCTGTTTCCGTCCATTATGCCGCACGCCGAAAGCGTCATAAGAACCATTAAGAGGAGCGCCGCAGGAACAGTCCTTGAAGAAATCAATTTCAAGATTGAAAGAAATCTCATCGCACCATACATCCTGTGTTCCTCTGAAACGTATAAAGGTAACCGGCGTGAGCCCGAAAAACCAGAGCACTTGGTTGAAGAAAAAGTCATCACGACCTCCATATCAGGTTCTGAAACATCAAACAGGCTGCTATCGATATCCAAGCACCGCACGTGATAAAACCATTTACATAATTAATAATAAAGACAAATATCCCGATTCCAAGGAAACATGGGCCGACAACCCTGTTACAGTACTGTTACGCATCTCGTGCCCCATTTTTCATACCTTATACTGTAGGCATCAATCCCGGTCTGACAAAACCTGCAGTCCCCGGAAGAGATATGAAAACAGATGTAAACAGGACTCTGCACACACCACCATGCCGGATATCATGAACAACATTGTCATTATCGGAGGAGGACTCGGAGGGCTTACCGCTGGAGCCCTTCTGTCAAAAAAGGGTATCCGTCGTATTGCTCGAACAGCACAACATCGTCAGCGGATTTTCCCCGGCAATCAGTTCCGGAAACCTGTGTTATAAGGCGATTGAAAGAGTGAGGAGATAATAGGTAATAGGGTGCGCCGGGAGACCGGCAGGAGATAAAGGGTGCAAGTCCCTCCAGTGAAGGAGTAGCGACCCACACTGTCCCCGAGTCATGCGT
>JANQMO010000041.1 GCA_028280025.1 Chlorobium sp. | reverse complement strand
CGTCAAATACTCAAGTTAGGAGCCGGATGCGGGAATTCCGCTCGTCCGGAACTGTGCGGGGGGCGAAAGGTGACTTTCGTTCCTACCGCGATTACTCGGGAATCGGTAAAGTATGAGCAAGGAAGGAGCGATGAGGGGGAAAATGTTTTAGGGGTTAGGTGGGATGGATAGAACGTGCTGAGTACTGAGTGGGAAGAATGTGGTATCTGGATAGTGGAAAGTGGGAATTAGGAAGTGCTGAGAAAGGAGAGATGAATAATTATATATGCAAGGTAAGGGGTTAGTATTTCAGTCTTATGAGGCTTGACAGTATATCTTCTTTGAAGTTTGGGACCAGTGGGGTGCGGGGGCTGGTTCGGGATATGTCGGATCGGGTTTGTTATGCATTTACTGCAGCTTTTTTGCAGGGCGTTGCGGGGGATGCTGAAACGATCGTTTTGGGGTATGATCTGAGGCCGGACAGTCCGGGGATTGCTGCTGCATGCGCTGCGGCAATAAAGGATTCAGGTCGTCAGGTTGTTTTTACCGGTCCTTTGCCGACGCCTGCCATTGCCTGTTTTGCCGGGAACATGCATGTGCCTGCACTGGTCGTTACCGGCAGCCATATTCCCTTTGACCGGAATGGGATCAAATTTTACCGGGCGGATGGTGAGATATCCAAGGCCGATGAAGAGGCCATGCTGGGTATCGACATCGATGTTCCGGAAACGATACAACCGGAAGCCCTGCCTGAAGCTGATGCAGGAGTCTATAGACGTTACGTTGGCCGATACCTGGATTTTTTTGGCAAAGGTGCATTGACGGGTATGAAGGTGGGCTTCTATGAGCATTCGAGCGTTGCTCGTGAGGTTTTACGGGATATTTTTGAACACCTTGGCATGCACGTGATCTCGCTTGGCCGTACCGATACCTTTGTACCGATCGATACCGAAGCGGTTCGAGACGAGGATGTAAAACAGGCAAAGGAGTGGGCTGAAGAACATGCATTTGATGCAATCGTGTCTACCGATGGTGATGGTGACAGGCCTTTGATCGGGGATGAGAACGGAGAATGGTTGCGGGGCGATGTTGCCGGGATATTGTGTGCACAGTATCTCGGGGCGGATGTTGTCGTGGCGCCGGTAAGCTGTAATACCGCTGTCGAGCTTTGCGGCGAGTTCGATCGTGTTGTCCGTACCAGGATTGGTTCGCCCTATGTGATTGCAGGCATGGAAGAAGCTGGTAGCGATGGCGTGGTTGCCGGTTACGAAGCGAACGGCGGGTTTCTGCTGGGATCCGATATTGTTCGTAATGGAAAACGGCTCGGTACGTTGCCGACAAGGGATGCTGTTCTTCCCATATTGTCTTTGTTATGCATGGCGCGTGACCGGGGCTGCAAGGTTTCTGAATTGACCGGGTCGCTCCCTGAGCGTTATACCGCAAGCGGCAGGTTACAGGATTTTCCTGCAGAGCTCAGCACATCGATACTTTCAGGTTTAAGCCGGTCAAAACAGCAAGCCGAAACAGTGATGGCACCGGATGCCGGTGCGCATTTCCATGTCGACACAACCGATGGGTTGCGGGTGACGTTTGCCGGCGGTGATATTGTTCATCTGCGTCCTTCGGGAAACGCTCCCGAGCTTCGCTGCTACGCCGAAGCCGACTCCCCCGAACGAGCGCAACATCTTTGCCGGAAATGTTTGGAAAGAGTTTCTACGCTGGCCCAGCAAGTAAAGAACGTATAGAGCCTGATCGCAAACTTATTTGCATATTTATACGTCTGCTAGAATTAGCGCACTCTGTGCGCAGAAGTAAGGAGTAAGGATCAGGGGAGAAATGGGAAGTCGGAATTTTCAGGATCTGGTTGTTTGGCAAAAAGCCCATCAATTGGTTCTTCTTGTTTATAAGGTTACTCAAGAGTTTCCAAAAGAGGAGGTATATGGGCTCACTTCTCAGCTTCGCAGGGCAGCAATATCCATTCCGGCCAATATTTCAGAAGGATTTGTGAAAAAGTCTGATGCTGATAAACTGAGATTCTTCAATATCTCCCAAGGCTCTTTAGAAGAATGCCGATACTACTTTTTGCTTGCTTCTGATCTTGGCTATATAACTGATGAATCGGCTGTGATACAGAATTTGGCAGCAGAAGTTAGTCGGCTGTTAAATGCATATATGAAAGAGATAAGGAAAAGTACTTAGACTATCTTCATTTACTGGCTCCTTATTTTCTTACTCCTGGCTTCTTAATTCTGACTCCTTACTCCTTGCTTCTAACAACTCAACGATTCAACAACTATCTTCCTCTATTACCCATTACCCAATAAACAATGATCATTCCTGTCATACTGAGCGGCGGATCGGGGACCCGGCTTTGGCCTTTGTCCCGGGCGCAATATCCTAAACAGCTGCTTCCGCTTGTGGGCGAACAGACCATGCTGCAGGAAACTGTAATGCGGGTTCGATCGGTTGTTGATATCGGCCCTGTGTTTTGTGTCTGCAATGAAGAGCATCGTTTTATGGTTGCAGAGCAGCTCCGGCAGGTCAGCGATATGGTCGGCGATATTATTCTGGAGCCGGTCGGAAGGAATACTGCTCCTGCAGCGGCAGTCGCGGCTTTGCGCATACAGGAAAAGTATCCTGACGCAACCATGCTGCTTTTGCCCGCAGACCATATAATTCAGGATAGAGAAGCGTTTGTACAAGCGATTGAATTCGGGAAGAAAGCTGCCGATGACGGTGCACTGGCGACCTTCGGTATTGTGCCTGATGCTCCCGAGACAGGGTATGGCTATATCAGGGCGTCGATTGAGCACGATAGCGGCAGGGATGTATATCCGGTAGAGGAGTTTGTCGAGAAACCTGATCGTGATACAGCGGAGCAGTATGTGGCATCGGGTACGTATTTCTGGAACAGCGGGATGTTTTTGTTCAAGGTATCCCGGTATCTCGATGAGTTGAAGATATTTGCGCCGGAAATGCTCGAGGCGTGTCGGCGTGCCCTTGAAAACGCAGAGACCGATCTTGATTTTCTAAGGCTTGAAAGGAGCTCGTTTACAGCGTGTCCGTCGGATTCGATCGATTATGCGGTTATGGAAAAAACTTCTCGGGCTGCAGTGGTTCCTCTTGACGCGGGGTGGAGCGACGTTGGTGCCTGGTCAGCATTGTGGGGCGTGAAAGAGCGCGACCAGGCAGGTAATGTTACAAAAGGTGACGTTCTGGTGCATGACGTTCGAAACAGTTTTATCCATGCCGCAAACCGTATGGTAGCTGCTGTCGGTGTCGATGATCATGTTATTGTCGAGACGGCCGATGCTGTGCTTGTTGCATCGAAGGATCGGGTGCAGGAGGTCAAAAAGATTGTCGAGCATCTGAAAAACGAAGGACGGGACGAGGCGGTGACGCATATCAGGGTTAACCGGCCATGGGGTTCCTACGAAACCCTCGATCGGGAAGACCGTTTTCTGGTCAAGCGTATCATCGTCAAACCAGGATCGTCGTTATCGTTGCAGAAGCATTACCATCGCGCCGAGCACTGGGTTGTTGTCAAGGGCACGGCACGGATTACTATTGACGGCAAAGAGGTGGTGCTCAGCGAAGACCAGTCGACCTACATACCGCTGGGGACAAAGCACCGTTTGGAAAATCCCGGCAAGATACCATTGGAACTGGTCGAGATCCAGACCGGCAGTTATCTTGAGGAGGACGATATCGAGCGGTATGACGACAAGTATGGGAGAGCGGAGGGAAAATAACGATGAGTGGAAAGTATGTAGGGTGTGAGGTGTGGGGTTTAGGAAGTTCTGAGTGCCGAGTTCTGAGTGCTGAGTGGAAAGAATGTGAGAGGTGAGATGTGGGGTGTAGGGTGTTTAAAGAATGTGTCAGGTGCGAAGATAGCATTCAGGAGCAAGGAGTAGCTCACTTCGTTTCGCAGGAGCCAGGATAGTGAATGGTGAATAGTGATTCGTGATTGGTAAGAAAAAGAGGAAGAAGCCGGGAGTTGGGGAGTGCAATGAGTGCTGAGTGGAAAGAATGTGAGAGGTGGGGTTTAGGAAAAAAGTGCTCGGTTCTCAGTTGAAAGCAATGAGCTGAATGTGGGGTGTTGGATTTGGAAAGTAGGATGTGGGATGCGGGTTGGGCCTCCTGATGCTTGCCTGTCCGTTCTGGAACTGTCTGAACATTTCAACAGCTCAACGATGCAACAAATCAACACGCGGTGCTATTTTTTCCTCGGTGCTTGGTTTTCAGTTCTCAGTAGAATGACTTGGTACTCGGTAATGGGACGGCGGGATAGTGAATGGTGATTCGTGAGTGGTTGAATGATCAGTTGCTTAGTGAATTTGGCTGAAGTTTTGGTTGATTTGCAGTATTGGAGCTTGATGTTATTAAAATATTTAGTATATGGCAGTATAGCCCTTTGTTGTTTTTTGCGTAGTAAATATGTCCCCCATTAATAACAGATAATCGTTGAGCCTATGTGTGGAATCGTTGGTTATATCGGGAAGCAGGAAGCTGCGAATGTTTTGCTGGGAGGTTTAAAGCGTCTTGAATATCGTGGTTATGACTCGGCAGGTATTGCGGTTTTGAACGGATCGTTGTCGGTGGTAAAGCAGAAGGGGAATGTCGCTTCGCTTGGGGAGGCTATCAAACAGAGCGACGGGATGGTTTCGGACGCGACGATCGGTATCGGGCATACGCGGTGGGCGACGCATGGCGACCCGAGCGACCGGAACGCACATCCGCATCTTAACGCTCAAGGTGATATTGCTCTCATTCATAACGGCATTATCGAAAACCACGCAGCGCTGCGTGTCGAGCTGGCAAATCATGGTTACAGCTTTTCCAGCGACACCGATTCCGAGGTGCTGGTGCATCTGATCGATCATCTCTGGGAAAGTATTCCTTTCCTTGATTTCGAAGGGGCAGTACGTCAGGCATTGACTGTTGTGGAAGGCGCGTATGGTATATGTGTTATTTCCGGCAGGGAACCGGACAAGGTGATTGTTGCCCGAAAAGGCAGCCCTCTTGTGATCGGTATAGGAGAGAATGAATTTTTTATTGCCTCCGATGCTGCTCCGCTGGTTGAATACACGCGGAAGGTTGTGTATCTCTCGGATGGTGAAATGGCCGTGGTGCATCGTGACGGGTACAAGGTCAAGACGATCGACAACGTCGTGCAGGAAAAAGCCCTGACGGAGCTCGATTTCGAACTGGAAGAGATCGAGAAAGGCGGGTTCGAACATTTCATGCTCAAGGAGATTTTCGAGCAGCCGGACGTGATGGAAGATGTCATGCGCGGCAGGGTGAGGATCGAGGATGCGAGGGTACAGCTTGGCGGCATCGCCGACCAGCTCGAACAACTCCGGAAGGCGCAGCGGATCATCATCTGTGCATGCGGTACGAGCTGGCACGCGGGACTGATCGGGGAATATCTGATCGAGGAGTTTGCCAATATTCCGGTCGAGGTCGATTATGCGTCCGAGTTCCGCTACAGGAAGCCGATTATCGGACCGGGTGATGTCATGCTGGTGATATCGCAGTCCGGTGAAACCGCCGATACGCTGGCTGCGCTGAGGCTGGCAAAGGAAAAGGGGGCTACGGTTATCGGAATCTGCAACGTTGTCGGCTCCACGATCGCTCGCGAAACGCACTGCGGCATGTATACGCATGCAGGTCCGGAGATCGGCGTTGCTTCGACAAAGGCGTTTACGGCCCAGGTCATTGTGCTGACAATGCTTGCCCTCGCGCTGAGCAAGGAAAGAACAATGTCGGATGCCGAGGTGATGCAGGCGCTGTATTGCCTCGACACCCTGCCGGAACGGGTCAAGAATATCCTGGAGTGCCGGGACCAGATTGTCGATATTGCCGAACATTACAAGGATGCGCGGAATTTCCTGTACCTCGGCAGGGGTTACAATTTTCCGGTTGCGCTTGAAGGGGCGTTAAAACTCAAGGAGATATCCTACATCCATGCAGAAGGCTATCCGGCAGCCGAAATGAAACACGGACCGATCGCCCTGATCGATGAAGAAATGCCGGTTGTCGTGATCGCTCCGAAGGATACTACCTACAAGAAAGTCCTGAGCAATATCGAAGAGGTTCGGACAAGAAAAGGACGGGTTATAGCCATTGCGACCGAAGGCGACGAAGAGATAAAAGCCCTTGCCGACCATGTGATCTACGTTCCCGCAGGCGCACCGTTCATCATGCCGCTCTTGACCGTCATTCCGCTGCAGATGCTGTCCTATTACATAGCAACGCTGCGAGGCTGCGACGTCGACAGGCCGAGGAATCTGGCGAAATCGGTGACGGTAGAATGACGCGCGATGCGCCGTGAATGGTGGGAAGGAAGGAATCGGTATTGGGTACTCGGGAATAGGTAATCGGAAGAAAGTGCTGAGCAACGAGAGGGGGGAAGAATCGTGAATCGTGAGTCGTAAATGGTGAATGGTTGAAAGAAAAGTTCTGAGTTCTCAGTTCTTGGTTCTTAGTGAAGATAGATCGTTAGCTATATAGCTGGTTGGCAAGAAATGTGGGAAGAAGAATGGGGGATTAGGAAGTGCTGAGCAATGAGCAACGAGCAATGAGTGAAGAGGGATGAATGTAGGAGTCGTCTTCAAACAATTCAACAGTTCAACAAAACCACTAACAATTCAACAAATCAACGACTCAACAAATCAACATTTATCTTTGATTGTTATCTTTATAAAATCGCATAGCCATGGATCATGTTTTTCCGGTTTTTGACCAGATTTTGAACCGTAGGGAAAAGGAAGAAATGCTCGGCCAGCGGGGCAGTGCTTTGTGGCTGACAGGTTTGTCGGGTTCCGGAAAGACAACGCTTGCCAGGCAGACTGAAAAAGAACTTTCAGCCCAGGGGTTCCTGACCCAGGTACTGGACGGCGACAATATCAGAACCGGGATCAACAGCAACCTCGGATTTGGTAAAGAGGACCGTCAGGAGAATATCCGCAGGATCGCCGAAGTGACGAAACTGTTCGTTCAGTGCGGAATTGTGACGATGAACAGTTTTATCTCTCCTTCACAGGAGATGCGTGATATGGCAAAGGCTATTATCGGGCCTGATGATTTTCTCGAGGTATTTGTCGATGCTCCCCTCGAAGTCTGTGAACAGAGAGATGTCAAGGGGCTGTACAAAAAAGCCCGGGCAGGCCAGATTCCGAACTTTACCGGTATCAGTGCTCCGTACGAATCTCCCTTGAAGCCGGATATCCATGTTCATACCGGAAATCTGTCCGTAGAAGATTCTGTCCGTCACATCATTGAGGTCGTGATGCCGAGAATTTCGTTTACAGGCCCAGGCGGATGACCGTTTCTCTTTTCCTATCTGCTGACACAACACCCTCTATTGAGCGATTGTTGAGCATCCCGACAAGTCGGGACGCTCAGTTCAGGAACATTTTTATCGGCACGATTATATGCTGATACTCCACAAGGTATTGCCTGTCTTTCTGCTGCCGCTTGGCATTTCTATGGCGGTTATATTTTTCGGCACGATATTCAGAAAATGGCTGTTTGTATGGTTTGGCCTGCTGCTGCTCTGGGCTTTGAGTATGCCGTTGGTCGGGGATGCCCTGATCCGCCAGGCCGAAGGTTATGAAACACGTCTTGCTGTTGAGACGCTCGATGAGGCCGATGCTGTTGTGGTTCTTGGCGGCCAGCTCCTGCAGATGCCCGGTGTTCCCTATGGTGAATGGGGGCATGCTGCAGACCGGTTCGAAGGCGGCCTTGAGGTTTTCAGGGCTGGAAAGGCGCCGCTCCTGTTTTTTATGGGAGCAAAACTGCCTTGGGAAACCGGGGCGGCATCAGAAGGGAAACTGCTTGCAGAGCGTGCTGTGCGTCTCGGTATTCCGCGCAGCCAGATACGCGTTTCACCGATAGTGGGAAATACCGCCGACGAAGCAGCAGAGGTGCAGAAAATGCTTGCTCCAGTTGAAAATCCGGAAATTATCCTTGTCACCAGCGCGTTTCATATGCGTCGTGCGTCATTTCTTTTCCAGGATGCCGGTATGATCGTCAAGCCTTTTCCGGTTGATTTCCGGACGCCCCGTTACAAGGAGCTTACCGTCATTGATTTTCTGCCGAGCGCCGAAGCTCTCGAGAAATCGGAAGTCGCGATACGAGAACTATTGGGGCTGTTGTATTACAAGGTAAAAGATTTGAAGAAGTAGAAACCCGAGACAATGGAATTGAATAACGAGTTGGCAAGAGCCGTCAGGGCGGTTCAAGAAGCAGGACGCTGCATTTTGTCCGTTTACGGCCGGGATGATTTCGGGGTTGAGACGAAGGGTGACAATTCACCGCTGACAAAAGCCGACAGGGGCGCACATGAGCTGATCGTTCGTGAACTGCAGGCGTCCGGACTGCCGGTCCTGAGCGAGGAAGGACGGGATATACCCTACAAGGAGAGACATGCATGGAAACGCTTCTGGCTGGTCGACCCTCTTGACGGTACGAAGGAATTTATCTCCCGCAACGGAGAATTTACCGTCAACATTGCCCTGGTTGAAGACGGCAGGCCTGTTCTCGGGGTTGTCTTTGTGCCGGTTACGGACGAGCTGTATTTCGGAACGATTGATAAAGGCAGTTACTATGTCAACGGGTTCAACAGCATGCCCGGCAGCATGATGCAGGTACTCGAAGGCGCGCACAAACTGCCTCTGGCAGCAGCAGACCGTCCCTACCGCGTGGTCGGCAGCCGATCACACATGAATGAGCTCACGGTCGAGTTCATCGGTTCGCTCAAAAACGAGTATCCCGATCTCGATATTGTCCAGCGGGGCAGCGCATTGAAAATCTGCATGGTTGCAGCCGGAGAAGCCGATATCTACCCCCGGTTCGGGCCGACAATGGAATGGGACACGGCCGCAGGCCAGGCAGTGGTTACAGCTGCAGGAAAAAGCATGGTCGACGCGGAAACCGGCGATGAACTGATTTACAACAAGGAGGATTTGAAGAATCCGTACTTCATAGTGTGGTAGGGGCGCGGGATGGTAGTGACAGTGACAAGTAACCAGTGACGAGAGGAAAGTTCTCAGTTCTTGGTTCTTAGTGGGAAGAAGAATGCGGGATGGCAGGAATGGGTATTGGGTACTCGGTAATGGGTAATAGGTGAGGAGCAAAGAATCAAGAGATGGGGATCGTGAATCGTGATTGGAAGGGAAAAAAAGTCAAAAGGCAAAGGTCAAGCCCTTTTGATTGCCGGTAGATTACTTCAAACAACTCAACGATTCAACAGCTCAACAACTCAACAGCTTTCATCTTCACCATTCACTCAAAAGCCCCGGGGTTTCCGGGGCTTTTTGATCACGCTGATTTCTCCTGGTTGAGGAGAATCTGGATATTTCCGGGGATCATGGCCCCGACATCGTTGGCCGGTATGATGAACTTGTTGTACTCGGTATTCTCCGTTTCATTGTGCAGGATGCCCCTTGCCGTGCTTGCAGCGAGCATACCGAAATGGCTTGCCAGCCCGTGAGGTACGACAAACATATTGTTTTCAGCTTTTTCCAGCTTTTTCCAGCTTTCAGGATCGAGAACAAAGACGCAACTGACGGTGATGTCGATAAAGGGATCGCCATCCGGCTCCTGTTCTTCGTCTTTTTCCTTGTGGACAAATTTGTTGTTGAAGAGTACTTTGACGAAGTGCTTATCCTTGTCAACACCAAAGTTCATGCCTGCTTTGATTGCCACTGATTTTCCGTCCACAAACGATTCCGGATGGATATCGAGTTTTTCGGTTTTAACGTTTATAAGCGCAAAATTGACGTGGTGTTCCTGCTGTTCTGCCATGCTTTTCCTGATTTGTTTGTTGTAACTCGAACGGATTAAGATTGTCGAATGGGTTCAATGTAAGAAAACTATCGGTGAAAGAGCAAAAGGGGGGAGAATCGTGAATCGTGACGCGGAGTATCAGGGAATCGGTAATAGGGGAGAAAGTGCTGAGCAATGAGCAACGAGCAATGAGTGGGGGGAAAATCGTGAATGGTTGAAAGAAAAGCTCTCAGTTCTTGGTTCTGAGTGAAGATGGCTCGTTAGTTGGATAGCCGGCTGGCAAGAAATGTGGGAGTCTTCTTCAAACAATTCAACAGTTCAACAAATCAACGATTCAACAACTCCACTAACAGTTCAAGCATCTCAACAATTATCTTTCCTGTTGCTTCGTTTACCCGAAAAACTATCTTCCCTTATTCACGATTCACGATTCACGATTCACCAATCACCAATCACTTCTTCATATATGAAAGGAATCATACTTGCCGGGGGATCCGGTACGCGGCTTTATCCTGTTACGAGGGGTATCTCGAAACAGCTTTTACCGATTTACGACAAGCCGATGATCTACTATCCGCTCAGTACGCTGATGCTGGCGGGTATCCGAGAAATACTGGTGATTTCGACGCCTGTCGACCTTCCTTTATTCAAAAGAATGCTTGGGGACGGAAGCGAATGGGGATTGTCGTTATCATATGTCGAGCAGCCTTCGCCTGACGGCCTTGCGCAGGCTTTTCTGCTTGGCGAGGAGTTTGTCGGCAGCGATGATGTCTGCCTGATCCTTGGTGACAATATCTTTTTCGGTTATGGTTTTACAGGTATGCTGCAGCGTGCTGTGCAGAGTGTCAACGAAGATCGAGTGGCACATATTTTCGGTTACTATGTCAAAGATCCGGAACGTTATGGTGTGGCGGAATTTGACGAGGCCGGGAATGTTCTGTCGATAGAGGAGAAACCGGAAGAGCCGAAATCCAACTATGCTGTTGTCGGGTTATACTTTTATCCGAACGATGTCGTTGAGGTTGCAAAAAACGTCAAGCCGTCAGCACGGGGAGAACTCGAGATAACCTCGGTGAACGAAGAATATTTACGCCGGAAAAAGTTGCGCATGTCGATGATGGGGCGCGGTTTTGCCTGGCTTGACACGGGAACCCACGATTCGTATCAGGAGGCGGGCAACTTTATCGAAACGGTCGAGAAGCGGCAGGGCTTGAAGATCGCGTGCCCTGAAGAGATTGCATGGAGAAACAAATGGATCGATGACGCAACGCTCGAGGAACTGGCAAAACCCCTGATGAAAAGCCAGTACGGGGAGTATCTTCTTCAGCTACTAAAAAGAAGTTGAACTGTTGAGTTGTTTATTTGTTGAACTGTTTTTTGCTCAGCATCCAGGGCTGATTTTGTTGGTTTTGATATATTGCCATGCCTTATTAAATACAAGTAAATATGGGAGAAGCAAGACCTTATCAATATTCATTCGAAGGACTTGATGTTTGGCATAGTGCCAGAAAGCTGGTTTTGGATATCTATCGATTGACCGATGGCTTTCCGGATTGGGAGCGGTACGGTTTGAGCAGTCAATTAAGAAGGGCGGGTGTATCTGTTGTTTCGAATATAGCCGAAGGTTCTGCAAGAAAAAATAAAAGGGATCAAGGCCATTTTTATCAGATGGCTTACAGTTCTTTAATGGAGGTTGCGTGCCAGCTTATTCTTGCTGTTGATCTGGATTTTATTGATGCATCCATGCATGAGGAGTTAAAACTGAAGATCAGCGAAGTGTCAAATAAGCTGAATGCCTTACACAGAAGTTGCTCTTAGAAAACAATTCAACGATTCAACAGATCAACAATTCAACAGTATCCCATGCACGTTGCAGCTACAGCCATTCCTGATGTTCTGATTTTCGAGCCGCGGGTTTTTGGGGATGAGCGGGGGTATTTTTTTGAGTCGTTCAGGAAAGATTTTTTTTATGAGCATGTCGGAGAGGTTGATTTTGTTCAGGACAACCAGTCAAAGTCCGGGTATGGCGTTCTGCGCGGCCTGCATTTTCAAAAGCCTCCGTATACACAGTCGAAGCTGGTCCGGGTATTATCCGGTTCTGTTCTCGATGTTGCTGTCGATATAAGGGAAGGATCACCATGGTTCGGGCAGCATGTTGCCGTGAAACTCAACTCTGTGCAGAACAACATGCTTTGGGTGCCCCGGGGTTTTGCTCATGGTTTTGTTGTACTTTCAGACGAAGCTGTTTTTTCATACAAATGCGATAACTACTACGTCCCCGAGTATGATGCCGGAATCCGGTGGAACGATCCCGATCTTGGCATCGACTGGGGCGTTCCGGAAGACAAAGTCCAGGTATCTGCAAAAGATGCTGTGCAGCCGTTTTTCAAGAATGCGTTCCATTTTTCCTACGAGGAATTCAAGCAGGAAAGCGTTTATCCGAGAAGATAGGAACAAGGAGTAAGGAGGGTCGTTTAGGTAGTAGGTAATGGGTAGTAGGGAATGGGAGCAGTGCACTTTGTGCGCAGGAGTAAGGAGTGCTGGATAGTGAATAGTGATTTGTGAATGAAAGAAAAGTTCTTAGTTCTTGGTTCTGAGTGAAGATAGCTCGTTAGCTGGATAGCCGGCTGGCAAGAAATGTGGGAGTCTTCTTCAAACAATTCAACGATTCAACAACTCAACAGATCAACAATCTTCAATGAACATTCTTGTTACAGGTTGTAACGGGCAGTTGGGTTCGGAGTTTCAGGGGCTGGCTTTTCAAAAAAAAGACATGCGGTTTTTCTTTTATGATCTGCCGGAGCTCGATATCACTGACAGGGAGAGAGCAGGGGCCGTTTGTCGCGAGCACGGTATTACGGCAATAATAAACTGTGCGGCGTATACAAATGTTGACCTGGCTGAAGAGGAAAAAGAGAAAGTTTTCCGCGTCAATCGTGACGGTCCGGCTGTGCTTGCCGGCGTTGCATGCGAGTGCCACGCGCTTCTTTTACATGTGTCTACCGATTATGTTTTCAGCGGTGACTCCTGTGTTCCCTATACGGAAGACGAACCGGCAAAACCCTTGGGTATGTACGGAAGGTCGAAATGGGAGGGCGAAGAGCAGGTCCGCGGTATTGCATCTTCCTATATGATTGTCCGTACCTCCTGGCTGTATTCTTCCCACGGTAAGAATTTCGTCAAGACCATGCTGCGCCTGGGTAGTGAGCGGGAAATGCTGAACGTTGTGTTCGACCAGATCGGTTCGCCGACCTATGCGGCTGACCTTGCCTCGGTTCTTCTATCGATTCTCGAACGTCATGATCCTGTCCGAAATTATGCAGAGACCTATCATTATTCGAACGAGGGAGTATGTTCCTGGTACGATCTCGCTCAGGCAATCATGAAATTCAAGGGCTTGACGTGCAGAGTGAAACCTGTAGGAAGCGATGAGTATCCCACAAAAGCAGAACGCCCCCACTACAGCGTACTGCACAAAGGAAAAATCAAAAGGCACTGGAACCTGGACATCCCCCACTGGCAGGACTCGCTGGAAAAAATGCTGAAGAGGTGTTGATTTGTTGAGTTGTTGAAATGTTGAAGTGTGGTGGAGGAAAAAGGATGAATAGTTCTTGGTTCTGAGTGAAGATGGCTCGTTAGCTGGATAGCTAGTTGGCTGGATGGCAGGACATGGGAAGCAATGAGCAGGGGAATCGTCGTAAATCGTGAATAGTAATTCGTGATTGGTAAGAGAGGAAAAGAGTCAGGAACTCGAAAACTTTTTCTTCAAACAATTCAACAGTTCAACAAATCAACGATTCAACAACTCCACTAACAGTTCAACAGCTCAACAAACATTCAATGAATATTCTCATTACCGGCGGGGCTGGGTTTATCGGGTCGCATGTTGTTCGGCATTTTGTGACAACCTATCCTGACTATACCATAACCAACCTGGACAAACTCACCTATGCGGGTAACCTGGAAAATCTGCGTGACGTCGAGGACCGTTCGAACTACCGGTTTGTCAAAGCGGATATAACCGACAGCGCAGCCATGCTTGCGCTGTTTGAAAAGGAGCGTTTCGACGGGGTGATCCACCTTGCCGCCGAATCGCATGTCGATCGATCGATAGCCAACCCGACCGAGTTTGTCATGACCAACGTGATCGGAACGGTGAATCTGCTCAATGCGGCGCGTGCCTTGTGGAAAGACGGGTTTGACGGAAAACTGTTCTACCATGTGTCGACCGATGAGGTGTATGGTGCGCTTGGCAGCGAAGGTATGTTCACAGAGGAGACTCCCTACGATCCGCACAGCCCGTATTCCGCCTCCAAGGCATCGTCGGACCATTTTGTGCGGGCTTACCACGACACGTATGGGTTGCCGGTGGTGATCAGCAACTGTTCCAATAATTACGGGCCATACCAGTTTCCCGAAAAACTCATTCCGCTTTTCATCAACAACATCCGGCACAACAAACCGCTGCCGGTGTACGGTAGGGGGGAGAACGTCAGGGACTGGCTCTGGGTGGTCGATCATGCCATGGCGATCGATGTTATTTACCATAAAGGGAAACAGGGTGAGACCTACAATATCGGCGGACAGAACGAATGGAAGAATATTGATCTTATACAACTGCTCTGCGGTATTATGGACCGAAAGCTCGGGCGGGATGACGGTGAATCGGAAAACCTGATCACCTATGTGACCGACCGTGCAGGCCATGATTTCCGCTACGCGATCGATTCATCGAAACTCCAGAGGGAGCTGGGCTGGAGCCCGTCGCTGCAGTTCGAGGAGGGGCTGGAAAAAACCGTCGGCTGGTATCTCCGGAACCAGCACTGGCTCGACCATGTAACCTCGGGCGAATACCAGCGGTATTATGAGAAGATGTATGGGGGGAGGATAGTGACGAGTAACAAGTGACGAGTGTGGGATGGATGATTGTGTTAGGGAGTGCCGGGGACGCAAAGCGTCAGGGAATAGGTGATGGGAGTAGCGCACTTCGTGCGCAGGAGTAGCTCGCTCTGGCTCGCAGGAGTAAGGAGGGGGGGAGGAAGAATCGTGAATCGTAAATGGTGAATGGTAGGATGAATAGTCCTGAGTTCTCAGTTCTTGGTTCTCAGTGAAGATGGCTAGATAGCTGGTTGGCAAGAAATCTGGGAAGAAAAGAGTCGTGAATCATAAATGGTGAATGGTTGAATGTGGGAGATATCTTCAAACAATTCAACAGTTCAACAAATCAACACCTCAACAATTCTCTCTCCTGTTGCTTCGTTCATCCGGAAAACTATTTTTCCCAATACCCAATACCCAATACCCAATACCCAATACCCAATACCCGGCGCTTTGCGCCGCGCTCGTTTTGAATGCTTGCGGAAATGTTTTATTTTGCACCTGCGAAAATCCTTATATCGACATAATTATAAAATCATTCCGCACATGGCTGAAGAAATGAAACCGGAAGTGCAGAGCGGTGGTGCGCCGAGCCAGAGCCAGAACATCAAGGGGGATTTCTCGACGATCCTCATGGGTGTAGGCAATCTTCTCGATACCACGCTTACTCCTCTTGGCAATGCCCTTGTCAACGCTCTCGAGTCTGCAAATAACGTGGCCCAGCAGATCCTCGACGGGCTCAGCAAGTCTCTCAACCAGGGAAACAAGTAAGAACGCTGATTCTGCCTCAGAGCCGCTGCTTGATCATAGATCACGGGATTTTGCCAAGGCAAGCCTTTTCCAGAAAGAGGCTTGCCTTTGGTTTTTTCTGAGAGTATATTCCATCCCTGATCGTTCGCAAGCTTATTGATCCTATACAACACCATGCCTGATAAATTTCCCGAGTATCCATCCGGAGTGCCCTACAGCAGCGTCGAGGCTGACGTCCTTCGATTCTGGAAAGAGCATGATATTTTTCACAAAAGCCTCGACAAGGCCGGGGACAGGGTCTTTTCTTTTTATGAAGGTCCGCCGACCGTTAACGGCAAGCCCGGAGTTCACCATGTTTTCAGCAGAACGATCAAGGATATCGTCTGCCGCTTCAAGTCCATGCAGGGTTACAAGGTTCCCCGCAAGGCCGGGTGGGATACCCACGGCCTGCCTGTGGAAATCTCTGTCGAGAAAAAACTCGGATTGAAAAACAAGGCCCAGGTTGAAGAATACGGGTCAGGCGAGTTCAATGCCGAAGCCAAAAGCCTGGTGTATCACCATATCGACGACAATCGTGAAGGTTGGGGCAAGTTGACCGAACTCATGGGTTATTGGGTGGATATGGACGATCCCTACATCACCTGCACCAATGAGTATATCGAGTCGGTCTGGTGGGCATTGAAAACCATATTTGATAAAGGACTGATCTACAAGGATTACAAGATCGTTCCGCAGGATCCGAAATCCGAAACGGTTCTGAGTTCGCATGAGCTTGCACTCGGGTATAAAGAGGTGAAGGATCCCAGCGTCTATGTGAAGTTCAAGGTTCGGGGGGCTGACGAATATTTTCTGGTCTGGACAACCACCCCGTGGACGCTTTTGTCGAACGTCGCGCTTTGTGTCGGACCGGCTGTCGAGTATGTCAGGGCAAAAATGCCGGATGGCGATGTCTATATTCTCGCCAAGGCCCGGCTCGAAGTACTTCAACAGCAGCTAAAGAAGGAAGAGGAACCTGTTGTTCTCGATTCTTTCACCGGCAAAAGCCTTGCCGGTATGGAATACGAACCGCTTTTTTCCTGGGCTGATCCGGACAAACGATGCTGGTTTGTCGCTGAAGGTGATTTTGTTTCGACCGAAGAAGGTACGGGTATTGTCCATATTGCACCTGCTTTCGGCGCCGATGACTACGAGCTGTCGAAACAGCATGATCTGCCGATGCTGCAGCCTGTGGCCCGTAACGGCTGCTTTACGGGCGAAATCCCGGAGTACGAGGGCATGTTTTTCAAGGATGCCGATCCCCTGATCGTTCGTCGTTTGAAGGAAGAAGGGAAGCTTTTCAGAAAACAGACCATTACCCATACCTATCCGTTTTCCTGGCGGTACGACGTGCCGGTAATCTACTACGCGCGCGAGTCATGGTATATCAGAACGACAAGCATCGCCGACCGGATGGTCGAGCATAACCGTCATATCAACTGGTGTCCGCCGGAGATCGGGGTGGGGCGTTTTGGAAACTGGCTCGAGGAAAACAAGGACTGGGCGCTTTCCCGCGAGCGCTTCTGGGGAACGCCGCTGCCGATATGGGTATCGGAGGACTTCCGGATCGGTGATGGACCGGATTCGGGGAATGTGTTCGCTCTTGGTTCCGTCAAAGAACTTGAGGAGGGCAGCATCGATATCGACGGCAGGGAGTATCGCCTCGGGGACGCGCTTCTGGAAGGACTTGTCGAGCTCGATCTGCACAAACCGTTTGTCGACAGGATCTATTTCGTGCGCGACGGGAAGCGTTTCACCCGTACACCTGAACTTATCGATGTCTGGTTCGACAGCGGTTCCATGCCGTTCGCGCAGCTTCACTATCCTTTCGAGAACAAGGAAATTTTCGAGAAAACGTTTCCGGCAGATTTCATTGCCGAAGGCGTCGATCAGACACGGGGATGGTTCTACACGCTTCATGCTATCGGAACACTGCTTTTCGATGAGCCTGCATACAGGAACCTCGTGGTCAACGGCCACATTCTCGACCGGAACGGTCAGAAAATGTCCAAGTCGAAAGGAAACGTCGTTGACCCGTTTGAAACGATGGAGAGATACGGTGCCGATGCTCTCCGCTGGTACCTGATCTCTTCGAGTCCTCCCTGGAGGCCGAAATCGTTCAACACCGAAGAGATCGAGGAAGAGCAGCGCAAATTCTTCCGTGCGTTTGTCAACAGCTACAACTTCTTTGTGATGTACGCCAACGTTGACGAGTTCACCTTTGCCGAAGAGGACATTCCCCTGTCGGAACGTTCCGAGCTGGATCGCTGGGTCATTTCTTCTCTCAATACGCTGGTGGCCGGGGTGGAGCTTCGCATGCAGCAGTACGATCTGACCGGTTCGGTTCGGCTGATTAGTGATTTTACCGTTGACGATCTTTCGAACTGGTATATTCGCCGTTCAAGGAAACGGTTCTGGAAGGGCGAGATGGGGCCGGACAAGCTTGCAGCGTACCAGACGTTGTATCAGTGCCTCGAAACGGTGGCAAAACTTCTGGCGCCGTTTACGCCGTTCATAGCCGACCGCATGTATATGGATCTCAACGGCGTGACCGGAAGGGACTCACATGAGTCAGTGCATCTGTGCGATCTGCCTGGGGTCGACAAAGAAGCGATCGACAAACCTCTCGAGCACCGCATGAAAAAAGCCCAGGTCGTCACCTCGCTTGTGCGCACCATGCGCGAAAAGGCATCGATCAAGGTTCGCCAGCCGCTGCAGCGTATTCTGCTGGCGGTCGATGATGCTCCTGACAGGTTGGAATACAATAAAGTCCGGGATATCATTATCGACGAGGTTAACGTGCAGAAGGTCGAGTACATCGAGGATGAGAGCTTGGTTGTCAGTAAAAAGGTAAAGCCGGATTTCAAGTCCCTCGGTCCCCGTTACGGAAAAGAGGTCAAAATCGTTGCAGAGCGTATCAGGAAACTCTCCCACAAGCAGATTTCCTCTCTTGAAACAGCCGGGTACCTTGAACTCGAGATCGATGGTCGTACCTATACCATTACCAGGGATGACGTTATCGTCAGTCGTGAGGATATCGAAGGGTGGCTTGTCGCTTCTGATGACGCGCATAGCGTTATGGTAGCGCTCGATACTGAAATATCAGCCGAACTGGAGATGCTCGGTCTGGCAAGGGAACTGGTCAGCAGGATACAGGCCCTGAGAAAAGAGAGCGGACTCGAGATAACTGACAGAATCGTTCTGCGGGTCAGCGGCAGCGAAAAACTTGCCATGGCGGTCGAAGCCAATAGCGGTTATATCAGGCAGGAAACGCTTGCAGTGGCGCTTGATATTCTTTCTCCTGATGCCATGGAGAATGGTCGTGAGGAAGATATAAACGGGGAATTATGCCGTTTAGCGCTTGATAAATCCAATGGCTAGTGTTATTATTACCGTGTTTTTACCTGTGGAAACGCTTGTGCTTTCAGGATTGTAACAATCGTTTATTCCGGGTTTTCGTTTTTGTTTCGTAACCTCTCCCGATTGCCGGAGACGGTTGATGAACGGGAAGAGTTTCGTTGTGTTTGAATCAGTAAACTGGATAGAATCAGTCATGCCCAGAAAAAGCAGCAGTACCAGCAAGAAAGAGAAAGAGACTACCGAAGGTCCGGTCAAAGTTATTCATACCTACCTTTCTGATGAAGAGCTTGAGCATTTCAGGAAAATTCTTCTGAAGCGCCGCGAAGAGGTGCTGCGTGATCTCGATATCCTGAGATCCTCGCTTACCGAAGAGAGCGTGGAAGATTCGATCAATTCGAACTATTCCATGCACATGGCGGATCACGGTACAGAGACAATGGACCGTGAACAGCGTTTCATGTTTATTGCACGCGACGAGAAGTATCTCGGTTACATTGACCAGGCGCTGGAACGGATCAGAAACAAAACCTATGGCGTCTGTGCGAAATCAGGAAAACCCATTCCCAAAAAACGCCTCGAAGCCGTACCCCACACCTCCGTTCGTATCGAGTTCAAGGAGAATAAGAAGAAGAGTTGAGAAGAATGTTGAACTGTTGATCTGTTTAGTTGTTGAACTGATAAATCAAGAGTTTTCAATTCAGAAGACTGTAGTATAGTGCACAGGTGTGAAACAGACGCCAGATCTTACTGTACTTGTCCTGGGATGACGAATAGTTACTCCCGAACAATTCAACAATTCAACGATTCAACAGCTCAACAAAGCTATTCTTCGCAATCGTATTCTTCTTTCTTACAGCAGGCGTCTTTGATGCTGATGGGGTAGTCGCCGGTGAAGCAGGCGGTGCAGTAGCTCTGGATTTCGTTGTCGAAACGGGGTGCGCTGTTGAGCATTCCCTGGAGTGAAAGGTATTTCAGCGAATCGACCCCGATATAGTCGCGGATTTTTTCGATTTCCTCTTCATTGTCTTTCGCGTCGGAAAACATGTAGGTCAGGAGCTGTCCTTTGGTTGGGAAATCCATGCCGTAAAAGCAGGGGTTGGTGATGGGTGCGGAACTGATGTGCAGGTGTATCTTTTTGGGTTCTGCTTCACGGATCAGCTTGATCAGCATTTTTGCTGTGGTTCCGCGCACAATGGAGTCGTCGATAACGACAATCTGGCGGTCGTGCAGGACGCCGCGAATGATATTGTATTTCGATCGTACCTTTATTTCACGGTCTTCCTTGCCGGGCTGTATGAACGTTCTTCCGACATAGTGGTTGCGGATCAGGCCATGCTCGAACCTTGCAGGACGGCAGATCTTGTTGCTCTCCCTTACGAATCCGAGTGCTGCGGTATTCGAGGAATCCGGTACGCTGATGACGATCTGCTGCTCTTCCTTGGTTGATTCAACCTTTGATTCCCTGGCGAGATTCTTGCCGAGGTTGCGGCGGATCTTGTCGACCGGATGATTGAAAACGATGCTGTCAGGCCTTGCAAAGTAGACATACTCGAAAATGCAGCGGGCTTTGCGCTGGCTTGGCGGGAGAAACAGGGAAACAGGTTTTCCGGTTTTGACCGCCTGTTTGTCTATCATGAGGATTTCGCCCGGTTCGATGTCCCTTACATATTCTACCGAAAGAATATCGAACGCGCAGGTTTCGCTTGCGATGTAGAAAACGGGTTCTCCGGTTTCCGGATTGATGGTTTTGCCGAGAGCCAGCGGCCGTACTCCGTGAGGGTCACGGGCGGCAATAAGCTGATCGTTTGCAAGAATGACAAGGGAAAATGCTCCCTGCACCTGGCGTAATGCCTGGTAAATCTGGTGAACAGGCTCTTTTTCCCGGCTGCGTGCAGCAAGGTGAGGGATGATTTCGGTGTCGGATGAGGCCTGAAAAATCACTCCCTGTTCGGTGAGTTCCTTCCGGAGCTGGCGGGAGTTGGTGAGGTTGCCGTTGTGGGCGATGGCAAGGTTGCCTGACCGGTAGGTATGGGAGAACGGCTGTATGTTGCTTGATGATTTGGATGCGCCTGTTGTGGAGTAACGGTTATGGCCGATTGCCGCATGTCCCGGCAGTTTATTGAATATTCCCGGGTTCTTGAATACTTCGGCTACAAGACCCATACCCTTGTGTTGACGGAAAACGGTCTTGTTTTTCATTTCGTCGTAGCCGGCAACCACTACTCCAGCTGCTTCCTGGCCTCTGTGCTGAATTGAGTACAGGCCATAGAATGTATCTTCCGCGGGAGTTTTAGAATTATAGACGCCAAAAACTCCGCACATATGGCACCTTCAATGTTAAGATTGTGTGAACTCTCGCCCCCTTAAATTTGCCAATAGAAGGTAAAATAACAAGCGCTAAATATAAAATATTTTTCCCGGTGGATGGGTGGCCGGGGGAACATGTCCCCGGCAAGAATACTGATGAATCCAGGTGGAAATGATGCCGTTATGGACTATTTTCATGGTAACTGCTTCGGTAAACGTTAACAATTGAACGATCAATTATGGCATTACGGGCAAAAGAGACTGCATCGCCGCCTGCACTATGGCTTTGGTTTGCAATTACCTTTCTCTGGGGTACGGTGTTTTTCGCAACATCTGTTGTTACCCTCTCTCTTGCAGCCTTCTGGCTGGAGCAGGGTTTTTTCAGCCCTTCATGGAACGGTATCTACACCGCTTACGGGATCTACTTTGTTGTGCTTATGGTTATCGCTCTTTCGGCTATGATGGTGAAAAACAGGATGGATCCCGACGGAGAAAAACAGACAAAGCGTCAGCAGGATGTCGTGGCAGGCAAGCGGGAGGTGGTTTTCGTATCCCTTGCCTCGAGCATTGTCACCAGCTTTTTCTTTACCGTCCTGACAGCGATCGTATTTGCTGTTTCTTCCGTTTCGCTGATCGATATGACCATTGACCTCAAAGTGCCGGTCGTCCTGGTTGCAGCAGTGATGAACATCGTTGCGGGGCTTTCTGCGTCGCTCCTTGTCGGCCTGGTTATTTTTGTGCTGAAGAAGGTGATGTAGTGAATCGGGGGTCGTGAATCGTGGGGAGGAAGAAGTTCTCAGTTCCTGGTTCTCGGTTCTCAGTGGGAAGAAGAATGTGGGTGGTAGGAATGGGTATTGGGTACTCGGTAATGGGTAATAGGTAGTAGGGAATGGGAGTAGCGCACTTTGTGCGCAGGAGTAATTAAGTGCTGAGCAATGAGCAACGAGCAATGAGTGGGGGAAGAATCGTGATTCGTGAATAGTAAATGGTGGGAAGAGGGGAGGAAGAAGTTCTCAGTTCCTGGTTCTCGGTTCTCAGTGGGAAGAAGAATGTGGGTGGTAGGAATGGGTGTTGGGTACTCGGTAATGGGTAATAGGTAGTAGGGAATGGGAGTAGCACACTTTGTGCGCAGGAGTAATTAAGTGCTGAGCAATGAGCAACGAGCAATGAGTGGGGGAAGAATCGTGATTCGTGATTCGTGAATCGTGAATAGGTAATAGGATTTTGGAAGTGTAAAGTGGGATGTAGGGTGTAGGACGTATTGAGTGCTGAGTATTCAATACCGAATGCCGATTGTTGAGCAATGAGGGGGAGGGAAACTGAATACTGCTAACTGTGGACTGTCGACTGTTCTTCGTGGAGCTAAGGAGACTCGAACTCCTGACCCTTTGCATGCCATGCAAATGCTCTACCAACTGAGCTATAGCCCCGATTCGTAGCTGTTATTATGAGAAAAAAAACTTTTATTTCCAACAGGTTTCCTGTCAGCAACAGAGAGTCTTTCAAGCGCATATGAATCTGTTATTTGTCATAGAAGAGGGATTGTCAGGCATCTGGAGGGCAAAGCTTCCGGCAGCCGTGACCATTGTCGTCGGCTTTTTTGCACTGGTGCTTCTCGGGCTTTTTGCAACGGTCTCGTTGAGTTTTATCGATATTATCGACGAGGTTCGCGGCAGGGTCGAGCTCGAGGTTTTTTTTCCCGATGCAGCGCCCGATGACTCGGTTGCGGCAATCAACAGCCGAATTGAGTCGATTGAGGGGGTTCATACGGTTTCGCTTATCTCAAAAGACAGTGCTGCGGTAATCTTCCGTGAAGAGTTCGGCAGGGATATTGTTGAGATTCTGGGAATCAATCCTCTGCCGGTTTCATCGAAAGTTCGTGTGCTTCCGAGCTATGCGGTTCCTGACAGCCTGAAGCAGATAGCCGAAGCGGCGCAGACCTTCGACCCGGCCCTTGATATCCGTTACAACAAGGTTTTCCTGAGTAATCTTGAGAAGAACGCCCGCCTGTTCACCATCCTGACCGCATCGACGGGGATTCTGATTGCCATAGCCACGATTGTGCTTGTCGGCTATACGATCCGTCTTGCGATCTATTCCAGGCAGCAGAAAATCAAGACCATGCGGCTTGTCGGGGCCGCCAACTGGTTTATCAGTGCACCTTATATCATCGAAGGCGGTATTCAGGGCCTGCTGTCAGGCGGACTGGCAGCGCTGGCGATCTATTTGATCTCCGAGCAGCTTCTACATCGCTACGAACCGGGTCTCTACGAGGTTCTTCACACCTCGACCATCATGGTCTATCCTGTCGTGATCGGTCTGGGTTTCATTCTCGGTGTCTTCGGCAGCACCATGTCGGTCAGAAAATATTTGAGGAAAGCGTAGGGTAGTGATTGGTGACTGTTGACGCAAAGCGTCAGGTATTAGGTAATGGGTAGTAGGGAATGGGTAGTAGGGAATGGGTAGTAGGGAATGGGTAGTAGGGAATGGGAGTAGCGCACTTTGTGCGCAGGAGTAGCTTGCTCTGGCTCGCAGGAGTAATTAAGTGCTGAGCAATGAGCAACGAGCAATGAGTGGGGGGAGAATCGTAAATCGTGAATGGTTGAAAGAAAAGTTCTTAGTTCTCAGTTCTTGGTTCTTAGTGAAGATGGCTCGTTAGCTGGATAGCCGGATAGCTGGCTGGCAAGAAATGTGGGAATCTTCTTCAAACAATTCAACACTTCAACAATTTCACTCACAGTTCAACAAATCAACGATTCAACAACTCCACTAACAGTTCAAGCACCTCAACAATTGTCTTTCGTGTTGCTTCGTTCATCCGAAAAACTATCTTCTCCCATTACCCATTACCCATTACCCATTACCCATAATATACATGGATTGCTTGAGCGACAGGGATATGGAGACGTTGAAGGGCATGTGTTCCGGGGGTGTTATCCGGGGTGTTGATCTTTCTGCATTGAGTCATTGGCGGATTGGCGGATCTGCGGATCTACTTCTTCGACCGGCATCGACTGCTGAAGTGATTGCGTTGAGGCGGTGGTTTTTCAGTCGGGATATTCCGCATGTGGTCATAGGAAACACGACCAATCTGCTTTTTGCCGACGAGGGGTTGCGTGTGCCTTGCCTTCAAATCGGTCAGGCTCTGTCAGGGGTCGGTATCGAGGGTGAAGAGGTTTTTGCCGGGGCAGGTGCATGGGTGCCTGGACTTGCGCGCACTCTGATGTTGCACAGCTTGTCCGGCGGCGAACATATGAGCGGTGTTCCTGGCGCCCTTGGCGGTCTTGTCTGCATGAACGGGGGGAGTAACGGCAGGTCTGTCGGCGACAATGTGGTCAGTGTGGAAAGCGTCGACATACAGGGAACCCTGATTATTCGTGAGCCTCGTGAGTGCGGGTTTGACTATCGCAGATCAGTGTTCCAGACGAATGGAGAGATCATTACGTCTGTACATCTGCGCTTTTTGCCGGGAGACCAGAAAGCAATTCGGGCTGAAATGCTTGCAGATCTGGCAAATCGCCGGAAAAAGTTTCCGCTGAAAGAGCCCAGCTGCGGTTCCGTCTTCAAAAGAAATGCAGCCATGTATGCCGATATCGGGCCTCCCGGTGCCGTTATCGAACGGCTGGGGTTCAAGGGAATGTGTGTCGGCGGTGCAATGGTATCGCCGAAGCATGCAAATTTCATCGTCAACACCGGTCATGCTAAAGCCGCAGACATCCTGGAAACGATCAGTCGTATTCGCGATACGGTATTTGCCCGGACAGGCTACCGGCTGCATACCGAAGCCTGTTACGTAACCCCGGAAGGCAAGGTTCTGCCGGTGGATAAGGTTTTATAGGAAAGAGTCGTGAATCGTAAATCGTGAATGGTGGGAAGAATGTGGGATGTGGAGTTTTTCAAACAACTTCGCCGGTTATTGATTGCTGATAATATTATAAGTCCTATAGGTCTCATGGGACCTATAAGACCTATATAACTCCTTCAAATGTATCCTCTATCGTAACACATCAACGGCTCAACAAGATTTTTCCTGCCTCATTTTTGCCTTTCCTATCTTCCCTCTAATCACTAATCACGTTCTTCAAATCCTCTGAGGAGGGCGATTTCTTCTTTCCAGATTTCCGGTTCCGGGGTTTCGAGTATCAACGGGATATCCGCGGTGGCGGGATAGCGGATGACGGCGGCGAAACCGTCAAGGCCGATTTTTCCCTTGCCGATGCTTTCGTGACGGTCCCTCCTGCTCTTGAGGTCGAGTTTTGCGTCGTTCAGGTGCATGCCTGCAAGGTACTCAAGGCCTATCGATGCGTCGAAGAGGGCAAATGTGTCCGAGACGGCCTGTTCGCTGCGGATATCGTAGCCGGCGGCAAAAAGATGGCAGGTGTCGAGACAGACGCCGATCCTTGATTTGTCCTGAATCCTGTTGATGATAAACGCAAGCTGATCGAAAGTGTGGCCAAGATTGGAGCCTTGCCCTGCGGTGTTTTCCAGGACTGCGGTCACGTTTTCTGTCGCGTCGAGTGCCCGGTTTACCGAATCGGCAATGGTTTCGAGACACTGTTCCTCGTCGATTACCTTCAGGTGGCTGCCGGGATGGAAGTTCAGCTTTGTCAGCCCGAGCGATTCGGTCCGCTGCATTTCGTCGATAAAGGCTCTGCGGGAGCGCTCGAGCTTATCGGGTTCCGGACTTCCGAGGTTGATGAGATAGCTGTCATGCGGCAGGATATGTTCCGGCGAAAAACCGCCTGCGGCACAGTTTTTCTTGAAGGCTTCAATTGAGGACTGCTCCAGTGCCGGACCTTTCCACTGACGCTGGTTTTTGGTGAACATGGCAAAGGCGTTCGCCCCGATTTCACCCGCCCTGAGAGGAGCGTTTTCTATGCCTCCGGCAATACTGACATGCGCACCGATATATCGCATAAATTTCCAGGTAATGGGTAATAGGTAGTGGGTATTGGGGAAGATAGCATAGTATGTTGAGTTGTTGGGGGAAGATAGGAAAAGTCAAAAATGAGACAGGAAAAATCTTGTTGATTGTTGATGTGTTACGATAGCGGATACATTTGAAGGAGTTATATAGGTCTTATAGGTCCCATGAGACCTATAGGACTTATAATATTATCGGCAATCAATAACCAGCGAAGTTGTTTGAAAAACTCTACAGACCCCCCACAATCTTCCCACCATTCACGGAATCACGATCTCTTCCTGTCTCTTTTTCCTTCCTATTGCGTACATTTTTTTCAGCAGCATCATATCTAAGAAAAATATACCATGCAGCCAACTCTCGTACTTACAGTTATCGTGCCGTTGTATAATGAAGAGGAGTCTCTTCCACTGCTTCTCGATCAGCTCTACGAGGCTTTGTCGGATCGTCATCTCCATGCTTTGTTCGATCAGCCGTTTTCATTCGAGGTGCTGATGGTAGATGACGGGTCCACTGATGGTTCGGCAAGCGTTATCCGCGAGCAGATCGACTGCAGGCCTGAAGTGAAGCTTGTTTCGTTCCAGAAGAATTTCGGGAAAACGGCTGCGCTTGCAGCAGGGTTCAACTATGCTGCCGGTGAGTATGTCGTGACGCTCGATGCCGATTTGCAGGATGATCCGTTTGCTGTTCAACAACTGATAGAGAAGCTGCAGGAAGGTTATGACCTTGTCAGCGGCTGGAAGCAGAAGCGCCGGGACCCATGGTCGAAAACCTTTCCCTCCAGGATATTCAATGTGACCACCAGGATCTTCACCGGTATCGATCTTCATGATTTCAACTGCGGCCTGAAAGCGTATCGAAGAAACGTTGTGAAGTCGCTCGAACTGCATGGCGAGATGCACCGTTACATCCCGGTCCTTCTGCATTGGAAAGGATTCAGGGTGACGGAGATCCCTGTGAAACACAATCCTCGCAGGCACGGGAAGACAAAGTACGGACCTTCGAGAGTTTTTCCCGGCCTGTTCGATTTCTTTACGGTGCTTTTCATCACCCGGTACCTGCGCCAGCCGATGCACTTTTTCGGCATGCTGAGTCTGTTGAGTTTCCTCGCAGGATTCGGGATCAGTCTCTATGTGACCATCGGAAAAATCTTTTTCAACGAAGCAGTCGTCAACCGGCCGATCCTGTTTCTGGGTATTCTCCTGATCATCATTGCCGTTCAGTTCTTCTCGTTGGGTCTTCTCGGGGAAATGCTGACCAGGGATACATCGACAACCTCACATTTTACCGTCAGGGAGACGGTGAATGTGGAGAAAGAATGTTGATTTGTTTATTTGTTGAATTGTTGATTTGGAAGAGAGAGAAGAAGAGCGCTCAAAACTTACGTTGGAGCACAGAACCTTATGTGCCTTTCTTAAACAATTCAACAACTCAACGATTCAACAGTTCAACAACCTGTCTTACACTCCTCGCCTGTCCGGGGGCCAGATGTATTTGTGCAACTGGAGCTGGAGTCTGACGTGGAGATGGTCTTTCAGGATCCATGCGGCAAGGTCGGATGGTGCGAGACTGCCGAAGACCGTTCCCATCAGTACCGTGCAGCAGGAGGTCAGGTTCCATCTGTTGAGAAATTCCCTTGCCCATTCGTAATCCCGGCGGGAAGCGATGACCAGTTTGAACTCGACGTTTTCTCTCGGCCGGTCGCTGTTTGCGATTGTCCTTTCAATGTTCTCGATGCAGTTCTTTTCATGTTCTCCGGACGAAGGTGTTTTGATATCGATGATGATGTGAACCCTCGGGTCGACGTTCCTGACGGGAAGGAAGCCGCCGGTTTCGAGCAGAACGGTGTGTCCCTTGTCACAAAGGGTCTTCAAAAGCGTATAGACGTTGTTCTGCTGCAGCGGTTCGCCTCCCGTTATCTCGACGAGCGGTGTTTTCATGGTTTCGACGGAGGCGGTTATCTCGGAAATTGTCATGGTGCGGCCTGCTTCATCTGCAGCGTAACGGGTGTCGCACCAGCGGCATGAACTGTTGCAGCCTGCAAGGCGAATGAACGAGCAGGGCCAGCCTGCAAACGTTGATTCACCCTGGATCGAGAGGAACAGTTCACTGACGAGAAGGCTGCCGGTCATGATTCGTTTCCGACAAGGAGTTTTTCAAGTGCGTCGGGATAGAGTTTGTGTTCGCATTCCAGAACTCTTGCGGCAAGTGATTCCGGCGTGTCGTCCGGCATGACCGGGACTTTCTTCTGAAGAAGAACGGGACCTTTGTCGTATTCGGGATCGACGTAGTGCACCGTTGCGCCCGATTCTTTGCAGCCGGCTTCAAGGACGGCTTTGTGGACGTTGATGCCGTACATTCCTTCACCGCCGAAATCGGGGAGCAGCGCCGGATGGATGTTGAGAATCCGGTACGTATAAGCGTCTACGACAGTTTCGGGTACCTTTCTCAGGTAACCCGCAAGCAGAATATAGTCCACGTCATGTTCCTCGAGCGTCTTGAGCATTGCCGAGGAAAATGCTTCATGTGTCTCGTATTGTTTTTCGGAAAGGTGAATTGCCGGTATGCCGTGCTGGCGGGCAAAGACGATCGCGCCGCATTCAGAGCGATTGGAAAGACAGAGTGCGAATTCAGCGGGAAGTCTTCTTTCTTCGATGGCATGAAAGAGTGACTGGAAGTTCGATCCGGTACCGGAGCAGAAGACCGCCAGCCGGGTTTTATGATTGGCCATTTCGTGAATTATTATTTACTTTTACGCTTTACCGAGATTTCACCATTCCAAAGTAATCTACAAATGTCTGATCCTGTTATCAAGCGTGCGTTAGTGTCAGTGTCCGATAAAACCGGCATTGTGGAGTTCTGCAGTGAGCTGTCAGCCATGGGTGTGGCTGTTTTTTCGACCGGCGGAACCCTGAAAAAACTCCAGGAGGCGGGTATCGAAGCCGCATCTATTTCGACCATCACCGGATTTCCGGAGATTATGGACGGCCGGGTAAAGACGCTGCACCCCAAAATCCATGGCGGTCTTCTTGCAGTACGCGGGAATGCCGGCCACGAGGCGCAGGCCGAGGAAAACGGTATTGGATTCATCGATATGGTTGTTGTCAATCTCTACCCGTTCGAAGAGACGGTCGCCAAACCCAATGTCACGTTTGAGGACGCGATCGAGAATATCGATATCGGCGGTCCTTCAATGCTGCGGAGTGCCGCAAAGAATAACGAGTCGGTGACTGTCGTGACCGACAGCGCGGACTATGCTGTGGTGCTCGACGAAATGCGTGCGAACGGCGGCGCGACAACCCGGTCGACACGCCTCAAGCTTGCAGGAAAGGTGTTTGCACTGACCTCGCGCTATGACCGGGCGATTACCGCATATCTTTCCGGTGCAGGCGCCGGCAATAACGAGTCTACTGGCGGGACCGTTGCCGTCGAGCTCGAGCGCGAGCTTGACATGCGATACGGTGAGAATCCGCACCAGAGCGCCGGGTTTTACCGTATGGATGACGGGAACGGCTCACGTTCCTTTGGAGACTATTTCGAGAAACTGCATGGCAAGGATCTCTCCTATAACAACATGCTCGATACCGCGGCTGCAACCGGTCTGATCGAAGAGTTCAGCGGCGAGGATCCGGCCGTTGTCATCATCAAGCATACCAATCCCTGCGGCGTCGCCCAGGCAGCAACGCTGCACGATGCCTACCGCAAAGCGTTTTCCACCGATACCCAGTCACCTTTCGGCGGCATCATCGCGTTCAACAGGCCGCTTGACATGGAAACGGCACAAGCGGTTGACGAGATCTTTACCGAAATTCTCATTGCGCCTTCCTTTGAGGACGGTGTGCTCGATCTTCTGATGAAAAAGAAGAACCGGAGGCTTCTGCTCCAGAAGCAGCCCTTGCCGAAAGAAGTCATGGAGTACAAGTCCACCCAGTTCGGCATGCTTGTACAGGGCCGGGACAGCAGGCTCGTGTCGAGGGAAGAACTGAAAGTCGTCACGAAACGTCAGCCGACAGATACTGAGCTTGACGATCTGATGTTCGCCTGGAAGATCTGCAAACACGTCAAGTCCAATACTATAGTCTACGTCAAGAACCGCCAGACCATGGGTGTCGGGGCCGGTCAGATGTCACGGGTCGATTCGGCCAAGATCGCACGATCGAAAGCAGCCGAGGCGGGGCTCGATCTCAACGGGTCGGCAGTGGCGTCCGACGCCTTCTTCCCGTTTGCCGACGGCCTGCTTGCCGCAGCCGAGGCAGGCGCAAGCGCAGTTATCCAGCCCGGCGGCTCCATTCGCGACGAAGAAGTCATCGCAGCAGCCGACGAGCACAACCTGGCGATGGTGTTCACCTCCATGAGGCACTTCAAGCACTGAGGAGATTTGTTGAACTGTTGAATTGTTTATTTGTTGAACTGTTTGGGCGGCTTCTATAGCCGCCCGTTCCATTTGACGGAGCACAATTATTTAATCTTACTGCTTCTGAATTCCGATTTCCTCATTTTTCAACTCAACAATTCAACAGATAAACAACTCAACATTCTTTAAGGTTTTCAATCACCGCCCTGGCGTTTCGTTTGAGGCGTTTGAGGCCGGTGCGCCAGATTGGTGTTCCGGCAAAAAGGATTCTGAAACGTGAGCGGGTGAGAGCAAGGATTTCTTCGGGCGTTATGCACGTGAGCTCTTTTCGGGGGGAGAGACCTCTTGCTGTTGAGGGGCTACATTGTCGGGTGTTGTGGGGGCAGACTTCCTGGCAGATGTCGCATCCGAAGAGCCACGGGCCGGTCATGGCGGATTCTTTGGGGGTAAAGTCCCTTTTAAGCTCTACGGTCAGGTAGGAGATACATTTTCTCGCATCGAGTTTTCCGGATTCAAGAATCGCTCCTGTCGGACAGCTTCGAAGACACGCGTCGCATCCGTTGCACGGGTTCTCTTTCAGGCCCGCGGAGGCGGGAAGCTCGATGTCAAGGACAATTTCTCCGAGAAAAACAAAAGATCCTGTCCCTGGGACTATCAGCATGGTGTTCTTGCCTGTCATACCCAGCCTGGCTTTTTCAGCCCAGCTTTTTTCGAAGACCGGAAGGCTGTCGACGCATACTTTCCCGGTAACCTGGCCGGGATACATATTGCCAATGAAATCGAGGAGCATGCCCAGCCGTGCCCGGAGCTCCCTGTGGTAGTCCGGAACCATCGCGTAGCGCGAGATTTTTGCGGCATCCTCATCTCTTTCGAGCGGAAACGTATAGGGTAAGGCCGCAGAGAGAACGGTTTTCGCTTCGGGAAGCAGGTTGCGGGGATCGGTTCTTGCGGCAAGGCCCTGCTGCATGTAGACCATTTCGCCGTGGCGATGTTCCCTGATCATGTTCAGGAGCCGTTCTGTTTCTTCCCGGCATCGTGATACGGGTGCGAATCCTGCTGCACTGAAGCCGATTGCCCGGGCTTTGTGCAGAATTGCTGCGGCTACTTGTTCTTTGTCCACACGAAAACTGTCATGACGCTCTATGGTAAAACAACCGTCCAGAGAATCCCGAAAGCGTTGTTCAGGGTAAAGGTATTTATTCGTAACATATTTCTGTTCGTGCTATACTCTAAAGTAAGCATTTGCTGAAACGCTCACATTAGGTAAACGTTTTTCCTGATCGACTATGGAACGCCGGGATTTTCTTAAAAAGCTCCTGACTCGTACCGGTGCTGCGGCCGGTATTGCAGCGGCAGGTACGGCCGGTCTGCTTGGTTACTATCAGCCGCGGAGGGAGTTCTATAATGAACGGGAAACAAACGAGGAAGGACGGTTTCCGGAAAAGCTTGAAAACCCGCGAAAAGCGGTCGTCATCGGTGGCGGACTGGCCGGGATCAGTGCTGCCATGCAGCTTGCAAAGCGGAATTTCGACGTGACGCTCGTCGAGGCTTCCGCCGACCTGGGTGGCAAACTGACCGGGTGGGATGTCGAGGCCCTTGGGCAGGCCTTTCCGGTCGAGCACGGCTTTCATGGGTATTTCAACCAGTATTACAATCTCAACGAGATGTTTCTGGAGTCGAAGGTTGGTGATGTCTTCATGCCTGCGCCGGGTTATCCGGTGCTGTTCAGGGACCAGCCTCTCGAAGTGTTCGGCAACACGCCGAAACTGTTTCCGTTCAATCTTTTTTCGGTTCTGCAGCAGTCCGAGTCGCTCGATATGCTGCCGATTCTCAAGGATTTCCAGCAGATGCTGCCCGTTCTGGACATGTTCCGCTATGAGTACGAGCGGACATTCGAGCGCTATGACAATATCGATTTTATGTCGTTTTGCCGGGAGCAGGGTGTGTACGAACCGTTTTTCAAGACGGTTCTGCATCCTTTTTCCGATGCGACAATGAACCGGATGGAGGTTCTTTCGGCTGCCGAGGCCATACGCTATTTTCATTTCTACTTTATGGGCAGTCCGGAGGCCCTGGGTTACCGGATAACAACCCGGAACTGTATGGATGCTCTTGTTCATCCGATGGAGCGCCGGATCGAAGAGCTTGGGGTCAGGATTCTTTCCGGGAGGAAGGTCAGGAAACTCGTGATCGAGGGTTCCGTGGTAACGGGTGTTGATATCGGGACCGGAACAGCGGAGCGTGTCCTTCTGAGGACAGATAGTTCTGCGGTCAGGGAGGGTGAGTGGACTCATCTCGAGGCGGACGACGGAAGGCAGGTGCTGGCTACGGTTCGGGACAGCGTGTATCACGCCTTTGACGCAGCCTGTACTCATATGGGATGTCCGGTTGTCGCGGACGAAAAAAACGGCGGTTTTTTCTGTCCCTGCCATGCCGGTGTGTTCGATAACGACGGCAACGCGATAAGCGGACCGCCGGAGAAGCCGCTTGAACGGCTGAGGGTGACGATGTCCGGCAGCGATTTTCTTGTTTCCAGCATCGGGAACAGTACATCCGACGTGCTGGAGTGCGATTACTGCGTTCTTGCCGCAGATGTTGTCGGTACCAGGAACATTATCGCGCGGTCGAAAACAGGCCATCCGGAGTTCGAGAACCGGATTGCAGCTCTGGGGACGGCTGATCCATACGTGGTCTGGAGGCTCTGGCTGGACAAACCGCTCGCTTCTGCAGAGTTTCCTTTCTATACCGTGGCCGGGTTTACCTATACCGATTCGGTGTCGTTATTTTCACGTTTCCAGGAGCCCTTCATATCCTGGGCCAAAGTGAAGGGGGGAAGTGTAATCGAGCTGCATGCTTACGCGATCGCGCCGGAGGATGTCGGTCCGGACGAGCACATCAAAAAGACAATGCTCGGTGAACTGCATGCCATGTTTCCCGAAACGGTCGATGCCCGCATACTCCATGATGTCTACATGCGCCAGCAAAACTTCACCCGCTGGGCGCCGAGTGACCACGCCAGGCGCCCTCTTTCTGAAACACCTCTTGACAACCTCTTTCTCGCAGGCGACTGGGTAAAGGTCGATGCCCCGGTGTTCCTCATGGAAGCAGCCGTCTTTACCGGCAGGCTCGCGGTCAACGCGATATGCCGCAAGGAAGGCCTCGAACCGACGCCGCTGCCCATAGTACCCATGGACGGAATATTTGCGTGAATCGTAAATCGTGAATGGGGGAAGATAGGAAAGTCAAAATTCAAAAGGCAAAAGGGAATGGGTAATCGGTAATAGGTAATAGGTAATAGGGTGCGCCGGGAGACCGGCAGGAGATAAAGGGTGCAAGTCCCTCCAGTGAAGGAGTAGCGACCCACACTGTCCCCGAGTCATGCGT
>JANQMO010000040.1 GCA_028280025.1 Chlorobium sp. | reverse complement strand
ACTGCTCATCGATATTTTGTCGTTCAACGAGCGTTCCATCAAAAAGGCGAGGGAGCCAGTGCCTCAACTCGCCCTATTTTAACCGGACAGTAGTGGTTTAGCGTGCTGTTTATCGATCTTAAAAGATCATCCACCGTGTCGACGGAATGTACCTTGCCTGTCCGGGCGTCCTTGATCGCCCGGATTGTTTCATTATCAGGGACCAGCGGATTAAAAGGCAATGCTTTTTCCGCCACAATTTTTTTCATCAGCAACCGTACGGCATCCGACATTGTCAGTCCCATAGCAGCAAGAATTGCAGACGCTTCATCCTTTGTCTCCTGATCGATCCTTGCTCGCACTACAGAGTTTGTAATCATATCCAATATAGCCACAATGCCGCCACAAATATTGTAACAACAAAAATTCAGCTGTAATTCCAGGCACTCCTTTAGAGCCTTGGACAGAAGAGAATCACCCGATGCCTTTTATCGAACCGAATTTCATACTATATTCGATCAGGAGGTATACTATATGCACATAACAAGCGACATAAAACCGGTCACCTATCTCAAGGCAAAGGCGGCAGCCTTGCTTGACCAGATCAACGACACGCATCGACCGGTCATCATCACACAGAATGGTGAGCCGAGAGCTGTTTTACAGGATCCTAAAAGCTATGAGGAGATGCGAAATGCATTAGGATTATTGAAAATGCTTGCTATCGGTGAAGATGATATCCGAAAAGGCAACGTCAAGCCACAGGAAGAGGTCTTTAATGATCTTGAAAGTCGTCTGAAAAAGCGATCATGAGTCGTTCGTATGATGTGGTCTGGGCAACCTCTGCTGAGACTGATCTTAACAAGATCATAGATTTTATTGCGATAGATAATCCTGCAAATGCCCTGAAGATATTGAAACGGATTCGTGATAAATCATCTGAGCTGCAATGCTGCCCGGAACGCGGTCGAATCGTTCCTGAGTTACTGGCACAGAATATTATTTATTACAGGGAACTGCTTGTTCACCCCTGGAGAATCATCTATCGTATCAAAAACTCACAGGTCACCGTTTTATCCATGATTGACGGCAGAAGGAATATTGAGGACATCCTTCTTGATCGCTTTCTCAACAGAAATCAGTAGGCACCAACAATTCATGCCGAATCAAGCGTGTCGGCAATCCATCGGTTCAGGCTTTTTCCTGACTTGGCGGCCAAGGGGTAGATCGTTCGGTCATTTACTTGTTTTTGAAAAAGGACAAAAGGGCCATAAAGGACGAAAAAGACAAGAATCTTTGGTCCCTTAAGTCCCTTTTGTCCTTTTAGTCCTTTTCCCATTAATTCTGTGCTCACCTCCTGTCATTCTTTCCCCGCTCGCGGAGCCGGGCGCGGGTCATGCGTTCACTCAATCCGCCTTCTTCCACAAATTCTTTTTCAAGCTGTCTGATCTGACGATCGAGCAGATACGTTGTCACCTTTATCAATCCGATGATCACATTGGCCGCGATAGCCGGGTCCTCATGTTCGATAGCTTTCCGGAACGTTTCGTAATCCGCATCGGGAATTCTGTTCAGTTCACGAAGCCTTTTCGTATACGGGTGGTCCTGCGCCCACTCCTCCAGCTCTCGAACCCGCAAAAAATCACGGTAATCCTCAAGCAGTTCCTCAAGGCTCGCCCGGGCAACGCTGGTCAAACGGATCTCGGCCTTTTTCGAGGTCGCCGAAGCCAGACTGCCCTCAATGATGTTCTGCTTGCCTGAACGCGCCGCCTGCACCATCTGGTCATAGGTTCGATCGCGTTTCGATACGAACTGCTCGCAAAAGCGCACCGTCGCATCATAGACGATCAGCGACTTTTTGTAGGAGAGAAGGTCCCGGTAACCGCCATGAGGCGGAATGAATCGTTCGGTCATTGGCTTGTTTTTGAAAAAGGACAAAAGGGACATAAAGGACGAAAAAGACAAGAATCTTTGGTCCCTTTGGTCCCTTCTGTCCTTTTAGTCCCTTTCTTCCAGTAATTCTTACCTCAAAAAAAATCCTCAATACTGTTCAGAACCGCAGCGCACATCCAAGATGATAGGACGCCGGAGCGCTGGTGTCGCGTTCGTTGTTGCCGCTGCTGTAGGTCTCTCGATCGTCGTACCAGGTTTTTGCGAAGCGGGCGTTCAGTTCTAACTGTTTCAGGATGTCCCAGGACAGAACGGCAAAAAACGCCTGTCCTTTGCCGTAATAGGATTTCAGGGTAAAGACCAGCGGCAGGTCGTCTTCGTAGACATAGACCGCCGAATCGTAGTCGTCTGTTTCAAACAACGTGTAGCGTGCCTTGAGGGCAAAGGGGCCGGTTTTCAGGGCCGCCTGCTGGTACAGAAGCCAGCCGTCCGAACGAACGTCGCCGTCAGGCCAGGCCCCTTCGACGAACTTGAGCTCTCCCCTTGTCTTCAGCCGGAGAAAGCGGGAAGGCTTCGTGATCAGATCGAGACGCACACGGTTTGTCGAAAAGGGTACAGGCTGATAGTACTCCATGCCTGAGGCATCTTCAAGCCGCTTTTCTTCTTCCTTGTACTGGTTCATAAAAAGAAGCTCGGCCTTCAGAAACGATGACTGTCTCCAGCTTAGAAACAGTTTCGCTTCGTCGCCGGTTGAGGGCAGGCGGTAACGGCTGCCGAGTTCGGGAAACCTGAACACATCGTAATAGGCCCCGACGTGCAGGTTCTTCAGGATGTCGGCCTCGACGCCCGCGTAATACCCTTCCTCGTTGGCGGCATCGTCGGCACGTTCGGCAAACGCTCCCGCAAAAGGGGAAAAATATGCGCTGTCATAGTCCCTGACGGCAAGCACCGCTTTTACTCCCGGCACCAGAGAAAAACCGGCTCCGCCGATCCAGGACACGCTCTCCCCGTTTCCGGTCACCGCAGCTTCTCCAAATACGTTGACCCTCTTGATCTGCAGGTCCGCTTCGAAACCGCCGATCCCGTGCCATCCCGCAACGCCGCCGTCATCCTCGAGAGGAACGGAATAACGGTAACGGGCAAGCGTACCCCCGACGGTTCCGGCTGCCAGGGCTGTATCGAAGCTGTAACGGAGGTTGATTCCCGCAACCTGTTCGGTCACGTTGTCCTTGTGCTCGATCTCGCTTTCCGTCCGGTGGTAACCGGATGTCCGGACGGTTGTTACTATTCCGTCCTCAATCGATGCGTCGATCCGGTTTGAGGAATAAAACGCTGTAACGCTCAAGGGATGCAGGTCGAAGGTGCTGGCCGCCCCCTGCAGAAAACCGTTTTCCGCACCGGATGCATACGCTTTCAGCCTGCGGCCTGAAAGTTTCACGCCGAGCGGATCGACACCTTTGGAAAAGTACCTGCTCTGGCCGAAAAGCAGCCCCTCGCCGAAGCTCAGGGTATATCCGCCAAGGATCATTCGTTCAATCGCACCCGGACCGCCATAGGCAATACTGAATGAAGCAAAATCGTCCAGATCGGCTTCGCCGATATCGTTTTCAACGACACCGTTGGCGGTCACGCCTCCATAGGATGCCGAAATCCTGTTATACATTTTGTAGCTCCTGCCATCGTAGGCCCCGTTTATAAGACCTTTGCGCTCAGGAATTTCGCTGAAATACCTGCTGTTCCAGCTTCCTCTGAAACCTGCTCTTTCCAGCACTCGCCTCATGAGCACCTGCCGGAACGAAAGAAAAGGCGCTGCCTTTCTTGCGGTTTCGGCACCAATCGCTTTTTCAAGTTCAGCAAGGCCGGAGATTTGCCGTTTTTTTTCACGATACCCGATAATCCTTTGCGCATCGTCCTGCGTAAGAAGCGGGATCAGCAAAAGGTCTTCAAGGGTAGCGGTATTGACGGGAATTTTCCGGAGTTTGAGCTGCTGCAGCTCGAATAAAAGCTGCTCGATGTCACCGTGAGCATCACTTTGATCGAAGAGCGTTGAAAGATCGTCTTCCGCCTGTAACGACCGGACCGGAATGAAGGAGGACAGAAAAAGAAGGGGGAAAACAAAAGCGACAACAAAACGCTGCCGCAAAAAAGAAAAATACATCATAAAAAAATACTACTGTTGCCTGAATCGGGCGATTGTCGAAACGCACGGTTCAAGTGTTGTTGTTTTCCGTGTCAGGGCGGGCCGCCTCCACAACGAAGCCGGTCGACTTCATCGGGAGAAAGATACCGCCATTCGCCCCTGCGCAGCTTTTCGGATCGAAATCCTGCATATGCCGTTCTTTCCAGCCGCTTCACCTCGTAACCCAGTGTGCGGAACATCCTTCTCACCTGGTGATTCCTGCCTTCATGCAATATCACGATAACTTCGTTGCCGCCTTTCTGAATCCGCGCCCTGCACGGACTGGTCTTCTCTCCGGTGTCTTTCAACCGCATGCCGCCGGTCAAGGAGGAAAGATGCTTGTGCTGGAACGGCTCATCGAGTTCCGCAAGATACTCCTTCTCGACCCCCGATGACGGATGCATGAGATGATGCGCCAGCTCTCCGTCGTTTGTGAAAAGAAGCACACCGGTTGTCTTGCGGTCCAGGCGGCCGACCGGAAACACACGTTCCCTGACATCGATCAGGTCGAGAACCGTCTCCCGGTTCTTCTCGTCACGGTTTGTCGTGATATAATTTCTCGGTTTGTTCAACATAATATACACTTTTTTTTCTTCCGGCAGTGCAAGAATTTTGCCGCTGACAACAACCTCATCAACACCGGAACGCACAACGGTTCCGAGCCTTGTCTCGACCCGCCCGTTGACCATGACCTGACCGCTCTCGACAAGCCTGTCGGCAGCCCGCCTCGACGCGACACCGCACAGAGCGAGATACTTGTTGATCCTGATCGTTCCGCCGGTATCAGCCATGGAAATCGTTTTCTTGTTTTTTTTCATGTGGTATGACAGTAGAGAGCATGTTCTACAACTGACGACAAAGCTGCGTTATACGTCTATTTACAGTCATCCCCGGACTTGCCCTGTGAAATAGATGCTCTTGATTTCACGGGGCTTACCCGGGGATCCATTTTTTGCCCTTTTCCCTTTGCCTTTCCTGGCATGGATACCGCATCCCTTTTACATGCAAACGCTTATGTCGCGGGGCGGCATGACTCTCTGTTGATACATGATAGTCCATAAGCCGGGCATGTGAGAAGGGCTTGCAAATGCCGGGAAAGAACTCAGCCGAGGTTCGTGGATGAGGCAAGGTACTCCTTCACTTCTTCGTCCTCGACAAGTTCCCTGATCTCGCGCAATTTCGGCAGATCCTGAAGCGAATCAAGGTTGAAGAAATCAAGAAACTCGGCTGTCGTGCCGTACAGCAGCGGTTTGCCGGGCGTATCGGCCCTCCCGCGGACATCGATCAGTCCGCGTTCAAGGAGCTTGTTGACGGCATAGTCCGGATTGACGCCCCTCACCTGCTGGATTTCACTCCTGGTTACCGGTTGCCGGTAAGCAACGACGGCGAGCACTTCGATAGCAGATTGCGAGAGCTTTCTCTGGATTTTCGGTGCCAGCATTTTCTTGAGCGTCGGCTCCAGAGAGGGAAGGGTAAGAAAACGGTAACCCCCTGCAACGGCAACGATCCTGAAACTTCTTCCTGTAGAGGAGTATGACTCATTCAGCTTACCGACACAGGCCTCGATTTCCTCTACGGAAAGATCAATCTCGAGCACCCGTTCTATATGCTCTGCAGAAACGGATTCTTCAGAGGCGAATATCACTGCCTCGATCTTCTGTTCGATGGTAGGATTGTCCTGTGACACGCGTTACTCTGATTGATGGTATTTCCTGAAGGGCACCTCTATTGAAAAAATAGAGGTGCCCTGAAGACTGACGACAGGTCAGGAACAGCACTCCCTGCGAAGAGCGGACGAAAAGTTACGGTCAATGTCCATTCCCTTCTCGAAATTATACCAGAGTTTCTGGCAGGGAAAATTCGTTTCGTACAGAGCCTTGCCGATGATAACCGAATCAACCCCGTATTTCTGTAGCGTCTTGAGCTTTTTCAGGTCTTCGGAACTGGTAACACCTCCTGAAGCAGTCACTTTCACCCCCGCTTTCATCGCAAATTGTCTGGTGCTTTCAAATCCGACACCCTGCATCATGCCGTCGCAGGATATATCGGTATAGATGATCCTCTTGACACCTCGTTTCTTCATGGAAAGCGCAAGTTCGTAATCTTTCATTCCGCTGCTCTCGGTCCACCCCTTGATCCTGGGCACTCCATTCTGCGCATCGATGCCCACAACGATCTGTGATGCCGAGTACCGTTTCAAGAGTTCGTCGATCAACTCGGGATTGGTAACCGCTGCAGATCCGATAACCACCCTGCTGACGCCAATGTCAAGATATCGCTCCACCATCTCAAGAGAACGTATACCGCCCCCCACCTGCACAGGAATATCGAGGGTTGAAACAATATCCTTTATCTTGTCGAAGTTCACCGGTTCGCCGGTCAAAGCCGCATCGAGATCAACAACATGGATCATTTTGGCATTCTGTTTCCGCCAGATGATCGCCATGTCACGAGGATTGTCGAGATATATTTTCTGCTTGTCAAATTCTCCGCGCGTCAGCCTCACGCATTTTCCATCCTTTATATCAATAGCCGGAATTATCAACATATATCAGTTCTCCGGGTCACAACCTTTTAATATTTTGCAAAATTCTCAAGCACTTTCAGCCCTGCTTCCGAACTTTTTTCAGGGTGAAACTGCAAAGCGAAAATACCATTTTTTTCTATTGCGGAACAAAAGCTCATTCCGCCGAACATCGTTGTCGCCGCTATGTCCTCTTCCTGTTCGGGAGCACAGTAATATGAATGAACAAAGTAAAAATATGATTTGTCAGGGACGCCTTCAAACAGAACACTCTTTTTGCGACAGGTCACCGAATTCCAGCCGATCTGGGGTATCTTTTCGCTCTCACTCCTGAAACGAAGTACTTTTCCGGGAACAAAATCAAGCCCTTTATGACTTCCCCGCTCCTCACTCTCTGTGAGAAAAAGCTGCATGCCGAGACAAATACCGAGGACCAAACGTCCCTTGTCAACATGTTCGCGCAGCGCGTCACTGAAACCGGATGTGTGAAATGACCTGATAGCGTGACCGAAAGCACCGACGCCAGGCACAAGAACCTTCTCGAAATCCGGCAGCCGGGACGCATCGCTGCTGACAACCGCCTTTTCCCCGATGTATTCGAATGCCTTCCGGACAGAATGCAGATTTCCCGCACCATAGTCAGCAATAAAGATCATAAAACACACTCTCCTGATTAAAGTGTTTCTTCTCCGGGAGAACAGCTGCAAACCGGTCTGAACATTCCGATCTCTCTCAGATGCTGCCGGAACAATGCTTCCCGGGTATCCGGGGCGACGTGCTCTATCACCGGCTCGACCCCTGTTTTTATGAGACGCTGATCCTCATCAGCTCCTGTCATTGCAGCCAGTTCAGGCACCTCTTCGACGAGAAGCCGGCGCAGAGATTCGAGGTCACCGGACCCTCTGTCAGCAGCCATCAGCAGAAGCAGTTCGTGACAGTCCTGCACTCCCCGGGGGTTCGGCAGAACCCGCCGCAACCTGCAGAGATCACCCTCGCCATTGAGGACAAAGCCCTCGGTTTCGAGGGGATCGGCCATCATGAAGAAAACCTCATCACCGGTACCCGACGTGTTGATACTTATGACATGCTGCCCCTCCGAAGGTTCAACCGCAACCCCGACAAGAAGAAGCGTATCGGCATCAGATTTTTCGTCTCCTGAAAGCGCAACGGCATCGAGCCGTTTCAATAGAGCGACATTCGCCTCTCCCGGCTTTTTGGAGTAATGAGCATCACCCTGTTTTTCCGGAGGGGCGGCATCGAGATACAGAATCCTTCCGTTATATCTGCGGGCAAGAAGCACCGCCGCATAGAGCTGTTCGACGGTCAGCCTCGGCGATACAACGACATCGAGCCTGTTTGCCGAAGCAAGGAGCTCTTTTGCCTCATCTATCGAAGACGGCTCCTGTTCCGTTTTTCTTGTATCGAGAAGCTGATATGCAAACCGTCCTTCAGCACAGATGACCGCATTGTTAACAGGATCACCATCGATACTCCTGACCCTCACAACCCGTCCTTCAGCCGTTGAAACCATCAAGCCGCACCCCCTGCTGCAGGAGGAACAGCTGGTAACCGTCCCGGCGGACTCCCAGGGGCCGGCTTCCTTGCCCGTATTGGGCGAAAGGGCCCCTGTCGGACAGACGTCAATGCACATGCCGCAGGCATCGCAGCCGGTTTCCTGCAGAGGATCGTCAAAATTGGGACCGACACGGGTACCGAAACCGCGATCGATAAAGGTCAGTGCTCCGATGCTGCGGACTTCGAGACACATCCTTACACAGCTCCCGCAGGTTATGCACTTGTCTCCTTCAATCCTGATAAGCGGGTGGCGGGTATCTTCATCATAGTCCCTTCTCTCACCCTTGAAACGCTTCTCGTCGGCCCCGTACTCGGTTGAATACGTTCTCAGATCACAGTCAAACCGGGCGTTACAGCCGCACTCGATGCACCGTGACGCTTCGGCCATGGCCCGCATCCTGTCAAGACCGCGGTTGATCTCGTCCCATCCGCCGTCCTTGAGACGCTCTTCCGGAGGAAGCACCCTGTCCTGCTGCCGCTTTGCATGCGGGTAGCGGGGGGCGAAATCTTCCATATCGAGCTCTTCGATCCTGCCGAGAGAAATAGAATATTCATTTTTCAGTTCCACGGCTGCTCCGGAGAGGTAAAGATCGATTGCCTTTGCCGCCCTCTGGCCTTCACCGACGGCCTGGATCACGGTATCCGGACCAAACGCACAGTCGCCGGCTGCAAAAACACCCTCCCTGGATGTCACGTTGGTTTTCTCATCATACACAAACGTGTTCCACCGGGTCGTTTCCGGTTTTTCCGGGTCCTCTTCCACACACGTCACATCAGGGTCCTGGCCGATCGCGCTGATGATCAGGTCGAAGGGAAATTCCTCTTCCGAGCCTTCAACCGGGACCGGACGGCGCCTGCCGGATTCGTCAGGGTCACCGAGCTTCATCGAGATGACACGGAGGCGGGTCGCCCGGCCATCCTCATCGACAATCACTTCGGTCGGCGCGGTAAGAAAACGGAACTCCACCCCTTCCTCCATAGTCTCTTCCTGCTCCATCGGCAAAGCGGGCATTTCGGCCTGCGTCCTCCGGTAGAGAAGCGTTACATTGGCTCCGAGACGCCGCGCAACCCGCGCGCAGTCCATCGCCGTATCGCCGCCGCCGATCACGGCAACTTCTTTACCGATCTCGACATGCTCTCCAAGCACAACCTTGCGAAGGAAATCGATTCCCCCGATAACCCCTTCGGCATCCTCGTTCTCAACCCGCATCGGTTTGGCCAGATGAGCCCCTATTGCAAGAAGAACAGCATCAAAACCATCTTCCTTGAGACCGGCGATCGTAAAGTCTTTACCAAGCTTCATGCCTGTGCGTACGTCCACGCCGAGATCGATGATCGACCTGATTTCATTGTCGAGCAGTTCCCATGGCAGCCTGAACCTCGGAATCCCGTAGCGAACCATACCTCCGAGTTCAGGAAGCGCTTCGAAAAGAACGACTGCATGACCCATCTGACGAAGGTAGTAGGCCGCACTCAGTCCGGCAGGACCTCCGCCGACGATCGCAACCCGTTTGCCTGTATCAGGGGCTGTCTCGGGTAGATAAGCCCCGTTTTCGAGTTCGTACTCGGAAGCGAAACGTTTGAGCGGGTTGATCGAAACCGGCTCGTCCACCAGCCCCCTTCGGCACTGCGACTCACAGGGATGGGGACAGATTCTGCCGCAGACAACCGGCAGAGGGTTCGATTTCTTGATCAGCCGCACTGCCGCTTCCGGATTTCCGTTGGCTATATGGGCTATATAGCCCTGGATATCGATATGAGCGGGACAGGTTGCTTCGCAGGGAGCGATACAATCGCCTGCGTGATCCGACAGAAGCAGTTCGAGAGCCATCTTTCTCGACTTCTTCACCTTGTCGCTATCGGTCTGGATCACCATTCCGGGCGCCACCAGGGTACTGCATGCGGGAAGAAGCCCCTTTGCCTTTTCAACCTCAACTACGCAGAGGAAACAGGAAGCATAGGGTTTCAGACGGTCATCGTAACAGAATGTCGGGATATGTATGCCGTTCGATTCGGCAACGTCACGGATCGTCGCACCCGATGCCGCTTCGACCTTTTTATTATTCAGGGTAATGGTAATGGCATCACTCATGATTATTCATCTCCTGTATTCATCTCCTGGTCTTTTCTGATCCTACTCGACCCGAATGGCATCGGAATTACACGCTTCGACACACATACCGCAATTGATGCAGAGGTCATGATCGATAACCCAGGTCTCGGGTTTCTTGCGAACCCCGGTGATCGCATCAACAGGACAGTAACGCTCGCACAGTGAACAGCCCGTGCAGGCATCGGTCATGATCGTGTGCGTGATGAGACCCTTGCAGACTCCTGCCGGGCAACGTTTTTCCTCGACATGGGCGACATATTCATCCCTGAAATACCTCAATGTCGTCAGAACCGGATTGGGAGCTGTCTGGCCAAGTCCGCAAAGACTGGACGTTCTCACCTGATGAGCGAGTTCCTCTAACGTATCGATGTCTTCCATCGTTCCTTCACCCTCGGAGATACTGGTGAGCAGTTCCTTCATTCTCACCGTTCCGACTCTGCAGAACGTGCACTTGCCGCACGATTCAATCTGGGTGAACTCGAGAAAGTAGCGCGCGATATCGACCATGCAGGATTTTTCGTCCATGACGACCATGCCGCCGGAACCCATAATGGCTCCCGTGGCATTGAGCGCCGCGTACTCGATCGGCGTATCGAACAGCGATTCGGGAATACACCCGCCGCTCGGTCCGCCAAGCTGTACCGCTTTTATGGACCGCTCTGTCGATGAACCGCCGCCGATATCATACAGCACCTCCCTGACAGTCATTCCCATGGGAACCTCGACCAGTCCGCCCCGCTTGATCGCTCCGGCAAGGGCAAAGACTTTTGTTCCTTTGGAATCGTCGGTTCCGATAGCGGCATAGGCCTGGCCACCGTTCTCGATGATCCAGCCAAGATTGGCAAGCGTCTCGACATTGTTGATGATCGTCGGTTTGCCGTACAGCCCCTTGACCGCCGGAAACGGCGGGCGTATGCGCGGCATGCCCCTCTGGCCTTCTATGGATGCGATAAGAGCGGTCTCTTCCCCGCAGACAAAGGCTCCGGCCCCCTGCTTGATGGTAACATCGAACGAAAAACCGCTGCCGAGAATGTCGCTGCCCAAAAGACCTGCAGATCGCGCATCCCGTATTGCCGATCCGAAATGCCTGACCGCAAGCGGATATTCCGCCCTGATATAGGCATATCCTTTTGAGGCACCGATAGCATAGGCGGCGATCAGCATGCCTTCAAGGACATTGTGCGGATCACCTTCCAGGAGTGAACGGTCCATGAACGCGCCCGGATCGCCCTCGTCGCCGTTGCAGATCAGATATTTTTCATTGCCTTCGGCATTTCTGGCAAACGTCCATTTCACCGAAGTCGGAAATCCCGCGCCGCCCCGGCCGCGAATGCCTGCGGTACGAACCTCTTCGATCACCTGATCAGGTGTGATGCCTTCACTGAGGATTTTTTCTATTGCCCGGTACCCTCCGCGCATCCTGAACTCGTCGAGCGATGCAGGATCGAGCAGCCCGACATTGCGCAACGCTATGCGGGTCTGGCGGGAAAGATAGTCCGAACCGTTGGTCCGGGAACCGGACCGGATAAGGTGGTCGGATCGAATATCCCCCGTACCTGCATGATACTCGAGGATCGAAGGGATATTTTTCCTGTCAACCTTTCCATACAGAAACGCACCTCCGCTGCCGTCAATGATCTCGACCATAACCTCCTGATGGCACATACCGACACAGCCGACGGTCTTCATCCTGGCGTCAGGAAGCAGTTCCCTGAACGTTTTGTAGACATCTTTTGCCCCGGCGGCAATTCCGCAGGTTCCTTCACCGACAATAATCGTCATGGGCTGTGCGCTCATTGCCGAACCTCCTTTTTCCTGTTTTCGGACGACTGTCTGGTGCGAGCGGCTTCATCACTCTTTTCCTCTTCGTGTCCGGGCAGAAATTCACCGTTCCGGCGGGCATGTTTTTTCAAGTGACGCTGCGCATCGGCACCGGAAAGATTACCGTGGGTTTCATCGCCGATAACCATGACCGGCGCAAGACTGCAGCATCCGACACATGCAACATCCTCGATAGTATAGCTTCCGTTCGAAGCTGTATCCTCGGCATCATCCTTAATTCCGAGGCTTTGGCGAAGTGCGGTATTCAAACGGTCGGCACCGCTGACGTGGCAAGCCGTTCCGTGACAGACCTTGATCATATTCCTGCCGACAGGGTCGAGCCGGAACTGGGAATAAAAAGTGGCGACACCATACAACTGACTTGCAGTAATCCGGGTACCGGACACAATCATATCCATTGCTTCTCTCGGCAGATAACCGTACTCATTCTGAACAGCCTGGAGAAGCGGAACCGCCGCGGAAGCATCACTGCCGTACTCTTCAATCCATTTCCTTACCAATGCCTCGTCAACGACAGCTTCCAGGGAATGTTGTTCCACGTACTATCCTCCTGCTTTGTGTTTCGCATAAATACCCTGCGTACAGAAAAAACACTGTTGTGATCGCCACTGCCGGAACATGCAGATGAGAATCGACAAACAGGCCTTACGTCGGCTCACGATCCTCTCCGGGAACGGCCGGCAAAGACCATCCCGGACGGGCTTTTTATGAAGGCACTTAAGATAAAGGAAAATCCGGCATCGGCAAAACCCTCAACCCGCCATCGGCAAACATGCCGATCAGCCTTTTTGTTTGCCGGCAAATCTTTGCCGAAGCTCTTCGATCCGGCCCCTGTTCACACCAAGATCGGAAAACCCGAGACGGGAAGCGGATCGGACCTGAATTGCCGAGGCATCGTTATCGAAACGGAATTCAACATCATCGGTGAACCCGAAAAGAGGAACCGTGAAGGTTGCGGCAAGATAATCGCCATCATCTTTCTTCAGCTCTCCTCCCATCTCGCCAAGCACTGTTTTCAGTGCTGCCAATGCCTCGTTACGCGACTGTTTTCCCGCATCGAGAGGCTCAATCCAGGCAGGACTGCCGGGATACTCGCTACACACACAGTTGGGCGTACCGGGGCACGGCCGCAGTTTTCCGTTTTCCAGTCCGGCTTTTTCCGGCGGGGCCGGCCAGAACCCGGAAGCCGCATCGGTCAAACCTTTGAGCGCACTGTTGATAATATCCATAGGTATACGTGTTGTTGATTGGGAAAAATCACCCTCCTCTGATACACCGAACGGCAAATCCCCTTGCTTTGGCGGCGTCATTGCGATAGAAAAATACGTATCCCCTGCCGCACGCACAACTATAGAACCATTCTCCATAACGGCAGCGTCAGGAACGAGACAATAACCCCCACGGCAACCATCAGGTTCGCCAGCGGAGGATCGAGATCGTGCTCGGTCGCCAGTATTCCGGACATGATCATGGGCGGCATGGCCGCTTCGAAAACAGTCACCTCTATAGACAGACCGTCGAGACCGAGAATCCGCATGTAGAGTGTCCAGATCACAAGCGGCGCAAGGATGAGCTTGAAACCCAGCCCCAACAGAAGGTTGCGGCTGTTACCCTGAACATGAACCGGGTTGAGCTGGTAACCCACCGAAAAGAGGGCGAGCGGCGCCAGTGTGTCTGCAAGACGATGCAGCACGCCGCTGAAAAAAGGAGGATACGATACAGGAATAAGGAGTGCGGCAAGAACAAGAGCGACGAAAGGCGGAAAGAAAACAATCTTTTTTACAATATGTCCCGCCGATGAATTGCCGCCGGAATATATCCCGGCAACAGCGATCCCAAGCGTGGAAAGAACAAGAAAAGAACCGAGCTGATCGACAACGATACCGCTTGCGATCCCCTCTTTGCCAAAGAAAGCCTCGATCATCGGCAGCCCTACGAACGAGGTATTCCCCAGCCCACCGGTCAATACAAGCGCACCTGCAGTTTTTCCCGGCAGGTTGAGAACTTTCGAAAGAATAAAGAAAAAGAGCACCGACAGGCCAAAATGCAGCCACGGCATTGCTGCCATGAAAAAAACATGGTGTGAGATATGGAGTTCATGGATATGCAGCATAACAGCTGCGGGAAGCGATATATGAATAATGAAACTGTTGAGGACTGTCGGCGTTGCTGCAGGAAGCTTTTCAATGTGACGCAGGAACCACCCCGCCGCAAAGCAGATAATCAGAAGGAACAGATTGTCCATAAGGCTTATCCGTCGGTTGATTCTTCCTTTTCCCGCCCCCGGTTCATCGCCAGTACCTCCTCAGCCGCTGCCGCCACCCTTTGCGACAGGTATCCGGCAAACATATCGGAATCATTGACACAGGGAATATAGGCAACTCTCTCGATCCCGGCTGAACGGAGGGACTCCCGTGCGTTCAGGCAGGTTTCGTTGCCATCCGAAAAATATCCCGCAGGAAAGAGCGCGACCGAATCCGCAGCGTCACGTCCGAGACCAGCAAGCGTCTCTTCGAGCGAGGGCTCCGTCCATGTTCCTCCGAGATCATGATTCAAAAAAGATACGATGATCCTTGTAAAGCTGTTGCGTCTGTCATGCATAATTGCTTCCTTGAGCGCCTCGCCGAATTCGATCATTTCGCGGGCACCGGTTCGAAACGAGGGCGGCTTACCCTCCCTGTCGGCAACAAGGGTACCGTGAAACGCCAGAATGAGGACCGGACTGCCTCCCCCCCGGACAAACTCCCCGGTATGGTGAAACACATGGTCGAGGTAGACATCGATCAGCCTTCGGTCGCGCCGGAAACAACTGACAACTTTCACCGCCGCCTGCTCTTTGCCCGACAGGTTCTGCTGTATCCAGGTGCAGAGCGATCCGCAGTTCAGGCTGTTTTCCACGGGAGCCATATACAGTATGATCCGGGCGTCGTGCCTGCATGTATCATCGATTACCTCCCCGAAAAAAGGAGGTGTTGCCGTAAATGCGGGAAAAACCTCATAGACCCTGTCGCCGCCCGAAGGATGGCGCATGAGTTCCCGGAGGAGTGCCGCGGCCTGTTTCCGGGTATAGGCGTTCTGGGGCGATACATAGCCAAGCTTTTTGAACCGCATGCTGTTTCTCAGGCCTGAAACCAGTGAGACAAAGATCTGCAAAGGCCAGGGTATTGCCATGAATTCCGACGCGTGCGCAAGGGTATGGCGGATCATGGAAAAGTTGTCGGCAAAGCCCGCAGTTTCAGCTTCTCCATGAGCGACGACTATGACAGCTATTTTTAGTGAATCGTGAATAGTGATTGGTGATTAGGTAATAGGTAATAGGTAATAGGTAATAGGTAATAGGTAATAGGTAATAGGTAATAGGTAATAGGATGAAGATAGTTGTTGATTTGTTGCAATTGTGGACACATTGGAAGGCATTATATAGGTCCTATAAGTCCTATGAGTCCTATAGGTCCCATAAGCACCTGCCATCAATGACCTCGACGGGCGGGCTTCAAACCCGCCCCTACAACTCGTCTCTTGTCACTAACAACAGCTCCCATCCCTTCCCTGAAACGCTCCTCGGGCCTCGTGACAACGCTGTCACCTTCGGCGAGTCCTTCGAGCACCTCGATAAAACGGTTGTCATCGGCACCCGTGGTTACAGTAAGTTTTACAAGCTTACCCTTCTCGATTTTCCAGGCATACATCTCCCGGCCCTCTTTGAAAACCGCGTTTCTGGGAACCAGGAGCGCCCCTTTGCGGACGTTATAGACAATGTTGGCAATTGCAGTCATTCCTTCCTGCATGCCTTCGATCGGATCATCGAGATCGAGATAGACTTTTGATGTCTTGGTAATCCTGTCCGTACGGGGGACAATCCTGGATACCGATGCCTTAAAACGTTTATCGGGCATGGCATCCAGAGCGACCACGGCCTTTTGACCCTTTTTCAGACGGGGAACGTCGAGTTCATCCACTTCAACTTTTATCATGTAGCTTTCCGTATTGACTATCGTCGCCAGAAGTGTACCGGATACGATATCATCGCCGGTCCTGGCCTCCTGCATCGTCAGGGTACCTGCAAGCGGGGCGCGGATATGCTGTTTTTCCGCCTCATCCCTGCGGCTTTGCAACTGCGCATTCTTCTGTTCGAGCAGCTTTTTGGCCTGAATGAACTCTCTTTTTGCATTATCACGTTCCTGTACGGGAATTGCCCCTGCCTTGAAAAGCGCCCGGCTCCTTGCCAACCGGACTTCCATATCCACTTTTGCCGCCCGCTGCTCTGCAAGAGCCGCCTCAGCTTCATCGACTGCAAGCAGTAAGCTCTTGTCACCGATAACGAGAATGGTATCGCCTTTTGCCACCTGCTCCCCTTCGCTGGCGCCGACAGACCGTACGGTACCGGATATCTCGCTGCGTATATCAGCCATTTTTCCGGCATCGACATAACCGGTAGCATAGATCGCCTGCTCCAGTTCCATTTTTTGTACCGCAAAACTCTCGACAACAACCGTGTCGCCCCTTGTTACCAGGTACACGACCGTTGCAAGGAATATGATCCCCAGTGCAACGGTATATTTTGGCAGAATCTTCTGTAATGTCTGCATGAATGAATAAAAAGCTTGAAAATACTGAGGTGGAAGTTAAGGGTTTCAGTTTTTTTCTCCTTGTCTACCTTGGTTTTTCCATAATTTTATCAATCTTAAGGGTCAAAGTTATCCACAATTGAAAAGCAGACATTGTATTTACAGTTAGCACCATGAGCTCGGAACAGGATATACAGAAAGGGTTTCTTGAAACAGTCACATTCGATGCCAACGGGCTTGTTCCGGCAATCGTGCAGGACCATGCAACAGGCAAAGTCCTGATGATGGCCTGGATGAACCGTGAAAGCCTTGAAATGACCCTTGAAAAAAAGAAAGCCTGCTACTGGAGCAGAAGCCGGCAGAAACTCTGGTTGAAAGGCGAATCCTCAGGCAACATGCAGGATGTTCATGACATCCTCATTGACTGCGACGGCGACACGCTGCTTCTCAAGGTTTCGCAGAAAGGCGGAGCATGCCACGTTGGATACCACTCCTGCTTCTATCGCAAGGCAAACGACGACCTCTCACTGGAGATCTGCGATACGCTGATGTTTAATCCCGACGACGTTTATGGCAAAAAAAGCTGACGAACAGGCCAACCGGTCAAAGGAAACCGCTCAGTCGCTCTACAGTTCCAAATCGCATACCTCGATACAGCAGATGTTCGACGAGGTTGCACCGACCTACGATTTCCTGAACCACCTCCTGAGCCTCGGGATTGACAACTACTGGCGAGCCATGGCGGCAAGAAAAGCACGCCGGTTCACCAGCGATAATCCGTCACCGTCCATTCTCGACGTTGCAACCGGTACAGGCGACCTTGCCAGGGCAATGAGCAGTATACCGGGCTCGAAGGTAACCGGCATTGACCTCTCTCCGAACATGCTCTCGATAGCAAGAAAAAAACTTCCGTCGATCACGTTCAGGGAAGGATGCGCCGAAAAGCTCGATTTTGACAACGACTCCTTCGACATTGTCAGCGCCGGTTTCGGTGCAAGGAATTTCGAAAACCTCCTGCAGGGGCTGAAGGAGTTCCGGAGAGTACTCAAACCCGGCGGCCATGCGTTGATCATCGAACCAATGATCCCGAGAAACACCATCCTGAAAAAACTCTACCTCGTCTACTTCAAAAAAGTCCTCCCCAGAATTGCAGGTCTTTTCAGCAAGTCAAGTTTCGCTTACGATTACCTGCCGCACTCGGTCGAACAGTTCCCGCAGGACGAGGCATTCCTCGATATACTAAGAGAAGCCGGATTCAGCTCTGCCGAATACAAACCGATGACATTCGAAACGTCGATACTGTATATCGCAAAAAAATAACAGGCGATCTCTTCCCGCACCGCTCCAACGATATCGCAGCTCCATCAACTGCAAAAATCGACCTGGTATTTCTCTTATAGGACCTATAAATGATCAAGAACGATTCTCCACAAACTTTTCGCTCCAGGCAATTATCTTCCCACTCAGAACTGAGAACTCAGAACTTCCCACACCCCACATCCTACATCCCACATTCTTCACTCCCCAAAAAGCATCGCTTCAAACTCCTCCTCTGACACAACCCTTACCCCGAGCTTTCGGGCTTTTTCGAGTTTGCTTCCGGGGTCTTTACCCGCAACGACAAGATCGGTGTTCTTGCTGACCGATCCGGCCTCCCTGCCGCCTCTTTCAACCACAAGCTCCGCTGCCTCCGGCCGGGTATGGCGTTCGAGAGTTCCCGTAAAAACCACCTTCATCCCGTCGAAGTTGTCGTTGACCCGGGCTTTGGTCTCTTCCGACGTCATCCTCACTCCTGCAGTGTGGAGTTTTTCGATCATTCTGCACGCGATGGGATTTTTGAAAAACGCGTGAACACTTTCGGCAATAACCGGCCCGACATCGGGTACAGCCGACAGCTCGTCAAGAGACGCATCACCAAGCTCCTCCATCGAAGGATATGCTTCGGCCAGTTCACGGGCCGTTGCAAGACCGACATGCCGGATACCGAGCCCGAAAAGCACCCTGTCATATCCCCTGGACTTACTCTTTTCAATAGCATCGACAAGCTTCAACGACGACTTTTCCCCCTGACGCTCCAGCCCGCGCAACATGTCGGGTGTCAGTCCATACAAGTCTCCCGCGTCATGAGCCAGCTCCTTGTCGACAAGCTGTTCGACGATCGCTTTTCCAAGGCCGCTGATATCCATGGCGTTACGCGAAGCAAAATGCTCGATCCTTGCCCTCTTCTGTGCCGGGCACCCCTCCTCGTTGGGGCAGCACAGATTCACCTCGCCCTCATGCCGCACAAGGGGGGTAGCGCATGAAGGACACACTTCGGGAACAGTGATCGGTCTGGCACCGGAAGGACGTTTTTGCTTTTCGACGCTGACGACCTTTGGAATGATCTCTCCGGCTTTTTCGATCAGTACCGTATCCAGCAGATGGACATCGAGTCGCTCAATTTCATCGAGGTTGTGCAGGGTTGAACGCGACACTGTGGTTCCTGCAAGCTTGACAGGATCGAGATAGGCCACAGGAGTTACCGTACCGAGCCTGCCTACCTGGAAAACCACCTTGCGTAAAACCGTGCTGGCCCGTTGCGCGGGATACTTGAAGGCGATTGCCCAACGGGGACTTTTCGAGGTTGACCCGACTGCGGCACGAAGGGATATGTCATCAAGCTTTAAAACAACACCGTCAGTCTCGTATGGAAGCGACCAGCGCTCGTTGTCCCAATGGCTGATAAACGAACGGATTTCCTCCGGATCATGGCACAACCGATAGTGCCGATCAGTATAAAATCCCATTGTTTTGAGCATTTCGAGACGAGCATGATGAGCCTTCTCGCCAAAAGGTTCGCCCTCGAGGTAGTAGGCCGCAAAATACAGCTTCCTTCTTGCCACTTCGGCGGAATCCTGCAGCTTGAGCGTTCCCGCCGTAGCGTTTCGGGGATTTGCAAACTGCTCGTCTTCGGGACGCGACTCGTTGAGAGCGGCGAAATCGTCCTTGCGCATGAAGACCTCGCCGCGCACTTCGATCACGGTTCCGTCATACCTGTTTGGAGCTGTACCGGAATCATCCCCGGCAGGACGAAGTCGAAGAGGTACGGTATTGATCGTCCTTGCGTTCGGCGTAATGTCATCACCACGCATACCGTCTCCACGTGTCGCTCCCCGCGAAAGCTGCCCGTTTTCATAAAGAAGACTCACGGCGACGCCGTCGAATTTCAGCTCTGCAACAAACGCCGGCCCTTCTCCGCCTTCCTCTCCCGGAGGAAGCAGCTTCATCACGCGCCGGTAAAACTCCCCGATTTCCTCGATCGAGTAAGTGTTCGAAAGACTGAGCATCGGTTCACGATGGATAACCGTCGGAAATTCTTTCGTTATCCATCCCCCGACGCGCTGGGTAGGGCTGTCGAGGGTTTTCAGTTCAGGATACGTCTTTTCGAGCCCGGCCAGCTTTTCGAGCATCCTGTCGAACTCGTAATCTTCGATCTCGGGCTTTGCGAGAACATAGTAGAGATAGTTGTGCCTGTCGATTTCTCTGCGAAGCCTTTCGGCTTCCAGTACGATTTTCTCATCCGCCATAGCCGTCTACTTCTTTGCTGCCCCGGACAACGCCCAGCCTGCAAGATTTTTGAGGAATGACACGGAACCGTCTATGCCCAGCTTGTCGTAGGTCGCCTTCAAAACCTTCGGGTAGCGCCAGGCAACTTTCAGAAGTACGGTGACAAAATCATCCAGCCGCATCTCGTCGCGGAACATCGTCTCCCGGTACCGTGGAGGAAGATCGTCGAGTACGATCATCACTTCGTTCATCAGTTCATTGACAAAGCCGGGAGTGTCGGTCCGGGCGTCATAGCACATGTACTTCATCAGATTCGACATGGATGCGACATTGGGTTCGTAGGCGCTGATCTTTTCAAGATCACTGCGGGAAAGAGAATCCGCGCCCAGCGCCTGGTCGAGGGCGGCTGTCAGGCGGTGCAGGTTCCGCACCATCGAACCGAAACCGCAAAACGTCAGCGGTGACCCGAGGCTCGCGGCATCTCCCAGAAGCAGAATACGGTCACCGGCAATTTCACGTTCTCTACCGTAACCGCCATGCGAATAGGCCGGGATTATACCGAAAACAGGACGGTGAATCCTGAAATTGTCCGAAAGAGTCTTGTATTCCGGCAACTTTTTGAAATAGGCTTCAAAAAGACCGAGCAGGCTCTTGTCGTTATCGGAATCGACCGCATCATAGAAAAACAGATAGGTGATATACTCGCTGCCGGAGGCGGGGAATCCTTCCCATATCAACTGACGTCCGGAACCATTTGACGTATCGGCATTCTCCGTGCTGGCAAGAATTTCACCAACCTCGTAATCGAGGTCTTCAAAACCGCTCGAAACCGTTCCCACAGTCGGGCAGACGTGCGTCTGTGAACGCCCCCGATTAAGCTGCATGGCGATCGGGGAAAGAATGCCCATGACATCCAGAAGCAGCTGCGATTTGAAAAAGAGCGGCTCACCGTCCGGTCCCGCGGCTTCAATAACAATATGGTCCGGAAACCGGTAGCAGCGAAGAAAGGTTGTATGGTCCAGTACGGAACATCGTTCTTCGGCAAGCACCACATATTTTGCTGCGCCAAGAAGCTTATCGGCATCGACGGCACAATCGAGAACATTGTCCATATAGAGCCTTTTTTGCCGTTCTTCATCGGTGAAAAACTCAACCCAGCCCGTTCTGTACCTGCGGACAATGAACGAGTCGATCTCTTCGGCAGTAAACAGCCCGGTCTCCTGCAGCGTGTGCAGTTCCCCGCGGGAAATGTTCCAGTCCCTGGTGGATTTTCCCGAAACATGCCGGTCGATAACAAGGATTTTATGTCCGTAACGCTCCGCCATGACTGCCGCATGAAGCAACCCAAGCGTCCCGCCCGCGTAGACGATCTCGTATTCCCCGCTCATCGTTGCCCCATCGGGCAGCGATTCCCCCGGAAGAATGGCATCGGCCGGAGGCTCTGAGTTGATATGTTCCCAGTACCGGTCAAGTTCGATGACCCGGCCGATATGCTTCTCCCCGTCAGGAAGAGAGGAGAAATGTTTGTAGACAAGGGGATGGGAATCCCTTATAGATTCAAGCATTCGCATGCCGCCTCATGTTAGCGTTATGATCCTGTTTTGCTGTCACTGTCGATCTTCCCGTCAACAAGATGGATCCTTCGTTTCGCCCGCCGGGCGAAATCTTCGTCATGGGTAACGAAAATGATCGTCTGGTTGAACACCTCGTTCATTTCCTCGAACAGTTCATAGACCTGTTTTCCCGATTTTGTATCGAGGTTGCCTGTCGGTTCGTCACCAAGCACGATTTTCGGGTTGTTGGCAAGCGCTCTTGCAACCGCGACCCGCTGCTGCTGGCCTCCCGAAAGCTGACTGGGCCTGTAATCATACCTGTCGCTGAGCCCCACCCTGTCAAGCAGCATTTGTGCCCGTTCGCGTATTTCGGACTTCGGTCTGCTGCCGATCATCATCGGCATACCGACATTCTCGACAGCCGTAAATTCCGGAAGAAGAAAATGAAACTGGTAAATGAAACCGATCTTGCGATTCCGTATGACCGACATTTCTTTTTCGGTTTTATCCGTTAGGTTGACACCCTCGAGCCACACTTCCCCGAACGTCGGTTTGTCGAGACCTCCCATGATGTAGAGAAGTGTCGATTTACCGGAACCCGAGTGCCCGGTTATAGAGATAAATTCCCCCTCCTGGATCTCGAGGGATATCCCCGGAAGAATGGTCTGCCGGATATCCCGGGAAAGCTCAAGCTCCCTTCTGACGGAAACAAGTTTCAGAATGACAGGTCTGTTCATCGCCAAGAATAATCCAGCATACGTTCGATTGTCCTGCGCTTTATGCGCCGCGGCTTAATAATAAGCAAAAAAACACCTGCAGGGCCAATCCTTTGTCACTCATGATTTTATTGTCGCAACAACTTTTTATCCCCGCCTGTCGTTCAGTTGCATTGACTGCTTACTATTCATAAAGCTTATGGCGGCACCAGACAAAAAAGTATGTTTCATAACCGGAGGATCGGGACGGCTCGGAAGCGAACTTGCTGTTTCGCTCGCACACCACGGTTACACGATTTTTTTTACCTATAACCGCTCCAGGGAAAAGGCTGAACAGGTGCTCGATAAAATCTGTGCTGTTGCGCCCGATTCGTCAATGACCCGGTGCGATACATCCAGGGTAAGCGATATAGAAGACGCTTTCCGTTTGTTTTCCGGCCGGTACAACAGACTCGACCTCCTGATCCCGAGCGCATCCTGTTTTTTCGGTACATCCCTGCCGGACGTGACGGAAAAAGAGTGGGAGGAACTTGTCGGCACAAACCTGAAAGGAACGTTCTTTACGATGCAGTCCGGAGCCGGGATCATGAAAGAGCAGCCGTTTGTCTCTCGCATCGTTGCCATAACCGATATTGCAGCAAACCTTGTCTGGAAAGGATATGCCCCCTACACCGCCTCGAAGGCCGCGGTTGAGCACCTGATCAGGGTGTTCGCAAAAGTGTTCGCACCCAGGGTTCTTGTCAACGCCATAGCACCCGGGACAGTCACAAAACTTCCGGAATGGGATGACATTCCTGAAGAAGAACTTACCGAAAATATATTATTGCAGCGTCTCGGCCGGGCGGAGGATGTCGTCAAAGCACTCCTGTTCCTTGCCGACAGTGACTACATTACGGGCCAGGTCATCAACATCGAGGGAGGAAGGCTGCTGAACTAGATATCGTGAATAGTGATTGGTGGGGAGAGTGCAGAAAGTAGGAAGTGGGGTGTGAGGTGTGGGATGGAAGAAGTTCTGGGTGGGAAGATAATTGCCTGGAGCGAAAGGTTTGTGGAGAATCGTTCTTGATCATTTATAGGTCCTATAGGACTTATGGGACCTATAAGTCCTATAAGAGGAATATCAGGCGGTCTTCAGTGGACATGTTGTAGGGGCGGGTTTCAAACCCGCCCGTACGAAGGCCGGATGGCAAATGAGTGAGGAGCAGGGAGCAGCTCACTTCGTTTGCAGGAGCTAAAAATCTTTCGCACGTATAACTTGGGTGTGTATATTTATGTACAAGGAAAAAAGAGGAATTTCAACCGGGCGACTGTGCCATCCGGCTGCGGGTCGTCCGAAAACAACAGGATCATGATGCAGGAAGCACCGGAACATCAAAGCTCGAACAGTGAAAAAGCTCATGCCGAACCCCTGAAGTCTCCTATTCCGGAGCAGGTTGAGGCAATCAGTGACAATATCTCGAAAATGTACGATCGGTTCAAAGAAAGCGAACAGTACGATGAGCTCCAGGACACGGTCACGAAAGTAAAGGAATACATCAAGAAAAATCCCGTGCAGTCCATGCTTATGTCCCTGGGAGCAGGGATGTTTCTGGGGCTCCTGTTCCGAAAAGACTGAATTGTACAACGCCAAACGACATGACATATGTCCACTGAGAAGCAAAGCCAGCCTGAAGATACCCAGCAGAAGAGGAAAGGACTTGGCAGCCTGATTGACGAAACGGTAACGTCGAGCTATGAGGATATCCTGGCGATCATCGATGCCAGAATGGAGCTGATAAAAATAGAAATCACCGAGAAAATCGCCATTGCAGCCTCACTGCTCATCATTGCGGTCATACTGATTTCCGGTATCGTCTATCTGATAACGACCATCGCCCTTCTCATCGGTGAACTGCTCGGCCATTACTACCTGGGCTACCTGATTGTCAGCGCATTTTTTCTCTTTTTGTTCCTGCTGTTCGCCAAGATACGGCCTGACCTTCTGAAAAACCTCATACACAATATGCTCCTCTCGTCACATGGCAAATAAAACTGAACCGTTGAAAAGTACCGAAGCCAAAATACAGGAACTGGAGAACCGTATCCGTGACCGTGAAGAACAGCTCAGGAAAAGAACCGGCCGCTTCAAAAAGGAATTGCAGCAGGAACTCTCTCCTGAGGAACTTGTCCGGAGATATCCGTTCCGGACAACCGGCCTGTCACTGCTTATCGGCTTTTTCACAGGAAAGCTCATCCGAAAAGCCCTCTCCCGGCAACCCCAGCAACGTACCGAAACCGACAGGTCACAGCGGAAGGAACCTTCCGAGCTGAAAAGCGCCCTCGGTTCGATCGGGCTCGAACTCCTTCGCTCGGGCAAGGATATCGCCATCAGCTACCTGAAACACTCCCTCGATAAAAAAATCAAACCGGGATAAATAAAGCCCCCCTTTCCATACCGCCGGCACGGGGGCGAAAGCCGCCGGGCGAACCGGGGCAGAGCAAAAACCTTCAACTGTTGGCAGTTGCATCAGCGCTTGCTATATTCGCCTCCTGACGACGACAATCATAAACAGACCGACCGTGAAAGTAAATCTGGACAGGACATCCTCCGGTTTCTGCATCGGCGTACAGGGAACCATACATCTTGCGGAAAAAATGCTCGATGAGCCTGGAGGCAATGTCTATTGCCTCGGAGACATAGTCCATAACGAGGTCGAGGTAAAACGGCTTGAAAAACTGGGACTGATTACCATCGATCACGACGCCTATGCAAAGCTCCACGATGCCCAGGTTCTTTTCAGGGCTCACGGTGAACCGCCTTCGACATACACAAGAGCGGAACAGAACAGCCTCTCGGTAACGGATTCGACCTGTCCGGTGGTCGCCAGACTGCAGCGCACCGCAAGGATGCTCCATGAACTCGGGTTCCAGATCATCATCTACGGGAAGAAAGCGCACCCGGAAGTCATCGGCATCAACGGGCAGTGCGGCAACAGGGCGGTCGTCATCAAGCACGCAGATCTCTCGGTCCCCGAGGAAACCGAATCGATTGATTTCAATCGCCGAACAGCGCTGATCTCGCAGACAACGATGGATCTGCCCGGTTTTTATGCCCTGAAAGACAATCTCGCGAGGCTTTTTTCTGAAAAGAAAGGGGCGTCGGGCTCATCGGATCAAACCAAATGGCACGCTGTCCGGGACATCGACCTCACAGCCGAAAAAACCGGTGTCCGTTCGCTTCCCGACCTTGTCTACAAGGACACCATCTGCCGCCAGGTTTCGACAAGGAACAGCAAACTGCATGATTTTGCAGCGGCAAACGACAGGATTATTTTTGTCGCCGGAAGAAAAAGCTCCAACGGGCAGGTTCTTTACAACATCTGCCGGCAATCCAATCCCGGCAGTCATTTTATCGAGGACGAAACAGAGCTGCAGGACGAATGGTTTTACAATAACGGGAAGCTGGTCGAAAGCGTCGGCGTCTGCGGGGCGACCTCCACACCGATGTGGCTTCTCGAAAAGGTCGCACGGCATATCGACGACACGTACAACTCCTGAAAGCTTCATGTCATACGCTCATATGATGAAAACAGTCACTTTCACCCTGAACGGTCAACCCGGAGAAGCCGAAGAAGGAATGTCGATTCTACAGGCAGCAAGAAGGAACGGCGCCCGGATCCCTACACTGTGTCACCATGAATCACTGCATGCGCTTGGCTCCTGCTGGATGTGCATTGTCGAAATCAAGGATAAAAACCGCTTTGTCCCTTCCTGCAGTACCGTCGTCACCGAAGGAATGTCTATCGAGACAGACAATCAGGAGCTCCACGGGATTCGAAAAAAAAACCTTGAACGGCTCCTTGAGGACCATTGCGGAGACTGCAACGCTCCATGTGAGTTATCGTGCCCGGCAGGATGCGACATACCCGGATTTATCGCTGCCATAGCTGCAGAAAACAACATGGAGGCGGTCAGGATCATCAAGGAGCATATTCCTCTTCCAGGGATTCTCGGCAGGGTATGCCATGCACCCTGCGAGGAAGCGTGCAGAAGGCACGGAGTTGACGAACCGCTCTCGATATGCTCCCTGAAACGCTTTGCCGCCGACTGCGACAACGCTTCCGATAACCGCTACATGCCTCAACGCCGGGCGAAAACCGGCAAAAAGGTGGCAATCGCAGGCACTGGGCCTGCAGGCCTGACCGCAGGCTACTACCTGCTGCAAGAAGGGCATGAGGTCACCTTCTTCGATGCTCATGACGCTCCGGGGGGTATGATGCGTTACGGGATTCCACGGTTCAGGCTGCCGGACGACATCATCGAAGCCGACCTCGAACCCATCAGGGCCATGGGAGGGACATTTGTATGCGGAACCGTTGTCGGCACGGATATCACGCTTGAACGTATTGAAACAGAAGGTTTCGATGCGCTGTTTCTTGCCATCGGCGCCCAGGTACCTTCGCCGCTCGGTATTGAAGGAGAAGAAAGTGACGGCGTCATAACCGGGATCGGTTTTCTTGAAAGCGTCGCTTGCGGCCGCTCCGTCAGCCTGGGAAAGAAAGTGCTTGTCATCGGCGGGGGCAACACGGCAATCGACGCAGCCAGAACCGCTCTGCGGCTCGGTGCAGGTTCGGTTCGTGTTCTCTACCGCAGGAGCATTGAAGAGATGCCGGCAAACCGTTCAGAAATACAGGAAGCTCAAGAGGAAGGAATTATTTTTGACATACTCACAGCACCTGTCTCAATTGAAAAAACCGACAGCGGTCTTCGTGTATCCGTCCGGAAAATGGTTCTGGGCTCCCCTGACCAAAGCGGCAGAAAACGCCCGGTCCCGGTTGCGGACTCAGAGTATGCCATCGATGCCGATACGGTCATCACCGCCGTCGGTCAGCAGGTCGATCCTTCCGCCCACGGAGCACTCGGTATAGCTCCGGCCGAAGGTGGACGCGTTCCGGCTGAAGAAGGAACCTTCCGAACAGCAATTCCATGGGTTTTTGCCGGCGGCGACTGCGTAAGCGGCTCCGACACCGCCGTCAATGCCGTCAGGCACGGCCGTCTCGCTGCCCGGAAGATCGACGAATTTCTCCGGGGCGCGCCGGTCAAACCCGAAAAAACCGTTTTCAATTCAAGCTACGGCCCGAGAGACCAGGCCCCTGCAGCATTCTACGACCGTTCCGCTCCATCGCCAAGAATAAAGCCGGAGGAACTCGCTCCGGGTCTCCGGACGTCCGGTTTCAGCGAGGTTGTTTCAGGTCTTTCAGTACAACATGCAAAAGAGGAGGCTGAGCGGTGCCTCTGCTGCAGCTGCATAAGCAAGGATGACTGCAGGCTTCGCGAGCTTGCCGCTCACTACGAGGCTGAGGCAGATCGAGCCATCGGTGACGATGATGATTTTCTCATCGACCGCAAAGCGGGCATACGGTTCGAAAGGACCAAATGCATCGACTGCGGGGTCTGTGTCAGGACGCTTGAAGAGGAAGGAAAAGAAGGGGAAACACTCATGCTGTTGCTTGCCGAACGCTGTCCAACCGGCGCACTGAGCAAACGGTAAGGGGAGGGCATTGGGTGAAAATGGCCGTTTGTTGAGTTGTTGATTCGTTGAATTGTTGAGTTGTTTGAATTCTTCGCGTTTTCTTCCTGACTCTTGTCTCTTGGTTCTTTGCTCTTCACCTATTGCCAATTCCCGAGTACCCATTACCTATTACCTCAGCATTCCATTTACCATTCACGATCTTCCTCTCCTTACTCCTTGCTTTCAACTGAGAACCGAGAACTGAGAACTTTTTCTTCCATCCCACACCTCACTGCCGACTGCCGACTATTCCTCTTATAGGACGTATAGGTCCCATAAGTCCTATAGGACCTATAAATGATCAAGAGCGATTCTCCCAAACTTTTCGCCCCTACATTTTCTTCCTGCGAAGCACTGAGAACCAAGAACTGAGAACTCAGAACTATTCCCCACATCCCTCTTCACCATTCACGATTTACGATTCACCAATCCTCAAAGCCTTGAGTAGTCGAACTCCCCTTTCTGAAATTTTCTGATCGTCGGATTGAAAGCCTTGGTACCGACAATAACGCTGTCGCCGACCTGAAGGCCTTCTTTCTCGTCCGTGTCGATGACAACCTCGACAAGGTTGTTGCCGATCGCCACGACAGCTACCCAGATGGCATCGACATCACGTATTTCCAGTATTTCCCCCTTGAACGCGAACTTCTGTGTTGCCTCTCTTTCAACAAAAAGCTTGCGGGGCGATGTGTCGGTAACGATGCGCCCCTCTTCAAACAAGAGGACCCGGTCACACAGCTTGTAAATCTCGCTTGAATCGTGTGTCACAATGAGTATGGTAACGCCCAGTTCACGATTGATTTTGATCAGTTCATCCTGAAGAACGGCTTTCATGGCCTCGTCGAGCGCCGACAAGGGCTCATCGAGCAGGAGGATGCCCGGCTGGCGCATAAGCGCGCGGGCAAGGGCAACCCGCTGTTTCTGTCCTCCCGAGAGATTGGCCGGTTTTACATGCTTCAACTGCCCGAGATTGACCATGCCGAGCAGCTTTTCGGCACGTTCCCTGTTCCTGGAGGCAAAAAGCAGATTTCCAAGAACCGTCATATGGGGGAAAAGAGCATAGCCCTGGAAGACAACGCCGACACCGCGCTCCTGCGGCTTGAGGTTTATCCGGGGTTTTTGACCTTTCTCTCCGAGATACCAGACTGTCCCGTCAACTTCGAGACACCCTTCATCAGGAGTGGTCAGTCCGGCTATCATCCTGAGAAAGGTGGTTTTTCCGCTTCCCGATGATCCAGCGACAGCAGTTATCCCTCCCCGGGCAATTTCGACATCCGTATCGAGCAGAAATGCCCCCTGCGCACCGGCAAGCGTTTTTTTCAAGGATGTGACAACCATATCGGTCAACCTGTCTTGCGATGATGATGATTGATAAGGTAGACAGTCATCAGAACGACAAAGCTGAACGCGATCAGAAGCATCGAATAGATATGCGCTGTCCGGTAATCCATCAGCTCGACCATTTCAAAGATCGCGATCGATGCAACTCTCGTCTCGCCCTGTATGCTTCCCCCGACCATGAGCACCACTCCGAACTCACCGACCGTGTGGGCGAACGTGATAATAAGACCTGTAAGTATGGAAGGTTTGATGTTGGGCAGTATCACATGAAAAAGCGTTTGAAACCGCGACTTTCCCAACGTATAGGACGCCTCGACAAGTTCGTCCGATATCTGCTCGATCCCGGACTGAAGAGGCTGCAGCATGAACGGAAAGGAATACACGCAGGACGCGATAAGAATACCTTCGAAGGTAAACACCAAGTCGATATCGAACTGCTGCTTGAGCATCATACCGAAGGGTGAGCGGCCGGAAAGCAGAATCAGAAGATAGAATCCCAGCACTGTAGGCGGAAGAACAACAGGCATGCTCACCAGTGCCTCAATGATCGGTTTAAACCACGACCGGGACCGTGCAAGCTTCCAGGCAAGGGGCACACAGATGAGAAAAAGCAGGAATGTCGTTATTCCGGCAAGCCTGAACGAGAGCAGGAAAGGTTCGATGTCAAATCCCGGGTTCATGCTTTGTCTGTCTTTGAAAGATAAAGATCACTTGCCTTCAACAGTGCGATAACCCTGTCACCCTGAACGATGCGCATTCTTCCGACTGCCTCGACGGTCGTCAGGGCGTAAAAATCACCCGTCTCCGATCCAAGCAGCAGTTCTGCCAGGATGTTTCCCTGCCTGATCTCCCTCACTTCGGCTTCAATCCGGTTCGCAATACTGATGTCGCCCGCAATATGTTTCGCCAGGGCTACATGCGCCGGCTTGAAGCGGATATCGACCCGTGCGCCGACAGCATATTCATCAGCCAGTTCGAGCGTGATCACGGTAAAATCATGCTTGCCTGCCGATAACGAGATCCTGTGCAGGTTGCCGTTGTTTTCGATCCCGCTGACAACTGCCCTGATCCTGTTCATTCAACCCGGTATCCGTATTGGCGAAGAACCTCTCCCGCACTCTCCGACTGCATGAAGCGGAAAAAGGATGCTGCAATCACGCTGGAGGGATCGAGCAGCACCATCCCCTGCTGAAGAACGGAAGCGGTATAGTCTCCGGGAGCAAAATCCATCCGCACCATCCCTGCTTCATCGAGCTGTTTTCCAGAATCCCCGTACAGCAGCGAAGCAGCTATGAAACCTGCATCCGCAGCCGTAGCAGCATGCTGAAACGCCTGTGTTACCGACGCACCAAAGACAAATTTACCCCTGACTTCCTCCAGTACACCGGCACGTTCCAGAATATCCAGGGCGGCTTTGCCGTAGGGCGCAAGGTCCGGCTGGGCGATCGCGACCCTCTTGACGGAACTGCCCGCCAGGCAATCGACTCCGGTCCTGCAAGCAAGTTCCTTTTTGTACACCATGACAGGAAGCCCTTCAGCGTACACGACCGGCGGACCGACAGTTAAAGAGTCCCGGTAAAGTGCAAGGGGATAGGCCTTGTTCGCGGCAAGAAATACAGCGAACGGAGCATTGTTGCGAATTTGCGCAGTCAGGCTGCCGCTGGACGCCTTGGTTACCTTTATATCGCTATGCATGTACTCACCGTTGCGGGCCTTGAATTCCTCGATCAGTTGCGGCATGACATAACTCAGGTTCGAAGCAGCAGCGATATGCAGCACATCACGACGCTCGACCGGTTCCGGCTCGTTTCCTCCACCGCAGGAAACCGTGAAAAGGACGATCAGCAACAGGGAAAAGGCAGGCAAAAAGGATCTATCGGACACTTTCATGTATCGTACCATTCACCACGGGAAATATTAATTATTTTAAGCAAAACAAGCCGAAACCTGCATTTTACAGGAAAACGGCGCAGATAAAGTACAATTATTCGGGCGAAATAATTCCCCATAAAAACTCGATCCATCTGGCAAACATCGAATTGAGGGCCTGCTCGATGCGGTTGACCATTTCCATCACATTCTCGCCCGACCAGTAGAGATAAGCGACATAGAGTATGCCCGCAGCAACGACAATTACGAGAAACTTGAACATTTTCCGCAGAAACGTGAGCAGCACAACAACAGACACAATAACTGCGATGACAAGAAAAAGAGGGTTTTCCAGAAGCAGGGTGACAAACTGTTCCATGACATGTTCAGCTTTGTTTCATCTAAACGGAGCGTCCCGACAAGTCGGGACGCTCGACAATCGCTCAATTCAGGTTTCAGTTGAAAACTGGTTTTCACTGCAGGTAGCGGCAAAGCACGTCCGCAACCGTCCGGGACGGGCGCAGAGAACCAAGCCGCTCCTTTACCTCGATAAGCTCTCTCTTCATCTTCAGGGCTGCCGTTTCATGTTCAAGAAGATACGATGCTTCCCGGTACATAGCCGCCGCATCAGCCTCGTGCTGCAGCAGTTCGGGAACCAGCTTTTGATCTGCATAAAGCCCTTTTGCAAGAAGGTTCGGCAAAGAAATACTCGTCAAAGGGACAATCATCCGGCCAATAAGGTAATACAGCCAGTCGGCTTTGTACACGACGATCATCGGCGTCCCGAAACAGAGCGCCTCGAGAGTAGCCGTTCCGGATGTCACAAGCAGAAGATCGCTGTACTTCATCACTTCATACGCGGAGCAGTCAACTATTTCGACTGTCGAGCTGTCGATGTGCATGTCGTACAGCCTTTGACTGACATGCGGCACCTTTCCAAGGAGAAAAACGCAGTCCTGCGTCCGCCCGAGCAACTCTGCAGCCCCGAGCATTTCGGGAAAAATCAGGAAAATTTCCTGCTTTCTGCTTCCCGGCAAGAGACCGACAACCTGCCGCCCTCCCCCGATTCCCCTGTCGGCAATAAATCGCTCTTTTGAGGGAAACGCCAGGTTCCCGGTTTCCTCCACGACGGGATTTCCTGCAAATTCCGCAGTGACACCGTGCTTCCGGAAGTAGTCGACTTCAAAATCGAAGATCACCATCAGATGATCCACGTATTTTCTGATTTTCTTTATCCTGCCCTCTTTCCAGGCCCATACCTTCGGGCTGATATAATAAATAACAGGTATGCCCAGACGGTGAAAAAATCCGGCCATGAGAAGGTTCATTCCAGGATAGTCAACAAGCAGGGCCGCCTGCGGCTTTTCGCGCTCGACGGCCTTTTTCAGGTCCCTGATCACTTTCCGCAGAAAAAAAGCATGCCTGGCCACCTCCATAAATCCCATGACACTCAAGTCATCGACATCATAGAGCAGGTCAACGCCGAGAGAACGCAGTTTTTTACCTCCCGTACCGAAAATCCTGAGGTCCGGTACACGTTCGTACAGCACCTTGACGACCTCAGAGGCGTGAAGATCACCGGAGACCTCCCCGGCCAGAACAAAAAGCTTACGCTCACCCATCGTCATCCCGGATTGGAACATCACAGAGCAAGCCGTATCTTGAAAACAGGAAACCAGCCGCCCGGCTTATCCTGTGCATTATGAAACCACCCATGAAAACAGCCCGATCATTCCTTTCGTTATACCATGCATCAGCCCGGATCATTTTTTCCCGAAACAACCTGTCAAGCCCCGTATGTTCATCTGAGAAGACTGAACCGATTACATCCTGAATTGAACGGTTGGCGCTGCATCCCGGCAAGTCGGGATTTGCAACAAATGCGGCTCTTTTCAGTTCTCAATTTCATTCAACAGGTGACGAATAATCACACTATATCTACAATATAAAAGACTGTTAGTAATAAACTTTCTATTATTAAGCAGCCCGGCAAGCCGGGACGCCCGGTTCAGACACATCAAAGTACAGAGAGAATGCAAGTCAAATTCGGGACTGACGGATGGAGAGCGGTCATCGCCGATACCTTCACCTTCGAGAACCTCAGAATTGCGTCAGAGGCGGCCGCGGATTACTTTCTCCAGCACACCAACAGCCAAAACGGTGTCTGCGTGGGCTACGACACACGTTTCATGTCAGAGGAGTTTGCCGGGTACACTGCTGGAATCCTCTCTTCACGAGGTCTGCGTGTCTTTTTGTCCGACACCTTCATCCCGTCTCCCGCCGTTTCGCTCTTTTGCAGGGAAAACATGCTGGCAGGAGGGATCATGATCACAGCCTCCCATAATCCGCCGGTCTACAACGGCTTCAAGATCAAAGCATCCTATGGCGGGTCCGCGTTACCGGATACAATCAGGACGATCGAGAAAAACCTCGTAACCGCGGAAAACAGACCGGCGGGGAAACCGCGGAAAGAGTTGATCGAAAAAGCCTGTATCAGAAAAGCGTACATCGACTACGTTTCACGCCACCTCGACCTCGATACCATAAAAAAAGCCGATATACAGGTGGCCCACAACGCAATGTACGGTGCCGGCCAGCACATGGTAAGCGACCTGCTCGGAGGCACAGCGGTCACGAACTATCACTGCAACGTCAACCCCTCCTTTGAAGGAATCAATCCCGAACCCATACCGCGATATATCGATGACTTCACTGCATGGTTCAAAACCCTGCAAACAGATGCGGCTATCATCACCGACGGCGATGCCGACAGAGTGGGCATGCTCGACGAGAAGGGATCGTTTATCGATCCGCACAAAATATTTTCCATCATCCTCAGATACCTCGCCGAGGAAAAAATGATAGCGGGTGACGTTGCCAAAACAAACGCCCTGACCGATATCATCGATAAAATTTGTGCTAACAACAATCTTACACTTCATACACTGCCCATAGGCTTCAAACATGTCAGCAAACTGATGACCACCAATGACATCATCATGGGAGGAGAAGAATCGGGCGGCATCGGAGTCACCTCGTACCTGCCTGAACGGGACGGCATATTCATCGGTGTTCTCATCCTGGAAATCATGGCGGCAAAAAAACGATCCCTTTCGGAACTTGTCACGGAACTCTTTGATGAATACGGCAGCTTTTATTACGACAGGATCGACCTCGATACCGATGAGAACAGGAAGCAGGCTATCATTGCAAAGGCTGGCAAAGGCGATCTGAGTACTGTTGCGGATTACAGGGTTACGGGGTTCAGCGATCTTGACGGTTACAAATACCATTTCGAAGGGGGATGGCTCCTCATAAGGCCATCCGGCACCGAGCCCGTGCTGAGGCTTTACTGTGAAGCCGACTCACCCGAAAAAGTCCAAAAAGCACTGCGTTTCGCAGCTCTTCTTGGCTGAAGCAATGGGAGAAAACAACCATGCCGCAAGAAACCCTGCCGGAAAAAATCGTTATTTTTGACGGCGTCTGCAACCTGTGTGAATTTTCGGTCAATTTTATTTATGAACGGGACCGTTCACAAAAATTCACCTTCACACCTGCACAATCCCCTCTTGGAAAAATGCTGTTCGAGCGGCATGTGATCAATGCCGGACAACTCGACACCGTCGTTCTCGTAGACGGCCAAAAAGCGTACACCCGCAGCACCGCGGCATTGAAAATTGCCTCAGAGCTGGACCCGCCCTGGAACGCTCTCCGTTTTCTGTCATTCATACCTCAGCCGGTTCGAGATATCCTGTATGATTTTGTTGCCGGATACCGCTATAACCTGTTCGGCAAAAAAGAGAGCTGCATGATCCCCGGCCCTGAACTGAAAGCACGTTTTCTTGAAGAGATACCGAAATAATGACGCGCCTCCCGGCAACCGCACGTTCATTCTCAATCAAGGACGGAACATGACAATACCCTATAAAGACCTGTTCTCAAATCAGGCAGAAGAATACCGGCTTTACCGGCCATCGTATCCGGACGCGCTGTTCAGCCATATATCGGCTCTTGCTCCTGGACGGGAAGCAGCCTGGGACTGTGCCACGGGCAACGGCCAATCGGCTGTGCTGCTTGCAAAACATTTCAGGCATGTGTGTGCCACCGATGCCAGCGCCGATCAGATCGCTCATGCCATCCGGCATCCTAATGTTCGCTATCAGGTCTCTTCTGCCCATGCGACAGGTCTGAAGGAACACTCCATCGACCTTGTTACCGTCGCGCAAGCCATCCACTGGTTCGACAATGAGGCCTTCTATCATGAAGTTGAAAGGGTACTCAAACCCGGAGGCGTCATCGCCGCATGGTCCTACCGCCTTCCGAAAATCTCACCGGAAGTCGACAGGATCATCCACACCCTCTTTGATGACATTCTGGCTGACTATTGGGAAAACGAAATACAGCTTGCCCGCCAGGAATACCGGACGCTGCTTTTTCCTTTCGAGGAGCTGCCTTCCCCCGAGTTCTCATTCACCACAATATGGTCATTTCCCCGGCTGATCGGATACCTCTTGACATGGTCCGGGGTTGCAACCTGCCGCCGCAAAAAAGGAATTGATCCGGTTGACGGGATAACGCAGAACCTTCTGGATGCCTGGGGCGAAAGGTCTACGGAAAAAGAAGTCAGATGGGAAATTTTCCTCAGATCCGGAAGAATTCCGTTCGAATAAAAAGCAGTAGAATGAAAGAACCGGGAACAAGATTCCCGGAAAAACAGCGTCAAATCTGCGTATGGTCCGTCAACCATGTTGCAGCACTGCTATGCGGTGTACCCTGATTGCCTGAAACAGAATAAATTGAAACGGTTTCTTCCCGGTCCCGTTAGGACTATCGGTGAAACCTCGCTATACTCATGCATGAGAAAGACTGCGTTGGTGCTGCTCTGTGCGCACAGAACCTGTTTGCCACCGAAAAAAACCGATCGGCGCACACACACTGCGGGGAACATAACATGCCGCCGATAACAGGCTTATAGGGCATATTCCGGTCCTGAGAACATACAGCACGCCCGACGCAAGGCAGGTTACCCGCCGGACCAATTCCGAAGCAACAGTGATAATCCGGTGCATAAACAGGAAAAGATAGTTTGGAACGAAACCGGCACTCCATAGACGAACATGAATTCAGTGCGATTGTCGCGGAGCATCAGGATATGGTTCTCAACACCTGTTACCGGTTTGTGCTGAACAGGGAGGATGCCGAGGATATCGCTCAGGAGGTGTTTCTCGAAGCGTATCGCTCCATGGACAGTTTCAGAGGAGAATCGAAACTGTCAACATGGCTCTACCGAATAGCCGTCACGAAATCGCTCGACCACCTTCGCAAAAAAAAGCGCAAAAAAAGATTCTCCTCCCTCAAGCGGGTTGTCGGCATCAACAACCCCGCCGAAGAAGTCAGCGTCCCTTCACAGGATACCCCTGCTGAAGTGTTATCCGGCAATGAACGGACTGAAGTCCTGCAGAACGCACTTGAGTCCCTTCCCGACAATCAGAAAACAGCATTCCTTCTCAGCAAATATGACGGCTACTCCAACCAGGAAATTGCCGATGTTCTGCACACATCCGTTTCTGCCGTCGAGTCGCTCGTGCACCGGGCGAAAAAAAATCTTCAGAAAAAACTTGAAAAATATTACAGAAAACCATGACCTTCTACCATAGTTTGGCTATTATTGCAAAGCATCGACAACGGTCCGGGTTCCGATATACCCTTTAACCGTTTTCTTTTTCACAGAGCAGTGCAAGGATTTCATTTCAGGAACGTCAAAGTAATGAACATCATCCATGACCATGACACATACCAACGATCATAGAGAAACTGAAGTCCTGAAAACCCTCGGGGTTCTTGACAATCTCCCCCGGCTGGAAGCTGATTACCTTTTCAGGGCGAGGGTGATGGAAAGAATTTCCAACGATGCCGATCTGGGCGCCGGCAGAACAAACGTATCCGTGCGCGGCATGAAGTTTGCTTTTATGGCATTGCTTCTCTTCGTCAATATCGGATCAGGGCTTATGTTTATGCTTTCGGAAAAAACAGAACAGATTCTGGCCGGCAAGCAGGAAACCATTGAAAACCTTGTATACGAATACAGCAGCCCCGCACTCTCTTACTATCTGGAGAACGATTCTCTGGAAGAAACCGATGAATAAGGTTGCAGCATGCCCCCCACGGCCGTAAACAACGGCCAGGATACACACGTCCCACGTATGATTAAATGATTGACGCATGGATCTTCTCTCGTCCAAACGTTTTGTCTCTATTACATTTGCCATACTGCTGATCCTGAACATTGCCCTTCTTGGGACACTATGGTGGCAAAACAAGCAACCTTCCGACACAACAGATATCGCGGAATCCCGCAGCAAAGCTCAGAAAAAGGACTCCTTTTTCGAAAGAAAACTCAAGTTGAGCGACGAGCAGAGCAAGCAGTTCAGCGTACTCAGGCAGCAGCATTTCCAGGGAACCCTGCCCGCCCTTGTCACCCTCTCAGGCCTGAAACATGAACTGGTCAAAGAGGCGTTCGACCCGGAACCCGATACACTCAAGGTCAGGGCACTTTCCCGGCGAATCGGTACGATCCAGGCATATATAGAATACAGGCAGGCATGGCACTTCAACAATCTTGCTGGGGTCTGTTCTCCTGAACAGCGAGATTCACTGCAGCAGGTGCTGGTGCGGGTTGCGGCAAAACCCATCAAAATGAAACGGAAGCTTTTGCTCAAACGTATCCGCTTTACTCCCTTGAAAGAGAGGCAGGATTCCGTTTCGGCGACAAGCGCCGAAAGCGAACCTGAAAAACAAACAGAAACACCCTCACAGTGAAAAAGGCTTCTTTCAGCTGGAGAGCGTTTATCAGCCTCGGGCTTTTTGCCTCTCTGGTCATGCTTCTGGTTTCGGGTCTTGTGCTTTTCCTCGCCCCTCCCGGCAGAATTGCGAACTGGACAGACTGGCATATCCTCGGACTCAGCAAAAAAGAGTGGCAGAACCAGCACACGATCTTCAGCATCGCATTTGTTCTGCTTTCTATCTTTCACCTGTTTTCAATCAACTGGAAAGCCTTCTGGTCGTATATTGCCGGTAAAGCCCGGGCCGGGATCAGCAAGCCCTTCGAGCTTTTCAGCATCACTTTCCTTGCACTGCTTCTGGGTTTCGGCACACATCTGGATCTGCAACCGTTCAGAGCAGTTATCAACTTCAGCGAATTTCTCACGGAATCATGGGAAGAACCGGCAAAGCGTCCCCCTGCTCCGCATACCGAAAGAATGACCCTGCGCGAGGTCTCGAAACGTTTTGCCACAAATAAAGATCCCGGTTCACTCCAAAAGCTGCTCGAGGCTAAAGGCATCACGGTCCGGTCACTCGACCAGACGCTTGAAAACATCGCTGAGAAAAACAGAACATCGGCACAAAAGATTTACGAAATGCTCGATCTTCCCCCGACAAAGAGTTCCGGCGGCGGCAGAGGAAGAGGAAAGAACAGGAATCGGTGAACAAATGGCCGGTTAGCTTGACAGCTGGATGGCTACCTATTTCCTACCCGGACTTCAGCGATCTGAAAACAAAACCGGCTTCGTTACGGAAAACGACAAGGACTATCCCGAGATAACCGGCCGTCAGAACGGCGTCAAACCATATGCTGTCAACATTGACAATACCGGGCATACGCCCTAACAGCAATCCGGTTCCGAGGAGCAGGAGCAGCCTGAACCACTGATAGCTGTTCGGATACACTTTCAGAGAAAAATACCCCATACAGAAACTCATCACCACCGTACCGGAAAGTATCGCTATCGCGGCCCCGTCCATTCCCATTACGGGTACGAGCAGGATACATACGGCAGTCGTGACTCCCGCACCGGAAAAGGTTACAACCGGCAGATACCTGGTGCTGCCGGTTATAAGAATACCGGCGGAAAGGTTTGTCGAGATCATATCGAATATGTAACTGAAAAATATCCACGGGAGTATGGACAGGCCGATCCAGTAAGCCGGGGGGAGAAGGTAGAGAGACCCAAAATAGTGGTGCCTGACGAGATCCGGAACGAAAAGTGTTGCAGCAAGAGCGATAACCATGGCAAAAACGCTTGAGATACTCAGCACCTGACGAAACAGTTTTTTGGCTTCCGGGTCGTCGGCATGCTGAAGAAAAAAGGGCTGCCAGGCAAACCTGAACACCTGGATAAAGAGCTGGATAAGGATACCGAACGCCGCGACGCGGCCATAAATCCCGACGACATCGGAAGCCTGGAGTCCCGGACCGTATATCCTCTCGATGTCATCCGGACGCATTCTTATAAGGACGTTCCGGTCGATAAGATGTACGAGAAGACCGGCAACCCCTGTCGGCACATAAGGAAGTCCGATCCTGAGCATTTCCCGCAGGGCGGCGGCGGAAAACAGTCTTCTGAACTGCCGGAAAACGGGGAGAACGATCACAAGGCTGGCAAACGATCCCGCGATATTGGCAAAAAAGGCTCCTTTCAGGCCGGTCTGGAACCCGGCAATCAGTATAACTGCAGCCGCAACGACGATAACCACCCCGATCACCCTTGCGACGGCAAACCGTACCGCTTTGCGTTTCAGGCGCAGCTCGGCAAAAGGAATAACCAGCATGGCATCGAGCCAGAGAATGATCGCCGCATACCGTATGAACTCCTGCTGGTCACCGCTCAATCCGATCAGTCCTGCAATCGCGGGGGCAAAAAGCAGAATCGAAACGGTAAACAATGTGGACGTCAGGAAAAGGGAGACAACCGCTGTGGAAAAACATCCGGTACTGTCATCACCGGACCGTATCGTATCGGAGGAGACTTTCAGATAGGACGTTTCCATCCCATAGGCAAACAGAACGTTTGCCAGCGCGATGTTGGCGTAGATCAGCGCGTGAACACCGTTTTCGAAGGTCGTCAGAAGATTGGCATAGAGGGGAACAAGAATATAGTTCAGTCCCCTTGCAAGAATTGTGCTGGCACCGTAGATGACGGTATCCTTTGCCAGCAGTTTCAGCTTATCGAGCATGGAACTGCAACCCGGTTGTGATATCGCAGCTCAATTCTTCTCAGCCCCGTTACCGTTTCCTGCTGATTTTTCAGATGCCTTGTCCCGAAACTGTTTCATTTTATCGAAAGCCGGACGGAGTCTTCCGTCTTTCTCTTCAACGGGAATTTTTGCGATCACTTCCCGCAAATGTTTCTGGGCTTCTTCCTGCTGCATTTTCATGCTTTCAAGCTCTTTACCCGACAGCCCCACAGGATTGTTCTCATCGATCAGCGAGTCCTTGAAAGACTCGATTTCCATGTTCTGCTCTTCTTTCATATGCCTGACGAATTTCGTCATGACAAAAAGGAGACCAAACAAAATCGGGAGTGCAAAACACAAAATGATAAGCCAGCTCATAGCTACTTGATTTTTCTTGGAAAAAGCATTAAATCCGCCAACAATAGCTCAAATTGTAATAAAAATATCAATATTTGGTAGTTTTTGTAAACATTCCCTGACCGGCGCTCCTCTCTACGTTCCTTTCACCGGCATCTCCGGAAGAGCAGCGAACAGAACAGAAAGGCAGCCGTAAAACCTGACATCTGCACATGAACACTCCTGAATCATCCAGCAGCATCATTGAATCAGGCAAACGAATTATTCTTCAGGAGGCGGAATCTCTGAGACGCGCCGCCGCGCTCCTTGACGATAAGTTTTATAACGCTGTCGAGCTTCTCGGCAAATGCGAAGGAAAGATCATTATCTCCGGTATGGGCAAATCCGGAATAATAGGCCAGAAAATAGCAGCAACCCTCTCATCGACCGGAACAACGGCTCTCTTCATGCACCCTGCCGAAGCCGCTCACGGCGATCTCGGGGTCGTCTCGAAAAACGATGCAGTCATCTGCCTTTCAAAAAGCGGCATGACGGACGAACTGAACTTCATCCTTCCCGCTCTGAGGAAAATCGGCGTCTCCATACTTGCGTTCACCGGCAACACGCGCTCGTATCTGGCCGAAAAAGCGGATATTGTCCTCGATGTCAGCGTTGAGCAGGAAGCCTGTCCATTCGACCTTGCCCCAACATGCTCGACAACTGCAATGCTCGCCATGGGTGACGCCCTTGCGCTCTGTCTCATGGATCAAAAAAGATTCACGAATCGTGATTTCGCTATAATCCATCCCAAAGGTTCACTCGGACGCCGGCTTACCATGAAAGCTTCCGATATCATGGCGACCGCCGATGCGCTCCCTCTTGTCCCTGAATCCGCCCTTTTAACCGAACTGATCCTTGAAATGACCTCCAAACGGTTCGGAATGAGCGGCATTGTCGATAGTAAAGGAAAGCTCTCAGGGATATTCACCGACGGCGACCTCAGAAGGCTCATCCAGAATACCAGCGATATCCTTTCTCTCACCGCCGCTGACGTGATGCTGGCTGATCCGAAAACCATCACTCCGGACACCCTCGCCGTGGACTGTTTGAACATGCTCGAATCGCACAGGATCAGCCAACTGCTTGTCTGCGATGACGATAACAGACCCATAGGGCTGCTTCATATTCATGATCTCGTGACGTTGGGACTGTAGGGATAGTCGGCGGTTCTCAGTTCTCAGTTCTCAGTTCTCAGTTCTCAGTTCTCAGTTCTCAGTGGGAAGATAATTGCCTTGGCGAAAAGTTTGGGGAAAATCGCTCTTGAAAATTTATAGGTCCTATAGGACTTATGGGACCTATAGGACCTATAAAAGAAATAGTCGGCAGCCAGCAATTTTCAGTTCTCAGGAAAAGATAACTGCCCGTGGCTGAAAGTGTGAGGAGCATCGCTCTTGAAAATCTATAGGTCCTATAGGACTTATGGGACCTATAGGACCTATAAAAGAAATAGTCGGCAGTCAGCAATTTTCAGTTCTCAGGAAAAGATAACTGCCCGTAACTGGAAGTGGGAGGAGTATAGCTCTTGAAAATCTATAGGTCCTATAGGACTTATGGGACCTATAGGACCTATAGAATTAAATCAGGCTGCCATGGAGGGTCGTCTAATATACTCCTGACAGCTCAGGCTCTTCCGAGGGCTTCAAGCATTGCTTCACCGATATCGGCAGGATTCTCGACAACCTTTATTCCCGCTTTTTCCATCGCCCTTATTTTGTCCTCGGCTGTGCCCTTGCCTCCGGAGACAATCGCGCCGGCATGTCCCATCCGGCGTCCGGGAGGGGCTGTCCGGCCGGCAATGAAGCCGACAACCGGTTTTTTGAAATGTTTTTTTATGTATTCGGCGGCTTCCTCTTCTGCACTGCCGCCAATCTCTCCGATCATGACAAGACCTTCTGTTTCTTCATCTTTGGCAAAGAGCTTGATCGCGTCGATAAAGCGCGTGCCGATCACAGGATCGCCGCCGATACCGATGCAGGTCGACTGGCCAAGCCCGACATTTGTCAGCTGGTGCACCGCTTCGTAGGTCAATGTTCCGCTCCTGGACACCACACCGATCGAACCTTTCCTGTGAATGAATCCGGGCATGATACCGACCTTGGCCTCGTCAGGCGTAATAACACCGGGGCAGTTCGGACCCACAAGAACAGCTCCGCGCTCCTGTACATAGTTGTAGGCCTTCATCATGTCGTTAACGGGTATACCCTCGGTTATGCAGATGATCACTTTCAGGCCGGCTTCTGCCGCTTCCATGATCGCATCGGCAGCAAACGGCGCGGGAACGAAAATCACGGTCGCGTTGGCATTCTCTGCTTCAACGGCTTCCTTTACCGTGTTATAGACCGGAACCGGCCGGGAAAAGGTGTCCCTGTCGTTTCCGGAATACTGAAGTCCGCCTTTACCGGGAGTAACACCAGCGACAACATTCGTGCCGTACTCGAGAATCTGGGATGTGTGAAACGTGCCTTCACCTCCGGTTATACCCTGAACGACAAGCCGGGTATCCTTGTTGACTAATACGCTCATACTGTTGCTTCCTTTCTTCGTTAGTCTGTAAGTAGTTGTTGAATTGTTGATCTGTTGAGTTGTTGAACTGTTCAGGCGGATTTCCAGATAAATGCTGGGCAATCCGGACAGTATTGTACAATCGGGATAACATTATTGAACCAAGTCCGAAAGTCGTTTTATTACTCCTTAAGTTCTCCCTGATTGCACCAGGCTTGCTGTATGGCTCTTGCTACCCCCAGGATTGCACCTTCCCGGAAAAAATTTCCTATGAGCTGGAGACCTACCGGCAGACCGGTATCATCATAACCCGCGGGCACGCTGACTGCAGGCATACCGGCAATGCTGGCCGGTACGGTAAATACATCGGCAAGATACATTTCGAGCGGATCTTCGGTCTTGTCCCCGATGCCGAACGGGGGAAAAGGTGATGTCGGCCCGGCAATCACATCGACCCTGTCGAAAGCCTCTCTATAACTGTTCAGAAACACTCTTCTTACCTGCTGGGCTTTTTTGTAGTAGGTATCGTAATAACCTGCAGAAAGGACGTAGGTGCCGAGCATGATCCGCCGCTTGACCTCGCTGCCGAATCCCTCGGTTCTCGAATTGATATACATCTCCGACAAGTTGTAGGCCTTTTCTGAACGGTATCCATAGCGGGCACCGTCGAAACGGGCAAGGTTGGACGATGCTTCTGCCGTTGTAAGGATATAATAGGCTGCTATCGCATAATCGCTTCCCGGCAGGGTTATGTCAACGAGCTCAGCCCCGGCCTCCTGCAATTCATCAAGACGCTTTCTTACAACCGAGGCCACGTTGCTGTGAAGCGTTTCAGGAAAATATTCTCTGGGAACACCTATCTTCAGACCTTCGATAGAGACGTTGTTCATCTCCGCGGGATAGTCCGGGACCGTGTGGCCGGAAGAGGTCGTATCGAATTCGTCCTTACCGGCGATCACACCCAGAACCAGCGCGGCATCGTCACAATTTTTGGCGAGAACACCGACCTGGTCGAACGATGAACCGAACGCGACAAGCCCGTATCGGGAAACCCGTCCATACGTAGGTTTCAGCCCTACCACATTGCAGAAACCGGCGGGCTGCCTGACGGAACCTCCGGTATCGGACCCGAGAGCCGCCATCGCGAGGTCACCGGCAACAGATGCCGCCGATCCGCCCGAACTGCCGCCGGGAACGCGTTGTTCGTCAAAAGGATTGAGGACCGGACCAAATGCGGAATTCTCGTTGGAGCTGCCCATTGCAAACTCGTCCATGTTCACCTTGCCCAGAAAAACAGCATCTTCGCCAAGAAGCCTGTCGACAACCGTGGCGTCATAGACTGCAGTATAATTCGACAGAATGGCCGAGGCACAGGTCAACCTGAAGCCCTCGATGGAAATGTTATCCTTGACAGCCATGGGAAGCCCAAAAAGCCGGCCCGGACGCCCGCCGTTTTCCAGCTTACGGTCAAGCTCCCTTGCACGCTGCAGAGCCTCTTTTTCGAATACGGTTATATAGACATTCCTGTGACGGTTCTCACGTATCCTCTCGAGGTAGTCGTTAACAACCGATTCACAGGTGATTTCACGTTCGAGAAGTTTCTCGCGCAGGATCTGATATGAGGAAAAATTCACGGCCGGGCTACTGTCAAATATTGAAAACCACTGTCGATAACTGTTGCCTCGATGTGGTATAACGAACGGCAACATACGGTTTGTATAATAACAAATAACTGCATATAATTCAATTTCATATATCTGGACTACCGATGAACGCACGACCTTTGGCGTGCAGCATGAAGAGGACACTTTTGGTTCAAGGTCACGAGCGGTTCCGCGGCAAGGCAGACTGCTGCCCGGTTCAATCGGAATACACATTGAAACCGGTAAGCTTTGACCCGGCGGACTCAGCCGGATACCTGAATCGCCGATAAAGGTAACAGGCCTGTGCCAAAGGGTCACGATGATACTGACGTATACTATCCCGAATGTCTCACTATGGATTTATCAGGAGCATTGACATCCCGCTGGTTCAAATCCCCGACCGACCCCCAGGAAGAGCAAAGAAAAAACGAACTGAAAACAACAGGCAATCTTCCGTCCCATATCGCAATCATCATGGATGGAAACGGGCGATGGGCACAAAAAAAAGGGAAAACCCGCATTGAAGGACATGTTGCCGGTGTTGACGCAGTCCGTGACGTTGTAGAAGCCGCCGCAGAGCTCGGCATCCGGTACCTGACACTTTTTACGTTTTCAACAGAAAACTGGAAAAGACCGGAAAAAGAAATCTCCGCCCTTATGCAGCTGCTTATCAAGGTCCTGCAGAAGGAAGCAAGAGAACTGTACAAAAACAACATAAGGCTGCACGTCATCGGCAATATCCCCCAGCTGCCCCGGAAAGTCCGCCAGACGCTCTACGATACAATGGAGCTCACAAAAAACAATACCGGTCTTACGCTCTGCATTGCGTTGAGTTATAGCGGAAAATGGGATATCTTACAGGCGTGCAGGGCTATCTGCACCGAAATCGAGGCCGGAAGATTATCTCCGGAAAATCTTGACGAGCAATGTCTGGAATCGTTTCTTTCAACACACGGGATGCCTGAACCGGAACTGCTGATACGAACAAGCGGTGAATCTCGTATTAGTAATTTTCTTTTATGGCAAAGTGCCTATTCGGAAATATATTTCTCCGATATATACTGGCCCGATTTCCGAAGACCCCAGTTCTTCGACGCCATAACGGATTTCCGGAAAAGGGAACGCCGTTTCGGTTTGACAAGTGACCAGATCAAAGACAATAACGCTATACCAGGAAGGTAACAACAACGATGTGCAATTTCATGAAACAACCATCACTTTTGCCGGGCAGCATTATCATCAGCCTGCTGTTTTTCTTCTTATCAACGTTTGCAGGTGCAGAATCGTCTGCTGCAACACGATCTCCACAGAAACAGATTTCACAATATACGATATCCGAAATATCCTTTGACGGCCTGCAAACCGTCAAGGAATCCGAATTGCTCAACAACATTCCGCTCAAGCAGGGTGGCACCGTTTCCATTCCGGGTCCTGAAATCCCGGGAACGATCGAATATCTCTGGAAACAGAAAAAGTTCAGCGACATTCAGGCCGAACAGAACATTTCCGGACAAACGGCAGCCCTCCGCTTTATCGTCGTCGAGCTGCCGATCCTCGACAGAGTTGTCTTCAATGGCAATGACAAGATCAAAGACAGGGAACTCAACACTCTTGCCGCTCTGTATCCGGGCAGGCATATCGACGAGCAAAGCCTGCTCACCGCCGCCGAAAATATAAGAAAGACCTATTCGGAAAAAGGGTACCTGAGGGCGGATGTCTCTTTCGACCTGAAACCGACCGGCAATAACCGGGCAGAAGCTGTGTTCACTATCGATGAAAACACGAAGGTCATTATCGAAAAAATCCGGTTCCATGGAAACGATTCCTTCAAGGATGGCAAACTCCGGGACGTATTCGAGGAAACGCATCAGAACGCCTGGTGGAAAACAATTTTCGGCCAGCCCAAACTCGACAGGGAACAATACAGCCAGGATAAAAAACTGCTCATCGGATTTTACCGCGAGAACGGTTTCCGCGATATGAAGATCCTGCGGGACTCGATATCGTATACCGAGAACCGGAAAGGCCTCAACATCGACATCTTCATTGAAGAGGGTCCGGTCTACTATATCAGAAACATCACCTGGACCGGAAACACGAAAGATTTCGCCACCAATGAAATCCTCAACGCTGTCTTCGGGATCCGGAAAGGCGAACGCTACAATGAAAAGAAAATCCAGGAACGGCTGAACTTTTCCCAGAACAACCGCGACGTCGCCTCACTCTATCTGGACCGCGGCTACCTTTCTTTCCGGACCTCTATCAAGGAACAGGTCGTCCTGCCCGACTCGCTTGACCTCAACATCGTGCTTCGTGAAGGAGAACAGTTCAGGATACGAAACGTCAACATCAGGGGAAACACAAAAACCAAGGACCATGTTATCCGAAGAGAGCTGAGAACTGTCCCGGGCGACATGTTCAGCCGAAAGAAAGTGGTCAGGAGCGTCAGGGAAATTTCCATGCTCAACTATTTCGACCCCGAAACAACCAGACCCGATATCCAGCCGGATGAAGCCACGAAAACGGTGGACATCACCTATAACGTGACTGAAAAACAGACCGATACGTTCAATGCGTCTGTCGGTTACAGCGGCAATGTCGGTTTTACCGGGGCGGTAGGCGTGACCTTCAACAATTTCTCGCTACAGGATCTCTTCAACGGCAAGGGATGGGATCCGCTGCCGCATGGTGACGGGCAGAGACTTTCATTCCAGTGGCAGTTCGGCAACGAGGATTACAGGACGCTTTCGCTGTCGTTTACCGAACCGTGGGCATGGGGCACCCCAACCGCAGTCGGCTTTTCCATTTTCTCGACACAGAGAAACTATACCGATGACGGTGACGACGACAACCTTCTGAAACAGTATGGCGCTTCACTGAACGTCGGCAGACGCCTTACCTGGCCGGACGACTATTTCACGATCAACTGGAAACTGAAATACCTGCACAGTGAAGGGGAACTTCTGAGCTTTGTCGACTCTAAAAACCAGCCCGATTCGGCTGACGAGGTATCCATCACACAAACAATCACCAGGAACAGTATCGACAACCCGATCTATCCCCGCAGGGGCAGCAAAAACTCGATCGTAGCCCAGCTGGCAGGCGGACCGCTGCCCGGCAGCGTCGATTTTTACAAGTTCATCGGAACTTCGAACTGGTATTTTCCTCTCATGGGAGACCTTGTCCTGCACCTGGGAACACAGCATGGTTACCTGGACACCTTTAGCGATGACGATTACATCCCCTATACAGACTCTTTTTACATGGGAGGCAGCGGGCTTTCTTCACTGAATACCGTACCGCTGAGAGGTTATGACGACCGGGCGATCGGCATAGAGGATCCAGAAACAGATCTGTATACAGGAAGAGTTTACTCCAAGTTCACCAGCGAACTGCGCTATCCCCTGACGCTCTCGCCGACCGCGAGCATCTATGCGCTTGCCTTTGTCGAGGCCGGCGATCTGTGGAACTCGACCAGTGACATGGATTACAGCGACCTGAAAAAATCAGCCGGCCTCGGCCTGCGGCTCTATCTGCCGATCATCGGGCTCATAGGCCTCGATTACGGTTACGGGTTCGATTTTGTCGAGAGCAATCCCGGAGAGGACAACCAGGGATGGAAATTCATTTTCAGCTTCGGACAGTTCGCACAGTGATTTTCTTTTCATAAATAAACCAGATCAACTATATTGGCAATGATTGGGAGGTTGATTCCCTTCCAGGCAGCAAATCCTAACATGTTCCTCAAACAAATTGGAGAAGTAACAATGAAAAAAGCACTATCACTCATCATGGTATTCATGGTTGCGGCAGCATTTTCCGCAACAGGATACAGCGCCGAAAAATATGTCAGCGCAGCCGGAGGTATCGCCTGGTTTGACGATGCTGATGCAACGGATGTTGATGAATATAGTCACGATGGTTATGACGGCTATACGGTCGGATTCGATTCCGGCCTGGCGATTCTTGCTGCTGTCGGCTGCGACTACGGCGATTACCGCCTCGAGGCAGAGTTCGGGTACCAGTCAGCAGATCATACCTTTGCAGAATACCTGTATGATGACGGGGAAGAAGTCAAGGAACCAAGTTCCTGGGATGCGGAAGGCGATATGTCCGTTCTCTCTCTGATGCTCAACGCCTATTACGACATCGACCTTAACGGCGTTGAAATATCGCCGTATGCAGGTATCGGCGTGGCCCAGGTCAGCTTCGATAACTTCAAGCTTGATTTCAGACAGGAAGACGAGTATTACGAAGGCTGGTCGACAAGCGAATATACCACAGCATATCAGATCGGTGCTGTTGTCGGCATCCCGGTCGCGGACAATATCATGCTCGACGCCCGTTACCGCTACTTCATGACCACGGAATTCACTTTCGAGCCTCCGGTTCAATGGGATGAAGTCAATACCGACAGAGCCAGCCACAGCGCTCTTCTCGGACTTCGTGTCGGCCTGTAAATCGACAACACACTTCTGAACTCAAAAGGGACTTTTACCAGGTCCCTTTTTTTATTCCTCTAAAAAACAGTTTTTCATTTATTCATCCCATTCACTACATTACTGTTGTGTACCTAGCACTATGAAACTATGCACTATTTCACAGCACAACATTAATCACCCCAAATCGGAGAGGAACAATGAAAAAAGCACTGTCCCTAATTATGGTGTTTCTTGTAGTAGCGGCTTTTTCTGCTACAGGGCATAGCGCCGAGAAATATGTCAGCCTTGGCGGCGGTATTTCATGGATCAACGACACCGAACTCACGGATATCGCAGGAATCGTCGAAGATGTCCTGGAAGGCGAAGTCGAACTGGATACGGGATCCGGGCTCACCGGTATTGCTGCATTCGGCTGCGACTACGGCGACTACCGGATAGAAGGCGAAATCGGCTATCAGTCCGGTGACATAAACGGTATCGGTGTTGATTTCTCGAAAGTGGTCGGAATTCATGAAGATCTTGTTTTAATAGGAGAAGATCTCAATGCTGATCCACCGATTCTGGAAGATATAACTGTAGGCGACATGTTTGGAGATGGAACATGGGAATCCGGAGACGTTCTGGAGGGTGATGTTACGGTTTACTCTCTCATGGTCAACGGCTATTATGACATCGATCTTGGCGGCGTTGAACTTTCTCCGTATGTCGGTGTCGGCGTAGCCCAGGTTAACTTCGAAGATGTCAGATACTCAGGCTTCAGCGAAATAGAAGTTCATCCATTTGATCTTCTCGGTGAGCTGAATCTTGACGACCATGAAACGACCCTTGCCTACCAGGCAGGCGCCGTTGTCGGCATCCCTGTAGCTGATAACATCATGTTCGACCTGAGGTACCGCTACTTCTCGACAACTGAACTGACGACGCTCGCATTTATCAACACCTCCCTCTCCAGCCACAGCGCTATGGGCGGACTTCGCGTCAGTTTCTAAGTTGTGATTTCCTGGATGCTCTTCGCATTCAGAGAAAAACACAAAGGGCTGTCAATCCGGCAGCCCTTTTTCTTTTGTTCTGTTGAAGGTCGCACGATGATCGTCACGAACTTCCCTTGACACGGTTGATCTCGTCCCTCAGACGGGCTGCTTCTTCGTAATCTTCCCGGTTTATCGCGTCATCGAGCATTTTCTGCAGATCAAGAAGCGAAGACTCAGCCTTGCCCATGGTCTCTTCAGGCACTTCCTCTTCCGTTCCTGTTTCTGCCGGTTCCGCGTCCTCCTCCTGCGGCTGCTCCTCTTTTATTCCCGCTTCGTTCATGATCTCTTCCGATACGAATATAGGCGCACCGAACCTGACGGCAATAGCAATTGCATCGCTTGGACGGGCATCGATCTCATGCGACTCACCATTCATCTCGCAAACAACTTTTGCGTAAAACGTTTCATTATGAAGCTCGTCAATGAATACTTCCTTGACGGCAAGACTGAAGGTCTCGGCAATAGTCTTGAACAGATCGTGTGTGAAGGGCCTTGGAGGTTTGATATTTTCCAGCTTCAACGCAATTGCCTGTGCTTCGAAACCGCCAATGATGATCGGCAGCTTTCGTTTTCCCTCCACCTCGTAAAGGATAAGCGCATATGCACCGTTTGTATGAGGACTTGTGGAAAGTCCCAGAATGTCTACCTGCAGTTTATCCATATTGGGTCAATGTCTATCAATGATTGCACAAAAAAATTCACACATGCAAATGCCGGGAGTACGCACAGGATAGTGTCTTCAGCGGAGCATTTGTCCACCCTTGTTTACGAACAATAATCGGGTATAAATCATTTCATTCCTTTAAAGCCCGCACCGCTCTTTCGAGATCCGGAACGACCTCTTCGATGTCACCGACAATCCCGTAATCGGATGCCTTGAAAATCGGCGCGTCCGGATCGCGGTTGATCGCAACGATGGTTCCCGCCCCCGCTATGCCTGCAAGATGTTGCGGAGCACCCGAAATACCGCATGCGATGTAGAGGCGCGGAGCAATGGTCCTGCCGGTCTGCCCCACCTGGTCGGAATGAGGGCGCCATCCCTCGTCCACCGCCGATCGGCTGGCGCCGACGGTACCGCCCAGAACGTCAGCCAGCGACTCAAGCATAGCAAATCCCGTACTGCTTCCTATCCCCCTGCCGCCTGCCACCACAATATCCGATTCGGTGATATCTTTCTTCCTGGTATTGAAAACAAGCTCCCTGAGAAAAGGATTGCTTTTGGAAATGCCGCTGACGCTCACCTCCTGAATCGTCACATCGTTTTCTGCAATGGCAGCTCTATCCAGAGCTTCAGGCGCAAGCATGTACACCGCCTTCTTCCGTTTCTCCTCAGCTATCGCCGAAACAGTACCCGAATACATCGTGGTCCTTGCCCTCAGACTACCGGTATCATCGACATCGACAATGCAATCAGAGACAAGCGATGCTTCCAGCCGCAGAGCGACACGGGGCGCAAGGTCCCTGCCCATTGCCGTCTCTGCAATCATAAGAATTTCAGCACCGCTTCTATTGGCAATTTCCGTTACTGCCTCCGTGTACCCTTGGGGGGAGTATGTATCATATGCAGTGTCAGCGATATGGTAGAGAATGCCGTTTCCTCTGCATTGCTCTTTGACCGACTGAACGTCAACCGGTCCCATGACTACTCCTTCGACAACTGCATCAGCCGACGATCGCGCCAGATGCTGTGTCGTTTGCCATACGGCTGCCGACGCGCTTTTAAGCACCCCCTGCCTCTGCTCCAGAACCACCAGTATTTTCATGGATCACAGCACTCCTTTTTCTTCATGCAGTGAGGCAAGAAGCGCTTCGGCACTGTCGAAAAGCCTGCAGCGTCTCTGGCGCTCAATGATCGAAAACTCCCTGTATACGACAGCCGGTTCCTTGCTCACCTTGCCGTCAAGATGTATGATCTCCTGCTTTCTTGCCTTCATGACCGACTTCACATTTGTTTTCCGGGGAATATTCAAGTCTTTTTCAACACTGATTACTGCAGGAAGAGAGAGCTCGAATACCTCCATTCCTCCTTCTATCTCGCGGCCGGCCTCAAGCGTCCCGTTCTGCCACGACAAACGGGAAACAGCGGACAAAGAGCCTGCACCGAGCTTTTCACCAAGCATCAGCGGCACTTGGGCGCGGCTGCAATCCGACGATTCCCTGCCGCAGATGACAAGATCAGGCACATTCCCGTAATGGTCCAGAATCGCTCTGGAAAGGCTTTCTGCAACACATAAGGAATCGTCCGTTTTCACCCCTTCAACCAGGCAGGCGTTGTCCGCTCCCATTGCAAGCGCTTTGCGCAACACATCGTAATGTTCAGGGCCTCCTGCCGAAAACGCAGTTACCGTACTTTCCTCACGCATTTCTTTTATCCTCACGGCTTCTTCTATGGCATACTCGTCGTAGGGATTTAACACCATCGTGAGCCTCGCCCTATCTACTGCTCCATTGATAACATCGATCCGGGAAGCAGTATCCGGCACACGGTTTATACAAACTGCAATATGCATGGCTCATTATAATTAAACCTGAATTGAGCGATTGTCGAGCATGTCGGAGATGCAAGGCACAGGGAATGCCGCTGTAGTGTTCTACCGCAAGTTCCCTGTAACGAAGCAGATTCGGCATGATCGGCATGTCCCGACTTGTCGGGATTTCAACAAATGCGGCTCTTTTTCAGTTTTCGGATTCACCCGACAGGCAGGGAGTAACCCCAACACAAATATTATATAAAAGACTGTTTTAAAAAAACTTAATAACACAGAGCATTTGTTGGAACGCTCATTTTAGGTTAAAGTATGTTTCATTATTTTATGACGTTATTGACGATAATCCAAACATGCACAGTAAACCGGTCGCAGATATGAAAAAGGACTCGAGAAGAACATTTCTTAAACAGTCAATCAAAGCGGCAACCGCATCGCTTGCACTCGGCACACCCCTCGTCGGCGCCGGATGCGCCAAACCTGCAACCGGCCCGAATGACGCCCCGGCGGTTCACACAGGAAAGAAATTTCGCTGGCGGATGCTCACGACGTGGCCGCCGACGCTGTTCGTCTTGCAGGACGGCCCGAAACTTTTCGCTCAATGGGTCAAAGAAATGTCGGAAGGCCGTCTTGAAATCCAGGTTTATGGCGCCGGTGAACTGGTTCCCGCTCTCGAAACTTTTGGCGCTGTCAGTCAGGGAACTGCAGAAATCGGCCATGGAGCATCATACTACTGGGCCGGGAAAATACCTTCCGCGCAGTTTTTTGCAGCCGCTCCATTCGGCATGAATCCCCAGCAGATGAACGCCTGGATCATCAGCGGAGGGGGACTCGAGCTCTGGGAAGAAGTCTATGAACCGTTCAACCTTCTTCCCCTTCCGGGAGGAAATACAGGAATCCAGATGGGCGGCTGGTTCAACCGCTCAATCAATTCCGTCGCCGATCTCAAAGGCCTGAAAATGAGAATTCCCGGGCTTGGAGGCAAGGTCATTTCAAAGGCAGGCAGCACCGCGGTCCTTACCGCGGGAGGGGAAATATATACGAACCTTGAAAGAGGTGTGATCGATGCAACCGAGTGGATCGGCCCATATCACGATTACCTGATGGGCTTCTTTAAAATCGCCCGATACTATTACTATCCCGGATGGCATGAGCCCGGAACCAATCTCGAGTTTTTTATCAACAAAGGGGCCTTTTCAAAACTCCCGGTCGATCTGCAGCAGATTGTCCAAAACGCCGCTGCACAAGTGCATCACTGGATGCTTTGCGAGTTTGAATCAAAAAACAACCTGTATCTCCAGAAACTCGTCACCGAGGAAAACGTTGAACTGAGGCAGTTTCCGGCCGAAGTGCTGGAAAAGCTGCGCACCTATTCAGCTGAAGTACTCGACGAAATAACAGCTGACGACGCCCTGAGCAGAAAAGTATACGATGCCTATACTTCGTTCCGAAACCAGATAACGCCATGGTCGGATATTTCGGAAAAAGTCTACTACCGTAACCTCTTGTAGTCGAAAAGATGTCCTGCCGGGCTGAACGGGCAACCGCAAGGGTTGCCCCTACTTTATCTTGCCTGCTTTCCACTGCCAACTCTGCACTTCCCCACATCCTACACCCCACAATCTTACGCCATCCAACTATCCTGCTATCCAGCCTTCTTCACTCAGCACCGACCTCCCTACGGGCGAATAATTATTCGCCCCTACAAACTTGCCCGCACCTCACGAACAACCATCCCGAAATATTTGAAGCTCTACGAATTTTTTTGACCCCTCACGGGCAGGCACTGGGGCCTGCCCCTACACTCAGTACTCAGAACTCAGCACTTCCTTTCACTGCCGACTATCTTCCCTGCCTTCCCTCCAGCATTTCCGGCAGCCAGGTAACCAGGTCCGGGAATACAACAATCAGCACCAGCACCACGAGCTGGATGATAATGAAGGGTATGATTCCTCTGTAAAGATGGCCCGTTTTCACTTCTTTCGGCGCAACACCTTTGAGGTAGAAAAGGGAAAACCCGAAAGGAGGGGTAAGAAAAGAAGCCTGGAGGTTCATTGCCAGCAAGACTCCGACCCATAAGAGGTCCACTCCGAAAGCCGCAAATATCGGGGCAACAACAGGCACGACAATAAAAATAATCTCGATGAAATCAATGAAAAATCCTGCAATGAACACTCCTGCCATGACAATTGCCAGAAATAATTCGGGCTGCAGATTTGCCTGGGCAATCATCTCGGAAAGATACCTGTCACCGTGCATTCCCCTGAATACAAGGCTGAATGCGCTGGCACCAAGAAGAATAAAAAAAACCATGGATGTCAGCCATGCCGTGTCACGCATCACCGATTTGAGAATATCGAGAGTCAGCCTGCGCTGAATCAACGTTAAAAGCAGTGCGCCGAACGCACCTATTGCAGCAGCTTCTGTCGGCGAAGCGACACCGGCAAAAATCGAACCCAGCACCGCAAGAATCATCGCCGAGGGAATAATAAAAGCTTCGATTATGGTTTTCCAGGGCTTTTTCCCCCTGAACGCTTCTATTTCAGCTGCGGGAATCGCCGGTACAAGTCCGGGCCTGAACAGGCCCAGCCCGATAATATACAGGAGATACATCAACACAAGCAGAAGACCCGGCACCATTGCCCCGATAAACATGTCTCCCACTGAAACATTCAGAACACTTCCGAGGAGAACCAGCACAATGCTTGGCGGAATAATCTGCCCCAGCGTCCCTGATGCGGCAATTGTGCCGGTTGCAAGCTCCGGATCGTATCCCCGTTTCAGCATCGCCGGAAGGCTCATCAGACCCATGGTAACAACCGTCGCTCCGACAATTCCTGTCGAGGCCGCAAGCAGTGCGCCCACAATGACAACTGAAATTGCAAGCCCTCCGCGAAACCGGCCGAAAAGCATCCCCATTGTCTCCAGCAGTTTCTCTGCAATCCCCGACTTCTGCAGCATGACCCCCATGAAAATAAAAAGAGGAACCGCAAGCAGTACGTAATTGGTCATCGTCCCCCATATTCTCAGCGGGAGGAAAGCAAAAAAATCCGTTCCCAGAAACACGACACCGAACAGGATCGACACTCCCCCAAGAGTAAGGGCTACCGGGTACCCAAGCAGCAGGAGAACGAACACGGCCGCAAACATGACAAATGGCAGCATTTCCATCAGTGTTCCCTCCTGTTCGTCGTATCCTCGTGGCCGGACAGCACAAGAATGGAGCGAAAAATCTCGGCGATTCCCTGCAGCAGAAAAAGAACAAATCCGACAGGAATAGCCGCTTTCAGGATATAGCGATAGGGAAGCCCGCCCGGGTCAGGGGACGATTCGCCGATCAGGAAAGACGTGCTGACAAAATTCCATGAAGAAACCGCAACAATCACCGTAAACGGCACAAGAAACAGTAACCCGCCGGCTATATTCACCATTGCTTTCTGCTTTCTGCTCAAACGCAGATAGAAAACATCGACCCGGACATGCTTGTGATGCTTGAGTGCGTAGGCGCCTGCAAGAAGAAACAGCAGCGAGAAAACATGCCATTCAAGTTCCTGAACGGCGACACTGCTTGCCGAGAGTACATAGCGTGTAAAAACATCATAGACAACGACAAGAACCAGGGCCAGAACAAGCCAGCTGACACCACGGCCTATCTGCTCGGTCAACGCATCGATTGAACGGATATATGCTTTAAGAAACCGCAACGGAACGAACCGGGTTACAGGGAAAAAAAGCCGCATGACGCGGCCTGAAGAATGCGATGTGCCCGAGAGGAGATTCGAACTCCTACACCTTTCGGCGCTACCCCCTCAAGATAGTGTGTCTACCAATTCCACCACTCGGGCCTTGGGAACGGTACGTATCGCTACAGTACCATTATCGTGAGAATAGAAGGACTCGAACCTTCGACCCACTGCTTAAAAGGCAGTTGCTCTACCAACTGAGCTATATTCTCAACCAAACCTGTCAAGCTGCAGACCATAAAAGGCCGTTACTTGTTCTGATATCTCAAGCGCTTTTTATGCCGGTTTTTACGGCGCATTTTCTTACGCTTGTGAACCGCCATCTTGTGCCGTTTTCTTTTTTTTCCGCAAGGCATAAACGAATGTTCTTTACTCTTGTTTTAAAGGCCAAAAATATACGGGAATCCGACCTAAAACACAAATAATATTTATGCATCAGCAGGAAACGCCGCAAGGGGAACAGTATAGTAAATTTACAACTTTAGGTCTTCAGTTAAAAATCACACATCCAGGCACTCCTTTACTGCTCCCGCGTTCCCCATACTGCCGACTGAAAACTGCCAACTGCTTACTGGAGACCGCCGACTGCCGACTGAAAACCGTCAACTGAGAACTGCAAACTTTCCCCTAAGCGTTCATATATTTGAAAAACTCCTTGTTGTCCTTTGTTTCCACAATCTTTTCACGCATGAACTCCATGCACTCGATCGGGTTTTTGTCGGCCAGATACTTACGCAAGAGCCAGGTTCTCGAAAGCTCTTCCTGGCTGAAAAGCAACTCCTCTTTTCTGGTCCCCGAGCGGAGAATATCGATGGCAGGAAAAATACGGCGCTCTGAAAGACGGCGATCCAGAACCAGCTCCATGTTGCCGGTTCCCTTGAATTCCTCGAAAATGACATCGTCCATCCTCGAACCGGTATCGACAAGCGCAGTAGCAATGATTGTCAGGCTGCCTCCTTCCTCGATATTTCTCGCCGCACCGAAAAACCTTTTGGGTTTGGTCAGCGCGTTGGCGTCAATACCCCCTGAAAGGATCTTGCCCGAATGCGGAATGATCGTGTTATGAGCCCTGGCCAGCCGGGTTATCGAATCAAGCAGGATAACGACGTCGGAGCCGACCTCGACAAGACGTTTGGCTTTTTCGAGCACCATGTCAGCAACCTGGACATGGCGTTCAGGGTCTTCGTCGAATGTTGAACTCACGACTTCTGCCGGAACGCTTCTTTGCATGTCGGTTACCTCTTCAGGACGCTCGTCAATCAGAAGTACAATAAGATAAACTTCCGGATGGTTCCTGATGATTGCGTTTGCAACCGTCTGCAGGAGCATTGTCTTTCCTGTCTTCGGCTGCGCGACAATCAACCCCCGCTGCCCTTTACCTATTGGAGTGAAAATATCCATGATCCGGCCACAGTACTCGCTCTGTGTGGTTTCGAGCCTTAAACGCTCTCTGGGAAACAGCGGCGTCAGGTTGTCGAAAAACGGACGCTCCCTGGTGATTTCAGGCTCCTTTCCATCGATCGTACTGATTTTCAACAGCGCAAAAAAACGCTCTCCCTCTTTTGGTGCACGGACCTGACCGGATACCGTATCGCCTGTGCGCATATTGAAGCGCTTTATCTGGGATGGGGAAACATAGATATCGTCAGGCGATGACAGATAGTTGTAGTTGGCGGATCGCAGAAAGCCGTACCCTTCAGGGATAACCTGAAGCACTCCGGTATTGACCATGACTTGTCCGTTTTCAGCACTGTTACCCTTCTGCGACTGCGCCTCGATGATCTTATAGATAAGCTCTTCTTTCCGTAACCCGGCTGTAGTGACACCGATCTCTTTGGCGAGGGCGTTCAGCTCATGGACCTTCTTTTTCTGGAGCATGTTAATGTCCAGACCTTTGGTAACTGAATTGTTTGACATTATGGTATTGTTACTCTCTCGTTTTGGTTAGTGAAACACCGGAACTACCGGAAAGGAGCTGAGAAATCGGCAAACAGACCGGATGGGAACCATACAAATCCTGCATACACAAACGATATACTGATGGAATAAGACCTAAATTGAGCGATTGTCGAACCCTGTGAAATATCTGGTCTGATTTCACGGGGGAGATGCAAGGCACAGGGAATGCCGCTGTATCCCGACGTGTCGGGACGCAAGTTCCCTGTAACGAAGCAGATGCGGCATGATCGGCAATCCCGAAGGGTTTAAACAAATGCGGCTCTTTCTTAATTTTCATGTTCACCCGACAGGCAGGGAATAACTCAAAAAAAAATACAGTATAACAGATTGTTTTTAAAAAACTTACTATCATAGAGCATTTGTTAAAACGCTCAGTTTAGGTAAGAGTATGACGGCTATAAAGGCCTGAAAAGAAGCAATAAATGAAGCTGTAACGTTGAAAACCTTACCTGATGCCTTGTATGGTCTGACTGACGGGCACCATTCTGAACAATGGAAGCATGAGCGTAGGAGCATGTACTGATGATAATATATCATTTTTCCTGAAAAAAGCAGTGAACATCATCAATGTGACAAGTCATGGCAATGCGCCTCGGATGTTATTGTTTCAACAGGTCCAGTGCTTCTCCGGCAAGGTAAAATGAGCCGGTTATCAGGACAAGGTCCTCTTTGTCCGCCACCTCGGCGACATAGTCCAGCGATTCCTGAAGCGTCCCTGCACAGGGTACCCCAAAGCCCTCCGAGCGGCAGCGTTCAGCCAGTTCTTCTGCCTCCATCCCCCTTTCCGACTGCATACCGGCGGCAATAACGGTATCCGTCAGCGGTTTGAGGCGGCGGACGATCTCGTCAGTCTCCTTGTCACGGACAAGCCCGAGGATAACGTATACGTCACGGTAACCGTCACGTAATCCGCACATGACACTGACGCTTTTTTCAATTCCATCCGGATTGTGTGAAACATCAACCACAATATCGGGCTCTCGCGACAAACGTTCGAGCCTTGCCCGGTAACCGGTTTCCGAAAACGATAACAGACCCTGCCTTATTGCGTCTTCTTCGATTCCCGCATCGATGGCCAGAAGAACTGCAAGAGAAAGGTTTGTAACATGAAACCCTCCGGTGACAGGTGCCTGGAGATTCACCAAAGACCTCCCGGCGGTTTCGATGGAAAACACCAGCCGTCCCAACTCCACCGAATGCACATCAATTCCTGCTGTCTCTTCAAGCGTTACAACAGCCGCTCCGACAGCCTCTGCACGCTCACGTATCACGTTCAGAGCCGAATCATCCTCGACTGCGGTATAGACCCTCGCGCCATGAGTGATCACGGCAGCTTTCTCTCCGGCAATCTCCTCGATCGTGTTGCCAAGCCAGCCGGTGTGGTCCCTGCTGATACTGGGAATGATCACATAGTCGGCCTCAACGACATTGGTCGCGTCCAGCCGTCCTCCCATACCAACTTCAATAACCGAAACATCCACATCCATGGCGGCAAAATGCATGAAGGCTATCGCCGTCGTAGCCTCGAAGAAAGTCGCTTCGGCAAGAGTAACCGCCTCCTTCAGAGCTGTGCAGTATTCTGCAACCTGCCGGGGGGATATCCGGGTACCGTCTACGCGGATTCGCTCGGTATAGGATGACAGATGCGGCGACGTATACAAGCCTGTACGGTAACCGGCTGCGCTCCAGATGGCAGCCTGTGCGGAAGCAACCGCACCTTTTCCATTCGTCCCTGCAATGTGAACGACCGTTCCGAGCCGTTTGTGCGGCCCGGCAACACGCTGCATCAGCTCATCTACCCGCAGAAGCCCCGGTTTCATGCCGAACCGGCGCAGGGGAAACAGAAAATCGATAGCTTCCTGATAATTCACTCGGCCTGCTTCATTGTTTTCACCATCGCCGTCAAGGACGCTGCAGGGCACGCAGCGCCTCCCTCACCACATCTTCAACCTCCGAACCGCCAAGAGCATCGATCGAGGCCGCCACCGCATTCCTGGCGGATGCTTTTGGAAAGCCAAGCGTAACAAGTGCGCTGACGGCGTCGTCATGCACACGTTTATCCGTCATGCTTACCGGCGGTTTTCCCGTACCGGGCGGATGAAGTTTCAGAATTCTGTCCCTCAGCTCAAGCACTATCCTGGCCGCCGTCTTTTTTCCTACACCGCTGATGCCTTGAAACCGTTCAGGCATATTGGAGAGTATGGATTCATGAATATCCCGGACGTGAAGACCGGAGAGAATGGCAAGTGCGAGTTTCGGCCCCACTCCGGAAATAGAAAGCAGCAGCCTGAAAAGCTGACGCTCCTCCTCGTCAATAAAACCGTAGAGCTGAAGAATATCTTCCTTGACATAGAGATGTACAAGCAGCCGCACCGCCGAACCCGGCTCGGGCAATTGATGATAGGATGCTCCTGAAATATGCAGAGAGTAACCCACACCGTTCACTTCCACAACAGCATCCTCAGCAGATGCGTCTACCAGCTCACCTTGTAAATATGCATACATGAACGTCTCGATAGATACGGGCAGCAGCCGCCTCCCGCAGAGGAACCAGGTACCGGCGGCAACAGACAGATAAGATGAAAAAGAGGGAAAAAGGATGCAGATCTACTCTGCCTTCACATACTTGTTGAGCATCCTCGAAAGCTGGGATTTTTTACGTGACGCCTTGTTCGGGTGTATATAGCGCTTGATCCCCAGCCGGTCCAGTTTCTGAATTGCCTGCCGGTATGCGGCTTCTACCTCAGCTTTGTCGGCGTTGGTGTCGATCAGTTTCTGGACATTCTTCAGAAGCACTTTCAGTTCTTTTTTCCGGGCTCGGTTCCTTTCATTGCGGCGTGCCGACTGACGAAGCCTTTTTTCAGCTGATTTGTGTAATGGCATAAAACGTTTTTCAAATAAACAATTGCAAGGAGATCCGGAAACCGCTGCAACCTGCCTGAACAAGGCAGTCTCTGTCAACGGCAACCCCTGATCAACCCCCAATCAGGTTAGCATTAAAAGGCTTTAAATATATAAAACCGCTTCATACTTTTCAAAAAATATTCACCCCCCGGAATCCAAAACCAATGAAGAAATCGATGTCCCCGCCTTAGCCTTCAGCCACTTTTAGCTATATTGCCACAGTTTTTGACTTGAACCGGGACAAACTCTCCGGAGAGCTTGTTCCGCCTGACATTCAGTAACTGCAGAAGGACATCCGCCACAAAAACCGGCTATACGTACCATGAAAACCGGACAGCACCGTCAACGCCAAAACATTCCCTCATGAGCTTGATGATCAGTGTATCGGGCATCCGTGGTATTGTGGGAGAAAGCCTTACCCCCTCGGAGCTGGTTTCCTTTGCACAGGCATATGCAACATGGCTTTGCAGAGAACGGCAGTCACAATGCAGTACCGGCTCTCCTGCCGCACAAAAACCGAAAGTAGTCATCGGCAGGGACACCAGACCTACAGGACGAGCAATCAACTCCCTGATATGCGGGACCATGGCCTTGTGCGGCTGCAGCATTGTCGACATCGGTATCGCAACAACACCGACAGTCGAACTTGCTACAACGGCCGAACATGCCGACGGCGGCATCATCATCACCGCATCGCATAATCCGGTTGAGTGGAACGCCCTGAAACTTCTCGACCGCAATGGTGAATTTCTCACTCAGGAACAGCTCGATACACTCCTTGATATTTTCACACAACAGCAGTTTTCACCTGCCGGCTGGGAAACGGTGGGAAACATCGAACAGAAACAGAACTGCGACAGTGAGCATATCTCCCGGATCCTCGCCCTTCCCTGTATAGACACCGAAAGAATAGCTGCTCAGCGATACCGCATTCTGATCGATGCTGTCGAGGGCGCTGGATCGGAAATCGTTCCGGAATTATGCCGCCGGCTTGGAGCCGAAAAGATCGAGACAATCAACTGCAGCGGCACCGGTATCTTTCCAAGAAATCCGGAACCGCTTGCAGAACATCTCGCGGCCACTGTTGCCGCATTGAAAGAAACCGCTTGTGACCTTGCCGTCGTCGTCGATCCGGACGTCGACCGGCTGGCGCTTGTCTCTGAGGATGGCTCTCTTTTCGGTGAAGAGTATTCTCTTGTTGCCTGCGCGGATTTTTACCTGCGCCACAAAAAGGGACCGGTGGTCAACAACCTTTCAAGCAGCCGCGCCCTGCGTGACATAGCACAAAAACACCATCAGGAGTGCCACAGTGCAAAAGTCGGTGAAGCCAATGTCGTTGCCGTTATGAAACAAAAAAAAGCCGTCATCGGCGGTGAAGGCAACGGCGGGATCATCCTGCCCGAGCTGCATTACGGCCGGGATGCGCTTGTGGGAACGGCGCTCTTCCTGCAGGCATTCACCCGCTGGCGGGAAGAGAATGAGCACAACCGGAACCTTTCGGACTTCAGAAAGCTGTTTCCGGAATATCATATGGTAAAAAAGAAGGTCCGGCTTGCAAAAAAACCGGACAATCTCACCGGGATCATGAACGAAATTGCTTCCGGATATCGTCACGCCTCGAAGAGTACCCTGGACGGTCTGAAGCTCGATTTTCCGGACGAATGGGTGCATCTGAGACCCTCGAATACCGAACCGGCCCTCAGAATCTATACCGAAGCACCGAGCCTCTCGAGGGCAGAACAGCTTGCCGATACGTTCACCCGGGAAATAACATCGAGAATCGATTCCTTGCGAGAGGACGAAGAGTGATTGCATGAACGAGGAAAAAGAAAAGAAAAAAGGATTTCAGCAACAGCAGGACGAACTGCTGAATGCGGGAAGGAAGAAGTCCGCGGACCGAAAGATCATCAGGCGCCTTTTTTCCTATGTAAAACCTTATAAAGGCCTTCTTTTTTCTGCAATTCTCATAACATTCGCAGGCGCTGTTCTCGGGCCGTTGAGGCCATACATCACTAAAATAGCCATCGACGACTACATCACTCCCGGCAATATCGGCGGGCTCGGCTATATCAGTCTCCTGCTCCTGGGCATTATCCTGCTTGACGGCATAAAACAGTTCGCCTCGACCTACCTGACACAGCTCCTCGGCCAGAAAGCCGTACTGAATCTCCGAATGGATATTTTCAAACACCTCCAGAAGCTTTCGGTACGGTTCTACGACCGGAATCCGGCAGGCAGGCTTATCACCCGGGCGACCAATGACGTCGAGGCGCTCAACGAAATGCTCTCGAGCGGAGTGGTGACGATCATCGGCGATTTCATGCAGTTGCTCTTTATCGTCATCCTCATGTTTTTCATCGACTGGAGGCTGACCCTGATTGTCCTCGGTGTACTGCCGGTCATGATCTATGCGACGATAACGTTCAAGTCCAAAGTAAGAAAGGCATTTCAGGATGTGAGAGGCCACCTTGCCCGCCTGAACTCCTTTTTTCAGGAGCGTATTGCCGGCATGACCATCGTGCAGCTTTTCAACCGGGGTGACAGCGAACTGGAAAAACATGCATCGATCAACCGGGAGTACAGGGAAGCAAACATCAAAACCGTTTTTTACTTCTCGGTTTACTATCCCCTTATCGAACTGCTCAGCTCGACGGCGGCAGGCCTTGTTGTCTGGTACAGCGGCGCAAGCATGCTCAAAGGAACCATAACCCTCGGCGCCGTTGTCTCTTTCGTACAGTACATCTGGCTTTTTTTTCGTCCTCTGCAGCATCTGTCCGACCGCTTCAACGTTCTTCAGACATCCCTTGCAAGCTCAGACAGAATTTTCAGGCTGCTCGAAGAGACCGATACGGCCCGTGAACCCGCCAATCCTCACGTGATAGACACGTTCCGGGATCAATTGTCCTTCAACAACGTCTGGTTCGCATATACTGAAAACAACTGGATACTCAGGGACATCTCCCTGACGGTCAAACGGGGCGAAAAAATAGCGATCGTGGGCTCGACAGGAAGCGGTAAAACAACGATCATCAACGTCCTTTCGAAACTCTACGGGATTCAGAAAGGCACGATCACGATTGATGGAACGGATATTTCGAGAATTCCCGAAGAATCCCTTCGAAAAGTGGTCGGTGTCGTTATGCAGGATGTTTTTCTCTTTTCGGGAACCATCAGGGAAAACCTCTCATTCGGCAAACCGGACGCCACTCCTGAAGAAATCCGAAGCGCTGCAGCAATTGTCGGCGCTGACCGTTTCATAGAAAAACTGCCCGGCGGATATGACTATCATGTCAAGGAAAACGGCTCCGGCCTGTCCGCAGGCCAGAAACAGCTTGTCGCCTTTGTCCGGGCGCTGCTCTATAATCCGGAAATCCTTGTCCTTGACGAAGCCACCAGTTCGGTCGACACCGAAACAGAACAGCTTATAGAAGCCGCAACGGAAAAGCTGATGAAAAACCGCACGTCCATCATTATCGCACACCGTCTTTCAACCGTACAGCACGCCGACAGAATACTGGTCATGCACAAAGGGATCATAAGGGAAAGCGGATCACATCAGCAGCTTCTTGCGGATAAAGGATTGTATTACAAGCTCTACCTGCTGCAGCATCCGGAGAAGATACACCTCAAGACGGGATGAAGAGGGACGGTGTTGAATTGTTGAGGTGTTGAGGTGTTGAGGTGTTGAGGTGTTGAGGTGTTGAGGTGTTGAGGTGTTTGAGGCTATGCTGTGAGCACTGACTAACTTTGGGAGTCTTTATTCTATAGGTCCTATAGGTCCCATAAGTCCTATAGGACCTATATCCTGCCTAAAGAGGACTGATAACAAAGGGGGCCTCTATTTATTGTGATGAGTCCCGATTGCATCGGGATGCAAGGCGAACGGAGTCCGCATAGAGTCGGGAAATGAGGATTTCGATCCCGACAAGTCGGGATCAACGCAACAATTGAATCGCGCAATAAATAATAGAGGCCCCCTCACAAGCTGCTGTCGCGCAGGACCTGTACCGGCTCCAGCTTTGCCGCCCTGGCGGACGGGATCGTAGCTGCTATCGTACTGATAAAGACCGTAAGGAAGATGACAAACACGAAGTATACCGGATTCCACGACATGCTGAATCCTGTTCTGGTTATCGGGCCCTGTGCACCCTGAACCGGCAGGTTTTCGAGAAAGCTCATCGAGCCGGTTGCAAGGAATCCGCCGATAATCGCTCCCGCAAATCCGACCAGAACTCCTTCCAGGATAAACATACCGACAAGCGCGCCTGCAGGGAAACCGTAGGATTTCATGATCGCAATGTCACGGCTTTTCTCAAACACTGTCGTTACCAGGATATTGGCAACGCCGAAACCGGAGACGACTGCAACAAATGCGACAAGGGAAATGACGATATAGCCGATACGGTTGAAAAGCGATAAAACGCTTGCATTTTCTTCCTGCCAGGTAACGCAGCGGTAACCCGTAACATTCTCAAGTTTACGGGCAAGGGTCTGGTTATCGAGGGGATCGGCAACTTTGAGTCCGATCCCGGAAACCTTGTCTGCCGGAAGGGCTTCCAGAATCTGACCTGCTTTCAGCGATACAAAGAGCGTATTGTCGACAGCATTGACTCCGGAAAAGAAGATACCGGTGACCTTGTACTGACGGGCAGGTCCGGAAGGAGGAACAATGGTCACTTCATCGTACAGCACGAGATTCATATCCTCGGCAATCGTCCTGCCTACCATAACGGCATTGGGAGTCCTTTTAAAAAACGAAAGGCTGCCGTCAGTAAGCCTGTCCCGAATGCCGCTGATAGCGTTTTCCTGTTCAATCATGACGCCTTTGAGGGAAAGAGGCCTGTTTTTATTCCCTTTTATGACAATCACCCTTGACTCGACGTAAGGTGATACAGCTGTTATCTCTTCCGAATAATCCGCCGAACCCAGTATTCCCATAACCTGCCTGAAGTTGCGCACCTCTTTTCGCTCCTCTTTTTGTATATTCTCCTCGACAAATGCGAGGCGAAGCGCATCCGGGTCACTGAGAAGGTCCGACGGCAGTTTCCTCATGGACTCTCCCTTGATCGTAATATGGGGTGCAACGTCGACAATCGTCTCGACAAACGAATCCAGCAACCCCCTGGTCAATGCTATCGTTGTAATAAGCGCCATCGTACTGACCGCAACACCTGCAATTGTCGTCAATGTCTGTCGTCTCCTGCCGAACAGGTGACGCAACGCTATGGAAAACAATGTCCTGAACATAACTCGATCGCGGCTGCATCCGGTGTGGAAAACATCGGCTGCGGGAATGCGGCTGCAGGCAATTATCGGATTGCGGGTGAATGTTTGTTGCAATAGAATATTACATTGTAAGTTATAGTTTTCAATCGCCAAGGCACAAACAAAACGTCATTCTCTTCCTGTCGGGATGAACGATTCCAGAAACATAACGACCGACCGCAAGCAGAGCCATGTTGAAACCTGCCTGAACAGACCCGTTGGCTTCGATACCAGAACCACCGGTTTCGAACGGTATGAATTCACGCACAATGCAGCACCGGAAATCAACTTCTGCGACATCGACCTGTCCACCGGCTTCCTCGACCGCACAATAGCCTATCCGTTCATGATCTCATCCATGACAGGCGGATACGCCCGCGCGGAGGACCTCAACCGTTCACTGGCATCTACCGCCGAGCAGCTTAACATTCCCCTCGGAGTAGGCAGCATGCGCCAGGCGCTGGAAAACGATGCTTACCGCCAGAGCTTCAGTGTTGTCCGCCAGGAAGCACCGACAATTCCCCTGTTGGCAAACATAGGGGCTTCGGAAGTTGCAAAGGGGCTTTCGGGTCGCGAGCTCGAGCTTCTCATCGATATTATCCGTGCAGACGGCCTGATTGTCCACCTCAATCCTGCCCAGGAGCTTTTTCAGCCTGAAGGCAACACAAATTTCAAAAATTTTCTCAGCAGGCTGCAGATACTCACCTCGACTCTGCCGGTGCCGGTGATAGCAAAAGAAGTTGGCTGCGGCATATCCTCCTCGACCGCCGCCAGACTTTGTGAGGCCGGAGTACAGATTATCGATGTGGCCGGAGCCGGCGGAATAAGCTGGCAAAAGGTCGAGGAAGAACGATACCTCCAGCAATTCGAACACGACCGGAGATTCAGTCCTTCCGCTCTCCCCGAACTCCTGAACTGGGGCATTCCCACAGCAAGATGCCTCACCGGCATAGCCGAACTCAAAGAAAAGGAATCCCGTTTTCGCCGAACCGGAATTGTGGCTTCAGGAGGAATCTCGAACGGAATCGACATTGCAAAAGCGATCGCTCTTGGTGCCGATATATGCGGTTCGGCAGGCATGATGCTCAAAGCACTCCATAAAGGCGTGCTTGAAGAAACCATTGTGACGTGGATGAACGATCTCAGGGCAGTGATGTTCCTGGTCGGGGCACAAAACATTCAGCAACTGAAAAAAACCAGCATATCAATAATATAAGGATAGAGCCGAAATGGATATCAGTGTAACCCTTGAACAGGTGGAACAGAAATACCGCCGCTATTACAACAGCATCAACGATGCTCTGGAACAGTGTTTCACCAAAGATTCTCCGGCAAGTCTTTACGAACCGGTTCGTTACATTCTCAGCGGCAAGGGAAAAAGAATTCGGCCCGTCCTGACGCTTCTTGCCTGTGAAGCTGTGTCAGGCTCCTCTGACAACGCAATGGACACTGCCCTTGCGATTGAAATCCTCCACAATTTCACCCTTGTGCACGATGACATAATGGACCACGCGGATCTGCGGCACGGCAGACCGACGATCCACAAGCAATGGGACACCACCGCAGCCATTCTCTCAGGCGATGTGATGATCGCATACGCATACGAATGCGCGCTCCATACAAGAACGGACCGGCATAATGAACTTGTTCACATACTCAACGATGCCAACATCACGATATGTGAAGGCCAGGCTATCGACATGAATCTCGAACAGAGCAAGCATGCGACAATTGCAGACTATCTCGACATGATCGCAAAAAAAACCGGGCGCCTTATCTCGGCATCTCTCGAAGCCGGCGGCATTGTGGGAAATGCCGATCATGAACAGATCGGCAAGCTTGTTCTGTTCGGCAACAAAATCGGACAGGCTTTTCAGGTACAGGATGACTATCTCGACATCATGGCAGAAGAGGGCAAATCCGGCAAGGTCCCCGGCGGGGATGTCATAAAAGGGAAAAAAACCTACCTCCTGCTGCGGTCTCTTGAACTCTCGACAGGGAAAGAAAAAGAACTGCTCCAGTCCATCATGGACAAGAACGGCATTTCACCCGACCGTGTCCCTGAAATCAAGGAAATCTATGAACGGTGCGGCGTTCTCGATGAAGCCCGGCAGCTGATCAACAACAATACCGAAGAAGCACTGAGGGCTGTTGATTCCCTGCCTTACCAGGAGGGCCGGGAATATCTCAAAGGAATTGCCCTCAAGCTCATGAAACGTGATTTTTAACGGTTCAGGAAACGAGGATGCAGGAAAAAAACTTCTTCTTGTCCTTTCGCAGGTTCCTGGTCTTGGCCCGACGAGAATAAACACGATTACCCGCCATTTCGGTTATACTCCGTCGTTTTTCCAGGCACGGGCAGACGATTTTGCCCGCCTCCCCGGCATAGGCAGGAAGGTGGCCGACTCTGTTGCAGCGTTTTTCCGCAATCCGCACTCTCTTGCACATGCCGTTAAAAAAGCCGAACAGCAACTCAAACTCCTCGAACGCCACAATGCCGACATCATCACCATTGAAGCTCCTCTCTATCCGCCCCTCCTGAAAGAAATCTATGATCCGCCGCCATGCCTTTTTGTCCGGGGAAATGCCGGCGCCGCCCATCAACCGTGTATCGCTGTCGTCGGGACAAGAAAAGCGTCACTCTATGGGAAAAAGGCTGCAGAGCTTATCTGCAGCGGACTTGCGGCCGAAGGCTTCACCATTGTAAGCGGGCTGGCCTATGGTATTGATATGATCGCCCACAGAACAACGCTGGAACACAAGGGAAGAACCATTGCATTCCTTGCAGGAGGAGTGGATAATCCGCATACGGATCCATCGGGCAAGCTGTGGCCCCGAATTATCGACGAAGGCGCCCTCCTTTCCGAAGAGTGGATCGGAAGCACGATATCACCGGGCAAGTTTCCCCGAAGAAACCGTCTTATCGCCGGTATTTCCCGGGGAACGGTCGTTGTCGAATCCGATCTGAAAGGCGGCTCCCTTGTTACAGCCTATTCTGCTCTTGACCAGAACAGGGAGGTGTTTGCCGTCCCCGGCAGCATTTTCTCCAGAACGTCGGCAGGCACAAACAGCCTCATTGAAAAAGGTCATGCAAAACTTGTCACCAGTGTCGATGATATCACCGCAGAACTGATCCCGTCATTTTCCCGGTCGGACAAACCGGCAAAAACGATCGGGGCCGCACAGGTAACCGGAGACGAAAAAACAGTTCTTGACCATCTTGGTCCCGATCCGATACACATCGATGTGCTGGCGGAAAACACATCCATGGACCCGTCCGAGCTTCTGGTTCTCCTTTTTGAACTGGAGCTGAAGCGTCTTGCCGAACAACTGCCCGGACAGATGTTCAGAAAAACATCCCTAAACTGAGCGTTTCAACAACTGCTCCATAATAGTAAGTTTATCAAAGACAATCTGTTATACTATATTTTTATAGAGAATATCCCTCATCTGCAGGGTGAACGTGAAAACAGATAAAGAACCGCATTTGTTGAAACCCTTCGGGATTGCCGATCATACCACATCTGCTTCGTTACAGGAAACTTGCGGTAGATCACTACAGCGGCATTCCCTGTGCCTTGCATCTGTGGCATGCTCGACAATCGCTCAATTTAGGACATCGTAAAATCTCCCCCTGTTCTTTCCTTATTCATCAGAAGGCACATGATACGTTATGATCTGACGTCCTACCAGTATGCGACTCTGGAGCAGCCATCGCATAAGCATAACCTGCACAACCTCAACGATGCAGGGAGAGAGGTATAGTTTTTTACAGTGGAATTATTACCTTTTCAGAATCCTGATATGGAGGTACCGCACGGTAATATTTCAACAAAACCAATGATTCAACCATGAAAAAGATTTACGGAAACGCTCCCTTTATGTCTCTTACGTACACGATGATCACGACCCTGGTCCTCAGCCTGTTTATCTCCATTCCATCGGCAGTTGCTGCTCCCGGGAGCCAGAAAACCGGTGTTGTCGATGTTTCGAAGGTCATCAGCCAAATGCCGGAAACAAAGAAGGCCGAAAACATTCTGAAAGCGACCAGTTCCCAGTGGGAACAAAGTTTCAAAAAAATGAAAACAAGTTACGAAACCGCTCTGGCAGGTTATCAGAAAAAAGCAAAGGGCATGACCAAGGCACAGCGGGAACAGAAAGAAAAAGAACTGAGTCAGAAACTGAAAGAGCTCCAGAAGTTCCAGATGGAAAAATTCGGGCCGAACGGCGCACTTGACAAGAAAAAAGCTGAACTCTTTGCTCCTATCCGTCAGAAGCTCATTAAAACAGTTCAGACTATCGCCCAGAAAGAAGGATTTTCAGTTATTCTGGACAAACAGGCACTGATCTGGGGAGATAGTGCTCATGACATCACCTTCAAGGTCATCAATAAAATCAAATAACCGCGACCTGAAACATCGAGATTGTATTGCCGGGTATGCGACGGCATGGTTCAACATTCCGCTGCATACCCGTCTCTTTTTTTTCATGCTTCGTGTATCCGGCACAGTGCTTCTGCTTGGCTGCATAGGCTGCGGCATGCAGGACCGGCCGGGACATACACCTGACACACGTTTCCTGGGCGACCAGCAACCGGTCCAGGAAAGCTGGAATGTCAGCATGCAAATATTCCGAAAAGACAGAATACACGCAATTGTCTCTGCAGAACATTTTGCGGAATATAAAAAAAACGATATTATCACCCGTCATCTCAACAACGGAGTGAAGGTTACGTATTTCGACAGCACCGGTGCTGTATCGTCCACGCTTACAGCAGAAAAAGCCACGGTGTATGACAACAATGACATGGAAGCGTTTAACTCCGTCGTACTAACGTCCGAAGACGGTACTCTGAAAACCGATTACATAAAACGGCTTGCTGAAACAAAAAAACTCTGGTCCGACAGGTATGTCGTCATTGAAAAAAAGAATGAAACGATCAGGGGATACGGTTTTGAAAGTGATGAATCGCTCAAAAATTATACCATCTTCAAAGCAAGCGGTGAGACCGACATCGAGCAGTAAAGCAGAAACAAACCCGCTTTTCAGATGAAATTACATTTGCTGAAATCAAAAATTCACAACGCCGTTGTAACAAGCGGAGACCTTGAGTATGAAGGGAGCATAACGATTGACAGTGAATTGCTGGAACTCGCCAATATGCTGCCGAACGAGAAAGTTCTCTGTGTGAACAACAACAATGGAGCACGTTTCGAAACATATATCATAGAGGGGAAACCTGGCTCGAAAGAGATCCAGTTGAATGGGGCGGCTGCCCGATGCGCGCTTCCGGGTGACCAGATCATCATCATGGCGTTTGCCGAAGTGGATGAAGAGGAAGCAAAATCATTCAAGCCGGTAATTCTCATTGTCGACAGCCATAACAATCCCAAACGCCGCCACCTTGCCGGTGATGAAGCAAACACACTCTGATACGACAACCGTTCAACCGTATGAGAAATCAACCATCCCCCATACCATGCCCTTAGCAATCATTGTCATGGCGGCCGGTAAAGGCACCAGAATGAAATCCGATCAGGCTAAAGTCCTGCATAAGGCTAATGGCAAAACGCTTATCGAACACGTCATTGAAAAATCAAAAAGCCTCGATCCGGATTCAATAGTACTGATTGTCGGGCACCAGGCCGAAAAAGTCATGGAGGCGACCCTCCATCATGACGTACAATGGGCGCTTCAGGAACCCCAGCTCGGCACCGGTCACGCAGTCATGCAGGCCGAAAAACATCTTGGCTCTTTCCCGGGAGACATTATCATTCTTTCGGGTGACGCTCCTCTTGTAAGCATTTCGACACTCAACAATCTCGTCAAGAGTCACCGCCGGGAAAACGCCGCCGCAACGGTTCTTACTGCCAGTCTGGACAATCCGGCAGGGTACGGGAGAATTATTCGCCGGAACAACAGCAGCACGGTCTCGAAAATTGTCGAACATAAAGACGCATCACCTGAGGAGTTGGCTGTCAGGGAAATCAATGCCGGAATGTATGTATTCAAAGCCGCAACGCTTTTCGATGCTCTCAAAAAAATCACAAACGACAACGTTCAGAACGAGTACTACCTCACGGACGTTTTTTCGATCTGTTTCCGGAATGGAGAGAAAGTATGCGCCTTTCAAACGGCCGATGCCGACGAGATCAAAGGGATCAATACCGTCGACCAGTTGAGGGAAGCCGAAGAAATCCTGAAGCAAAAGAAATAATTGCAGGTGGTCAGGCAAGCGGACTGATGGACGATGCGGAATAATCGTCGTCGCCACCATCGGTAAGAGAGCCGGGAAACGCTCTATACAGCAGCTCGATAGTTTCGGCAACATCTTTTTCGGCAGTACGCCGCTCTTCATCCAGCGATTCCAGCATACCGGCAAGCCCCCGTAGCCTCTCACGACACTCTTCAAGCCGCATGATCAGCTTGCGCTGCCAACCGGTATCCCCGGTGGAACCTTCCCCCGATTCCGCACAGGCGGTAATGTGCGCCCTGCATGCATCCAGTTCAGCCCGGACGCCGCGCATCTCATCTCCGAAAATAACCCGGATCTTTTCCAGCGAGTCGGAAGCCATGGCTTTTTCCACCTATTTTCTGCTTCTCCTGGTTTTTCTGCCCGAAGTTCCTTCAGCCATTTTTTTTCTGGAACCGGCAGCGAGCTGTTCCGGGGACGTACTGTCGATAGTCTCATCGGAGGCGTCGAGTTCCCTGGATTTCATCGAATAGAACTCGATAAGGTTTCCATCCGGGTCCATCACAAAAAATGCTCTTCCTTCCCTGCGCTGCGCGGGCCTGGTCACCAGATGCACTCCCTCTTCCTGCAGATACTCCGCTGCACGGTCAACTTCAGCGTCTGTCGATAGCCTGAAACCGAAATGATCCACCCTGATGTCGCGGGCTTCCGGAACACCAGGCGTTTCCGCCTTGACAAGAACGATCATATCCGATTGAACTCTCAGGTAGGATATATTTGCACCTGCCCGGTACTCGACCTTCATGCCGAGAATGCCGACATAGAAGTTTTCAGCCGCCCTTACATCATTGACCCTGAGCGTAATCTGGTTAATCCCCGTCAGTTTCATTTTTTTTGCTTTCCTGAGCTTTCTTGCCCTCTGTTTTCTCTTCAAGGACATAATCAAATTTATCTCCGAGAAACTCGCTGATCGCCCTTTGAGCGGTTTTATTGCGGGCTTCAAATTCGAGGCTGATAGCCACCTGCTCCGGAAAAACCTTGTCTGACTCCGACTCGCTTGTAGGATTGCGGATCATCTCCTTGTAGGGCAGAAGCTTTTCCTCAAGTTCAGCACGCTCCTCTTCATGGATCTCTTTGGCTCTCTTCGAAATGGCGACAACCGTTTCATACAGGTTGTCGTGTTTAGACCTCAGTTCATTCAGATCTACCGGCTTGACAGACATAGTGTTGCATGGGTTTATTGTTTCGACAGAAATTCCGTAATGACCGCTGTCACCTCTTCAACTGCACGGTCAAGATCATCGTTGACAACCGCCCGGTCAAACCGGTGCGCCTGTGCAAGCTCAAAGCCGGCCCGCTCGAGCCTCTGTTTCAACGAATGTTCGTCTTCGCTCTCACGCAAGAGCAGTCTCCTTTCAAGTTCCCCGAGTGAAGGAGGCTTGATAAAAATCAGTAGCGCGTTTTCGGGGAAACGTTCTTTGAGACAGAGCGCGCCTTTGACATCAAGATCGAACAGAAGATGTCTGCCAACGGCCATTGCCTTTTCGGTCTTGTCAAGAAGCGTTCCGTAGTAATTACCAAAGAAATATTCATATTCAATGAAACCGCCGTGCCGGATTTTCTCTTCAAACGCGTCTCTTGTCAGATAATGATAATGTATCCCGTCAACTTCCCCTTCCCGCTTCACTCTTGTTGTTGCGGATACGGAGAATCGAAGCCCCTCTACCCGTTCCAGAACCTTTTTGGCGATTGTTGACTTCCCGGCACCGGATGGTGCCGAAAAAACGATCAATTTACCTGGCTTATCGCTCATCTTCCTTTCTCTTTCGAATCCCGGCCTTTCAGCATGACTCTTTCCACGGGGCACGTATACTTCAAAGACAAGTGATCCCGTCCTGAAAGAGACATCGATGGCATCGCCACCAATTTATTCAGGCGTCTTCAAACAATTCAACAAATAAACAAATCAACAGATCAACAATTCTTCCCTACTCTATATTCTGCAGCTGCTCACGAACTTTTTCCAGCTCCTCCTTGACAAACACTATTTTCTGGGAAATATCGGCATTCTGTGATTTCGATGCTATCGTGTTCGCTTCTCTCAACTGCTCCTGAAGCAGAAAATTCAGTTTTCTGCCCGATCCGCTTCCGTCACTCATCATCTCATCAACAAAAAACTTGTTATGGCTCGCAAAGCGGATACACTCTTCTGTGATATCGAGTTTGTCGGACATCATAACCAGCTCCATTTCAAGCCGCTCTCTACTGTACGCGACATCGTTGCCGGTCATGGCAGCAATTTTGTCCGACATACGCTCCCGTGCCGAGCTCACGTTGTCCCTTGACAAAACCTGGATTTCCTCCAGCTCGGTATTGATGGACGCAATCCTTTCCAGTATATCCCTTGCAAGCTCTTCGCCTTCCTGAAGCCGCATTTTCTTCATTCCGTCTACAGCCCGGTGTAATGTCTCCCTTACCAGGGGCCATATCTGTTCGTTTTTTTCGAGAAGCGACGTATCGGAATCGAATATCTCTGAAAAACGTAAAATATGCTCGAGAAGAACAGGACTCTCGATACCGGCCTCAAGACGGACAATGTCGAGAACTTCTCTCAGTGCTCTGGTTTTTTCGCGATTGACTGTTATCGGCACACGCTTTTCCTCATCCAGTTTTACCTGAACGAAAACAGATACTTTTCCCCTTTGCAGAATGGAACGTATTTGATCCCTTACCTCAAGCTCATAGGATGAAAACTGTCGGGGAAGCTTGACGCTGATCTCGGCAAACCGGTTATTGACCGAACGGACTTCAGCGGTAACAGAAACACCGTCCCTTACATCTTCCGCACTCCCGAAACCAGTCATGCTTTCCAACATTGTTCTGTACAGTTAAATTCGTCAAGAAAACAGTTCTCCAGGGCGCCGTCGGGAACCATTGAAACGCGGCAAAAAAATCTGTTACTTACGAAGGTCCAGATCGGCAAGAACCTTGCGGTACCGTTCAATATCGGTCTTTTTAAGATAGGTCAGCAGGCTTTTTCTTTTTCCCACGAGTTTGAGCAAACCGTGCCGGGAGTGCTTGTCTTTGGGATGCGTTTTCAGATGCCCCGTAAGATCATTGATACGTTTACTGAAAAGAGCAATCTGCACTTCGGTCTGCCCTGTATTCTGTTCAGAACCGCCGAATTCCTTGATAGTGGCTGTCTTGATTTCCTTGGTGACACTCATGGCCGGTGATTTATTGTTTAGAATCGCAAGATCAGGAATATAGCATTATTTCCGATATTGCTCCACAACTTTTTTATCTCTGATCAATTGCTCCCGCAAAGCCTCAAACGAGGGAAAACGCATCTCGTCCCGCAACCTGTCGAGCAGTCGGAACGTCAACCTCCTGCCGTACAAATCCCCTGAGTAACCCAATATATACGCCTCCACCACCGGTGCAGGATCAACGGCAAGAGTAGGCCTGATCCCGATATTCATCATTGCCTTATATTCACGTCCGTCAATGGTAGTCTCGGCGATATAGACACCGAACTTCGGCAGCAGCTTCAAAGAACTTCCGATATCGATGTTGACCGTGGGAAATCCGATTTCACGACCTTTTTTGGCACCATTGACGACGCATCCTGAAACAAGGTAGGGTGCACCGAGAAAAACATTCGCTTCGCTTATACGGCCTTCAAGCAGCAGTTTCCGTATTCTTGTGCTTGAAAAATGCTCGGAAACAAGACGTACTTCATCAACCACCGTCACCTCGAAATTATTCTCCCCGGCCATCCTGCACAAGGTTTGCACGCCGCCCTGGCGGTCTCGTCCAAAACCGTGATCATAGCCGATAACGACATGGCGGGCACCGATCCTGTCGAGCAGAACCCGCTGTATAAACGACTCGGAACTCTGTGCAGCAAACACACTGTCAAATTTTATAACAAAGAGCCATGCAACACCGAGGCTTTCGATAAGCGTAGCTTTCTCGTCGAGAAGGCTCAAAAGCCTGATGCCGTCCCCGGGGTCACGGTTGACAACCTGCCGGGGATGGGGTTCAAACGTCACGACAACACTTCGAACGTGCCGGTCCGAGGCGATATCGACCATTCGCCCGATTATTTTCCGATGACCGGCATGGACGCCGTCATAGGAACCGACGGTAACCGCAGAAGAAATCCGGGGAAAGGATATTTCCTTGCCGGTATGGTAGTCCGATATACATTGTTCCTGATAGCTGACAACTCTCATACCTGAACTGAGCGTTTCAACAAATGCTCCGTAATAGTAAGTTTATTAAAAACGATCTTTTATACTGTATTTGTATAGGGATTATCCCTCATCTGCCGGGTGAGCGTGAAAACTGATAAAGAGCCACATTTGTTAAAACCCTTCGGGATTGCCGATCATGCCGAATCTGCTTCGTTACAGGAAACTTGCGGTAGTTCACTACAGCGGCATTTCCTGTGCCTTGCATCTCCGACATGCCCGACAATCGCTCAATTCAGGTCATATCCGCTTATTCTGCTGTCCTGTTGTCCTGCTTCTTGATGCTTTCGACAATATCGCTGACGCTTTTTGCGTCCGCAATACCGAACGCTCCAATCGATACTCTTCTCAAGGAATAAAGATACCCCCCGACACCGAGCCTCTTTCCTAAATCATGTGCAAGAACCCGTATATAAGCGCCTTTTGAAACATCCAGCCGAAAACGAACGAAGGGAAGTTCAACCGCAAGAATATCGAAATGGTTAACGGTTATCTCTCTCGATTTCCTCTCGGGCACCTGCTCCCCCTTTCTGGCAAGCTCATACAGCCGCTTTCCTTTGTGCCATACAGCCGAGTGCATCGGAGGCTTCTGCATCTGCTTTCCCTCGAGTGAAACCGCTGCCGAACGGATATCTTCGGCAAGCAGGTGAGAAACCGAAGAGGAACTCTGTTCAGGTGTTTCAGTATCATGGCTTTCAGTCATGACGCCAAGCTTGATAACCCCTTCATACACCTTGTCAAGCGCCTCAAGTCCTGAAATCTGCTTTGTCTTTTTCCCGGTTGCAAGAATAAGCAGCCCGGTTGCACGAGGATCGAGCGTACCGCAGTGTCCGACTTTTCTCTGAAGCCCCGCGGCATTGTATGCATTGCGGATTTTTGCCACGACATCAAAGGACGTCCAGTCAAGAGGTTTATCGACAAGCAAAAAATCTCCACCGGCGTCCCGCTCTGAAACCTCTCCGCGCTTGTCAATCATCATGCAGGCAGAATTACCATGAGTTATTAGAAAACAAGGTCCCCTTCACCTGTCTCCTGACTGACCGTCACGAGCCTTTTTCAGCAATTCTTCAATCCTGCTTGCCTGCTCATGCAAAAGGTCTTCGTAAAATTCCAGTTCAGGTATCCTGCGGAACTGATGGCGAATCCTTGCCGAAAGCAGTTTGCGAATATATTTCGTTTCGCCCTGCAGCCTGCTCATGGCCTGACGAGACGCTTCTTTAGTTCCGATAACCGAAATATACACCCTGGCAATACCAAGATCGTTGGTGACTTTTACATCTGTCACAGTCAGGAGAGGACCGTTGCGGGGAATCTCTTTTTCAAATATCGCGCTGAGCTCTCTCTGAAGGAGAGAGGCAACTTTATCCGTACGAATCGACATAATAGCACCTAAACTGAGCGTTTCAGCAAATGAGGGCACCTGTGAACCACCCATCTCAGGTCACAGTTTTCTTTTCTTTTCGACAATTCGGTAGGCTTCAACAACATCACCAACCTTGATATCGCTGTACCCTTTGAGATTCAAGCCGCATTCATAGCCGGCGTCGACCTCTTTGACATCATCCTTGAATCTTTTGAGCGAATCGAGCTCGCCGTCATATATCTGCACACCTTCCCGGAGAAGACGAACTTTGGAGTCCCGGAACACCTTGCCTTCAAGCATATAGCAGCCTGCGACATTGCCGACTTTAGGCACCTTGAACACCTGGCGGATTTCAAGAGACCCGATGCTTTCCTCATGGAGCTCAGGAGACAACATTCCTTCCAGGGCCTGCTCGATATCCTCGATCACATGATAGATAACGCTGTAGAAACGAATATCGAGATCTTCTTTCTCCGCAAGTTTTTTTGCGTTGACATTCGGTCTGACCCTGAAACCAATGATAATTGCGTCGGAAGCCGCCGCAAGCAGGACATCTGTCTCGGTTATCTGACCGACCCCCTGGTGAATAATCTGAACCTTGACCTCCTCATTGTGGATTTTCATCAAACCATCGGCAAGAGCCTGAATGGAACCATCGGTATCGGCCTTGATGATCACGCTCAGTTCCTTCATAAGCCCTTCTTTTATCTGCCGGGCAATGCTGTCCAGCTTGACACGCGTACTTCTGCGGAACTCATGCTCACGGCGGATAATCTGACGCTTCTGTGCAATTTCCCTGGCTTCCCTGTCTGATTGCATGACCATGAACTCATCACCTGACTGCGGAAGATCTTCAAACCCCAGCACCCTCACCGGCTGCGAAGGGCCGGCCTCCCGCACCCTCTTTCCACGTTCGTCCATAAGAGCCCGGACACGTCCCATCGTATGCCCGGCAACAAACGGGTCGCCGACCTGGAGAAATCCGCGCTGCACAAGCACCGTGGAAACAACTCCCTTGCCTTTATCGAGCTCTGCTTCAACAATGATGCCCCGTGCGGGAACATCTCTCGAAAAGTTTGCTTTCAGCTCCCTGATTTCCGCTTCCGTCAGGACCTTTTCCATCAGTTCATTGATCCCGGCACCTTTCTTTGCGGAAATCTCCTGGCACTGGTACTCTCCGCCCCAATCTTCAACCAGCACACCCGCCTCGGAGAGCTGCGTCCTGATCTTCTCCGGGTTCGCCTCAGGCTTGTCAATCTTGTTGATAGCGACGACGATCGGCACTTCAGCGGCTTTAGAGTGATTGATAGCCTCGATCGTCTGAGGCATAACACTATCGTCAGCCGCAACAACAAGAATGACAATATCGGTCACCTGGGCACCCCTGGCACGCATCGCCGTAAACGCCTCGTGACCGGGCGTATCGAGAAACGTGATTTTTCGATCACCATCGAGCGATACTTCATAGGCACCGATATGCTGGGTAATTCCCCCTGACTCTCCCGCAACAACATTACTGCTCCGGATATAATCCAGGAGAGATGTCTTGCCGTGGTCGACATGACCCATGATTGTCACAACAGGAGGCCGTATTTTCAGATCCTCATCGAGGTCTTCATCTTCGATCACCTCGGTCGCCTCGACCTCCGAAACAAATTCCGCCTCGAAACCGAACTCAAGCGCGATCAGTTCGATCGTTTCCTTATCGAGCCTCTGGTTGATCGTGACAAATTTGCCCATTGTAAAACAATGCTGTATGATCTCCTTGGGCGAGCCTCCCATCAGGTCGGCCAGTTCATGAGCAGTTGCAAATTCCGTCACCCTGACAATGCTGCGCTCTGCTTCCCTGATCGCCTCGGCAGCTTCCTGCTCCTTCTCGCGTTCCATTTTTCGCATCTTGCGGAAACGCTGCCTCGATGCTCCGCTGCCGCCGCTATCATCCATTCCGGAAATGGTCGTGCGTATGTTCTGCTCGATAGTTTTTTCGTCGACTTCCGGCTTTTTCTTCTTTTTCCCCTTTTTCCGCTTCGACTGGCTTGTCTCTTCAGCCTCCTTCACACCGCCTTCTCCGGGCTTTTTCTTCTGGGTCTCTCTGTCCGAAACCTCTCCTTCCTCGGCCGGCATTTCCTTGCCCGCCACCTCGAATTCATCCTTGAGCTCGTCGGCCTGTTCCCTGAAACGCTTTTTGCGCTTTTTCTTTTTCTTTTTATCGGCTTCGCTTCCGGCTGGCACACTGCCTCCGACATCGATCGTTCCAAAAACAGTCAGGCCCCCGATTTTCTTCGGTGTTTCAAAGGAAGCCCCTCCTTCTTCAGCATGAGGTTCACCAGTTGCGGGTTCTTTCTCATCTACCGTTTCAGGACCAACTGCCGTTGTTTTTCCGTCTTTCACCTCCTCCGGAACACGTTCAACAGTTTCCGGAATGTTCTTTTCCTCAGGCTCCCGGCTCTTTTCAACCGGAACAAGCGTTTCCCCTGACGGTTTCGCCTCCTTTTTGGCTTTGACGGCAGGCCGTTCAGAGCGTCCGCTGATACTATCCTTCAGTTGCTGCTCTTTCTCGTAGGTCTTTCGCGACTGCTCTTCCAGGCGCGACAGCCTCAACTGTTTCTCCTGCCGGATCTTCCGGGTTTGGTCAACAAGCTTTTTCTCGTCACTGAAATGATCCAGAATCATTTCACGCATCGGCCCCTTGACCATAGAAGATGTTGACGCTACCTTTCCGCCGGACTCTTTGACAAAAACGAGGACTTCCTGCGGACTTACCTGCAGCTCTCTTGCAATATCACTGATTCGATATTTCATCTCCTTTCCCTCAGGGGACATACAACCTCCTCTGGATTAAATAACCGGCAACCCTCTGTATCTATGAGGGCAGCTCCATAAATTAGTATTCCTTCCGGACCATCCCGCAACCATGATAATCCCGAAGCATGCACGGTACCAGAGAAAAATCAGCCGGCTTGGCCTTCTTCTTCACCGGCATCTGCTGAATTTTCCTCTTCTGACGCGTCATGATCCTTGTCGATAATACCTTCGAGGTCCGCCTCGTTAAACTGGTCTTTGACCGTTTTGTAGATATTCTCCGCTATCTTTCTCCAGTAACGCCGCTCATCCTCGCTCAGCTTTTTCTCTTTCATTTTGACCGAGGGTTTC
>JANQMO010000011.1 GCA_028280025.1 Chlorobium sp. | reverse complement strand
ACTGCTCATCGATATTTTGTCGTTCAACGAGCGTTCCATCAAAAAGGCGAGGGAGCCAGTGCCTCAACTCGCCCTATTTTAACCGGACAGTAGTGATTCTCGTTCGAGGATGAAGTGGAAAAAGGCGTATCCTTGGACATGCATTTAAGAATAGGGCCAATTGCCGACATCGTAAAGATTCATAACAAACCTTGACTGAAATGCTTGTCGTAGAAGGTCCTCTGTATCTACCCAATAACGTGCCGTATACGAATTTCTCGCTACCGTTTTGCTACCGCCGGTATTCCAGCAAAAGCAATATGCAATGTCGGGTGTCATGAATAAAAAAGGAACAGTACCTACAGCATCTATTCCCTATGAAAAGTTGGGTCCTCCTGGTATTCATGGTGAGTTACATATACTAGCGATCTTGGAAAAAGAGTCGCGTAATGAAAAAGACCGTTTGAACGATACTAGCCTTCGAAAATTTAACATTACTGCAAGACTTGCCAAGACTCCTCCTGTGGCTGAAGACATAAAAGGGGACTTTACTCCTGAAGATGGAGGTTCATTTTTGCTGACGCTACCAGAATCTCAGAACATGCGAGTTCGCTGTCCTTATGGGGTATTCGAGTTCAAGAAGAACAGCAAGGGAGAGCATTCTCAAATCGAATTTGAATGTGAGACTACGACAACAGCAGAGGCGAAAAGGATGTTCCTGAATGCAACACTGCCTTTCATTGACTTTATTGCTTATAGAGCTAATTGCCCAATCCACATCGCTACAATAAAGATCAACGATCCTAAAAATGATCGACAAACAATAGAGTACATATCTCCATATAGGAAGGTCATCGTAAATCCCCACTCATCTAACTTACTACCTGAGTTAGAACCAGTTTTTGCTTTGTATCGAGAGGCGAAGAACTCGCATAGCGACTTCTATAAGTTTCTCTGCTACCACAAATTGTTAGAGGGCCTACTTGGAACAATGCGATCAAATCTTTTCAAGCGGGCCAAAGACTCTGGTATTAAACTCACGCGAAAGCGTGATGTAATACCAAATGCTTCAGATCTTGAAGGTAAATTCAAAGAGTATGTAGGGAAGCCAATAAAAGAATTTTTTGACAATATTCTTACGCCACGATTCAGAAATGCAGTTGCACACTTTATTACTGATGATGGCGCAATTTTGAATATGAGTTCACCGGAACATATTGATAGATATGCAGAGGTTTTATATATCACAGAATTAAGTGTTAGGGCAGTCATAGATAACTATGAGGCTATGGTAAAAGAGCTTTATGGCGCGCAATAGGACTCAGGTCCTAACATAAGGTTTTAAAAGTAGCTATGAAGCATGAGGGGCATTCTATGTCCAGTGAGTAGCTCAACTTCTTCACTTCACGCCGATTATAAAAGAATCCAGCATGGATATAGATTACTTCCGAAAGTATAGGATGAAAAGTTCATCCTATACTTCTATGAAAAGGCTACCGAGCCTTTCATAAGCATTATTAAGGCGTGAAGAGAATGCTTTGGCCAAAAGGGCAAAAGAATCCGTTCGGAAAACAGACTGAGCTTTAATGTCAGTGAAAAAGGTGTCCGAGAGCGTTAAAAAGCAGGGTGAGAATTTTATGCCTTATTGTGCTTAGTCCGATCTTCAATGACAAAATGCTTGCCTACTGACGCTCCTCTCGTCACTTGTCACTAAGCCCGGCATGCCGGGCGTCATAACTATCCCTTTCTCTTCTTCAACGACTCCCGATCCCTGAATCCCATCAGATAAAGAATCGCGTCGAGGCCGAGGGTCGAGATGGCCTGGCGGGCGCTTTCCTTGACTATTGGTTTTGCCCTGAACGCTATGCCGAGGCCGGCTTTGCCGAGCATGGGCAGGTCGTTGGCTCCGTCTCCGACTGCGACCGTTTGTTCGAGGCTGATGTTTTCCTTTCGGGCGATATGTTCGAGTAGCTTCGCTTTTCTTTTTCCGTCGACAACTTCACCGAGAGCCCTGCCGGTAAGTTTGCCATCGGCTATTTCGAGGGTATTGGCAAAGACGTAGTCGATGTTGAGCTTTTTCTGGAGGTAGTGGCCGAAATAGGTGAATCCGCCGGAGATGATGGCGGTTTTGAAGCCGAGGTTGTGGAGGTTGAAAAAGAGGCTTTCGGCTCCTTCGGTAAGCTGCAGACGTTTGGCGACTTTCTGAAGAACAGACTCATCCAGCCCTTTGAGCGTGCTGACACGACGCTGAAGGCTGACGGTAAAATCGATCTCTCCGCGCATGGCCTGCTCTGTAATAGCTGCAACTTCCTTACCTACTCCGGCCTCACGCGCTAGTTCGTCGATAACCTCGGTTGTAATGAGGGTTGAGTCCATATCGAAAACAACCAGCCGTCTGATGCGACGGTAGATGTTGTCTTCCTGGAATGCTATGTCTATACCGAGGTCGTCGGTGATGGCAAGCATCTCTTCTCGAAACTCTTTTTCATTTCTTAGCGTGCCGCGTACCGAAAACTCGACACAGGCCTTTGTTGTACTCTCGAAGCGTTTTTCGAGAGGCAGCCTTCCCGACAGCCTTGTTATGGTATCGATGTTCATCCCGTGACGGGCTACAGACCTGGTCACTCGCGCAATTTGTTCCGCCTTGATTTCCCTGGCAAGGAGTGTCAGGAGGTATCGGGGTTTTCCCTGTTCACCCACCCATTTCGCGTATTCCTTGTCCGAGATCGGGGTGAAGGTGATCTGCAGTCCGAGAGTATGCGCGGTAAAAAGCAAGTCTTTAAGGACCGGGGCCGATTTGAACTCGTTGGGCACCTCGACCAGCATGCCGAGCGACAGGTGGTTATGGATGACTTCCTGGCCGATATCGAGGACAGTTATCCTGTATCGGGCAAGTATCGAGGAAAGCTCTGCGGTGAGGCCTTTCTTGTCCGGTCCGGATATGTTGAGCAGCAGCAGTTCTTTCATGGGCTCACTCCCATTCTATTGTTGCCGGTGGTTTTGAGGATATGTCGTATGCAACCCTGTTTTCGGGAAAAACTTTGCTCAAGATAGTGTTGTTTCGGGAACCTTCAAAAACAGCGGCGGCTGCGGTAAGCGGTGCGATCCGGTATTTTTGACGAACTATAAATGTTATTTACATTTTGGGAAGAAGCAGGTCTCTGGTGAAAAGTGCAAAATGGAGGAATGAGTTGATGATTAAAACCGAGGCGGACAGGATTCTGAAGAGTGCGCTCAGGCAAACAGATACTGAACGGGCGCGAATAGCGGAAGCTTTGATCGCCAGTCTTGAGGCTCCTATGGATGAGGATATTGATCGCGCCTGGCAGATCGAGATTGAGAAACGGCTCCGCGAACTCGACTCGGGTGCCGTGAAGTGCATTCCGTGGGAAGAGGTCAGGGACAGACTTTACCGAAACGCCAATGTACAGCGTTGAAGTCCATCCGGATGTCTACGCCGAACTGGAGCACTCCCGTTCATGGTACGAAGAACGGGCAGGCAACCTTGGGACGGAATTCATTATCGAAGTTGATCGGGCTATCGAGAAAGTACGAGAATCGCCTTTGGCTTGGCCTGTTCTCTATGAAGATCGCAGCATCAGGCGTTACCTCGTTCATCGCTTTCCGTATGGTGTGATTTATCGTTTTAGGGATCATCTCATCCAAATCATTGCCGTGATGCATTTGTGCCGCCATCCAGACTACTGGCGCGGAAGAGTCTTGAATTGGTGACTGTGAAAATGTCGAGCTTTTCCCTCACTCCCATTCTATTGTTGCCGGTGGTTTTGAGGATATGTCGTATGCAACCCTGTTGATTCCCCGGACTTCGTTGATGATCCGGTTGGAAACATGCGAAAGGAAGTCGTGGGGAAGGTGTGCCCAGTCGGCGGTCATGCCGTCTGACGATTCGACCGCACGAAGCGCGAGCACATTCTCATAGGTTCTCTTATCGCCCATGACGCCGACCGACTGAACCGGAAGGAGAACCGAAAACGCCTGCCAGACATGCTGGTAGAGGTTCCATGCCTTCAGTTCCTCGAGGTAGATCTCATCGGCATCCCTGAGGATGTCGAGACGGGTTTTGTTGAGCGAACCGAGAACACGAACGGCAAGTCCGGGTCCTGGAAACGGATGCCGCATGAGGATGTCTTCGGCAATGCCGAGTTCTCTTCCGACCGCACGAACTTCGTCCTTGAAAAGCTCGCGGAGCGGCTCGATCAACTTCAGCTTCATGCGTTTCGGCAGCCCCCCCACGTTATGGTGCGACTTGATGGTTTCCGACGGGCCTTTGACACTCACACTTTCAATGACGTCCGGGTAGAGCGTTCCCTGGACGAGAAACTTTTCCTCGTGTATCTGTTCCTCGAAGATATGAATGAATGTTCTTCCGATGATTTTGCGCTTCTTTTCCGGTGAGGCAACGTTCTTGAGCCTTTTGAGGAAGATGTCTTCGGCATCGACCAGTTTTACGTTCAGGTCCAGCGGTTTGAGGACCTTCATGACCTTTTCCGCTTCGTTTTTACGCAACAGCCCGTTATCGACAAAGACGCAGTGAAGACGGCGGCCGAGCGCCCTGCTTACAAGTACGGCGGCAACGGTCGAGTCCACGCCGCCGCTGATGCCGCAGATGACCGTCTTGTTACCGGCAATAGTGCGGATGTCTTCTATCTGGTGTTCAATAAAGCTTTTCGGGGACCAGTCCGCCTTCAGCCCGGCGATATCGATGAGAAAGTTGGAAAGCAATTGTTTACCGTAAAGCGTGTGCTGGACTTCCGGGTGGAACTGAAGACCGTAGACTTTGAGGGCTGCCTTGTTTCCTGCGGCTTCGATCGCGCACATTTCAGAATTGCCGCTGCTTGCCGTTACCCTGAATCCTTCCGGCATATCGACAACCTTGTCGCCATGGCTCATCCAGACATCGGAGTCCGGGATGTCCTTGAAGAGCATGCTGTCGGCAGTACCGTCCCGGCGTTCGACATTGATTCGAGCCCTTCCGAACTCCTGTTTTGCCGAGGCGTCGACCGACCCTCCGAAATGAGTTGCAATGACCTGGAGTCCGTAGCAGATGCCGAGGATAGGGACGCCGAGCGAAAAAATACCTTCATCGGGATGGAATGCCGATTCGTCATAGACGCTGTTCGGACCGCCGGAAAGGATGATCGCTCCGGGATTGTGTTCCCTGATGGTTTCAATCGGGGTGTTGTAGGGAACGATTTCGGAATAGATGCCTATTTCACGAACGCGGCGAGCGATGAGCTGTGTGTACTGAGAACCGAAATCGAGGACCAGGACAGAATGCATAAGATGTGTTTTCGATTGTGTGATTAATATTCCGATGACGGTTCAGGGGGAAAGGTGAAATCAGTTTCCTGTGCCTTCAACAATTCGGACTGGTATTTTTTAAATCCTTCCGGGGTGAAATATTCGACGTAGACATCACCCGTGAAAAGCTCGGCCGGACGGTTGTTCTTGGTCGAAACAGGAACGGCGATAACCGTCTCAGGCATGGGAAAGTACCGGTTTTCATAGCCGAGAGTTGAGTCGGCAAGACATTTTTTTATGAATTTCGCCCAAATCGGCAGAGCAGCCCTGGCCCCCTGGCCGTAACTCATAGAGGTGAAGTATATCCGCTCGTCGTCAAATCCTGTCCAAACGGCGGCAACGATCTGCGGCGTGAAGCCGACAAACCATGCATCCTTGAGGTTCTGGGTTGTTCCGGTTTTTCCTGCGGCTTCGATATTGATGCCGTAACGGTAGGGTATAGCGACACCGGTTCCCCGTCTGATGACGTCTCGAAGCATTGACACCATCACATAGTTTGTCGTTGAATCGATTGCGGTTTTTTGCAGCGGCTTGTATTCCGAGACGGTATGGTTGAATTTATCCTCGATTCTTGTAATGCCGGCGGGTTCGTTCCAGATTCCGTTGTTGGCAAACGTGCCGAAAGCCGAAGCAAGTTCCAGGGGGCTTACCTCCGAAGTGCCGAGAGAGATGGAGAGGTTCGGTTTGAGCTCCGACTGGATGCCCATTTTTTGAGCGTAGTCGATAACTTCTGTCGGGCTGAGGAATTCATGCATCAGGCGGACCGTTACCTGGTTGATCGACTTGCGGAGAGCGTCACGCAGGCTTGTCGGACCTCCTGAAGAATGGTCTGCGTTTTTTGCGATCCAGACCTTGTCCCCGGTCTTGATCGCCAGCGGCTGGTTGAGAATCCTGTGATTGGCAGGTATACCCTTGTCAATAGCCGCTGTGTAGACAAAGGGTTTGAACGTGGAGCCGGGCTGCCTTTTTGCCTGCCAGACGTGATCGAACTGATACTCGTAGTCGTCGGGACTGAATTCGCTGCCGCCGACCCAGGCCTTGATAGCGCCGTTCGAAGGATCGAGGGCGATAAAGCCGACCTGTACCCGTGTTTTGTCATGCAGCAGCTTGTCGACCCACTGCTTGTCGGCGAGAATTTCCTTGAGAGCCTCTTGGGATGTTTTTCCTTTTTCGAGAAGCTCACGGTAGCGCGGCGTTTCACTGATGATCTGGTTTTTCAGCTTTTTCGTCCATTTCCACGATTTGTCAAAACGCTCCTGAACCCATGCGACATGCTCCTTGACGGCTTCCTGCGCGTAGCGCTGCATTCGGCTGTCCAGCGTTGTGTAGATAGTCAGACCGTCACGGTACACGTTGATATCGTGCTGCCGGGATATTGGCTTGAGTGTCTGTCGGATGTACTCGGTGAAGTATGGAGCCTTGCCATGGTTGGTGACGGGAGTGTAATTGATCGCAAGTTCGCTCTTTCTTGCGGTATCAAGTTCCTCTTCCGACAGAAAGCCCGCTTTTTCCATGAGGGAAAGAATGAGATTTCTTCTGCCGACAGAGGTTTCAGGATTTCTTGACGGATCGTAGGCTCTCGGATTCTTGAGAATACCGATAAGGGTTGCGCTTTCGGGGAGTGTGAGATCACTTGCAGCCTTGTTGAAATAGGTCCAGGAAGCCGCCTCTATGCCGTAGGCGCCTGATCCGAAATAGACCGTGTTGAGATACAGGGCGAGTATTTCGTCTTTGGTATAGGTGCGCTCGAGCTCGATGGAGGTGAAGAACTCCTTGATTTTACGTTTTATTGTCCGTTCCTGTGTCAGGTAAAGGTTCTTTGCAAGCTGCTGCGTGATCGTACTGGCGCCCTGCCAGCGCTCCCTTGCTTTCAGGAGGTTCTCGCCGATAACAAGTATGAAGCGGCGGACATCAAATCCCCAGTGGGAATAAAATGCACGGTCCTCAGTGGCAATAAGGGCTTCAGGGACATACTTCGAAATGGAGGAGAGTGGTACGTAGGTCCGGTTTTTCAGGAAATACTTGTGCAGAAGTTCGCCGTCGGACGAATAGACCAGGGATGCAAGTTCAGGGTTCGGGTTTTCGAGTTCTTCAATGCCGGGCAGACTCCTGAGAAGACTGGATATGGTGATCAGGATTGATGCAGCAAGTATAAGGATTACGGCTGCCGTTCCTGCCAGAATCATGTTTCTGAACTGCCTGTCGCGTGTTTTTTTCTTATGCATACGTTTCCTCTTTACCATACGTCATGCTTTGTCTTGATCTGTTATAGCGTTTGAACAGCAACGCTGCTCCTCATTCCTTTAACACAAAACCGTTTTCCCCCTGCGTGATCAGTCTATCTGCGTAATAGTGTTTCCTGTCTCTCCTTTCCGGTTGTTTTTATGAAAATCGGCGGCAAATTCAAAATGCTTTTTTAGCTCTTCGGCGAACCTTCGGGTATCCTCGAGCATGGGCAGGTGTCCAAGATTCATGAACTGTACAAGCCGGGTGGGTGAAGATGCTGTTTTCTTGCGGGTATGATACAGGGTAACCGTGCCTTCAGGCGGAATGGTATGGTCCTTCATACCTACACAGCAGAGCACCGGTGAAGCAATATCGATGACATGCCGGGTGTAAGTTCTCAAAACCTCACGATCGATGGAGAAGTGCCCGACCGCGTTGGTTGCGTCCTTGTCGGATGTCGTGAAATCCTCCACAATGATATCCCCGTACTGCTTGTCGATTTCTCCGGTTGCGGCACGTTTGATGAACAGGGTTTTCATGGGCTCGACCTGAAACAGGTTGCGGAACTGCATCGAGAAGTCGATGAGACCGCCCAGAAACGTCAAGCCGAGTGAGGTGAACGCGTTTTCCTCGAAGATCCCGCATGCAAGAATGGTCGATGAGAGGAGCGAGTCACTGAAACACAGCGACAGTTCCGTAGCGACCATGCCGCCCATCGAATGTCCGATGATATGAAGATTTTTTTCCTTGTTCAGACCGAGATGTTCGATCAGCTCTGCAGCTTCCTTTGCAAAACCGTCGATGGTGAACGATGGTTTGTGGTCAGGTTCGATAACCGTCTTGCCTGTCCCGCTCTGGTCGTAGGTGACACAGCGATAGTCGGGCGCAAGTTGTTCCAGGAGAGGCTGCCAGTAACGAGAAGAAATGGCCCAGCCATTGACAAAAAGTACTGCGGGCTTGTCTTTCGATTCAGGGCGGTTCTCAGCCGTATCGGTATAAAACATCCTGCAGCGGCTGCCGGAAAAATAACTCATCGGTCTACGGGATAGGAAATAAAAAAAGCAATATAAGAACTTTTGATGCTTCAAGAGCGTAAGGTGTTGTGAAAACAAGGTGCAGCGATTGGGTGAAATCAGGAATTGCCTATTGTCACTGAAGAAGGATCGACTAAAATAATTTATATTTACAGAAGATTTTTTTATCATTACATCCCGTTCAATTCCGGGATAATTCGGCGTATGGCGCAGCCTGGTAGCGCACTTCCTTGGGGTGGAAGGGGTCGTGGGTTCAAATCCCGCTACGCCGACTCGATGTCACTTCCCTCGTATCGACCGACTCTTTTTATTCTTCAGGGGTTAGCCCGCCTGTCCGTTATTTCGAATGTTTTGCATGTATACCGTTTTGTCAGGGAATGTCTCTCGAACGGCTCAAGGCGCGACGAACCCGTCAACAACATATCAACGAAGGACGTATCATGGATTCTGAATGTGCTTTCGAGTGCCGGGTTGAGAACCTTGAGCCGAAACCTGCTTTAACCATAAGGCTTAAAACAAGGCCTGAGGATATTGCCGAAATGTTCGATCGGGGTTTCAGTGCGATCGATCAATATCTCGAGTCAAAGGGCAAAAAGCCGGCAGGTCCGCCTTTTGTGATCTACATCAACATGGAGCTGGACAATCTTGAAGTCGAGTTCGGTTTTCCCGTGGAGGAAGGCATTGAGGGGGAGTCACCCATACAGGCTACGGCGACGCCATCGGGAAAAGCCGTGACAAGCCTCTACATCGGACCCTATGAAGAAGCCGAACCGGTTTATGACGCTCTTTTGAAATGGGTGAGCGACAATAATGTGAACGCTTCAGGTGTAGCATACGAAGTCTATCTGAACGATCCTGCCGAGACCCCTCCCGAACAACTCAAGATACAGGTGTATCTGATGCTGGCCTGATTCAGCTTGTCGAGGCGCTGCGGCACGTGCCGTTACAGCGCACCAGCCTCAGGGGCAGAGTCCGGATCATGCGGGGAATTTTTCGAGGTTGTTTGCCTGTTACAAACACCTGCGGCAGGAATTGTTTCATTGTAATGGCCATCGTTGGCAAGATTCGGAAGAAACGTGAACAGGGTTGTTGTTATAGGGGCCGGTATAGGCGGGTTGACAACTGCGGCACTTCTGGCAAAGAAAGGGTACCGGGTTACTGTTCTGGAGTCTCAGTCCTACCCTGGCGGATGCGCTGCGACGTTTGAACGTCAAGGCTACCGTTTTGATGCAGGAGCGACGGTCGGGTGCGGTTTTCACCGGAAAGGCCCGCTCGATGTGCTCGCAGACGAATTGGGGATTTCCTGGCCCATGCTGAACTGTCCGGCGGCATGGGAATACATCCACGGGCACCGGCATATTCATCTTTCTCATTCACGTTCAGAGCTTCTCAGGCAATTCCCGGACTCAGAACCGTTCTGGCAGGCGCAAGAACGATATGCCGCTTTTCTCTGGTCGGTTTCAAGCTATATTCTGCCATGGCCGCCGGGCGGTTTTCATGATCTTTCGGACCTTTTCGGCAAAATCGTTCATCACGTTCCGTCGTTCTATCCACTCATACCGCTGGTGAACAAAACCGCCCTGCAATGGCTTGCCGGGTACGGTCTTGACCGGCAGGAGGATTTTGTTCGTTTTATCGATGCCCAGCTTCTTATTTCCGTTCAGACGACAGCCGCACGTGCAAATGCTCTCAATGCTGCAATCGCTCTCGATCTTCCATCGAGGGGGACGCACCGTCTGACAGGCGGTATAGGAAGTGTCGCGTCGAGTCTTGCCGCTTCTCTTGTCGATAACGGAGGCACGATCTGCTATGGTGAACATGTGCGGGGTATTGAAACGGCAGGGAAATCGGTTGTTTCGGTGACAACGGCAACCGGAAGATCATATGGGGCCGATGTCGTTGTTGCAAACCTTACTCCTGCCTCGCTGGCCGGACTGGACGGGATCAGTTTCCGCAAACGGGATATACAAAAAGGTTCGACTCCCGAGTGGGGAGCCTTTGTTCTTTATCTCGGGGTAGAAGAGTCGGCTTTTGACGGTATGCAGGTCAGCCATGTCCAGATTGTCGGGGAAACCGGTGAGCTTGGAGAAGGCAACAGCATTTTTGTTTCAGTATCTCCATCAGATGACAGTTTGAGAGCGCCGGAAGGGTTCAGGGCGGTAACCGTTTCCGCCCATACCCGTCCTGAACGATGGTTTGCCGCCCGCTCGGAAGGCAAAGATGCATACGAGCGTTTGAAGTCGGAGTATACTCATACTGTGATGCGTATGCTTGCCCGGCATTTTCCCGGTATAGAAGAGCGTATCCATACAACATTTTCCGCCACTCCTGTGACCTGGGAGCGTTATACGGGCAGAATGAAAGGCTATGTCGGCGGCTATCCCCAGACCTCTCTGTTTGCCGTGCGCGGTCCCGGAACACCTTTGAGAAATCTGTTCCTGGTCGGGGACTCGGTTTTTCCGGGCCAGTCCCTCCCCGGCGTCGTCACCGGCGCGAGACGCGCGGCTGAGCGGGTGATGAATCGTGAACCGTGAATGGTGAATCGTAAATCGTTAATAGTGAATGGTGAATAGGTAATAGGTAGTGGGTAGTGGAGAATTTGGGAGTGGGATGTGGGATGGGTAGTTCTGAGTTCTCAGTTCTAAAGGAAAGATAATTGCCTGGAGCGAAATGTTTGTGGAGAATCGCTCTTGATCATTTATAGGTCCTATAGGACTTATGGGACCTATAAGTCCTATAAGAGGAATATCAGGCAGTCTTCAGTGGGCATGTTGTAGGGGTGTTGATTTTTGTCATTTAAGTCCTTTACGTCCTTTTGGTCTTTTTTCAACCGGATCGGAACCAACAGTTCAACAATTCAACAGCTCAACAATTCAACATCACTCTTCCGGATGTATATTATGCTATGGATACGCTTGAAAAACTCGGGATACTGTCCGGATCGGCCCGTTACGACGCTTCGTGCGCTTCGAGCGGCAGCCGGAGGAGCGGCGGCGAAGGCTCTATAGGCAGCGCTTCGTCAGGCGGTATCTGCCACTCCTGGTCGGATGACGGCCGCTGTATTTCGCTCCTGAAAGTACTTCTCTCGAATGATTGCCGCTACGATTGCGCTTACTGCGTCAACCGCTCTTCGAATCCCGTTCAGCGGGTTTCTTTTACTGTTGAAGAGCTTGTGGAGCTGACGATCAGGTTTTACCGCAGGAACTACATTGAAGGGCTCTTTCTCAGCTCCGCAGTCATGCGTGATCCCGATTACACAATGGCGCGTATGGCTGCTGTCGTGAAGGGGCTTCGTGTTGAAGAACGGTTTGCAGGATACATACACCTGAAAGTCATTCCGGGGTGCAGCAGGGAACTGATAGACCAGGCCGGTCTCTATGCCGATCGCCTGAGTGTCAATATCGAACTGCCTTCCGGGGACTCGCTCAAAACGCTCGCTCCCCAGAAACGCAAAGAAACGATCCTCGAACCGATGGCCTATCTGGGAGAGGCCATCAGCGCGAACAGGATCGAGCGGAGAAAAACCAGGAAAAGCCCTCGATTTTCCCCTGCAGGTCAGAGCACGCAGATGATTATCGGCGCAAGCCCGGAATCGGATTACAGGATATTGCGGCTGTCGCAGGGGTTGTATCAAAAGATGAACCTGAAACGGGTGTACTACTCCGCATATGTGCCGGTCAATGAGGATAACCGTCTTCCGGTGCTTGCAAATCCTCCCCTGCAGCGTGAGCATCGCCTCTACCAGGCCGACTGGCTGCTTCGCAACTACGGTTTCACTCCTGATGAAATTCTTTCCGAGGAGCACCCGTTTCTCGACCAGAAACTCGATCCGAAAGCGGCCTGGGCGCTGCGGCACCCGGAATTTTTTCCGGTCGATGTCAATCGCGCCGACTACGGCGCACTTCTGCGGGTGCCCGGGATCGGTGTGACATCGGCCAGAAGAATCCTTGCAGCCAGAAGGTATGCAGTTTTCACCCCTGAAGGACTGAAAAAAATCGGTGTTGTCATGAAGCGGGCGAGGTTTTTTATCACCTGTTCCGGCCGTCCCGTTGAAAAACTGTTCGACAGACCCGCGCTGGTCCGGCAAAAGCTGCTGGCAGCAGAAACAGAATTATCGCCGAATTCGCTGAAGCAACGACAGATGAGTTTGTTTGGTTGAGAGTGACAAGTGACAAGAAGGAGTAAGGAGCCAGGAGTAGCGCACTTCGTGCGCAGGAGAATGGATTTGGGGAATAGGTAATGGGTAATAGGGAATTGGTGAGACCAGAAAAGACGTAGGAGGCTGTCTCAAAGCAAAAATTTACGATTATAAGCCGCCACGCATACGTTGTCAGTTGAGAGTCATGCCGCACTTGATGCGGCATCCATACTGACTTTGGCGGGAAGATGGATCCCCGGA
>JANQMO010000010.1 GCA_028280025.1 Chlorobium sp. | reverse complement strand
GCCCTCATGTATTTCACGTTATAGAGGCTTGCATACGAATCTGCAGCCTTACCTTGGTTTGTTATCAGTATTGCAAAATATATGAAATAATCTATGTATAACTCCAAAATCAGAATGTAATATCCGATTTGCCATGCAGAAATATTGTGCTTAAATGCCTTCATGCTGAATGGTGTGGTGATTATGAATCCTGAGAGTACAACAATAGGTAAAAAATTATTTTCAGGTTTCTGCAGCTTTACGTATAATATAATCGGTTTGCTTTTAGCTCTGCCTCGGTACCCTTTACAGTTTCCCTTTTTTCAACCATAGAGAACGCGGCATTGATACTTGTAGTCGTCTGACTTGTTTTTTAAGGAAGGAAACTTCTGCTGGTTGTGCAGCTCTGTTCGACAACAATTGCTAAGTTAAATCATTCAAGTGTCTTATAAAATATGTACTAATCTCTTTATAAAAAGAAAACAAAGGGTAGGGACATGAAAAAATCTGAAATTGCAATTATCCAATCCGCTCTCAAGAAAAAGGGGCAATATGTCGGTAAGATAGACGGTACAAGGGGCGAGAAAACCAATAAAGCCATTCATGCCTTTCTTTTAGAGATGTCGTCTAAAATTGATGACGAAGAATGGATGAAATGGAGTACAAAAAGAAAAGTGGTGGCATCTCTTCAACTGCTTTGCCTGGAAAACAATATTGAAGCAGGAAAGATAGATGGTTTATATGGGCCGCAAACGGGAGCGGCATCAGATGTATTAATACAATTGAAAACGAACGGAGAGATACAAAGGGCTTTTGTGGATATTATTCCGATTAGAGAAAACCCACACAACTTTCCTTTTGAAAGCGTGCAAAGCCTTATTGAATACTATGGTCGGCCTTGTGAAATACCGCTAACTAAAATCCTTTGTCCCTGGCAACTGAGGTTGGATTGGGATTTGTCAACAACAACTCGTCATATTTCGATACATGAAAAGTTAGGTGATAGCTTATCTCGTATTTTAGATAAAATTTACGCACACTATGGTAAGGATGGTATAAAAGAATATGGACTGGATCGTTACGGGGGAAGTTATATTTGTCGAAAGAAAAGAGGCGGTACATCATCCTGGTCAACTCATGCATGGGGTATATCTATAGATTGGTTTCCTTCTAAGAACAAACTAAAATGGAGAAGTGATAAAGCAAGCTTGGCGCATCCTGAAATGGATTATTGGTGGGAGACCTGGGAAAATGAGGGGTGGTTGAGTCTGGGGCGCTCAGAAGACAGAGACTGGATGCACGTACAAGCGGCTAAACGGTAATTATGTGCGAAAAGCAAGGTTTTAAAAATAGATGCCCCCCACAATATATATCCTTCTCTTGATCTCCTTGCGCTTATCATCATAGAAAGTTTTGGTGTGGCGCCACACGCCTTCATTAAACATCTTTAGGTACTGTTTCTTCATCTTGATTGCCTCATTTCCAACGGTATTCAGTCGATATTTTTCTACATTATTACTATTCATAAAACCACTTTTTATTAGAGTGGGGCCTAAAACAGATTTCTTGATCCATGTTGAAAATATCATTACAGAATATATTTGGCGAAGAATACTAAACCGATTACCTTTATTAACTTCTTCATATATCTTGGGCAAAAAAATTTCTTTGAATACTTCTACTACTTTTTTATGAATTTCTGTTGATAAAGTAGGCTGGTCTATTCGTTTTCTTTCCTCAAATTTATCCAAAGCCTTGTACTCGGATTCGCACAATACTCTAAGATTAAACTTTTCAAGATCAACCTGAAAGTAGCCATCCTCTTGACCGTTTTCTTTAAGGTTTACTTTTCCTGGTAAAATCCATACACGCAAGCACGATTCTAAATCTTTGTTACCCAACCTTAGCTCATCTATTTTGCTCCAGAAGAAATTGCCTAAATCAGTATCGGGATGAAGCAGCTGGGCTGTATAATGCTTCAATACAACATCCTGAGCTAATAAATCTCGGCCAAGTTCTGTATGTCGTAGCGGTTTAGTAAGTCCTCCATATGCATCGTGTGGTGAGAGCGACACATGTAGGTGCTCACCCTCAATTACTAAAAAGGTACTTAAATATCTCCCTAATCGAGTTTGTAATGCTATAACTTCGTTTTCTGAAGGCTTTTCTTGGGTTGCATCATAAACAAGTTTGAACCCTGGTTGTATAGGATTATCACAAGAGATTGCCATTCCTGTCACGAGTGGCGCCCACCCGTCTTCAATTGTCCTACCACCAAACAACTCAGGTAAATACTTCGTAAAAGATTGGATTTCAGTATCTACTATTTTAGTCTCGATACGGATAAGGGCTCCTATATCTTCAGAAACACTTTCAATTGATACACACAGGTATGTATCCAAAGACCCTTTTTTATGTGTTTCTTGGATTTTCAGAAAGGCTCGACGGGTGCTTTGAAACTTTTAAATGTAAACTGCCTGGTGACTTCTCAATAAAGGAGAGCAAGAAATCATTCGTTAGCTGAAATAGTTTCTTTGTTATTTCTTGAATGCGATTATCGGAAAAACCTGGGAAATCGCTTTTTACTGTCAACGTCCATTTAGGCAATTCAGTCGTAAAAAAGGATTTTTGTTGATGATTCTGCAAAATTGCGCTAATACCATCAGCTATAACATTAAATGCCTCATCTCGGTTTTTCCATGATCTTGATGTTACGGCTTTATTGTCATTTGGTAGTGCTTGCAATTTGCCAAACGGAGCCTGTTGCCAATTAGATGTTGGACGAAGAATAACAGGTACGACAGTCGCCTCACCTCTTTCATGGCGCTCCATTGCACGCATCATTTCAGTATCATAACAATAATTAGAGTTCGCAAATGCAGGACTAATTAGTAATAGGATAATATCGGCCTCATTTATCTTTTCATTGATCTTATTTCTCCATTCATCTCCAGGTCGAATAATTCGGTCATGCCATGTTTGAGCTTCATCTGTACGTTTTAGAAAACTTAAATGTTCTTCTAGCTGGTCGCGCAGTTTCTGATCTCGGTGGGCGTAAGAAAAAAATACTAATAGGGGCTTAGATGTGTTTTCAATGTCAGATTTTAGGTGCATTGATTGTTTCCCTTTTGAACTTATTATGGTAGTTATACGGTATATGTATAGGTTGGAGAATATTTTAATTTCGATTATAGTGGCTTTCCATATATTGTGGACGCTGTTGGATATTTAGTTTCTTGAGAATCTGATCCTTTTCGTTCAGAATGATTGACGATAACAGGTGAGTTTGCTTTGTTTATATGGGTGACAAACTCCTCATTCCATAAAATGCCATAGTAATATAACCTCATGCCATAAAAACTATACCCCGTTTGCCCTCCATATCCTCTCTGATGACAGAATCGTAGCTGCTATTCAGGTAACCTGAGCCCGAAATCCTAGACCACCTGTTTCTGGAAAAATTCGCTTTGTGATGAGGTTGTTAATCGATAATTTGCACAGAAAATCGAATAATAATAGATTATCTGTGTAAAATTATTGATTATGAGATTAGAGCAGAAGCTGCGAACATTCGGGGGCGTGCCGTTGACGCACGGCACTTTACTCTCGATTCTTGGAGACTATCGCTCTCCGAATGACAAGATCGTCCGTATGATCGATGACGGCCTGCTCTTGCCCATCAAGAGGGGGCTGTATGCCGTCTCACCTGAAATCACTGGGATACCGATTTCCCTGCCGCTTGTTGCGAACTTACTATACGGGCCGTCTTACGTTTCCATGGATTATGCGTTGCATCATTATGGCATTATCCCGGAACGGGTCGTTGAGATCACCTCAATGACGACCAGGAGGGGAAAGACATACGACCTGATGGTTGGACGTTTTTCCTATACCCATTCGTCACCTGAATTCTATTCAATCGGTATCGACCGGATAGAGAATCCCGATCAAACCGGCTTTTTGATGGCAGCCCCCGAAAAGGCGCTTTGTGACAAGCTGGTTTTTACCCGCAACCTGAATATCAAGTCAAGAGATGCATTGGAGGAACTGTTGTTTGACGACTTGCGCATTGATGAAGACTCCCTGGCTCGTTTTGACATGGACGTGACCAGTGCCTGTATTGCAGCGGATATCAAGTCTGATATGTTACGGGCATTGCTGCAACTTGTCAACTCACTACAGCGAGAGGTATCATGACCGTCCTGATGCAGATGCTCGAAAAATATGACATGACCACGGCTGAAGGAGCAACGAACGGGTTACGGGAGGTCATGCAGGAGGTGGCACTTGCCGGGTTGTACCGAGGGGGTTTTTTCGACAGGGCGGCATTTTACGGAGGTACCTGTCTGAGGATCTTTTACGGTTTGCCGAGATTTTCCGAAGACCTTGATTTTTCCCTGCTCGCCACCGATCTGGACTTCTCGCTTGAGCCCTATTTCACAGCGGTCCGGGAGGAGTTTTCGGCATTGGGGCTCGATGTTGAAATATCGGCCAAGAAGAAAACGATTCGAACGGGCATAGAGTCTGCATTTCTCAAAAACGACACCCGGCTTTTCAGTGTTGCCGTTCATGCGGACAAAACGATCAAGATCAAGTTCGAGGTCGATACAGCGCCTCCTCTGGGGTTTGCAACTGAAGAAAAGCTGCTTCTGCAGCCATACTCATTTTATGTCAAATGTTTCAGCCTGCCGGACCTGTTTGCCGGGAAGATGCATGCCCTGCTTTTCAGAAACTGGAAGAGTAGGGTCAAAGGGAGGGACTGGCTCGACTTCGAATGGTATGTGAGAAATGGCACTCCTATGAATCTTTCTCACTTTATCATTCGCTCTAAGCAGAGTGGGAATCTTCAGGAGGAGCATCTCACAGCACCAGAATTTCGCCAGTTACTCCATCAGCGAATTGATTCACTCGATATCAATGCAGCCAGGAAAGACGTCTCGCGTTTTGTGAAGGATGTCGAGGCCTTGAAGATATGGTCGGGGGAGTATTTCCACGAAGTGGCAAAACGCATGCAGATTTCTGCCGGGTAAGAATTAAGGAAAGAGGCAAAAAACGGAGAATTGTAATAGTTGTTACTATTTCTTTATCGATTTTGATAAAAAATCTGCGACGCATATGCGACGAAAAAAAATTAGCAATACCTGTAACTCATATTATAATAACAATATATAGTATGCTGTTCTCTCTCTACATGGCAGAGGCTGCTGTTTCAATCCTCCCATACAACTCATAGGCCGTACAATCATCGATAGCTGCCTTGCAGAAATCGCCGGGCTTCACAGCATGGCCGTTCATGTCGAGGATGCATTCGTTATCTACTTCCGGAGCGTCGTATTGTGTCCGGCCGTAGGCAGTTGATCCGTCGGTTTCTTCTATCAGGACTTCAACGGTTTTACCTTCGAATGCACGGTTTTTTTCTTTCGAGATGCCTTCCTGCAGTTCCATAAGTTCGCGGACCCGTTCCTGTTTTTCCTTTTCCGGCACATTGTCTTCAAGAGTATCGAAGGCTGTGGTATGTTCTTCGTGGCTGTAGGGGAAGCAGCCGAGGCGATCGAAGCGGAATGAGCGGACAAATTCGAGAAGTTCCTCGAACTCATCCCTTGTTTCGCCTGGGTAGCCGGCGATCATCGTGGTGCGCAGGCGGATGTCGGGATTGCGTTCGCGGATTGATTCAAGCAGGCGGATGGTGCCTTCCCTGTCTATTCCGCGCTTCATCGAAGTGAGTATACGGTCGTTGATGTGCTGGACGGGGATGTCGAGGTAGTTGCAGATGTTATTTCTTTCCCGCATGGTGTCGATCGCTTCGATGGGGAAGTGCTGAGGGTAGGCGTAGAGGAGCCTTATCCAGTGGAAGTCCAGGTCCGAGAGCTGCTGCAGGAGGTAGTTCAATTGTGACGATCCGTTGAGGTCATAGCCGTAATAGCTGATGTCCTGGGCTATCAGGTTAAGCTCTTTCACGCTTTTTTCCTTGAGATATGCGGCTTCGTCGAGCAGCCTTTCGACGGGTTCGCTTGTGTACCTGCCCCTCATCTTCGGGATCGCGCAGAACGAACAGGTGCGGCTGCATCCTTCGGCGATCTTGAGCCACGCGTAGTGCGGCGGGGTAAGCAGTGTTCGCTCGTGAAGGTGCTTTGGCGTAATCCTGCCGCCAAGCATGTCGATGATCTTATCGAGGTCGGCTGTTCCGAAAAAGTGATCCACTTCAGGCAGTTCGGCACGGAGCTCTTGCGCATAGAGGGCGCTGAGGCACCCCATGACGTAGAGAGCAGAAATCTCCCTGTTTTTCCTCTTTTCCGCGGCGGCAAGGATTTCATTTATCGATTCTGTTTTTGCATCGGCGATAAAACCGCAGGTATTGATGATGATAATGTCGGCGTCGTCGGCATGATCGACTATGCGCAGTCCGTTTTTCAGTGCCTGGTTTATGAGCCTTTCCGAGTCGACGGTGTTTTTTGAGCACCCGAGGCTGAGAAGAAAAAGAGAACGGTGTGACGGCATATTCTCAGGATTGGTTTCCGGCGTTGAACCTGTTGAGGAACTCTTCTTTCCAATCGCTGAACGAGCCCTTGCCGATATGTTCCCCGGCGGTCCGTGTCAGCCACATGAAAAAGGAGATATTGTGCAGGGTGCAGAGTTTCAGGCCGAGTATTTCCCCTACGTTCAAGAGGTGGCGGATGTAGGCTTTCGAGTAGCTGCGGCAGACATGGTTGTCGAAGCCGTCGTCAATGGGACTGAAATCTTCCGCGAACCTGGCCGAGCGCAGGTTGATGTGACCGTCTCTGGTATAGACCCTGCCGTTTCGGGCTTCACGGGTTGGTATGACGCAGTCGAACATGTCGACGCCGCGTTCGATGGCGTTGAGGATGTTTTCCGGGGTTCCGACTCCCATCAGGTAGCGCGGCTTCTGTTCAGGAAGAATGGTATGGGAGAGTTCGAGCATCCGGTACATTTCTTCGGCAGGTTCCCCCACGGCCAGACCTCCGATGGAGTAGCCGTCGAAATCCATTGCCGCCAGCTCTTTGCTGATTTGCGAACGCAGCTCGCCGTATGTTCCGCCCTGGGTGATGCCGAAAAGTGCCTGGTTGTGGCCGTAATACGGTCGGGTCGATGAAAGATGGTTTTTTGCCCGTTCGGCCCAGCGAATGGTCAGCTCGCCCGATTTCCTGACATATGTCTTGTCTGCCGGCCATGGAGGGCACTCGTCGAGAGGCATCATGATATCGCTGCCGATGATCCGCTGTGTTTCGATGACGTTTTCGGGCGTGAAGCTTTGCATCGAGCCGTCGATGTGGGACTTGAACTGTACTCCTTCTTCGGTGATTGTCCTTAGATCGGAAAGGGAGTAGACCTGGTAGCCTCCGCTGTCGGTCAGGAGGGGCTGGTCCCAGTTCATGAACCGGTGTATGCCTCCGGCCTTGCCGATGATATCGTTTCCGGGTCTGAGGTAGAGATGGTAGGTATTGGCAAGAATGATATGAACGTTCTGCGATTTCAGTTCGTCGGGCTCGACAGATTTTACGCTCGCCCGTGTACCGACAGGCATGAAAACCGGTGTCGGTACCCTGCCGTGGCCGGTCTCGAAGAGACCGGTTCGCGCTGCCGTTGAAGAATCTTTGTCGATGACGGTAAAATTCATTATATGTTTTTGTGACTGAAAATTAGTGCGCTCATGTGCCTGATCATGCAATTGCTTTGAAAACAGTGTATTGAATTCGACAGAGAAGAAAAAATCATCCCTTTCCTCCCCCCATGAAAAGAGAATACGATCAATGCTGGTATGCCGTGTACGTTCGCTCGAGATTTGAAAAAAAAGTCCATCAGAAGTTTCAGGAACAGCACATAACAAGTTTTTTACCGCTTGTTGAAACATGGCGGCAGTGGAGCGACCGGAAGAAAAAAGTCTGCGTTCCGTTGTTCAACGGCTATGTGTTTGTCAGGATCGATTACAGACACGACCATCACAGGGTACTCGACACCGATGGCGTGGTCAGGTTTATCGGCATCCGGAATGTTCCGTCGGTCATTGCCGACAGGGAGATCGAGTGGATCAAGGTGATTGCCGGTGAACCTGATGCTATCAGGGAGGTCATTCCACAGATTCCCGCAGGCCGGAGGGTGAAAGTCGTTGCCGGGCCTTTTCTCGGCCTGGAGGGTGTTGTTGTTGATCCCGGACGGGGCGCACAACTCGTGGTCTGTTTCGAAAGTATCACACAGGGAATAGAGGTGCATATCAATCCCGAGTTTCTTCAACCGGTATAAACTATTGTATTCCAACCCATGAAAATACTCGTAACCGGAGCCGCCGGCTTTATCGGTTTCCATGTTTCCCGCCATCTTCTTGACAGAGGTGATGAGGTGGTGGGTATCGATAACCTGAACAGCTATTATGATCCGTCACTGAAAACATCACGTCTCGATATTCTGCAGGACCATGATAAATTCCGCTTTATCAAGCTCGATCTGGCTGACCGGGACGGAATGGAAGAGTTGTTTCAGGTAGAGAAGTTCCAGCGCGTCGTCAATCTGGCTGCACAGGCAGGCGTACGGTATTCGCTGGAGAATCCCCATGCTTATGCCGACAGCAATATTGTCGGTTTTCTTCATATCCTCGAGGGCTGCAGAAAGGAGCATGTCGAGCATCTTGTGTACGCTTCCTCCAGTTCCGTTTACGGCGCCAACGAGACGATGCCGTTTTCCGTGCACGATAACGTCGATCATCCTCTTTCGCTCTATGCGGCCAGCAAGAAATCAAATGAGCTGATGGCCCACGTCTACAGCCACCTGTATGCAGTGCCTGCGACAGGGCTCCGTTTTTTTACCGTTTACGGGCCGTGGGGAAGGCCGGACATGGCGCTTTTTCTCTTTACAAAAGCGATTCTCGAAGGAAAACCGATCAAGGTGTTCAACTACGGTAAACACCGCAGGGATTTCACCTACATCGATGACATTGTCGAAGGAGTGATCCGCACCCTCGATCATGTTGCCGTGACCAATCCTGACTGGTCCGGTCTGAAGCCCGATCCAGGCTCGAGCCGCGCTCCCTGGAGGGTCTACAATATCGGCAACAACAAACCGGTGGAATTGATGGATTATATCGCCGCGCTCGAACAAGCCCTGGGCAGAACCGCGGAGAAGGAGTTCCTCCCCCTTCAGCCGGGCGATGTCCCCGACACCTATGCTGACGTCACACAGCTTGTCGCCGATGTCAACTACCGCCCCGGTACCCCTGTCGAAGAAGGAATAGGGAAGTTCGTGGAATGGTACAGGGAGTATTATGGAATTAGTGACAAGTGACAAGAGACGAGTGACAAGAGACGAGTGACAAGAGACGGAAGTGAGTCGGAAAACCGTTTATTTCTTTTTTCGCTTCAGCAAAAAGCCAGCGGTCTAATGGGGATTACCAGTTCTTTTCCCGTTACTTGTTACTCGTCACTTGTCACTATTCACGAATCATGCATTCTGCAGGCAGTAGTAGCTTTTCTGTCCTTCGGTGCAGAGGATGATCGCTCCTGAGCGAACGAGGGCAATGAGCGTCAGCATTGCTTTCTGCATGGAGATTCCTGCAAGCGAGCTGAATTCCTGGGCTGTTATCGAGGAATTCTTTTCCAGGTACCCGAGCAGCATTTTTTCGGTAGCGCCAAAAGAGATGTTCAGGGGATCACCGGCAGATTTCATGAGGAAAACCCTGTCGGGAGACGCTACCTTGTTGTGACTGTCTTCGCGAAGGTAGACTTTTCTGTTCTCTACATGTTTCAGGGTATCGGCGTCCCGGCTGGTGGAAACATGATAGTGAGGTTTGTCGTCGCTTTCGGGGACGATGACCATGAGCACGAGCCTTTTTTTGTACTCGATGACTTCCGTTTCGATCTGCAGGTCCGGTTCGATATGCAGTTTTATGGCATCGTGTACCATTTCCAGCATCTCTTTTTCGCTGTGAATGCCGGTTATTCGTTTATCGTCGTCAACACCGATAAGAATGATGCCTCCTTCAGTGTTTGCGAATGCGACGATGGATTTTGCGATTTTAACCGGGGAATGCACCAGCCGTTTGAATTCCGTATGCCGTGTTTCACCCTTGCCGATAATGTCGAGAAGGGGCATGCTTTCAAGCTCGGACCAGGTGAGTGACATGGCGCTTGAATCTTGAAGTTACAGGAATGGGGACGCCATCGGCAAAGAACCGGTTGTTACTTTCAAAAAACAAAAACCGGAGAAAAAACCGAATTATTCCGGTTTCATGTGCGGGAAAAAAATCACATCCCGGATCGAGTCCTGTCCGGTCAGGAGCATGACAAGCCTGTCAACACCGATTCCGAGTCCGGCACATGGCGGCATGCCGTACTCAAGAGCACGAAGGAAATCCTCATCGACAACCATCGCTTCATCATCGCCCCGCAGCTTCAGTTTCGCCTGGCTCTCAAGGCGTTCTCGCTGAACGACAGGATCGTTGAGTTCCGAGAAAGAGTTGCAGAGTTCCTTTCCTCCAACGATCAGTTCGAACCGTTCGACAACGCCCTCCTGAGAACGGTGTTTCTTGGCCAGGGGGGACATTTCAGTCGGGTAGTCGGTAATGAATGTCGGCTGGATAAGTTTCGGTTCGACAAATTCTCCGAAAATCTCGTCGATGATTTTGCCGCTGCTCATTTTCGGGTCGAGTGACAGGCCGAGATCTTTTGCGGTGTTCCGCAGTTCGGTTTCGGATTTGTCACGGATATCGACAGAACAGTATTCGCCGATGGCGTCGGCTATGGTGAGTCTTCTGAAAGGGGGTTTCAGGCTGATGTCATTATCGAGGAAGCGGGTTGTATCGGTGCCGTTCACCGACATGCAGGTCTCGACGATCAGGTCTTCGACCAGTTCCATCATCCAGTAGTAGTCCTTATATGCGACATAAAGTTCCACCAGGGTGAATTCCGGGTTGTGAAACCGGTCGATCCCTTCGTTTCGGAAATCTTTCGCGAACTCAAAGACACCGTCAAAACCACCGACAATGAGGCGTTTCAGGTACAGCTCGTTTGCAATCCTGAGGTACAGCTCCATGTCCAGAGCATTGTGATGGGTTGTGAACGGTCTTGCCGCCGCACCGCCGTAAATGGGCTGAAGGATCGGGGTTTCGACTTCGAGGTAGCCTCTGGATGTAAAGAATCCGCGCATGAAGGAGATGATGGCCGAACGCTTGATGAACGTTTCTTTCACCTCCGGATTGACGATGAGATCGACGTATCGCTGCCGGTACCTTGTTTCCTTGTTCGAGAAAGCGTCATAGGTCACTTTTTTGCCGTCGATCTCTTTTTCTTTTGCCACCGGTATCGGTCTGAGCGACTTGCTCAAGAGCATGAACTCTTCGGCATGGATGGATATCTCACCGGTTTTTGTTCGGAATGTATAGCCTTTTACGCCGACAATATCACCGATGTCAAGCAGCTTGAAGACTCTGTAGACTTCCTGTCCGACATCGTCCCTTCGGATATAGACCTGAATTTTTCCCGCCGTGTCCTGAATATGGAAAAAAGAAGCTTTTCCCATTTTTCGTATAGTCATGATCCTGCCGGCAACAGAGACGGTTTCAGGCTTGTCGTCCTGGAAGTTTTCGATGATCGGGGTTGAATGAGCGGTCACGTCAAATCCGTAAGGGTAGGGGGTGATCCCCTCTTTGGAAAGGAGGTCGCGTTCCTCGATCCTTCTTTGCATCTGATCGTTCAGGATCTTCAGTTCGGCATCCTGATCGGCCGGTATATCCTGCTGACGGTCTTTTTCCTGCGAGTTGTTCATATATTCTTGTCCTTGGCGAAATGATTGGTAATACTCTGTTGGTGCCGGCACCTATGCCTGAAAATGCAGATCGTACCAGATCGAGGGGATTGTTCGCAGTTTCTGGAACAATGTCCGGTAGGCCCGCTGCGAGAAAACGTCGTAGTTGTTTTCCTCGATCGTCTGGAGAATGTTGCAATAGTTACGGCTGCTGACTTTCACGGCGAACCTGCTCGCTTTTTCAAGCATGGGGATACCTTTTTCCGAAGCCTCGTAATATTTTCTTGCCCTTTCGATCTGAAATTTGACGAGAGCGACAAACCTGTCGTTCATTTTTTTCTGCATGAATTCTTCGCGGCTGTAGCCGAAACGGTCAAGATCCTCCAGCGGCAGATATATTCTGCCCCTGTCGACATCTTCTCCGACATCGCGGAGAATGTTGGTGAGCTGCATCGCTATACCCAGCTCGATGGCATGGTCGAGCGCTTTTTTATCGGAGTATCCGAAGATCTCGGAACACATGAGGCCTACGACGGAAGCTACCTTGTAACAGTAAACGTAGAGGTCGTCAAATGTCTGAAACGGCTTGAAATCGATATCCATCGTAACGCCCTCCATCAAATCCAGAGGAAGTTCGAGCGGAATGCTGTAGCTTCTGAGGGTGTCCTGCCAGGCTATCATGATGGGATCATTGTTGTGTTCTCCCCGATAGCATGCTTTAAGGCGTTCTTTCCAGCTATCCATCATGACACCCAGTTCGGCTCTGCTGAGCGTTCCGTTTGTCAGCTTGTCCTCGGCAGTATCGACGACATCGTCGACCGTTCTCAGGAGGGCGTACATCGCGTAAATTGGTTTGCGCTGCTGTTGCGGCAGAAACCGCGTGGCCAGATAAAATGTTTTTGCGTGATATCTCGTTATCTGGCGACAGTACAGGTAGGCATCTTCAGGTGTAGGCGCTGTAACAGGCCCTCGTACAACTGTTTTTCCGTTATAGCTGTATTTCATTGAGCTCGACTGGGTTGAGATGCAAAAAAAGAGCGCTGCCGTCTTCAGGATTAGGCGAGAGCAAAGAAAAAAATGTAACTATTAACAGCCTGAATTAGTTGTAAGAAGTGTTGTCAAGATAAAATAATGCCTATAATATAGCAATAATCACGATGAGGGGCCTGGAGCCTTTTGTCCTGCGGTTTAACTCCTTTCACGCTCAATCTTACTTTGAATAGCCAGCCTTTGGATGAAGGTGTACGAGAACGGGCCTTACTGGTAGGGATAACCTCCGGGCAGGATCTTGCCCGCCCTGTTGTCGATGAGTACCTCAACGAGCTCGAGTTCCTTGCAGATACCGCTGGAGCAGAAGTTGTCTCACGTGTGATTCAGGAACGGGATCACAAAGATCCCGCATGGTTTCTCGGGAGCGGCAAGGTGAAGGAAATCGGTCATATTGTAGAAGGCGGATTGATCGATCTGGTCATTTTCGATGATGAACTTTCGCCTGTTCAGGCAAGAAACCTTGAACGATCGATCGGGTGCAAGGTGATTGACCGGACAGAGCTGATCCTGCAGATTTTTGCGCTGAGGGCACAGTCGGCACAGGCGAAAACCCAGGTGGAGCTGGCTCAGCTCGAGTATCTTCTCCCGCGCCTGACCCGTTTGTGGACCCATCTTTCCAAGCAGAAAGGCGGGATCGGGACAAAAGGTCCGGGTGAAACACAGATAGAAACAGACCGCCGTCTTGTCAGAAAAAGGATTGCATTCCTGAAAAGAAAGCTCAGGGAGATCACCCTTCAGCATGAAACACAGACAAAAGATCGTGCGTCAATTCCGAGGCTTGCTCTCGTTGGCTACACCAACGCGGGGAAGTCGACGCTGATGAACCGGCTTTGTCCCGAAGCAGAGGCGTATGCCGAAAACCGCCTTTTTGCGACGCTGGACACGAAAACCCGCCGTATGGCACTCAATGCACATAAGGTGGTGCTGCTCTCGGACACGGTCGGTTTCATCCGGAAGCTTCCGCACAGGCTCGTCGAGAGTTTTCGCTCGACGCTCGATGAAGTGCGTCAGGCTGATTTTCTTCTGCATGTGATCGATGCCGGCCACGAGGGGTATGAAGAGCAGATGAAGGTTGTCATCGAAACGCTGCATGAAATCGGGATCGATCATGACAACATTATCAATGTGTTCAACAAGATCGACGCAGTCGGGGAGAGGGACGTTTTGCGTTCGCTTCGCAGGAAGTACCCGCATGCGCTTTTTGTGTCGGCAAAGAGAGGGATCAACCTTGGTGCTCTCAAGGAAGCCGTCGGCGAAAATCTCGACCGCGATTACCGGCGTTGTTCTCTCAGAACCCACATTTCAAACTATAAGCTGATCGGTTACCTCTACAAGCACGCCGAAGTTCTCGATAAACATTATATCGATGAAGATATTGTCATCGAGTACAAAGCCCGCGTCCGGGACCTGAGCCGGATCGATGCCCGGATCGCTGCCGCCGAAAGGGAAAACACCTATGTCGTTTGAGCTGTTCAATACGACCCGCAGGGATATTCCGGTTGACCGGCTTGGGCTGGCCGTCAGGAAGGTTCTCGAAGAAGAAGGGTGCAGAGCCGGTGGTATCGAGGCGGTCTATTGCGGAGACAGGATGATTCATCGCATCAATCGTGAATACCTCGGTCATGACTGTCCTACCGATACCATTACGTTCAGCTATGGAAGCGGCAAAGAAATCGAAGGGGTATTCTATATATCTCTTGACATGATCGAGACAAACGCAAGACGCTTCGCCACGGATTTCGAGAACGAGCTGTTTCGCGTTACCATTCACTCGGTTCTTCATCTTGCCGGATACGATGACCGGAACGATGACGAAAAGGCCGTCATGCGGCAAAAGGAAGAACGGTATCTTGCCGAGATGGAGAACTGGTAAGGGATGCAGCACAACACTTTTATTGACGATCCTGATTCAATGAATGGTGAGCATCAGGAAGGCGGCTGCAGGCTCTATCCTGCGAAGCATGAACTGCTGCCATTGAGCTGGATACGGACCGGTGTGGAGAGTCCCGTCTACAGGAGTATTGCATTGCCATTGAGCGGATTGACGTGGGTAACCTTTGCCGATCTGCCGTATACCTATCCTTTAGATTCGATTCAGCGTGATCTCGACACCTTTTTTCCTGAAGGATATCTGTTGAGAGGGTGTTCGGGTTCTCTGGGAGCAATGTTTCTGCAACAGGGGGGCCGTATGCTGAAAACAGGCGAGGAGGCGGTGCTCCATCTGCAGAACGGCCATTTTGAAAAACGATCCCTTCGTAAACTGCTCCAGCAGGCGGGAAAAAAAGGCCGGGTTCTTGAAGTTCCGCTCGACATCCCGAACCGTTCACGTCTCGATACACTGCAGAAAAGGGCACGACATGGAAACCGACCCCAGCTGCAAAACGTTTTTCGGGCCTCTTCATTTGAGTTGTGCCGCTGTTTCGTGTTTCTATCCACTGACGCAGAATGGCTTGCTGCCGTAACGGTATCGGAACGGGGTGATCATGCGGCCCACACCGAACTCATGCTGAAGCAGGAGAATGCACCGTCGGGGATCATGGAGATGCTGCTGGCGGGAATTTTCACAACACTTCGTGATGAAGGGTATGCCGAGTGGAGCCTTGGCGAAGTTCCTTTTTATCATCTTGTCAATACAGACGGTGAACAGTTCAGTTTTGAAGAACATGTTGTTGCTCTGACAGCAGGCTTGTGCCGTTATGCCTATGATTTCAAGGGGCTCTATTCCTTTAAAAACAAGTTCGGACCTGAATGGCGCGATGTTTATCTTTATTCGAAAAGTGAGTTTAGCCTTCTGACGTTTGCTGATCTTGCCGTAAAGAGCCGCTATTCGGAGCTTTTGGCGCATACAATGTTCGACACATTCCGTAAACCGTTTTCCTGACATGACAGATAGTTCTCTTCTGCTTTTGATCCTTGGTGCCGTCTTTGTTCTTACAGGGATCGCCGGGCTTCTGCTTCCTGCACTTCCGGGAATTGCACTGGTCTTTGCCGGCCTTGTTCTTGCCGCGTGGGCCGAGAACTTTGTTCATATCGGCCAGGGGACGATTCTCGTTCTGCTTGTGCTCTGCCTCCTTGGTTACGGGATCGATTTTCTGGCAGCCGCCCTGGGCGCGAGCCGCTATGGTGCCGGCAGAAACGCTGTTATCGGTGCCGCGGCAGGTGCAGTCGTCGGAATGTTTTTGGGATTGCCGGGTATTATTCTCGGGCCGTTCATCGGTGCGGTCGCCGGTGAACTCCTGGCACGGAAAGGTCTTCGCCAGGCCGGTCTTGCCGGTTTCGGCGCTTGGGTCGGCATGGTTATGGGGATTGCCGGCAAATTCGCTGTCGCGATGGTGATGATCGGGATTTTTATTTTCAAGAGATTCTTTTGATTGTCAGGCGGACAGGTTTTTCCAGGTCCCGGACGGCAACTGAAGAGTGACTGCTGCCCTTGCATATCCACTTCAATACTTGGGGGGGTCAGACGTGGTATTCTGCCATGAGAAAGGAAAGAGGCCTCGTGCACGTTTCTTCTCTACAGGGGATTTTTTACTGAAACCGGAGCTGTAAGCCGAATTCTGTTCCTTGCCGGAAGGCAAGGCTGCAGTCATTTATCTGATGCGGCTCACCCGGAAACTCTTACATTGAGCGGACCACTCTTCTTCCTTTCGGAAAAGCTTCCCTATTCAGCCTTGCATCGGGGAGGTTTTCATAGCACATGCCATCACTGGCATGCCTGGTGGTCTCTTACACCGCCTTTTCACCCTTACCCCGGCAAGCCGGGGCGGTATGCTTTCTGTTGCACTCTCTGTAGCAGCCGGCTTGCACCGCTGCTCCCGGTCTTGAGCCGAAGCTCTCGGCCGGCACCCTGTCCTGTGATGTTCGGACTTTCCTCCGCCTATCCTGAAGACAGACGGCGACTGCACGCTCCGGTTTCAGAAAACGCGTATCGTGTTTTCTATAAAGTACGATTTTTGATGCTTTTCCGTTCAAAGTCCCAATTCCTTGAAAAGCATTGTTCCGGGGAAACCGGGCAGTGTGGACAGGACGATGTTGGAATTAGGCTTCAGGCAGTATGGTTTCGGCAATGACGGTCAGCATGGCGTCGGCAGCAATGTTCCGGTCCCGAATCAACCGGAGGTGCGAGAGTCTTGTTTGCCGGTTGTAGGGAAAGGGTTGCCAGTGTCCCGAGCGGGAGCGAAACTGTGCTTGCTGTCCTGATCAGAGCCTTTTCCTTCCTGGGTCAGAATGTGACAACCGGTAAGGAGCGGCAGGTTTGAACGACGATGCGCTATGGCTTATGCATCTTCGGCCTTTGCTTCCTCGAAAAGCCTTTCATGAACAACGATGCGCCCGCATGATTCGCACAGGTAGAATCCTCCCTGGACAATGATCGTGTGGCGGTTTGTCGGAACCCTGGTATTGCAGCCTGAACAGGCCTGCCGGTGCAGTTTGACAAGCGCGTTGCGGATGTTTCCTCTTTTCAGGTGATCATACTTGGAAAGAAGCCGTTTCGCATCTTTCTCGACAACGTTTCTCTGTTTCTCGATCTGCTTTTTCAGCGAACTGACTTCCCCTGACGTTTCAACGATGATGCTCTGAAGTTCTTCATTTTTTTGTTCGACCTGGGACTTGAGGTCTTTCAGCTGCTGGGCAAGAATATCGTCAGGCATCATCTCTTCGGAGATCTCGTCGTAACGGTTCTCCTCGATCAACTGCCGCCCCTGTTCCTGCAGTTCTTTTATTTTTTCTTCATGCTGTCGGATATCCTGAAGACGGATTTCGGCCTGGGCTATTTCTTTTTCTTCGTATTCAATCTGTTTGGACAGGGCGTCGTATTCCTTGTTGTTTCTTGCCAGCGTCTGCTTTTCCTTGAAGCTCTTGATCTTGGAACGGCAGTTATCAATTGTTTCGTTATAACTTTGACGGTTTTTTTCCCTTTCCTCGGCAGCTTTTTCCCGGATGTCAATCTGACGGGATGTGAAAGCTATATCATCTTCAAGAGCTGCAATTTCCTCGGGAAGTCCTTTCTGAAGGCTTTCCAGTTTTTCTATTTTGTTGTCGAGATATTGCAGGCGAACGATCAGATTGATTTTGGTATGATCCACTACAGCTCATATTTAAATATTATGGAAAAATAAAAATGCACCCCGCTACCAGGGTGCATACTATCTGCTTGACAGGGTATGATAAGGTCACAGAAGAATTGAGGTTGTTATCTCCAGGTACCGTCTTGAGCATAGTCTGTCTTTTCAGCTTTTTTCAGTGCCCGAAAGGAGATTCGAACTCCTACACCTTGCGGCGCTCGCCCCTGAAACGAGTGCGTCTACCAATTCCGCCATTCGGGCAAGAGAGCGTGGCAAACCACATCAGTATTAAATAAATTATTTTGTGGATTTTGCCAAAAACCGGCTTACTTGATTTCCTTGTGAGGCGTATGCCTTTTGAGGTTCGGGTTATATTTCTTCAGAACAAGACGTTCAGAATTGTTCTTTTTGTTTTTAGTCGTCGTATACCTCGACGGGGACTTCCCCTCTTTTCTTGCTTCGGTACATTCGAGGGTTATGATGATCCTGTTTTCTTTTTTTGCCATCGTAGCTGAAAAAATGTTATTTATGACGAGCTCACAATATAAGTGATCGGTCCTGATTTTCAAAGCCATGATCGCGTTTGTCAGCCTGTATTTGCTTGCTTGCGTGATAACCGCTATACTTCGGCTTTATTATTGATGTATCAACAAGAAAGAGGCTGTCTCATGCGTCTTACATTTTGTCTTTTTATATTCGTCCTCGGGCTTTTCCGGGGATCCATCTTCCGATCAAGACCAGCATGGATGCCGCATCAAGTGCGGCATGACTCTCTGCTGGAAACTGATCCATGGTGACTGATAATCAATAAACAGTGTTTTTAAGACAGCCCCATCGTTTTTTATTTTACAGCAAACAGTAATAAGCAGAACGTGTTAGACAGTACCTTGTTTCCATACCGTGACGGCGTGTTATCCTGCGAAGGGATTTCTCTCGGTTCGCTGGCGGATGATTATGGCACCCCTCTTTTCGTGACCAGCCGCAACAGCCTTTTGAACCAGTACAGAAGGTTCGAAAAAGCGTTTGCAGGTCTGCCGCATTTTACCTGTTATTCGGTCAAGGCGAATTTCAACCTGCATGTCATTCGTGCATTCGCTGAAGAGGGATGCGGATGTGATGTCAATTCGGGCGGAGAACTCTTCAGAGCCCTTCAGGCAGGAGTCGATCCGGGAAAAATCATCATGGCCGGGGTCGGCAAGACGCCGGAGGATATCGAGTACGCCATCACATCGGGCATCCTGTTGCTCAAGGCGGAGTCGCTGTCGGAATTGCGGCAGATCGATACGATTGCCGGTCGTCTCGGCCGCAAAGTATGTGTGGGGATTCGCGTCAACCCGAATGTCACTGCCGAAACCCATCCCTACATCACGACCGGCGACAGCAAGGAAAAATTCGGAATAGGGGAGGCTGATCTGGGAGATGTTTTCGAACTGTTGAAGCATCTCGAGCATGTCGAACTGAACTGTCTCGATATGCATATCGGTTCTCAGATTTTTGATGCGGAATTTTATCATGCAGCACTCGAAATGCTCCTCGATGTTCTCGCGACAGCTCGTTCCGCGGGATTCGATATACGGTATTTCGATATCGGAGGAGGGTTTCCTGTAACCTACGATCCGCAGAAGCCCGCGACGCCGATCGAACATTTTGCCGATAAACTGACTCCGCTGCTTGAAACAACCGGAACGACCATACTTTTCGAGCCTGGCAGGTTCCTGACAGCCAATTCGACAATCCTGCTTACCAGGGTGCTGTACAGGAAACGTAATCATACCGGCAAGGAATTTGTCATTGTTGACGCCGGGATGACTGACCTCATTCGACCGGCGCTGTATCAATCGCATCATGAGATTCTTGCCGTACGTCAGCACGACACGACGATTGTAGCCGATATTGTCGGGCCTGTCTGCGAGTCGGGTGATTTTTTTGCCAGAGAGAGGACCGTAGACAGTGTTGGCGAGGGAGAACTGCTTGCCGTGCTCTCGGCGGGAGCATACAGTTCCGTGATGAGCAGCAATTACAACGGCAGGCTTCGCGCGGCCGAGGTGATGGTTGATGGGGAAACCGCGAAGCTTATACGCAGGCGGGATACGTATGAACAGCTCATCCAGAATGAGGTAGAGTGAGGATTGTTGAGTTGTTGATTTGTTGAACTGTTGCGTTGTTCTCGTTTAAGAGGTAATGGGTAATTGACAAGTAGAATGAAGATAGTTGTTGAACGGTTACAATGCGGACACATTGAAAGGCATTTTATAGGTCCTATAAGTCCTATGAGTCCTATAAGACCTATAAATGATCAGGAATGATTCTCCACAAACTTTTCGCTCCAGGCAATTATCTTCCCACTCGGAATCTAAGAACTGCCTGCTTCATTACCCAGCCGTCCCACTCATTGAAATGTTCTGAAATATCGTGCGGGTTGCTTCGGCGTTGTTGAGGGTATAGAAATGAATGCCCTTGATGTGGTTGTCGATCAGGTTCTTTACCTGTTCGGTTGCCCATGCGATACCGATTTTTGCTACTTCGCTATCGTCTGCAGCTTCAAGAACCTGCTTCAGCAGCGGGGCAGGGATGCGTGCTCCCAGCGCAAGCTCTGACATCCTGATCAGCCCTTTTCTGGTCGTTACCGGCATGATACCGGGAATAATGGGTACATCGATACCGGCAAGCGAACATCTTCCCACAAAGTCGTAGAAATCCCTGTTGTCGAAAAACAGCTGTGTGACAATGTAGTCCGCTCCCTGATCGATTTTTTCCTTGAGATACTCGATTTCCTTCAGCCTGTTCGGTGTCTGAGGGTGACCTTCGGGGAATCCTGCAACACCGATTCCTATTTCGGGGAAGTTATCGGAGATGAAGCGGACAAGGTCCATGGCGTAACGGAAATCTTTTGTCGCGTCTTCATAGCTGAGGGTGCCCGGCGGAAGATCGCCGCGCAGGGCAAGCACGTTGGTGATTCCCTGTTCTCTGTAATCTTCAAGGATATTCCTGATCTCTTCTTTGCCGGAGCAGATGCAGGTAAGGTGCGAGACAACCGTCAGGCCGGTTTCTCTCTGGATTTTGGTGACCAGGTCATGGGTGCGGCTTCGTGTCGATCCGCCGGCCCCGTATGTGACGCTCACATATGAAGGATTGAAGGGGATAAGCTCCGAGATTGTATGGAACAGCTTTTCCCAGTCCTCCTTTTTTTTGGGAGGGAAAAACTCGAAACTGAATACAGGGTTGTCGGCAGACTCGAGAATCTCTTTTACTAACATGAAGCGCGTTTTTCATCGATTATAAAAAGTCATACCTAAATTTGAGCGATTGTCGAGCATGTCGGAGATGCAAGGCACAGGGAATGCCGCTGTAGTGCTCTACCGCAAGTTCCCTGTAACGAAGCAGATGCGACATGATCGACATTTCCCGACTTGTCGGGATTTCAACAAATACGGTTTTTTATCGGTTTTTTCCTGCTCCAGACAGGTGACGAGTGAACACACCTGTTGAACAGTATAAAAGACTGGTTTTTATAACCTTACTCTTATTGAGCATTTGTTGAAACGCTCAGTTTAGGTCATAATATAGTAAACCAAAAGCGTTAAGCGAATCATATCGATGTATCATCGTGACCGACAGTATGCAGTCATCTCTTGCGCCGTATTCGGCCCTTCGCCTGCTCGCGCCTGTCTGTTTGGGAATCCTGGCGGGGGTACTCTTCGAAGTACCGTTTTTCCTGTGGGCTTTCCTTTTTCTTGTCTGTGTGATCCTGCTGTTTTTCCACCTGCTTTCCGGTTTCAGTAAAGGGCGTTTTTCCCAAGACGTTTCATTGTCTGGAGTACTGATCTACATCTGTCTTGTTTTCTGCGGATTTGGAGCCTATGCAGGCAACGCATACCGCTATATTCCCGCCGAGACGGTCACAGCATTTATTCAGAGGGACGTACTGCTTTACGGAAAAGTTGTCTCAAGGCCTCGTGTTTCTGCCAAAGGGGTGCAATGGGTTCTGGAGGTGCGGGAGGTGTTCACCGAAGGACGGGCACAACATGCAGAAGGAAAAGTAAAGGTTTTTCTCCGCCTCGAAAACCCTGCGCAGGAGGTTCCCGAACCCGGTGACATGGTCAGGCTGAAGGGGCGTCTGAAACGTATTGCCGGACCAGCCAATCCGGGGGATTTCGATGCCCGCGAGCATTACCGGAGGCAGGGGGTGCGTGCCGAGCTCTACTGTCATGGGCCATGGAAGATGCGCAATTACGGGATCGATAAAGGTGATGTGTATGAACGGTATCTGGTTCGTCCGGCCAGGCGGTACCTTTCCGGGAGTATCGACGCCATGGTTCCTCCCGGAGATGCGCGCCAGTTTCTGAAAGGGATGTTTCTCGGCCAGAGAGAGTTGCTTGACAAAACGGTTTACCGTGAGTTTCAGGCCGCCGGAACCGCTCACGTTCTCGCCGTTTCAGGACTTCACGTAGGACTGATCGTTCTTTCGATCCTGGTTGTTCTGCAGCGGATGAGGACACATGCCGCCGGACGATGGTTTGTGTTTCTTTTCATCGTGTTCGTTCTGACGGTTTACTGTTCGGTTACCGGTAATGCTCAGTCGGTCAGAAGAGCCTCGATCATGGCGGTAGTCCTTGTCGGCGGTGCAGCGCTGGGACGGCAATCGTTTCCCCTCAACTCTCTTGCAGCGGCAGACCTTGTCATCCTGTCGCTCGACCCTCTCGAACTTTTCAGCGCAGGATTCCTGATGACCAACGCCGCGGTGGCGTCGATCATACTGGTTTATCCCGTGCTGAACGGATATTCCTCGGGATGGAACGGGCCTGCAGGGACTGTGTTCAGCCCGATCTGGAGCGCTTTCAGCGTGAGCCTTGCCGCCATCATCGGCGTCTCGCCGGTCATCGCATGGTTTTTCGGCACCTTTTCGGTTGCAGGACTGCTTGCCAACCTTCCCGTGGTGTTCATGGTGAGTTGTATGCTCTATGCCATGCTTCCCGCGTTTCTGATGAACCTTTTTCTCCCCGCCCTTGCCGTTTATCCCGCTGCCGCCGCATGGTTCCTGGCGCAGTCTGCTCTCGATGTAACGGGATTTTTTGCTTCTCGGGAGTGGGCTGTCATCAGTCTGCAGCCGGGTGTTTTCACTATAGCGGCGTATTACATTTCGGTTCTTGCAATGGTGTTTTTTTTCCATCGCCGGAAGCCTGCCATGGTGCTGGTAACTTTTTTTTGTGCCGTGAACTGTATCGTCTGGGCACCGGTTTTTCAAGCCGGAAAGGTCCCTCCGCCACTGGCAGCCGTATCGGTCGGCAAGGGATATGCGTTTCTCGTCACGTCAGCCGGTTCGACGATGCTTATCGATGCGGGTTCGAAACCGTATCATAAGGAAACGATCGATCGTCAGATGCGCCGTCATGGTATACAACACCTTGAGGCCGCTCTTCAATATCATTCACCGGACTCTCTTGTTGCTGCCGTAACGGCCGGGCGGTATATGTTGAAGGATGACCGGTACCTTAGAGGCGAGGCGTTTGTCGCAGCACGATCGGGTGGCGATATTCTGAAGGTATGGGCCTCTGACGGTTCCTCTCTGGTCATTGTTCCTGGTTTGAGCAGGCTGCCACGTATTGAGAAGCATCCTGTCGAAAGCGTTGCGGTCATGGTAAAACGTTTCGGGATCCATGAGTATGTGATGCTGGACAAATGGCTGGCCGCTGCCAACCCGAAGAAATGCATGGTCCTCTGTTCCTCAAGAATGAAAAGAGAGGATCGCGGGCTTCTTGGGCATTTTGCGGGTAAAAAGGAGGTTGTGACCGTTATTGACTGACGCTTGCATGCAAAACTATGAAAACAGACATGATCCGGAATATTTTTTCTGCGCTACCTGAAGACTTCTCGAACGAGGCTGTTGAAGAGCTGGTTCGCTCATCAGGAATCCGCATCGAAAGGATCGTCTCGCATGGCCATTCGTCGCCGGAAAACGGCTGGTACGATCAGGAAGAGTCCGAATGGATGTGTATGGGCATAAGGTGTTGTGGACGGACAAGGACAAACCGACGATCTGGCTGGCGGTGTTCTATCGATAGGCCTTTTTTTATTCGTCTCCGATCAGCGGCAGCTGGTTATCCGCTGTGAAGCCCGATTCTTCGATGATCTTGTTTACTTCCGGCGGGTACTCGTCGGTTTTGAGCTTGTGCAGTGCGTTTGCGATAGTGTATATCTTCCCCTCAACCGGCAGGAACCTGTTGACAACGATAATGTTGTCTTCTTTCAGACGGCAGTCTCCGCCTATGAAGTTTCCTTTTTCGTAACGCAGTTTGTAGCCTTTCTCTCTGACAGCGTCTTCCAGGATTTCGAGTTTCTTTCCTTTTCTCATCGAAATGTATTTGAACTGCTATTGTTGCAGTGAACAGAGATATTTGATGATCGGAGCCGCATGAAGCGCCTGGAGTATTTCACCATTGTCGATCAGTTCGGAGAGTTTTTCAGGAGAAACGGGGTGTACCGATATTTCCTCGGTTGTGTCGAGCTGCTGTTGTGAGACTTTACAGACGCCGGTTGCAAGAAAAGTATAGGTGATATTGTTCTGAAGTGCAGGATTTGCCGAAAGCGCCATCCACTGTTTCCATGTGCCAGCTCCGTACCCGGTTTCTTCAAGAAGCTCGCGCTGTGCCGCTTCGAGGATGCTTTCGCCCGGCTTGTCGTGGACCCCGGCGGGCAATTCGTAAGAAACCTTGCCGATGCCGTGGCGGTACTGTCGGATCAGGACGATTTCCCCGTTTTCCGTGACGGCGATGACATTGAGCCAGGGCGGGTATTCCCAAACGTAGAAATTATCGATCGTTCTTCCGTTCGGAAGCCTGACGGCATCCTTTCGCATGGTCAGCCAGGGTTCCTTGTGCAGGTAACTGGATTCGAGGACTTCCCAGTGACCGGGTTCATTCCTGTTGTTCGATATCATGATCAGCCGCGCATTCTGGGGTCGAGGGCGTCACGGACACCGTCCCCGATCAGGTTGAAGCATACCACCGTTGTCAGTATCGCTACCCCCGGGAACGTTGAAATCCACCAGTGATTGAGCAGGCTGTCACGGCCTTCGTTGATGATGTTGCCCCAACTCGGGGTTGGCGGCTGGACGCCCAGCCCGAGGAAGGAGAGACCGGCTTCGGTCAGGATGATGCTGCCGATACGAAGGGTTGCGGCGACAATGACGGGCGTCAGTGTATTCGGTACAAGATGACGGAATATAATGCGAAGGCTGGAGAGCCCCAGCGATTTTGCGGCAAGAATAAACTCCTGTTCCTTGAGAGAAAGAACCTGGCTGCGAACGATTCGGGCAACACCCATCCATCCCGTAAAGGAAAGCGTAATGACAATGAGGAAAATCGAATTCCCGAATGTGGCGATGATGATGAGGATCAGAAAAAGAGCAGGAAAAGCGATCAGGACATCGACAATGCGCATGAGCACATTATCGACGATCCCTCCGAAATAGCCCGAGGAGACACCGACGACCGTTCCGAGCGTCACCGATATCAGTACTACCAGAAAGCCTATGGAGAGGGAGATTCTCGAACCGTAAATAACCCTGCTGAGGATGTCCCGCCCATACTGGTCCGTGCCGAGAATGAAAGAACGGGTGACAATGAAGCCGGGTCTCTTGTTTTGCCGGTTCACGCCGGACAATGCAGCGAGCGGTATGGATTTTTCTCTTGGACCCTGTTGGTAGATTACCGTATCTCCCTGGATACTGTAGCTGTTGACGAAACGCAGCTTGTTGGGTTCGTTGCGGTTCCTCAGTTTCTGGATATCGGCGATAAGGCTGTTGATCAGCCGGTCTTCGGCAGTGTCGCCTGTGCGAAGCGGGATGGAAATTCCCTTTTTTTCCTTGAGCACGAGGGCATCGATACGCGTCAAAGGGGCCTGGTAAGCCGTCACGAGGAAATCCTGCTGATCGTACGGGCTGAACGGCGAGACCAGCGGTGCCAGAAATGCCGTTGAGTAAAGAATGAAGACAATAACCGAGGCCTGAAGGGCTATCGTGTGTTTTTTAAAGGAATTCCATCCGATTTCACGGAGGCTGAGCTCTTCAGCGTTATCGCCGTTTTTCTCTGCCAGTGTCTTTTTAAGCGTTCGAGCGGAAAAGAAGAAGAGAAGAAGCGGCACAACAATGATGTACAAAGATGAAATCCAGAATTCAAGCAGCTCAACGGTAAAGACCTGGCGGAAAGCTTCCGGGGAAATGACAAGCAGGCTCATGCCCGTAAAAAGGGAGTGGAGGCTTATCAAAACCAGTTCATGACGCCAAACGAAGACGGCAAGGAAGGCGATGAACGATATGACGAAAAACAGTCCCGGCCCTGTTTTTCCTCTGCGCAGAAGGCCCAGGCCCGGAATGAAGCGATCGTAGGGCGGCAACTGTTGTTGTTGTGTCGGTGTCTGTTTCAAGGTCAACAGTGGCTAATGCTTATCTGTCCATAAAAAAAGCTGCTTTTTAATCTGAAAAAAGCAGCTTTTCTTTTCTGTCCGGACCGGTACGGTCTATTCTGTTTCCGGGACTGCTTCCTCGGTGTCTGTTTCCTCGACGGATTCTGGAGCTTCCGACTCTACTTTCGGCGAGAGTATCGATACTACCGGGGATTCAGGGTCACCGACAATCTCGAACCTGCCTTCATAAACATCGGCGGGAATTTCACCGATATGCAGTGTCTGGCCCATTTCCAGGCCGGATATATCAATTGCGACATGTTCGGGGAGTTTCGACGGCACGCCCTTCAGTTTCAGGGAGTGCTGTATGACCTGCATTTTACCGCCGGCGACTACACCGGGCGATTCTCCGATGAACTGTGTCGGAACCTCGATTTCAAGAACCTCACCTGCCGAGAAATACTGGAAGTCCGCATGAATCGCCTTGTCGGTCAGACTGTCAAACTGGATATCTTTAAGGTACGAACGTTTTGTCTTTCCATCAGGAAACCTGAGATCGACGATGTTGGTGCCGGATGTATGGATCAGCTTGTCCAGAGAAAGTTCGCTGACACTGATATGGCTGGTTTCTTCACCCTGATGGTAGAGGACTGCAGGGACCTTGCCTTCCTTTCGTAACTTTTTCGCTTCGTTTTTCTTGCAGATCCTTGGTTCCACTGTAAGTACAATGCTTTCCATGCTATTCCTTAACCTCTTTTATCGCTTGATTGTGATTGTTTTTGATTTTCATAAGATTCTTGCTGTCAAACAAAAAACTGACAGAATCATCGCCTGAGATTCTCTTTATCGCCTCGCCGAAGAGGTTGCTGACCGTGACCCTTTCCAGTTTTTCTGACGGAGCGTGGCCCGTTACGACAGAATCGGTAATGATTACTTTTTCGAGTACGGAGCTGTTTATCCGGTCGATCGCCGGTCCGGAAAGGATACCGTGTGTCGCGGCGGCGAAAACGTTTTTTCCTCCGGCATCGTGTATTGCCTTGGCTGCATTGACAAGCGTGCCTGCTGTGTCGATCATGTCATCGACGAGCAGAACTTTCCTGTCTTTGACATCACCGATGATATTCATGACTTCTGCGACATTGGCTTTTGGGCGGCGTTTATCGACAATCACCAGGTCTGTTCCAAGCGCTTCGGCAAAAGCCCTGGCCAGCTTGACGCCGCCAACGTCGGGAGACGCGACGACAAGGTTGCCGTTGTGATCCATTTTCATGATGTGATCGATGAGTACCACGCTCGAGTAAAGATGGTCGAACGGGATATCGAAAAAGCCCTGGATCTGCGCTGCATGGAGATCCATGGTCAGGATCCTGTTCGCGCCTGCCTTGGTGAGCAGGTTGGCGACAAGCTTTGCGGTGATGGCGACTCTTGGACGGTCTTTGCGGTCCTGACGCGCATAGCCGTAGTATGGAATGACCGCGGTGATCCTTGCAGCCGAAGATCTTTTTGCAGCATCGATCATGATGAGCAGTTCCATCAGATTTTCGGCAGGGGGATTGGTTGACTGGATAATAAACAGGTCGGAACCCCTGATGGATTCGAAATAGTTGACCGAAATTTCCCCGTCGGAAAAATTTTCCACTTTTGCGTTGCAAAGGGATGTACCGAGGTAATCGGCAATTTTTTCGGCCAGAGCGGTATTGCTTCGCCCAGCAAAAATTTTGATCGGATGTGCCATGGCTCCCTGCATTTTCTGATGAAACGAATTATATTAAGGCGGTGCTTGAAAGTCCTTCTTCAAAGAGTGTGCCGCGGAGCTTGAAAAAAATCTCAATGCCGACGAATATAATAAAAATTGGCAAAATTGTAACAATGACGATATACGAGATAAAGGTCTACCTCGAACAGTTTTTTGAAGAGGTAGAACTTGTCGGCAACGGTGATAATATTATTGACGGACCGGCAAAAATTGAAGATGCCGGGAAAGGCAACGTGAGTTTTGTGGCAAACGATAAATATGCCAGATTTATCGGCTCTACCAACGCTTCCTTACTGATTGTAGGTAAAAAAACGCCTACCCCGAAATATAGTGACCGCTTGAGTTTCCTGAAAGTAAAAGATCCCTATACCGCTTTTGTTTTCGTTCTTCAGCGCTTTGCCGGGCCGCGCGTCATCGCTGAACCGGGAATCGATCCGGCAGCCATTATTGGTCAGAACGTTACGCTGGGCAAGAATGTGGCAGTCGGAGCCTATGCCGTCATCGGTGATAATTGCGTTATCGGGGACAATACCGTCATCGGTCCGCATGCGGTTCTGATGGCCGGAGTGGTTGCCGGCAGGGATTGTCTGTTGTATCCCGGAGTTGTCTGTTATGACGGAGCCATCCTTGGAGACAGGGTGACGATACACAGCGGAACCGTGGTTGGGGCTGACGGTTTCGGTTTTGCTCCGCAGCCTGACGGTTCCTATGTCAAGATTCCGCAGATGGGTATCGTGAAAATAGAGGATGATGTCGAGATAGGCGCGAACAATACCATTGACAGGGCGACCATGGGGAGTACGGTGATCGAAAAAGGAGTGAAAATAGACAATCTTGTTCAGATCGCGCATAACTGCAGGATCGGCGAAAATACCGTTATTGCCTCACAGGCAGGTATTTCGGGCAGCGTAAAGATCGGAAAGAGCTGCATGATCGGCGGCCAGGCGGGTTTTGCCGGTCACATTTCTCTTGCTGACAAAACCCAGGTCGCGGCAAAGGCGGGTATTTCAAAATCAACATCGGAAAGCGGCCAGACATTGAGGGGCGTCCCTGCAAGGCCGATCCGCGAACAACTTCGCCAGGAAGCGATGCTGAGGAACCTCGAAAGCATGAAAAAGAAGCTCGATGCCCTGGAGGCGGAGGTGAGGAAGATTAGCGGGCAGTAGGAAGTTCTGAGTACTGAGTGCTGAGTGGAGAGAAGAATGTGGGAAGTAGGATGTGGGGTGTAGGATGTGGGAAGTAGGATGAAAGAAATGCTGAGTGGGGAGAATGTAGGGGCAGCCCCTTGTGGCTGCCCGTGGTTGGTCGGATAGAGAGGTGGCAGTGGGCAGTGATGGTAGTAAGGAGTAGCGCACGTTGTGCGCAGGAGTAAGGAGTAAGCAGGATAAAGATTGTTCGGTATTCGGAGAGAATGCTTGTTTTTTAAGGTGTAACGTTAGTGGAGAGATTGGAAGGAGTTATATAGGTCCTATAGGTCATATGAGTCCTATAGGACCTATACTATTTATCTGCAATCAATAAGGGGAGCTATTTGAATATCTATCCCCACACCCGATATCCTGCGAATGACCGTTTCGGTCATTCGAGTGTGTCGTTCAGGTTCCAGTTATAGGGCAGGTACTCTATGTTCAGTTTTCCATCCCTTTTTGTAAGGAACTCGGCTGTCTCCTCGTCGGTATATCGGGCAAGATAGTTGAGCAGTTCTGTTTTACCGGTCCCGAAATCTTTTTCATACCATTTGAATATTTCCGAGAGGCGAACGGTACTGTTTTTCCTGTCGGTTACCATGCCTCCCCGGTTGATGAAACTGCTTGCGGCAATGTCGAGCTGGCTGTCGATATGTGCAGGGTCGTAAAATTCAATCGGTGGACAGGAACTGGAAGCGCAGACAAGGGCGAAATGGATTCTCGGATCGAACGTTTTCACCATGAAGGGAAGCCGTGAGTCGAAAGGGGAGAACGGCCGAAGCAGGAATGCAGGATGCGGACTGTTTTTTCTCAGGATGCCGTGCTCTATATCGTCCGGAGTGAATACGTTCCTGCCGATCCGATAGCCTATCCGCCCAAAGAAGTTGACGATATCGAGGACCGAACTCCGGATGTCGAATTCTATGACGCCATGGATAATGAGAATGTTGTAGATATTGATCCAGAACGCTTTTTTTTCGTTGTCTCCCCGGAGCGACGACGGATTGAAAGACCTGAGGCCTGCTGCGAGGCTGAGGTACTCCCTGAAGCGTTCCGACTGCTTCATTGCCCGGTAGTTGACCTTTCCCATGCTGGTGTTGAAAAATGCGCCCTGCAGTCTTCCGAGAAGCTGTTTCAGGCGGGCGGCAATTTCTGCATCTGTTCCTTCCATCGGTTCACTGTGCTCGTTCAGGATGGACTGAAAGGGAAGGAGTTTCCGCAGTCTGTCAACCAGTGGTGTTCTGTCATCTTCTGTCAACGAACGTCCCCGGGCATTGAGGATGGCAGTTGCAGCGTTGATATAGCCTATATGGCTGAAGGCCTGGGGGAAATTGCCAAGCATTTCATTGGTCGTGCTGTTGAATTCTTCTGAAAAAAGACCGAGACGGTTTGCCGAGCGCAGGGTTTCTTTCATCAGCTTTCCTGCTTCTTCCATCCTGCCGGAGCGCGCAAGACACTCCACAAGCCAGAAATTGCAGAGAACAAATCCGCCTTCCTCTCCTTTCAGTCCGTCGTCTGCCTTGTAGCGGCTGACAAAACCGTTGTGCATCAGTTCGGCAATGCAGGCATCGATCGTTCCCTGAATGCGCGGGTCATCGATGGGAAGGAAATGTACCAGGGGGAGCAACAGAAGGCTGGCGTCAAGCTCATCCGAGCCGTATCGCTGCACAAAACTCTGTTTTTCCCTGTCGAATCCCTTCTCGAGGATATCGTTTTTTATTGTTTCCCGTTCCCGTATCCATTGTTGTACCGGGGCTCGAAAGCCGTAGCGTTTCGCAATAGTGATTCCCCTGTCGAGCGCAACCCAGCACATGACCTTGGAATACACAAAATGGAACGGGCCGTTTCTGACCTCCCAGATACCCTCATCGGGTTTGTGCCAGTGTTCGGCGGCCATGTTGCAGATGTCCCGGAAAAAAGGCCATAGTTCGGCGTCTATCTTTCCCGCGTAATCGCTCAGCCTGAGAGCGGCATCCATGACTTCCCCGTAGATATCCCACTGGTTTTGTTTATGGGCGAGATTGCCGATGCGGACCGGTCTCGAGTTTCTGTAACCCTTGAGATGAAGGAGCTTTCGTTCCGGGAGCGTCTCGTCACCACGAATGGAGTACATGATCTGCAGGTTGTCGCTTCCGTGCCGCCGGTAGGTTGCGTGCAGCCAGCGGATGAAGCTGTCGGCTTCGCTGATGTGGCCGAGAGCGAAAAGCGCCTTGAGGGTGAACGATGCGTCACGAAGCCAGGTGAAACGGTAGTCCCAGTTACGTTCACCGCCGATTGTCTCGGGAAGGGAGGTCGTGGCGGCTGCTGCTATCGCTCCGGTGGGATGGAACGTAAGGAGCTTGAGGGCGAGCAGGGAGCGGTTGACAAGAGGTGTGAACTCGCCTAAAAAGGCGCAATGTTCCCCCATGCAGTTATGCAGCCATTTTTTCCAGAACCCGATGGTCTGTTCCAGAAGAGGAAAGGCGCTGCTGTTATCTGTCGATTCCCCGTAGACCAGGCTGAATGAAGCGCTTTCGGCTTCGGTAAGGGAGAAATCGATAATCACCGTACCGTGATCGCATTGCCGGACAATGCTGTTCCGGATTGAATGGCGGAGTGTCAGGGAGTGTTCACGGAATAAAGTCGTTACGATTCTGCCGTCACAGGTGACAGCCGCCGGTGTTTCTGCGTAATCCGGTCTCGGGCTGAAAACAAGCCGGAACTCCATGGAGCCTTTGTGCATGTCGATACGCCGCTCAATCCGGTGCTCTTTGGATTCGACCAGATGTTCTGTTTCTACGGGCATGAAATCATGCAGAACGGCTTCTCCCTGTTGCGTGATGAAGGTGCAGGCAAGGACATTGGTATCGTCAACATAGGCTTGCGACGATCTGAATTCACCCTTTGGCTGTATGCTGAAACAACCTCCTTTTTCGTCGTCAAGCAATGAGGCGAATAGTGTCGGTGAGTCGAGGAACGGCATCGAGCAGTAGTCTATCGAGCCGTTCTTCGAGACAAGAGCGATCGTATGCATGTCTCCGATAAGCCCGTAATCAGAAATGTCCAGGTACATGTTTTCTTGCCGCTGCCGGTTTCCGGGGTATTTGTGCACTGGTGAAGTATAGTCAACCGATGGGGTATGCCTCTATAATACGCAAAAATGCTCAAAGGCATGAGAGGACGGGATTTTAAGCAAATTTTAAGCTGCTCTTTAGAACGTTTTAAGCTTGCCGGCGCTACCTTTTTTCAGGACGGTTCCGGAGAGGCCGCTATCGAGCTCGAGCCGGATATGCGGGATGAAAAGCATATGGGTTCCAATATGGAAATCAGAATTCATGGAGAGGTCGAACACGAGTCGGGATTTGTCTGCATCGAGGTTTACAGGCTCGGAGCAGACGATCTTTACCCTTACAGATGATGTAAAGTTAACGAACGTTTCAACCTTATATTAAAGGAGGTCCTATTATGAACAGTACAGTGAAAAACCTTGCAACACCTTTGATTGCCGCGGCTTTTATCGTATCGGCTTCGACAGGGCTCATGATTTTTTTTGATTTTGAACCGGGCCTTGTCGAGCCGGTTCATGAATGGATGAGCTGGGTACTCGTAAGCGGCGCCGTTTTGCATCTGCTGGTGAACTGGAAATCGTTTACCGGTTACCTGAGCCAAAAAGCAGGAGTGCTGTTCATCGGCACGGCGGTTATGCTCGCACTGCTTTCGCTGTATCCATGGGTGGAAAAGGAGGACGACGGCAGGAAGAAAGCGGTCAGATCCCTTGAAAAGGCTTCGCTTGCAACGGTTGCCGGCGTTGCAGGTACGGGTCTCGGTCAGCTTGTGGAAAAACTGTCCGGCAACGGCATCGCTGTTCGGGACGCAGAGGACTCGATTGGGGAGATAGCCGAACAGAACAACATGGAGGAGAAAGTGCTTTTCGGGGTTATTTTTGATTAAAAATGCCGCCTATGCGAATTCTCATTGTCGAAGATGAGCCGGGAATAGCCGGTTTTCTCAAGGAAGGCCTCGAGGAAGAGTGTTTTGCAGTAGATGTTGCAGATAACGGGCGTGAAGGGCTCGCTATGGCGTTGAGCAGCGATTACGACCTGCTTGTCGTTGACTGGCTGCTTCCCGGTTTGAGCGGAGTGGAACTATGCAGGCAGTTCAGGAAAGAGAACACCCAGGTGCCGGTTATCTTTCTCACGGCAAAGGATACGCTGGACGATGTGATTTTCGGGCTGGAATCGGGTGCTGACGATTATATAAAAAAACCTTTTGCATTCGAAGAACTGCTTGCGAGAATACGTGTGCAGTTGAGAACCCCGTTTTCAGAAAGTTCCTTGTTGCAAGCTGGCGGGGTGGAAATGAATCTTGCCGCTCACAGGGTTGCCTGTAACGGGAAAGAGGTTTCACTGACGCCGAAAGAGTTCGCATTGCTGGAATACCTGTTGCACAACAAGGGGAGCGTCTGCACAAGGAGCAGGATTATCGAACATGTCTGGGACATCCATTTTGACGCTGACACGTCGGTGATCGATGTGTATGTCAACTTCCTGAGAAAAAAACTCGATGTTTCGGGCTGCGCCGATCTTATCGAAACGGTAAGAGGTGTCGGGTATGTTATTCGCGAAGGATGAAGATATGGAAAACATGCGGAGAAGGGCTTTTTTCAGGAGTTTTGGACGGGATATCAGTATTCGCAGCAGAGTTTCAGGTCTTTTTCTGATGGTCGCGGGTTCCCTGATGGTCGTGGCGTTTGCCTTGATCTATGTTCAGGTTGAGAGGGATGTATACAATCATATAGATGAGGAACTTAACGAAGAGGCGGGGGAGTTTGTCAGAGGTTTGCAGGTAACGGAAAACGGGATACTCTTCAAAGACCAGGCTGAATGGATGGAGCGTTCCCATGTCGCTGTGGATTTCTATCCCAAATTTGTCCAGGTTGTGGCGGCAGGCCGCGTTCCGGAGATTGCAAGGAGATCATTCAATCTTTTCAGCGATACGCTCCGTTACGACCCGTCCCTCGACAATGTTGCTTTTTATAACTCGGACATATCGGGTGCATCGGTCCGGCAGGTTCAGGTGCCTGTTTTTCATAAGGAAAGTGCCGGAACGGCTGCATGGGTGGTGGTTGCTGTTCCTCTCGAAGAATCGCTTTTCGTGCTCTCTGATTTACGCACAGTGCTGTTTTTTTCCCTGTCGGTTATTCTGATCATCCTGTTTTTTGTGACAAGGGTTATTGCAGGAAAAAGCCTTGCTCCTCTTGAGAAGGTTATCGATACGGCTGAAAAAATAACACAGGAGAATCTTGATGAGCGGATAGGGCTTCCTGCCAACAAGGACGAGATTTATCGCCTTTCTTCAACCATAAACAGCCTGCTTGACAGGCTGCAGGCCGTGTATACCAGAGAAAAACAGTTTACGGCCGACGCTTCGCATGAGTTGAAAACACCTCTCGCCTCTATTTTGGGCACTCTCGAGGTTCTGGTGAGAAAGCCAAGGGAGCCCGGCCACTACAAGGCGAGAATCGGTTTTTGTATCGATGAGTTGAAACGAATGTCCGGGTTGATTGACCAACTGCTTTTGCTGGCACGCTACGATAGCGATACTTTCAGGCCTGATATCAATGTTTTTGATGCGAAAGGGACGCTTGCGGTAGTTCTTGGCAGGGTTGATGAGCAGATAAGGGAAAAAGAGCTCGATGTACGTGTTCGGGACGAGGGCTCTGCCATGGTGCGGGCGGATGCGTCGATGCTTGAGATAATGCTCGACAACATTGTTGTCAATGCAGTTAAATATTCTTCAGAAGGGGGATCTGTTTCGATTGTTTTCGGGAACAGCAGCGACAGGGTTGTCTGCTCAGTAACCGATGCCGGTCCCGGAATTGCAGCGGAAAAGATCGATCGTGTTTTCGAGCGCTTCTATCGGGTCGATGAGTCGAGAAATTCACAAACAAGCGGAACCGGCCTCGGCCTTGCCATTGTCAAAAAGCTTGCGGACATACAGGGCATTGCGGTGCACCTTTCGAACAGGGAAGAAGGAGGGACGACTGTGATTCTCGATATTCCCGCCGCCTGATTTTTCCTGTCAGATATCCCGATGCGCCGGTAGCCCCCCATACGTTTAGATGGAGGTGCTCATGCCGGATGATCTGTTGCAAAGGGAAGCGAGACAGCCCCGGAGATTACAGGCAATATAACTGTTATGGATGTCATGAGCATTCAAGGCGCGGTGTTGCGGCAGAGCACAGGGAGGAGGGGATCAAGGAATTCAGCAACTGTGTCGAGTGTCGCCGGAGCAGTGATGAGGATGAGGATGAGCGATTGTGGAGGGAAAAGCGCAGGTGAGTTTTTCTCATGAAGGCTATTTGTTGGTATTATATTGCAGATGATTGCTATGCAATAAAAATTAACCGATTAATCATGAGCATGAAACGCAATGTACTGTACAAAACAGTGGGTATGGTGCTGCTGACAGCCGGTCTATCGACAATCTCTTCTTGTGAAAAGAGTAGCACCAAATCTGCTGAGAGTACGGACACACAGTCAATGAACGCCGCTGTCGCCGGAGAAAACAAATCAGACGGGGCCTTGAGCGGTGAGGAGCTTTATGCCAGAGACTGCCAGGTTTGCCATTCCATGCGCCCTCCTGCAAAATCGGCTCCGCCTATTGTAGGCCTTGCCTCACGGTTCAGAACAGTGTACGGAAACAAGGATGATGCAGTTGCTGCAATGGTGTCGTTCATGAAGGCTCCCGATGCTGCAAATACGTCACTGGGAGCTCGAGCCATACAACGTTTTGGCCTTATGCCTGCCATGTCGATGCCTGATGAGGAGCTGGAAAAGGTCGCAGGATGGCTTTGGGACCAGTATGATCCGAATTTTGTGCCTGGAAGAGGTTATCGCTGATTCCGGATAGCGGTGGTCAGGTTTTGGTATGGCGTTGAGACACACTGAGTGTTTGAAGGGTATCGGACGTCGCGATGTCTCTGCTGTTTGTCCTGTATGCTGTTTGCCGCAAAAAAGGGGGCAACCAAATCGCCCCCTTCTTTTTGTGCTTTTTCAATAAAGTTTCTGAAGAAATTACATCCTCAGCTCACCTGTTTCCGCTTGGTCTATGAGATCGTCGTTTGCGTAGATGAGGACTTCGACACGGCGGTTCAGTTTACGGCCTGCCGCTGTAGCGTTGGAAGCAACAGGACGCGTTTCACCGTAGCCGACTGTCGAGATACGGCCCGAGCTTACGCCATAGGCACGAAGAAGCGACGCGACGGATTCAGCGCGCTTTTCGGAAAGAACCTGATTGTTGTAGTCAGAGTCTATGGAGTCTGTGTGTCCTTCAATGACGATGTTGGTGTCTTCGTACTTGTTGAGGATAATTGCAAGCTGCTCGATGTTGTCTCTGCTGGTTGAGGTGAGTGTCGAGGAACCGGTGGTGAACAGAAGGCCGGTGTCGAATACAACCCTGATGCCCTCGCCGACGCGTTCCACTGTGGCTCCGTCAACCTGTTCGTCGATTTCTTCTGCCTGGGCATCCATATAATCGCCGATAAGTGCGCCCGCGGCTCCGCCGATAACGGCACCGATAAGTGCACCTCGTCCCCAGTTACCCGAAGCGCTGCCGATAAGGCCGCCGATCACTGCTCCTGATGCCGCGCCGATACCGGCTCCCTGTCCGGCGCCGGACATCGATGTACAGCTTGTCGTTGCCGTTGTCATTGCAAGAATAAGGACCAGCGCAAGCGGTTTTGTCAATTGTGCTACATGTCTCATTGCTTCAGAAGGATTGAATGTTGTAAAAAAACGGGAAGGAGAAAACCATTGTACAAACATAGTAATGCGTATCGCGCTAAAAAATTCCCGGCCTTCAATTCTCGGAGGATTATTTTTTCTGCCGCCGGAGATGTTCGGCAGGGGATTGTAATACACTGGTTCTGCATTATTCCCGAATGACGGCCGGCAGGAATTATAGCGGTTTGGTCCGTGTTGGTTCATACATAACTCATACATAACCGCTGACCTCTGCATTTCCTTTCAATACGTTAAAGACGAGCAGATGCTTCGATCGAGAGATGAGTGGAAGGATGACGCTGAAGCGCACCTCCCTCCGCAGGAGAACATAACCGGACGTAACAGGGCGATCACCTCTCATTACGCCCGCCTGTATCTCGAACATCCGGATTTCTTCAAATGGGCCGGTATGGCGGCTTTTGCATCCAGTCAGGTGGGGATCGCACTCGGTTTTATAGAGGTTCTGGGTGCTCCCGGAAAAATGATGGAACAGCGTGAATCTGCTCATGCCGGAGGGTTTCTCGAAGGGGCAGGTGACGCTGCAGGCGGGGTGGTGAAGATGCTTCTTTCCCTGCCTGTTTCATTGTACGATGCGGCCACCAGGGCAATTCTTCTCAATGATCTGGAGGAGATCCGCAAGGGAAACAATGCCATCTACAATGATATTGCATGGGCGCATAATGCCTATATAGAGGGCGGTCTCGATGAACTGGATGGAAATACCATCGATAGGGAAAAGGAGCTGCTCTTGCCCGGTTTTTCGATGATCGACGAGGGAAAAAAGCGGCTGGAAAAGGATGGTGAAGACGATAAGGCGAGACATATGATCAGGGAAGGAAACATCAAGCTGCTTCGGCATGAGCAGATCAATACGCTGGCCCCTGTTTTCGAGGCGATCAGCATGCAGGGCCGTATCCTGGCGTCATTCGGGAGCGAACTCAATTTCGGTGAGGCGGCACCGCCCGGTTGTGCTTCGAGGGCGTCGTTTGCCGATCATTTCGGATATCTTGAAACGCTGACAGGGATCAGGAGCGTTACAAACCCAGAGCATCGCTGGCAGTGGATAGAAGAAAACGTTCTGCCGGCGTGGAATGCCGTCGACACGGGCTTTCCGGTGTGGGAAGGGGCGGCAAGGCGGTTCAGCAGAATGTACGACGGATAACCGCTGTAATAAGTTATAGATGTCGCTCTATTTTCCTGACCGCAATGCCTCGACCGGGTCGAGCGTTGCGGCCCTGTAGGCGGGAAAGAGCCCGAAGCAGATTCCGATCCCGGAACACACGGCAATCGAAACAACAATCCATGCTATCGGAAAGATCGGTGGAATATTGAACGCCAGAGCGACAATATTGCCTGCCCCTGCTCCTGTAACGATGCCGATCAGGCCTCCGAGGAGGGAGAGGAAAAGCGCTTCGAGCAGGAATTGGCGAAGAATGCTCTTTTGAGGCGCGCCTACCGATTTTCTTATGCCGATTTCCCTGGTTCGTTCGGTGACGCTTACCAGCATGATGTTCATGATGCCTACCCCTGCCGTGACAAGCGCCATAAAACTGATGATAAAGGCGCCTGTACTGATTGTGCGCTGAAAGTCACGGAACGATTCCACAAGCGCTTCATTGGTCCGGAATTCGAAATCAATCGGTTTTTCGATGGTCAGTCCCCGAGCCACCCGCATGGCTCCGGTAGCCTGATCGATTGTTTCCTGGTATTTTTTCTGTGACAAAGCTTCTACCGTTATACTGATGCTTCTTTTTTCATTGATATGGGCAAGGTAGCGGGTTATCGGTATGGCGATCAGGTTGTCCTGGCTCTGACCGAACGCCGCACCCTTTTTCATGAAAATCCCGATCACCCTGTATATTTTCCCGTTTACCCTGATCGATTTTCCAACAGGCGTCTGGCCGCCGGGAAAAAGCGAACCGATAAGGTCATGACCGATCACAGCGACATTTCTTGCATACAGAATATCGTTGCCGGTCAGGTTTCTGCCGGTTTCGATATCGAAACCGTTTGCAGCCGCAAAATTTTCATCGACGCCGAAAAGGGTTACATCAGGATTGGTTGAGAGATTGTCGTGGTTGACAAGATTGCCCGACGACGAGACCTGCAGGCCGATGTTTTTTGCTTTTCCCTCCATGAGTTTCTTGAACATCAGCCCCTCTTCATAGGTTATATCCGGTCTGTTGATAAACCTGCTTCGTCCGTGTCCGCCGAAAAACGCCGCGGGGTATTTCTGTATTTCAAAGGTGTTGGCGCCAAGGCTCGACAAGCCGCTGGCTACCGAACGGTCCACAGCCTGGAGTGCCGTCATGACGGCTATGATCGAAAAAACCCCGACCGCAACGCCGAGCGTCGTCAGCCATGAGCGGAGCCTGTTCGCCCTGAGCGAGTAGGCCGCCTGTATGACGGTTTCACGAAGATTCATGACGTTAAGTCAAAGGTAAAACGGCAAAAGGCAAAACAAGAAAGCCCCCGTGCACGATACAAATCAACAGTTCACTCAACAGCTCACATCCTGACTCCCGGCATCGTACGAGGCTGTCTCAAAGCAAAAAATTACGATTATAAGCCGCCACGCATACGTTGTCAGTTGAGAGTCATGCCGCACTTGATGCGGCATCCATACTGACTTTGGCGGGAAGATGGATCCCCGGA
>JANQMO010000070.1 GCA_028280025.1 Chlorobium sp. | reverse complement strand
TTGCCTGGTTGATACCGCGTATACTGAAGGCACCGCCCATTTGAGGTGTTCCTTCGCTGTTCACATTGGGAACCCTGTTGAGCACATCATTCAGAGTTGTAATAGGTTCATCCTTTATTCTTTCCTTTCCGACCACCGAGGTACTTGTCGGCAGATCCTGAATATCACGTCCCACCTTGTCGCCGATAACCTCGATGCCGGGCATCAGATAGCGCAATGTGTTGGCATCCGCCACATTCTCGCTTCCGTTCACGGCAACCACCTGCACTGTTGTGTCTGCGGCTGCATCCTGTGCCGCCCATGCACTTCCTGATACTGCCGCCAGCATCAACAGACCGCATGCACACCCTTTCAGTAATGCTGATTGGAACATACGTACTCCATTTTCCAAACGTTAGGATAGAAATAGTGTGACAACCGCTTGTGTCTCCGAAACTCTTACGGCCTCACGCTGCTTGAAACGAGATTATAATATCACAAAGCGTTATTCATATTTTGTCTAAATTTGCACAACAGAAAGAAAGGTAGTGCAAGCAGGTCTCATCCGCTAACGGACAGCGAACAGATTGTAGCGTTCGGCGAAACATTGAGGTACAGACAGAGCAGATCAGCGTTACGGATCAAATTCCGTTGGGCAACCTTTTGTAGTGCTATGCTTTCTGGAGAAATACCGAGAAATGAGAATCAAGCAGTTTTTCTGCTGCGATATTCGGTGCCGGGTAAAATCCCGAAATGGTGCTTGTAGGCCTTGGAAAAGTGACTGAGGCTTGAATACCCGACAAGATATGCCGTCTCGGTAACTGTCCTGCCCTGATTTTCGATAAGCATCCTGGCCTTTTTGAGACGTTCCTGCCTGAGATACTGAAATACCGTCTTGCCGTACAACTGACGGAAACAACGGTTGAGCTTTGGATGCGACATACCTGCTGCTGTAGCAAGATCATCGAGATTTGGCGGCGCATCGAGATTGTCGAGAAGCATGCGGCATACACGTTCAATCCTCACCTTTTCCGAAGGATGTATGACTGAGTTTGAGCGATCTCCGGAAACGGGTACCTTCATGCCGGAAAATTGCTGGAACTGGTATGCCATCAATTCGAGGCATCTGCTTTCAAGGAATAACTTGCGACTTGCGCCGCTATAGGAACACTCGATAATCTGCCGTAAAGCCCCATGCATGCCGGCAGTCATACTCTCCATCCTGAAAAAAGAGGGTACCGCACACTGTCGTGCAATCCCCGTCAACACATCCTGCATTTCCGCGCGCTCATCATTGAAATATGAAAGAAGCAGCTCAGGAGTCATCATGAGAGAAACGGCAAACAGACGCACGCCCCTCTTCATCACCCTGTGGCTGCGGTATCCATCCCCGAAAAAAAAGTAATGCTCTCCAGACTTAAGGCTGAACTGGTTACGTCCATCCTCCCAGGCTCCTGTATAATACCCCTCAAGGCAAAATCCGAGATGTACCCTGGGCACACCGCTTTCCGCACTGCTCTGATTGCAGACTATGTCATGATCCAGCACGCAGTCTGTGATCCAGAGTTCAAAACCATCGCGTAACCGGATCCGTGTAAATCCTCCCTGACCGATAGACCTGGGACAAGACCACCTGCACTCATTCGCTGCGAACTCGGTAAGTGATAGACCGTTTTTTGCAAAACAGCGTTCACAGTCACGATGACTGAACTCCCAAACCATGGATTGCCTGTCCTGACTGCTCAACATGAATCAGAAGCCTTCTGTTTTATTAGCGAAGCATAAACCGTATCGGAATTCTCAACCATACCTTCACGGACCGCCCGCTCTGAACCCCGGGGTAATAGGTCGACTTCATAACCGCATCGACAGCAGCTTTATCGAAAACTTTTTTATCGGAAGGTTCCCGGCTCAGAATCTGTGCCTTGATCGGCTTGCCCTGTTCCGATATCAGCACCGCAACAAACACACGCCCCTCGATACCGGCGCGACGCGCTGATTCCGGGTATCTCGGCTGTCTCTGACGTTTGAACCTCGGCATCTGTTCGACCGGAATAAATACCGGACCATCAGCTATACCTGTCTCTGAACCCTCTTGAATCGCCTTTTTGATCTCTTTCTGGGTCGCAAGCGTCTGCTCGGGAGGCGCTTCCTCCTTTTTCACCTTTTTGATCTTTCCGACATTAGGCGGCTTCTCGACTTTTGCCGGCACTACCGGTTTCGGCGGCGCAGGTTTCGGCTTTTCTATCGGCGGCGGCGGGGGAAGTTGTGTAATTGTCGTAACCGCCGTATAGACAATTTCTCTCTCGCTGTCTTTGTCAAAAATACCGGTCCACGCTGTCAGGGACTCCCAGTTTATGGACGCAAACCAGAACAACACGAAGAATACAAGTGCTCCGGCAACCCCCTTCAAGAAATATATGTGGCTCTGCTTGCGGAGAACGAGGTTGCCGTAGTCTATCTGACAGATACGATCAGTATCAAGATACTCTTCACTGAACGACCATTTCCGGGCCGTTACCGATGCGCGTCTGTGTATGTCATCGAACTTTGTTGACACTTTTGCGTTGTCTTTGTTACTCGCAACTACCCGGACAACATACAGGGCTGCCCTGTCTCATGATTGACCAATTACTCTTGACGATTGTCAAATGCTTTTTCTACCAGCATCTCCTGTACTCAGCACTCAGTACTTTTCTTCACCCGTCACTTGTCACTTGTTTCTCGTCACCGTGCGCCAGCACCGCTTCAGCATCGGCTTCCGTGAAGTCATCGAGACTGAAACGGTCGATTTTCATCATGTTGAACTCGTCGATCAGATCGACCAGATACTTGTATTTCGCCTTGTCGCTGATCTTG
>JANQMO010000047.1 GCA_028280025.1 Chlorobium sp. | reverse complement strand
CGGTCTTGGAGATCAGATCATGGTGACTGTCAAAGCGGCGGTTCCGGGAGGAGTTGTCAAGAAAAAAGAAGTGTCCAAAGCTGTTGTTGTTCGCTGCGCGAAGGAACAGAGAAGAAAAGATGGTTCATATATCCGCTTCGATGAGAATGCCGTCGTTTTGCTCAATGCACAGGGTGAACCGAGGGGAACACGAATTTTCGGCCCTGTCGCCAGGGAGCTGAGAGACAGAAAGTATATGAAAATAGTATCACTGGCCCCTGAAGTGCTGTAAGGGGTGAGGGTTTCAAGCGGGAGTAACTCAGCTGGTAGAGTCACAGCCTTCCAAGCTGTTGGTCGCGGGTTCGAGTCCCGTCTCCCGCTCAGGTTTTGCGAATAATAGCTTCGGGATAAAACATGAAAACAGGTATACAGAAAGCCAGGCTGCACGTCAGGAAAAATGACACGGTCGTTGTCATTGCAGGAAATGACAAGGGAAAAACCGGCAAGGTTCTCCGGGTTTTTCCCCAGAAAAACAGAGTGATTGTCGAAGGAGTGAATATCAGGAAACGGCACGTGCGCCCTTCACAGGCACATCCCCAGGGGGCTATCATCGAGCGTGAGTTTCCCATTCACGCATCGAATGTCAAAAAGAGTTAAGGGTTTTACAAACAATACAGGATGACCAGGACCATCCTGATCAATGGTACAGACGACGATGGCAGACAAGAAAAAAGTGAAAGGCGAAGAAAAGGGAAAAGAGAAGGAGCCTCAGGGTGGTGATGTTCCCGTTCCCCGCCTTGAGACAGAATATAAAGAGAACGTTGTTCCGGCACTGATCGACCGGTTCAAGTACAAAAATAGAATGATGGTTCCGAAGCTCTCCAAAATCTCGATCAATATCGGTGTTGGAGAAGCCGCAGCCGAACCCAAGCTCCTCGAGACTGCGATACAGGAACTGGGCCAGATCACCGGCCAGAAACCCCAGATACGCAAGTCGAGAAAGGCTATTTCGAATTTCAAGCTCCGCGAGGGCCAGGCGATAGGGTGCAGGGTCACGCTCAGGAAGAAATATATGTATGAATTTCTCGAGAGGTTTGTTACATTTGCCGTCCCGAGAATTCGGGATTTCAGGGGTTTGAGTACAACGAGCTTTGACGGCCGAGGAAATTACACGGTCGGCGTCAGGGAACAGATCATTTTTCCGGAGATCGATATCGACAAGGTTCAGCGGATCCAGGGTATGGATATCAGTTTTGTTACGACAGCGAAGACCGATGAAGAAGCGTATGCGCTGCTCTCAGAGCTTGGCATGCCGTTTAGAAAAAAGAACACTTAACCACGATACAAGATGGCGAAGAAAAGCGTTATCGCGAGAAACGAGAAAAGGAAAGCGCTGGTTGACAAATATGCCGCCAGGCGTGAAGAGCTGAAAAAAGCAGGTGATTACGAGGCTCTCGGCAAACTGCCCAGAAACAGCTCTCCCACGAGGGTCAGGAACCGGTGCGTTCTGACCGGAAGAGGACGCGGTGTCTATGAGAAATTCGGTCTCTGCCGCCAGATGTTCCGTAAACTTGCTCTCGAAGGGAAATTGCCGGGAGTCAGAAAAGCAAGCTGGTAAGACGATGCGGCGTGCAGCACCGCACAAGAATTTATTTTGAAAGAGAAATTAACAGTGTACTATGCCTGTAACCGATTCTATTGCCGATTACATTACCCGTATCAGAAATGCCGGTAATGCGAAGAATACCACGACCGATATACCGTATTCAAAGCTCAAGGAGAATGTGTCGAAGCTTCTTCTCGAAAAAGGATACATAAAGAATTTCACGGTTATTACCACCGAACAGTTCCCGTTTATCCGGGTTGACCTGAAATATGCAGATGACGGCACCCCGGCAATCAAGGAAATTACGCGGGTAAGCAAACCGGGAAGAAGGGTTTATGAAGGCAAAGACCTGAAAAAATACCTTGGTGGTCTGGGTCTGTTTATTCTGTCGACATCGAAGGGTGTCATTACCGATAAAGAGGCCAGAGAAGAGGGCGTTGGCGGCGAAGTCCTGTTTCGCATTCTTTAAATTTTTCAAGCCAAAGCGTTAAGGGAGATCATGTCACGAATAGGAAAAATGCCGGTCAAACTGGCTGACAAGGCGAAGATTGAGATCAAAGACAACCTGATCACGGTTACGGGCCCGAAAGGAACGCTGCAGCAGGCAATGGTTCCTGAGGTGAGCATCGATGTGAATGACGGAGAGGTTGCTGTTTCCAGGATTGATGACAGCAAACGGTCAAAAGCCATGCATGGTTTGTACAGAGTGCTTGTCAGTAACATGGTCGAAGGGGTGACAAGCGGTTTTTCCAGGAAACTGCTGGTAAACGGCGTTGGTTTTCGGGCCGAGAAAAAAAGCGATTTTCTCGCTCTTTCCCTCGGGTTTTCTCATATGATCTATTTCAAGGCACCCGAAAACATCACGATCGAGTGTCCCGATCCGACATCTATTGTTATCAGCGGTATCGATAAGGCACTGGTTGGACAGGTTGCTGCGAAAATCCGGTCGTTCCGCAAGCCGGAACCGTATCGAGGCAAGGGAATCAGGTATTCCGACGAGTACGTGCGCCGCAAGGAAGGTAAGGCCGCTGGTAAATAAGCTATGAACCGAGGGCAGGCGACTGTCAGGAAAACAAACTATCCAGGATAAAGAAATGGGACAAGAGAGAAGTGTTCTGCGACGGCAGAAAATCAAGAGGCGCAGTAAAGCCAGGGGGCAGGGAACTCCGGAAAAGCCGAGACTTTGTGTGTACAGGAGTCTGTCGCAGATTTATGCTCAGCTGGTCGATGACCATAGCGGTTCCACACTCCTTGCCGTTTCCAGCAATTCACCGGCAAACAGGGAGATGAAAGGTTCAAAAACCGAGATAAGCCACGAAATCGGGAAACAGATAGGTGAGAAAGCTGTTGAGAAAGGGATTACGAACGTGATATTCGACCGTAACGGTTTCCGGTACCATGGGAGGGTTCGGGCTCTCGCTGAAGGTGCAAGGGAAGCCGGACTGGTCTTTTAAACAATACAAAGAGAGTGTTCATGTCGAAGAAAACCGCGAAAAATATCAAACCTGGAGAGTTGAACCTCAAGGAAAAGCTGGTCCATATCAACAGGACAGCCAAGGTTGTCAAAGGCGGCAAGAGATTCGGATTCAACGCCATTGTCGTTGTCGGCGACAAGGAAGGTCATGTCGGTTACGGGCTTGGCAAGGCAAACGAAGTGCAGGACGCTATCGCCAAAGGGGTGGAAGACGGAAAGAAAAATGTTATCAAGGTTCCTATCGTCAAAGGTACCATACCGCACCAGATCCTGGCAAAATACGGTTCGGCAAAAGTTATGATGAAGCCGGCGACTCCCGGTACGGGCCTGATTGCGGGCGGAGCGGTGCGCGCCGTACTCGAGATGGCAGGTATTCATGATATTCTGGCCAAATCGCTTGGTTCGTCGAATCCGCATAACGTGGTGAAAGCTGCAATCAGCGGGCTTGAAAGTATTTCCGATGCCTATGATGTCGCTGAAAGACGGTCAAAAAGTCTGAAAGAGGTTTTTGAAAGCTAAACGGGGCGAGTGAATAATGAGTGATAAAAAGCTGACCATTACCCAGGTGCGGAGTATCATTGGATGTACGAAGAAACAGAAAGACACCATCAAGTCACTGGGGCTCGGCAGGCCGAACTATACGGTCGAAAAACCCGATAATCCCTGCACAAGGGGCCAGATCAGGGTTGTGGAGCATCTGGTGAAAGTCGAGGAACGGTAAGAATATCAATAACAGCAAGTCAGGGATTGAAACAATGGATTTACGTTCACTACGTCCTGCTGAGGGTTCGGTAAGGAATAAAAAAAGGATTGGCCGGGGACCGGGATCCGGTAACGGTACCACTGCAGGAAAGGGAAACAAGGGTCAGCAGTCCAGAAGCGGATACTCGCGGCCGATATCCGAAGGCGGTCAGATGCCGATCTACAGAAGGCTGCCGAAGTTCGGTTTCACCAAACCGAACAGGAAGAACGTCATACCGGTCAACCTGTCGCAGATTGCGCATTGGATTGAAAACGGAAAAGCATCTTCTGAAACAATAACCATCGATGATCTCAAGAAACTCTGCAGCGCCAGCCGCGCGGATTATTTCAAGATCCTCGGCAATGGAGAACTGAAAACCGCTGTTTCGATAACTGCACATTTCATCAGCAAGACGGCCGAAGAAAAGATAAAGCAGGCAGGAGGGACTGTCACTCTTGCGTCACGAACGCTTCTCGAAGCTGAAAGAATGAAGGAGCTTCCGGTTGAAGAGGCTTTGATGCAACCGAAAGTGCCGGTGAAAAAGAAAAAAGAAAAGAAGTCCTGAAACGCTCATTGATCATATATGAAGCTGACTGAGAGCCTCCAGAATATCAACAAAATACCGGAACTGCGGCAGCGGATACTGTATACGCTGCTGCTGTTGTTTATTTACAGAATAGGATCCCACATAACATTGCCCGGCGTTGATGCCGCGGCGGTTTCGAGCGCTTCTCAGAGCCATGCCAATGACCTGTTCGGGCTGTTTGACCTGTTTGTCGGCGGCGCGTTTGCCAGGGCGTCGATTTTCTCGCTCGGGATCATGCCCTACATCTCCGCCTCGATCATCATCCAGCTTCTGGGGGCGGTAACGCCGTATTTCCAGAAACTGCAGAAAGAGGGGGAGGAAGGGCGCCAGAAAATCAACCAGTATACCAGGTTCGGAACGGTTATTGTTTCGGCTCTTCAGGCATGGGGTGTGAGTGTGAGCCTTTCGAGTCCGGCGACATTCAAAACGCCGGTTGTCCCCGATCCGGGATTTTTCTTTATACTGACGACGGTTGTGATTCTCACTGCCAGCACCTTGTTCGTCATGTGGCTCGGGGAAAAAATAACCGAAAGCGGGATCGGCAACGGGATATCCTTGATCATCATGATCGGTATTCTCGCGAGATTTCCCCAGTCGCTTTATGCCGAGTTCCAGTCTGTTTCGCTGGGGGGCAAGAACTGGATAGTCGAGGCCGTTATTCTTGCTCTTATGGCTCTCATCGTTGCGGCAGTGGTTATACTGACTGTCGGGACCAGGCGCATTCCTGTTCAGCATGCCAAAAGAGTTGTCGGAAGGAAAATGTACGGTGGCGGAACACAGTATATTCCGATGAGAGTCAACACTGCAGGTGTTATGCCGATTATTTTCGCTCAGTCCATTATGTTTCTGCCGAGCACATTTGTGTCCTTTTTCCCGGAGAGCGAGGTTATGCAGAACGTCGCCAATATTTTTGCCTATGACTCATGGTGGTATGCTGTCATGTTCGGCTCGATGATCGTCTTTTTTACCTATTTCTATACAGCGATAGCATTCAACCCGAAAGATGTTGCCGACACAATGAGGCGTCAGGGAGGATTCATTCCCGGCGTTCGTCCCGGTAAAAGTACTGCGGACTTTATCGACAACATTCTTACCAGGATCACGCTTCCGGGCGCGATATCGCTTGCATTGATTGCTGTTCTTCCAACCTTTCTTACAAAATTCGCTAATGTAACACCCGGTTTTGCACAGTTTTTCGGGGGGACAAGCCTCCTGATTATTGTGGGTGTCGGCCTCGATACGCTTCAGCAGGTTGAAAGCCATCTGTTGATGCGCCATTATGACGGTTTCATGAAATCGGGCAAAGTGCGAGGCCGCAGGTAGCCGCAAGGTACAGCCCGTTTATGATTACGATCAAGAGCCATCGGGAAATTGAGCTTATGAGAGCATCCGGCGCTATTGTAGCGCAGGTTCTCGGCATGATAGGGCGCGAAATACGGGAAGGAATGAACACCCTGGAACTCGACCGTATGGCCGAATCGTATATTCGCGATAACGGTGGTGTGCCGAGTTTTCTCAATTACGCACCCAAAGGTGATTCCAGCGTCAAACCCTATCCGGCAACTCTTTGCGTTTCGATCAACGAAGAGGTCGTTCATGGTGTGCCTGATGCCAGGAAGATCATACGGAATGGTGATATTGTATCGGTAGATTGCGGTGTTTTCAAGGGCGGCTACCATGGTGATTCTGCCAGAACCTACCTTATCGGAGAGGTTGATCCAAAAGTACAGGAACTTGTTCGTGTTACCAGGGAGTGCCTTGAAAGGGGTATCGCTCAGGCCAGAGCGGGAAACCGCCTCCATGACATATCTGCAGCTGTCGAAGAGCATGCACGTTGCCATGGTTTCAGCGTTATCGAGAATATGGTCGGCCACGGAATCGGCGCTGAACTGCATGAAGAGCCGCCGGTCCCCAATTACGGGAGAAAAAATACAGGAGTAAAACTGAGAGAGGGCATGGCCCTGGCAATCGAACCGATGATAGCCATGGGCCGATCGAGAAATGCGGTCTCGAAGAACGGCGCATGGGTTGCCGTAACTGAGGACGGTATGCCGTCAGCCCATTTCGAGCACACGATTGTCGTGAAAAAGGACGAGGCCGATATCATGACATTGCCGTAACAGTCTGCATTCAGTCGATAAAACCAGAAAAAAGGAGCAAGCATTGGCCAAGGAAGACGCGATTGAAGTTGAAGGTGAAATTCTCGAGGCGCTGCCGAACGCCCAGTTCAAAGTAAAGCTTGAAAACGGACTTGAAATTCTGGCACACGTATCGGGGAAAATCCGGATGCACTACATCAGGATTCTTCCCGGCGACAAAGTCAAGGTGCAGATATCACCATACGATCTTTCAAAGGGAAGGATCACGTACCGGTATAAGTAATGCGTTTGGTGTGAGATGGATATTGTTTTGGCGGGGACTTGGATATTGTTTTGAATATTTGCTATATTAAAGGCCTTTTCTGTTTTGGGCCAAAATTATTCACAGAAGGTATTGATCATGAAAGTATATTCATCCATAAAAAAACGTTGCGAGCACTGCCGTATTATCAGGCGCAGGGGCAGACGGTATGTGATCTGCAAGGTGAATCCGAGCCACAAGCAGCGCCAGGGCTGACAAGGTATACTAAATCAGGAATAACGAATTATTAAAGAACTATGAGGATTGCTGGGGTAAATTTGCCGTTGAACAAACATGCTGTCATTGCTTTGACACACATTTACGGTATCGGGAGAACATCGGCAAATACTATTCTTGAGCGGGCCGGCATTGATCCTTCGAGGAAGGTGTCGGAGCTGAACGACGACGAAGCCCATACGATCAGGGAAATTATCGCTGAGGATTACATCGTAGAAGGTCAGGCAAGAGGCGAGCAGCAGCTTGCTCTCAAGCGGTTGATGGATATTGGTTGTTACCGGGGTCTCCGTCACCGCCGGTCACTGCCGGTGAGGGGGCAGAGGACACAGACGAACGCAAGAACACGAAAGGGCAGGCGCAAGACTGTCGCCGGCAAGAAAAAAGCGGTCAAGAAATAAGAACCGACATTGAGGCAGCAAATACTGATATCAAAGATTGTAAAGATACATGGCTACATCAAGCAGAAAAAAGAAAAAGGTAAAAGTTACTTCTGAAGGTACGGTGCATATCAAGGCGTCGTTCAACAACGTACTGGTAACGATCACCGACATGCAGGGCAACACGGTTTCCTGGTCAAGTGCCGGAAAGAACGGTTTCAAAGGGTCGAAAAAAAATACGCCTTACGCATCGCAGATTACCTCTGAAGCGGCTGCCAAAGAAGCCTATGATCTTGGTATGCGTTATGTGCATGTGCTTATCAAAGGACCTGGTTCGGGGCGGGATGCTGCCATCAGAGCCTTGCAGGGCGCTGGTCTCGAAGTGCGGTCTATCAAGGATATAACGCCGCTTCCACACAACGGCTGCAGACCGCCGAAGCGCAGAAGGGTCTGATCACCGGTTATCCAACAAGAATATTTCAATGAGTTAATTTGATATGGCAAGATTCAGAGGTTCAATCACGAAAGTCTCAAGAAGGTTGGGGATCGCTCTTTCGCCGAAGGCTGAAAAATATCTTGAAAGGCGGCCGTACGCGCCTGGAGAACACGGTCAGTCGAGAAGGGGAAAAGTATCGGAATACGCGCTGCAGCTTCGTGAAAAACAGAAGATGAAATATCTGTACGGTATTCTTGAAAAGCAGTTCAGAAATTATTACAAGAAGGCTGTTGCACAGCGCGGCGTTACCGGTGACAACCTTGTGAAGCTTCTTGAGAGGCGTTTTGACAACGTGGTTTTCCGGGCAGGGTTTTCGCCGTCAAGAGCGGGGGCAAGGCAACTGGTTACCCACGGACATCTCATGATCAACGGTAGAAAAGTCAATATTCCTTCTTATCTGATGAAGCCGGGTGACGCTATAGAATTCAGGCAGAAAAGCCGGAACCTCGATGCGGTGGCCGATTCCCTCAACAAGGCTCCGGAATCGCGGATTCCTTCATGGATACAGGTTGACAAGGCACATAAAAAAGCCGTGTTCCTTACCATTCCCGAGCGGGAAGAGGTTCAGGAACAGTTCAACGAACAGCTTGTGGTTGAGTTGTACTCCAAGTGATTTTAATGAAACTCTAAGGTATAAAGGACGATGATATACCAAATGCAGATGCCTGAGAAAATCGAGGTCGATGAAGGATCGCACAATGACCGGACCGGTACATTTATTGCCCAACCTCTCGAACGCGGCTACGGTGTGACGCTGGGTAATGCAATGCGTAGAGTGCTTCTCGCTTCGCTGCCGGGAACAGCGATAACCGGGGTTAAAATAGAGGGTGTTTTTCATGAGTTCTCGGCAATTGACGGTATTCGTGAAGATGTTCCGGAAATCATTCTCAACCTCAAAAAGGTCCGCTTCAAATCCTCGAGCAAACGGAGCTGCAAGACGACGGTTTCCATAGAGGGACCTGCTGATGTAACAGCAGGAGACATTGTTGCGCAGGAGGGAGAGTTCGAAGTTCTGAACAAGGAACTGCATATTGCGACGGTGAATGCCGACGCAACGTTGACTATGGATGTCTATATCGGACGGGGCAGAGGGTATGTGCCGGCGGAGGAAAACGGAGGAGACGGGATGCCGATCGGGTTTATCGCTCTCGACGCAATTTTCACCCCGATCAAAAACGTGAAGTTTTCGGTTGAAAACACCAGGGTCGGGCAGCGTACCGATTATGAGAAAATGATTCTCGATGTTGAAACCGATGGTTCGATATCGCCGGATGATTCGATCAGTCTTGCAGGCAAGATCATCAACGATCACGTTTCGCTCTTTGCAAATTTCTCGCCGACCGAGGAAGAGTTCACCGAGGAAGAATACAAGCAGCAGGACGACGAGTTTGAAACGATGCGCAAGCTTCTGCAGACAAGAATCGAGGATCTTGACCTTTCGGTTCGCTCTCATAACTGTCTGAGGCTTGCCGAAATTGAAACACTCGGCGACCTGGTGTCGCGAAAGGAAGAAGAGCTGCTTACCTATAAGAATTTCGGGAAAAAATCCCTCACCGAGCTCAAAGAGCAGCTTGATAAATTCGAACTGAAATTTGGTATGGACATCACCAAGTATCAGATGAAGGGATAAGACAAAAAAGTAATAGTAAAAGATTATTTTGAATTCCTGAGGTATCTCTATGTATTGTGATGGGTCCCGATTGCATCGGGATCAACAAAGCAATTGAAATCGCGAAACAGATTTACAGAGGTGTTCAAAAGAGAACCATACCGTTATGCGTAAAGTCAAACCAGCAAGAAAACTCGGGAGAACGGCTCCTCATAGAAAAGCGACGCTTGCCAATTTATCGACGCAGTTGCTGCTGCATAAGCGTATCGAGACAACAGAGGCGAAAGCAAAAGAGGCGCGGCAGTATGTGGAAAAAATTATCACGAAAGCAAAAGACGGTACGGTACATGCGCAGCGTATCATTTTTCGCAAGATTCGTGACAAGGCGGCTGTTCGTGAGCTCTTCGAAGATATTGTCGGCATGGTTGCAGACAGGAACGGCGGGTATACGAGGGTTGTCAAACTCGCCCCCCGTTACGGTGATGCGGCCAAAATGGCAGTCCTTGAGCTTGTCGATTATACGGAAGCTCCGGTAGATTCCGGCAAGCAGGTCAGGCAGGATCGTTCGAAACGTGTTCGGGGCTCCAAAAAAGCTGTCGCAAAAGAGAGCACATCCGGGGCTGAGGATATTGCAGCGACCGAGGAGAAAGAGCCTGCAGTTTCCGAGGATACTGCAGCGGTGCCATCGGCAGAAACCGGCGAGGCCGGGTCCGCTTCTGAAGAAAAAGAGGAAAAGGACGGGGAAAAAGAGTAAGGCGAAGACAGCAACGCTTTACTTCCTGACGGCATTAAAGACACTCGATGCGAGCCGTGAAAAGCATACTGTTTTTCATGGCTCGTTTGTTTTTTGCTTTTCCGGGGAGATGTGTCCGGAAGCAATAACAACATATTTCTTCAGGAAGCACTCGTCAAACTCGTCAATCGGCTGCAGTGAGATGTCGGCAGGGAAACCGCTGTTTCTATGCGCATCGGCAAGAGCTGCGCTGATTTCCTCATCCAGGTTTCCTCCTTTCAGGCAGATAAGCGCACCGTCAGGGCGTAGGAGCCCATGCGCATAGCCGCACAGGATCTGCAGCGGTGCCACCTGGCGGCTGAGAACCGTATCGAAAACAACTCCCTTCAGTTCCTCCGCACGTGTTTTGTTTGCAAGGACATTTTTCAGTCCCAGTGTTTCGATCATCTGACGGCATGCATTGATCTTTTTACCGGTTGCGTCTATAAGCAGAAACTGAGTGTCCGGAAAAGCGATGGAAAGGGGGATGCCGGGCAGGCCGCCCCCTGTACCGATATCGAGAACTTTTTCTCCTGATGTGAACGGATGGAAAAAACCGATAAGGAGGGAATGGAATATATGACGGATCAGCAATGGAGCCTGTTCCTTGCGGCTGACGAGATTGACGGTCCGGTTGGCCTCTTCCAGAAGCGCAGCGTACTTTTCGAGCTGCTGCAGTTGTTTGGTATCCAGTGCCAGACCCCTGTCGCGGCAGGCTTGTTGTATTGTTTCTTTAGAGCCTGTTTTCATTGTGCCTGACTTTGAACAGGACCGGGTATGGGATTGATGATGCTGTCCGTTAAATTATGTATAATGTATACATTGTTTTACTGAAGACCGTTTCTGTTTGCTTTGCTTTTTTTGTTGAGCCGTCTTGACAAGCGTAACGAAGTTGCACCATATGGGAGTTCCACGCGAACATCTTTATGCAGTTATCATGGCCGGAGGAACCGGCGGTTTGATGTTATGGCCCTGTTCAAGGAAAAAAGCACCCAAAGAGTTTATCGACGTTTTCGACGGCGGAACAATGATCGAGGCTGCGGTTGCCCGAATGAGGGAATCGGTTCCTGCGGAAAATATATTCGTTGTGACCAATACAGAGGGGGCATCGATGACGCAGAAACTGCTGCCGGAGTTCCCGGCGGAAAATATACTTGTTGAACCTGTTGCCAGAAATACGGCTCCAACGATTGCCCTTGCCGCTGCCTATATAGGCAAAAAAGATCCCGATGCCCTGATGATCGTTGTTCCCGCAGACCTCCTGGTGCTTGACCGGAAAAGGTTCGGTGAGCTGCTTTCTGCGGGTTTGGCAGTGGGCAGTGCCGCAAAAGCCATTGTGACCATCGGTATTACACCGGACCGCCCGGAGACCGAATACGGTTATATTCAGGTTGACAAACTCCATCCTGCAAAGGACTGTCTGCCGGAAAGCGGTATTCCAATGTTTACCGTCAAAGCTTTTGCGGAAAAACCGGACAGCACTACAGCCCAGGAATTTCTTGACAGCGGTGATTTTTACTGGAACAGCGGTATTCTTATCTGGCATATCGATGTTGCGTACTGCGAGTTCGAACGGTCCATGCCCGATCTTTACAAGGATCTCCTGAGCATCTACAATGCTATCGGCAGTGAGAGGGAGCGGGAGATCATCGAAGATGTCTATAGCTGGATTCACTCTGTTTCGATTACCTACGGCATCATGGAAAAAGCTGAGAACGTCTGCATGCTTGCAGGCGATTTCGGCTGGACCGACCTGGGAAGCTGGGATGAAGTGCTCAAAATCGACAGGAAAGATGTCGAGGCTTCCGATAAGGTCGATCCTCATCTCTTTCAGGTAGAATCGGCAAACAATTTTGTGATAAAGGATGGAAAGAAAGCCGTTGCGATCGTCGGTCTCGAGGATATCATCGTTATCGATACCAGCGATGCGCTCCTTGTCTGCCGCAGGGACAAATCCCAGGATGTACGCAAGGTGGTGGATTTACTCCGGCGTGAAGGCTTCGAGGAGTATTTATAACCTAAACTGAGCGTTTCAACAAATGCTCCATAATAGTAAGTTTTTTAAAAACAATCTGTTCTACTGTATTTGTAGAGAGGTTATCCCTCACCTGTCAGGTAAGCATGAAAACTGATAAAGAGCCGCATTTATTGAACCCCTTCGGGATTGCCGAGCATGCCACAGATGCAAGGCACAGGGAATGCCGCTGTAGTGCTCTACCGCAAGTTCCCTGTAACGAAGCAGATGTGGCATGATCGGCAATCCCGAAGGGGTTCAATAAATGCGGCTCTTTATCAGTTTTCATGCTTACCTGACAGGTGAGGGATAACCTCTCTACAAACACAGTAAAGCAGATTGTTTTTAAAAAACTTACTATTATGGAGCATTTG
>JANQMO010000009.1 GCA_028280025.1 Chlorobium sp. | reverse complement strand
GCCACATCTGCTTCGTTACAGGGAACTTGCGGTAGAGCACTACAGCGGCATTCCCTGTGCCTTGCATCTGTGGCATGCTCGACAATCGCTCAATTTAGGTATAAGTTACCCGTCCTTTTTTTCTGCGAGGCTCCATTCCGTTCCTTCCTTTGTATCCTTCAGCGTAATACCCGATGCAGCCAGTCTGTCCCTTATGACGTCGCTGAGTGTATAGTCCCTGTTTTCCCTCGCGTTTTTTCTCAGGTCAAGCAGGATCGCGACAACGCTCTGAAGCACTTCTTTTCCAGCATTTTCTTCAGCAGGAGCGGCCGTGCTGTCAGGTGAAAGAATACCGAGGACGTCATGGCCGTAATCCGAGAACAGTTTGTCGCACGCTTCACGTGAAGCGGGGGTGAGTCCATGCCCGGTGTGACGCGCTGTATTGATCGCCTTTGCAAGATCGAACAGTACCGAGATAGCGACGGGGGTGTTGAAGTCATCGTTCATGGCATCGCAGAAGCGTTTTTCGAAAGGCCCCGTATCGATCGTTCCATTTCCGGGTTCAGCAGTTGAAAGTGCGTGCCATGTTTCCTGTAACTTTTCAAGTCCTGTTTTGGAAGCATTGATTGCTGCATCCGAATAATCGAGCGGTGACCGGTAATGCGATTGAAGGATGAAAAACCTGATGACCAGAGGAGGAACGGTTTTGAACAGATCGTTGAGGTTCACCGAGTTTTTGAGCGATTTCCCCATTTTGGTTCCGTTGACCGTGACCATGTTGTTGTGCATCCAGTATCGGACGTAGGGCTTGCCTGTCGACGCTTCGGACTGGGCGATTTCGCATTCGTGGTGCGGAAACTTGTTTTCCATTCCCCCTCCATGAATATCGATCGTTTCGCCAAGGTATTTCATCGCCATGGCGGAACATTCCGCATGCCATCCCGGATAACCGGTGCTCCAGGGGGATTCCCATTTCATGATGTGGCCGGGTTCGGCTTTTTTCCAGAGTGCGAAATCCGACGGGTGCCGTTTCTCGCTGCGCGATTCGACCCTGCCGCCGGACTGGAGCGCTTCCTGGTCGGTCCTGCCGGAGAGCTTTCCGTAGCCGGGGTAAGAGGCGACTGAAAAATAGACGTTGCCGTTCTTCTCGTAGGCATGGCCTTTTTCTATGAGTTTCTTGATGAGCGCGATCTGTTCGGGAATATGGCCGGCTGCCGTAGGCGCTATATTGGGCCGCTGTACACCGAGCCGGTCCATATCGTCATAGTAGCTCCTGGTGTAATACTGGGCGATCTCCATAGGATCGGTTTTTTCGAGGCGCGCCTGTTTGGCGATTTTGTCCTCGCCTTCGTCAGCGTCGTCGGTCAGGTGCCCGACGTCGGTAATGTTCTGGATATATTTGACCGTATAGCCAAGATGGCGGAACCATTTGACGACCACATCGAAAGAGACATAACTTTTGGCGTGTCCCAGATGGGCGTGTCCGTATACCGTCGGTCCGCAGACATATATGGTTACTGTCCCCGGATGCAGCGGCTCGAAAATCTCTTTCTTACGGCCGAGCGAGTTGTATATGCGAAGTGGCATGGTCTGATCCTGTGTCATTGCTTATAGTAGGAAGTTAAGGATTTGGGTTTTTCGGACAAGGTGTTTAGCTTTTCCCTTACGTTTTTTAATTGAGCGCTTCAGCACATGCTCAGTTCAGGATACCGTCAGTTGCCAGATCCCGTTACACCCGGAACCGGATCACTTTCCGGTTTTTTACTTTCGAGATGAAAATACGAAACGCAAGGTTTTATAAAAGTGTTTCCGCCCTCGATCAACTGCCGGAAGAACCATTACCGGAAATTGTTTTCGTCGGACGCTCCAATGTCGGCAAGTCCACGCTGCTTAACGCACTGACAGGGAGAAAGGGCCTGGCGAAAACAAGTACGACTCCCGGTAAAACCCAGCTCATCAACTATTTTGTCATCAACGATACCTGCTATTTCGTCGATCTTCCCGGCTATGGATATGCCAGGGTAGGTAAGGGAAAACGGTTCGAATGGGGAAAACTGCTCGGTGAATATGTCCGTACCGGAGAACGGATCGTTCTTGTTATTCTTCTGATCGATTCGCGGCATCCGGATATGGAGTCCGACAAAGAGATGGCGGAGTTTCTCGACTACTGCGGACGTGAGTACGGCATTGTGCTGACAAAGTATGACAAGCTGAAACAGAAAGAGAAGGCCCGTGCGCGGCTCGCCATGAAAAATCACTCGTTCAATTCCAAATTTATAGTAAATTACTCGGCTCTTTCCGGACAGGGCAAAGAGGAGCTTTTAGAACAACTGGCGGTCTATACAGGCTGAAAAAGAACATTCACGTGAAAGAACAAAGCAACAAAGAGCGGTCGGCAGCATCGGCAACGGTCATTGTCGGTACGCAATTCGGTGACGAAGGGAAAGGCAAGCTTGTTGATTTTCTGTCGTCGAAATTCGATGTCGTAGCCCGTTATCAGGGTGGAGCAAATGCGGGCCACACGATCTGCTTCGATAACAAGACGGTTATTCTGCATCTCATTCCTTCAGGAATTTTTCATGAAGGCTGCACCTGTATTATAGGCAACGGTGTCGTCATCGATCCCAATGCGCTGCTCGATGAGATCCAAAAAGTGGAAGAGCTAGGCTACGATGTCAAAGGGCGCTTGTTTATCAGCCATAACGCCCATCTTATCATGCCGTATCACAAATTGCTCGACTCGCTGCATGAAAACGCCCAGAACAAGAAAAAGATTGGAACGACCGGCAGGGGGATCGGTCCCAGCTATGAAGACAAGTTCGCCAGGAAGGGAATTCGTGTTGTCGATCTGCTTCACCCGGAGATCCTTGAAGAAAAGCTGCGCTCCAACCTCGAAGCGAAAAACAGGCTGCTTACCAATATCTACGGTTCCGAGGAGATCGATATCGATGCCATGGTTCGCCAGTACTCCGAGTTCGACAAGATAATCGATCCCTACGTCACCAATACCCAGTTGTTCCTCAACAGGTCGCTTCGCGAAGGTAAAACCGTTCTGCTCGAAGGCGCCCAGGGCTGTCTGCTCGACGTCGACCACGGGACGTACCCGTATGTGACATCATCCAACCCGACGGCGGGAGGAGCTTCGACAGGATCGGGTATCGCTCCTAACTACATCGGCAATGTGATCGGTGTTGTCAAGGCTTATATGACAAGGGTTGGTAACGGTGCGTTTCCAACTGAACTTCACGATGAAACCGGCGACAAGCTTGGAAAGATCGGTAACGAGTTTGGCGCGACGACAGGCAGGAAACGCCGCTGCGGCTGGCTTGACCTCGTTGCGCTTCGCTACTCGCTGACCGTGAACGGGGTGACCGAGATCGCGCTGACCAAGCTGGATGTTCTCGACTCTTTCAGCGAGATCAAGGTGTGTATGTCCTACACGCATGGCGACAGGACGATCACTGATTTTCCGACAGACGACCAGACACTGAGTCACGTGAAGCCCGTTTACAAAACATTGAAAGGATGGAACGCGTCGAACGCATCGGCACGCACCTATGATGACCTGCATGCAGAGACAAAAGAATTTATCGAGTTTCTCGAAGACGAACTCGGTGTGCCGGTAACCTTCATATCCGTCGGACCGGGAAGGGAAGAGACGGTTTTCCGTTAATGGAATAAAAGAGAAAGGGAGCGAACATGGCCTTGATGGATATATCGGTGATCCCGCTCGACGGCGGCTCCAGCGGTCTCAGCGCAAAGATCGCCGAGCTTGAAGCCCTTCTCGAAGAAAGCGGCCTCGACTACAAGCTCAACGACATGGGCACCACCGTTTCCGGAACTGCGGCGGAACTTTTCGCCGTTGCAGAGAAGCTCCACGGCCATTTTTTTGCGACCGGTTCACAGCGTGTGTATACGGTTCTGAAGATCGACGACCGGAGGGACAAGAATGTTGGGATTGGCGAAAAGGTTGCGTCGGTGAATCGCGAAATGAACCGTCAAGGATAGCTTTTAAAAGGAGTTATAGATGTCTGCCAAGTTCACCGGAACTGAGGTAGCATAGCAGACCGTTCGTTACAGCGCTTTTAGGGCTTATCGCTTTCACGGTTCAATACCAATAAGGACGAGCGGGACCGCCGGGACGCCACGCCCTTGACGAACTACGTTGTAGAACTCGCCCTCATAGTAAGCTACTCCGGAACTCATTTGGCTTTGAAGAGATTTCATTGGCAGAATTTCAATTCCTACGTCAATTCGATCTCCGACATAGAATGCGAGATGTTTGACGAAAAGGTCATAAGCAACAAACGCATACTTTCCAAACTGAACCTCAACGGCCACACGATCTTTGATGAAATCAGTCTGGTTATAGCTAAAGATAGGCTCCTCTCCAGCGGCCTCTATCTCACGTTTTTGTTCTTCCGCTGACATTGAAAGTGTCTTACGAATCAGTTTTTCGTTCTTGGTAACCCAATAGCTCACTCGGCTTTCGTCCCATGATTTATTCCGAAGCAGCTGATTGAAAGCGGCGTTCATATCCACAGGACTGAATAGAAGCCTGCCCTTCATTGTCTTTTCTTTAGAGACTTTGGTTCGACAATTGTTAGCATCCACCTCTGCTATAACAGATTGGATATTTTCCCAAAGATCTGGTTTGTGAACGAGAAGGAATTCAAGACCATTTAGATGGGAATATGTCTCGGCGATTTTCATCAGCTTCCTTTACCATATTTTGCGTTCTTTTCGAGCAATTTCATCTGCTCCGAATCATTTTTATCCCATGGAACGACAGTGAGACTATTCCCTGCTTCCACAGGATTATACACTGGTCTTCCCATGGGGCGGGTTCTTAGTTCGCCATCAATTTCTTGGCTGATTCGCTCTCGTGCAAGCTCAATGTACTTCGGGACAGTCTCTGCACCAACGCCTCGACGTCCATGACGAATGGAGGCGATGACTGTTGTGCCTGTTCCAAGAAATGGATCCAGCACCCAGTCGCCCTCATTTGTAAAAGAAAGCACCAATCGTTCAATCAGTTCAACGGGAAATTGACACGGGTGCTCGGTTTTTTCGACATGGTTGCTTTTTACATTCGGAATTACCCATAAGTCTCCGGGGTTTTTACCGAGCGGGTTGCACGAATACTGACCAGCTTTCGGCCCTTTGAAATACTTTTTCCCTGGATATTTTTGAGGTATTCGTACGGGATCGAGATTAAAGACGTAATTATCTGATTTCGTGAACCAGATAATGGTTTCGTACCTGCCGGAAAAGCGGCGGCTACAGTGCAAACCATGCTCGAAGTGCCAGATGATCCGGTTTCGCATCCTGAGCCCGAGACTTGAAAAAATAGGATAAAGGGCAGTGTCCAAAGGGATGATCGCTCCTCGATCGACGTAATTGCCAACCTGCCAGCAAATGCTGCCTTGGGGTGACAAAGTGCGCACACACTCCTTTATGACTTGGGCTTGTTGTTGAAGATACAAGTCAAGATGAAGTTTCTTTTCGTATTCTTTCCCAATATTGTAAGGTGGTGAAGTGACAACAAGTTGAAGCGATTCATCCGGCACGCATCTTAACAGATCGAGACAGTCGCCGGGATAGACGACAATTGATTTCGAAAGGGCGAACTTGTCAGAGATTTTACGATTTTGATTGAACAATGTCTCAGTTTTCATTTCTTATCTCTAAAACCCTCTTTCTTCTTGTGAGAACTAACAATGCTTATTATCTGAAGTACAGATTTTCCATAGAACTCTGAAAATATACTGTTTTTTTAGGCTTGATGCTCAAGTGTAAACAACATCTGTTTTCCCGGCTTGCACATCCGGGAAGCTGAGATTAACGGCTTTTTTGTATATGGCTATAAATCGACAGTTAATTCTATAATATGGTTTGGGCATGGCGGGCAGAAGCTCGCAGAATTATATCATTCAGGAGGGCACGACATGGCGAAGAGAGAGCATATCGTCAGATACACGGATAAAGAGCTGCGCGAAATGCGTGAGCGAGGGGAAGATAAAAGCGATTGGAAGAAAGCAGCGTCCATGACCAACAAGGAGATAGAAGCGGCAATTGCCGGCGATGAGGACGAAAAGGAAATGCATGTTGACTGGTCAAACATATCAGCTGAACTGCCTCGTCCCAAGGCCGTGCTCAACATGCGTATTGATCATGACGTTTTGGAGTTTTTCCGCAGTCAAGGTAAAGGGTACCAGAAAAGAATCCATGCAGTCTTGCGTTCCTATGTTGAGCAACGGCGGAAAATGAATACCTGACCACACACGGCAATTTGCATGTCCCGCCGCTGTGGATTATTATCTTCTCTCTGCTCAATTAAACTGCTTCGGAACTGTTCGCCGTTGCAGAGAAGCTCCACGGCCATCTTTTTACGACCGGCTCACAGCGTGTCTGTACGGTTCTGAAGATCGACGACCGGAGGGACAAAAATGTTGGGATTGGCGAAAAGGTTGCGTCGGTGAAGCGGATAATTGAGTAGCGTGATGAAATAATGCTGCAATCTGCCATGTGTCATGAGACAGGCTCCTTGTTTCTAACAATCTCTCCTGTTGACGCTTGCTCTCCGGGCTTCTCACAGGTTTTCATTTCTACCTATTATTCGTATCTTCACTTCTTGATATTTAAGCTCGACGGTTCAGAATCTGAAGCTGTATTCGTGTTTTTTCCGAAGGGATGCGGCGGCAGGCAATTTTCAGGAGGAAGGAGTTCATGACGCCGGTTCCGGGACCCACCCAGATTATCAAAGAAGACAACGTCACCCACAGTTTTTGCGGACTTGCCAGCGTCGGCTGGCTGTACCAGAAAATCAGGGACAGTTTTTTCCTGATCCTCGGTACGCACACCTGTGCGCATTTTCTGCAGAACGCGCTCGGCATGATGATTTTCGCGAAACCGCGTTTCGGGATCGCCCTGATCGAAGAAGGTGATCTTTCGAGGCAGGACCCGAGCCTTGAAGAGGTGATAGCGGAAATCAAGCGGGATCACCACCCGTCTGTTATCTTTCTTCTCTCTTCATGTACACCGGAAGTCATGAAGGTCGATTTCAAGGGTCTGGCCCATTCGCTCACGACACCGGAAATGCCGGTGCTCTTCGTTCCTGCAAGCGGACTTGTCTACAACTTCACACAGGCTGAGGACTCGGTCCTTCAGGCCATGGTGCCCTTCTGTCCGGAAGCGCCGGCGGGAGAAAAAAATGTCGTTTTTGTTGGGTCGGTCAACGATTCCATTGCCGACGACCTTCGGTCGGAAGCCGAGGGACTCGGCATCAAGGTTGGGGGATTTCTTCCGGAAAACCGTTTCGACCATCTGCCTGCAATCGGACCGGATACCGTGCTCGCGCCGATACAGCCATATCTTTCGAGGGTCGTTTCCCGCCTGAACAGGGAGCGGGGATCGAAAGTACTCCGTTCGCTCTTTCCATTCGGTCCTTCAGGCACGCGGGTTTTCTGGGAAGACCTTGCTGCCATGTTCGATATCACGGTCGATCTCAAAGAACGGGAAGACGCGGCCTGGGAGAGAATATCGGAACAGGTCGGCAAGCTGAAGGGTAAACGGGTGTTCCTGACGGCCGATACCATGATGGAGCTTCCCCTTGCGCGTTTTCTCAAAAACGCAGGCGCGGAGGTTCTGGAATGCAGCAGCGCTTATATCAACAAAAAGTTTCACGCCCGTGAGCTCGAAGCGCTCGAGGGCGTCAGGGTTGTCGAGCAGCCGAATTTTCACCGCCAGCTTCAGGATATCAAGCGGGAGAAGCCGGATCTGATCGTAACGTCGTTGATGACGGCAAATCCTTTCGTTGGCAACGGTTTTATCGTCAAATGGAGCATGGAGTTCACGCTGATGCCGATCCATAGCTGGTCCGGCGTTTTTACGCTCGCGAATCTGTTTGTTTCTCCGCTGGATCGAAGGAGCAACCTGCCGGAATTCGACGAATCGGTCTGGCTCAAGGGCGTCATGCCGAGTGCAGAGGGATAGACAAGGCAAAAGTCAAAAGGCGAAAGGGAAAATCAAAAGGCAGAAGTCAAAGTATAAAGAGGATCAAGTCGCATGCGTTTAGCTTTCTGGCTCTATGAGGGAACCGCGCTACACGGGATAAGCCGTGTCACCAACAGCATGAAGAACGTGCACACGGTCTATCATGCACCTCAGGGAGACGACTACATCACGGCAACCTATACCATGCTGGAAAGGACTCCGGAGTTTCCCGCTCTTTCCATCAGTGTTGTCAGGGGCCAGGACCTTGCCCGAGGCGTTTCGCGCCTGCCCAATACGCTGGAGCAGGTGGATGAGCACTATCATCCTGAAATCATTGTGGTTGCGCCAAGCTGCAGCACGGCATTGCTTCAGGAAGACCTCGCCCAGCTTTCGAGGCATTCGGGAGTCGATCCTGAAAAGATCATCGTGCATGACGTGAATCCTTTCAGGGTCCAGGAGCACGAATCTGCAGAAGGCCTGTTTACCAAGCTCGTGGAGCGTTACTCCCTCGAACAGGGCATGACCGAACAGCCAAGCGTGAACCTGCTCGGATTCACGTCGCTCGGCTTTCATCTCCGTTCCGATCTTACAAGTCTCCGCAGGATTCTCAAAACGCTCGGTGTCGAGGTGAACGTTGTCGCCCCCTGGGGGGCGGGTCTCGAGGATCTTCACAACCTGCCGGCTGCCTGGCTCAACGTCGTGCCCTACCATGAAATGGGGCGGGGAGCGGCACACGTGCTCCGTGAAAAGTACGGCATGCCTTCGGTTCAGGGAACGCCGCTCGGTGTGCAGCCGACACTTGCATGGATCGGAGAACTGATCGAGAAACTCAATGTCATTGCTGCTGAAAAGGGGAAACCCGCTATCGAGATGCCTCCTCTGACCGAATTCTCTCTTGACGGGCTGAGTGCACCGAGCGGTGTGCCGTGGTTTGCCCGTACTGCTGATATGGAAAGTTTCAGCGGCAAGCGTGCCTTTGTTTTCGGCGACGCGACGCACACTGTCGGTATGGTCAGGTTTCTCAAAGACGAGCTCGGTATGCAGATCATCGGCGCGGGTACCTATCTCGAACAGCATGCCGACTGGATACGCCAGGAGCTCGACGGCTATCTGCCGGAACCGCTCATGGTAACCGACCAGTTCCAGGAAATTTCGAAAAAAATAGAGGATGAAATGCCGGAACTGGTCTGCGGGACGCAGATGGAGCGGCATAGCTGCCGAAAGCTCGATGTTCCCTGCATGGTTATCTCGACACCGACACATATCGAAAACCACCTTATCGGGTATTATCCGGTATTGGGTTTCGAGGGAGCCGATGTTCTTGCGGATCGTGTCTATACCTCCTGCAAACTCGGATTGGAAAAACATCTTATCGACTTCTTCGGCGATGCGGGACTGGAGTACGGGGAAGAAGGCCCGGCGGAGGGTTCGAACGGCCGTGAGGCCGCTATAAAGGGTGAAGAAGATATTCCTTCAGGCAGTGACGGTTCGGGCGGGGGAATGCCTTGGACAGACGATGCCGAGAAAATGCTCAGGAAAGTACCGTTCTTCGTTCGTAAGAAAGTCCGGAAGAACACCGAGAATTTTGCCCGTGAAAGCGGTGAGACAACCATAACCGCCGAAGTGTTCAAAAAGGCCAAGGAAGCCCTGGGAGGGTAAGCAGCCGGAGTTGCATTGTCAATCATTTAATCGTTGCGATTTCACCATGAGTTTAATACTTGCAGTCTATGGAAAGGGAGGCATCGGCAAGAGTACAACGACCGCGAATATTTCTGCGGCCCTTGCCCTCAAAGGAGCCAAAGTCCTGCAGATCGGCTGTGATCCCAAACATGACAGTACGTTTCCGCTTACCGGAACCCTGCAGCAGACCGTTATCGAAGCCCTCGAAGAGGTTGATTTTCATCACGAGGAACTGACCGAGGAAGATATCATCCAGACAGGGTTCGGAGGTGTCGATGCGCTTGAAGCCGGAGGACCGCCGGCAGGAAGCGGATGCGGCGGCTACGTGGTTGGCGAGGCCGTGAAGCTTCTCCAGGAGCTCGGGGTCTATGACCGTTACGACGTTATTCTGTTCGACGTTCTCGGAGACGTTGTGTGCGGTGGATTCAGTGCACCCCTGACCTATGCCGATTACGCGGTGATCATTGCCACCAACGATTTCGACAGCATTTTTGCGGCGAACCGCCTCTGTATGGCTATCGAGCAGAAAAGCACCCGATACAAGGTACAGCTTGCAGGTATCGTGGCAAACCGTGTCGATTACCAGAAAGGCGGCGGTACGAACATGCTCGAGCAGTTTGCCGACAAGGTCGGCACCAAGCTTCTTGCCAAGGTTCCCTACCATGAACTGATCCGCAAAAGCCGTTTTGCAGGTAAAACCCTCTTCCAGATGGATGACGGACCTGACAAGGACGAATGCGTCAAGCCGTATAACGAGATTGCCGATTTTCTCATGTCGCAGGAGCCGACTGCAAGTGTTCCCAAACCGATCGGCGACCGGGATATCTTCGAGATCGTCGGCGGGTGGCAGTAGGATGAGGCGCTATCGCGCCTGTTGAACTGTTGAGCCGTTGGGCGGCTTGATGGCTGGTTAGCTTGATGGCGGGCAGAGCACATAGATTAAAGGCAGCGTTCGGGCTGCCTTTTGTTTTTCGAACTTCAGTCTGCTTTCAACAGGTACCACTTGATCGTAACGGCGAGGGTTCTGGTATTGTTGAGAACCGTTCATGATTCATATATTAACAAGAACGCATGATATGGTGTTTTTAGTATGAGAAGAAAACAATGTTTAAAGAAAAAGAGGTAATTGAGATGAGTAATAAAGAAATTCTTGAGCGAGCCATGGCACTCAAGCCCGAAGAGCGGTTTATGATTGTTGAAGGTTTATTGAAAAGCCTTGACGAACCGGATCAGAAGATTGACGAAATATGGGCTGAGGAAGCTGAAAAACGGCTGAAAGCATACAGGGAGGGGCGCCTTGAAGGCATTCCTATGGAAGAGATTTTTTAAGGGTCAATGGCCAAGGTTATTTTTTCAAAATATGCGAAGCTCGAACTGAACGATGCAACGAATTTCTATGAGATTGAGTTTGAAGGTCTTGGTCAGGTTTTCAAAGAGGAGGTTAATACATCAATAAAAAGAATAACACAATACCCTGAAGCATGGTCAACAGAGCGAGGTGATATATTATTGGATTGATAGGGAAAGATAATTCCATGATGGAGTTACCAATAGCAAGGGCAGCCAAGAGGCTGCCTTTGCTCTTATTATAGGATGCGGTTGTCCTGTAATAAGGCGCGGGCAGGTATGGAGAGGCCTGCCCCTGGTGTTTTATGCGGGTTTGTCCGAGATATGACAGGTATATCGGCAAACGAAGCTGCCGCTTTCTCCCGTGGTCAGTTCGTCGATTGTCGTTTTCGGGTTGACCAGTTCCCTGAGCAGTCCGGTAAAGGTGCCGAGGTAGAAGTGGCCGACAACAGGGACAGTTGGGCTCTTGACCCTGACGGTAATGAGCGGTGTTTTGTCGGTGGTGTAGCTGAAGTCGCCGCTTCCGGCAAAGGTCCATGCGTTTTTGCTGATGGCAAAAAGCAGCAGTCTGAATGCGATGGGGGGCGGCAGGGGCTTGAGTATCTTCTGGAAGAAGCCTGGGATTCGGGCCTTCAGGAGATACGCTGCGGTTCTCCGGCCTGCATCGTTCAGGATTTCTTCGAGCTCCTTTGTATCGAGTTCGCTGTCGAGGGAACTGACCAGCGAATGGAATTTTTCTTCCTCTACCATTTCCGACGGAAGGTTGCCGGCAAGGTGTCCATGGCCGGCAACGGCCAGGCGGGCTTCGGCTTCTGCCTTACCGTATTTGGCCTCCAGAGCGGCCACGGTCTGAATGATGGAGTTCGGGCCGATTTTTGCGTGTGCTGTCATTCGGAAAGAAACGTTTGATGTGAATCGAGACGTTTATCGTGGCCGATATTGAGCGTTGCAACAAACGCTCAGTTCAGGTTCAGGGCTCTATTGATGGAAAGGTAAGATTGATTTGTCCGGTTTCCCAACCTTTTCGCACGGTTACCGTATCGCGGCCTACCGTGAAAGGGTCTGCAGGTTCAAACGGGTAGATGCTGCCGGGATACCAGGACCGGCTGCCGGTTTCATGCTGCATGCTGTGTCGGGGAACAAAGGCTCTGAGCCTGTATTGTCCCGGTGCAAGACCGCCGATCGCAAAAGAGGATGGTTGGTTGCCCATGGCCGGCGGCAGTTCAACGCTGCGAGCGAGTTTTCCCCTTGTGTCAACGGCTTCTACAACGACTGTACCTTGTTTCCCGGAAACGGTGCCGGTTATGCTGCCGAAATCATTGTCGGCCGCTACGGAAAACGTTGCTGCCGCAAGAGAGTCTGAGGTCTTTTCCCTGTCGAGGCCCGTGATCGCATCCATCTGGATTTCGACACGGTATGTCCTGCCGTTTGCCAGGGCGGGTTTCGGAAAGAGCCTGTATTGTCTGCTGTCGAGCGCATCGGTCGTAAAGGAGAGAGAAAGGGTGTCTTTGCCCTTGAGTTCATAGAGTGATGCAGCCCTCTGAATTGATTGCTCCTCGACGGGTATGCTGAATGTGAGTCTCACCGGCCTGTCGCGAAACGCTGATGTGAGAAACGCCTTTGTCTCGCCGTCCGGCGGGAAAACTCCCGTCAGGCTCAGGGACTGCTTGAGCGTATTGCCGGTTCCTCTGCAGAATATCGGGTTGCTGTTTTCTCCATAGGCGATACGGTATACTGACTGCTTCTTCAGGGCACCGGTTACGATCCTGAACGTCCGTGTTTCAGGGGTATCGCTGATGGTGTAATATCCTCTTACCGGTACAGGTATTCCGTTTGTGGTATCGGTAACAACAAGAGGCGCCGGATCGAATGCTGCAACAGCAACGGAACGGTTAAAGGTAATGTCGAGAAGGTTTGATGCAGCCGCCGAGCAGGAAACCGGATGAGGAGGTTCTTTCGGTTCTGCGAGCCGAAATGTGTTGTTCAGCATGCCGGTTCTGATCACGTTCCTGTATCCCGCTGCATAGGATTCGTTTTCGGGATCGAGTTTGCGGTTTCCGTTGATGTCCTGCAGAGCAACAAGACGATAGCTGCCTTCGGCAAGGTATTCCATCTTGAATTGTCCGTTTTTCCCGGTCAGAACGCTGTAATCGGGTTCGTTGTCAAGCGGATTGAAGGTTGCCGGATCAGTATCGGCAGGGAGCGCCCAGGCAAGGACGAGTGCCTGACGGGACGGACGGGCGTCATTGTTGAAAACCTTTCCCCCTATGACGCCCCGGTTTATTCTGCTGCCGGTTGAAAACGCGTAGGTGTAGCTTTGCTCGAGCTCGTTACCGCGATAGCTTCTGAGAGATGTATTGAGCGTTACCGTATAGGTTCTATTCCTGCCGAGCGGTTTGGTGAAAAGGATTTCGGCTTTTTTCCCGCTGGTCTTGAGTGTGTAGTCGGATAGTCGGGGGGAAAACGTAACGGAGCGTTTCAATGATGCCGGTTGTACATGTCGGTTGAACAAAAAAACGATCCTGTCCGGCGAGATATCGACTGACGAGGGCGGCGGGCTGACGGAGATGATTTCAAGAGGTGCTGTATCTTCGGGGCCGCCGGTAGGCGGGCGGTCAACCGCGCATGCGGCAAGAAGCATGCTCAGGACGAAAAAAAGCGAACGCGGTTTCATGCGAATACGGCTTAAGGGCTGAGCAAGATTGTATATCAGCGTATAAATTCGTAAATTAAAAAGTCAAAAGTTTCTATGAAAATGTTTCGAAAAAAAACAGATTGTCGACGATATAGATGACCGGAAGCACTTGCAAGGTTCTTTATGTGTCTGGTGAAATTTCTCCGTTTGTAAGGATCAGTTCTCTCGCCGATTTCATGGCATCCTTTCCTCAGGCAATGGAAGACGAAGGCTGTGAAGCGCGTATCATGATGCCGAAATACGGCGTGATCAATGATCGCAAGTTCAGGCTTCACGATGTCTTGCGGCTTTCTGATATCAAAGTGCCATTGAAAGGCAAGACCGATTTGCTTCATGTAAAGGTCACCGCTCTCCCGTCAAGCAAAATACAGACATATTTCCTGTACAACGAAAAATATTTCAAGCGTAACGGTCTTTTTCGGGATATGGCCCAGGGCGATGATTTCAAGGGCAGTGCCGAAAGGACGATCTTTTTCAATGTAGGGATTCTTGAAACACTCCAGCGGCTGGGCTGGAAGCCTGATATCATTCATTTTCACGACTGGTACGCGAGCCTTGTTCCACTCCTTCTCAAGACTGTCTATGCCGATAATCCTTTTTTTGACGGCATCAGGACTGTGCTGACTGTTCACAATGCGCATCTGCAAGGTGTTTTTCCTCTGAAACCGTTCAAAAAGCTGCTGCCGGAAGGGTTGCTCGAAGGGCTGCATACCTTGGATGATGACACCGTGAACATGCTGTTTACCGGAATCGAGCATACTGACAGTATTACCACAACATCAGAAAGGTACGCCGAGCTCATATCGGAAGACAGCGAGGCTGCCAGCGGAGTTGACGCCATGCTGGCCTCGAGGGGCATTCGGCCGGACGGTATAACCAACGGGCTTGACAGCAAGCAATGGAACCCTCCTACCGACAAACTGATCAAAAAGAAATACGATACCGACAGGCTGGAGGACAAGCTCGAGAATAAAAAATATCTTCTCGATGAGTTGAAACTTGCTTCGGATGAAGATATGCCGCTGGTTGCTGTGGTTGCAAATTTTGACGGATATCAGGGGATCGAACTGGTCCTTGACGCACTTGAAGGGTTGATGCAGCTCGATATCAGGCTGGTTGTTTTCGGTGCAGGTAACAAGGATATTGAGAAAAAGCTGCGAGACCTCGTTTCGACGTACAAGGGCAGGATTGCTCTTGATTGTGATTTTACCGATATCTTTTTCCATCAGCTCATGGCTTCTTCGGATGTACTGATCATGCCGGGAGAATTTGAATCGTGCGGCATGATGCAGTTTTTCGCCATGCGGTACGGGGCATTGCCGGTTGTCTATGCCGGAAGCGGTACGATTGAAACGTTCGATGCAATCGACCAGGATCATGACGGCTCGGGGTTTGTGTTTCAGGAGTACACTCCCGAGTCACTGGTTTCTGCAGTTGGAGAGGCTGTTTCTGTTTATGGAGACCGCCAGCGTTGGACAAAACTCGTTACGGAAGCAATGGCCAGGGATTTTTCCTGGAAGGATTCGGCAGAAAAGTACCGCCGGATATACCTTGGTCTGCTGGAACGCGTGTAAGACTATGCTGAGGAAAATAAAGGTCTTGTTTCTTGACAGGGACGGTACCATAAACCGCGATATAGGTACATATGTTGTGTCAAGAGAACATTTCCAGCTTATCGACGGTGCCGCTGATGCAATTGCTCTTGCCAGAAGTGCCGGTTACCGGATCGTTGTTGTTACCAACCAGGCAGGAATCGCCAAGGGCATTGTTACTCCTGAACAGGTCGAGGACATTCATCGCTATATGAATGAATTGCTGACCCCGAGCGGAGCTTCCTGCGATCATGTCTATTACTGTCCTACTCATCCGGATTTTCCTCATCCCGTCTATGACCGCTTTTCCTTTTGCAGGAAACCGGAAACAGGGATGGTCGACCGCGCGATCGACGAGTACCGTTTTTCCGGCTACGAAGTCGATAAATCGCGATCATTTTTTATCGGAGATAAAACGGTCGATGTCGAATGCGGGCAGCGGGCCGGTCTCCGTTCCATTCTTGTGCGTACCGGGCATGGTGAAGAAGAACTTTGCCGCGAAAAAGGGATTGTTCCGGATTTTGTCGCTAACGACCTCCTGCACGCGGTCAACGGGTATGTCCTGAGCAGTGACGGGTGACGAGTATAAACAGCTTTTGGGAGTGCATTGCTACCTACATATTCCTTTCTGCCGTCAACGTTGCAACTACTGTGATTTTTTTCTCGTAACCAGGCAGGATCTTCAGGAACGTTTTTTTCATGCGCTTGACGAGGAAACGATCCTGCGTACAGCGCCGTATCATGACAGAAAGGTAAAGACGGTTCATGTTGGCGGGGGAACGCCCTCGCTTGTTCCCTCGTCATACCTCGGGGGTTGGCTCGAAACACTGGATGGGCAGCTTTCTCTGGACGATACAGTCGAGATCACCCTTGAGGCCAACCCCGAGGATATCACTCCGGAAAAAAGCCGTGAACTTGTCTCGCTCGGCATCAACCGTCTCAGTCTGGGCGTGCAATCTTTCAGGCCGGAAAAGTTACATGCGCTGGGCCGCAGGCACAGTGCCGATCAGGCTTCCAGGGTTGTTGCAGCGGCTTTGGACCTTTTCGGCAATGTCAGTGTCGATCTGATCTGCGGTGTGGAAGGGGAATCACTCGATATGTGGGAACAGGATCTCCATGCAGTACTTGCCTCCGGCATACCGCACGTTTCAATCTACATGCTTTCGGTTGAGAAAAAGACAAAGCTTGAAAGTCTCGTGAGAAGAGGTATGGTGAGCTTGCCGGGCGAACATGAACAGGCCGCAATGTACCTAAAGGCATGCGAGCTGCTTGAAGAACAGGGATTTCTGCATTATGAGGTTTCAAATTTTTCAAAACCGGGATTCTTTTCACGTTATAATCTGGGATGCTGGCACAGGGAATCGTATCTTGGTTTCGGCCCTTCCGCCCATAGTTTTACTGTTTCCTCCCAAAAGGAAATTCGAAGCGCCAACGTGAGCAGCATGCTTCGCTATATCGCTTCTCCAGGTGATGCCGTGCTGTCCAGTGAGATCATTTTGGAAAAGGAACGGAACGATGAACGAATTTTTCTCGGCCTTCGGCTTTCGTCAGGTCTTCTTCTGGATGAACTGTCCGGTTATCATCAGGGAAGCCGCGGTTTCGAGGAAACGCTGGGCCGACTCAGGGCGCAGGGGCTTGTAGATATACGGGACGGGGTTCTGGTGCTTTCTCGCAAAGGATTCCTGTTTGCCGACAAGGTGGCAGAAGAACTTATGCCGTCATGAACAAGTCGGCAGATTTCAGTCGGCAGTATGCAGGAGCAAGGAGAAGAATCGTGAATGGGGGAGAGGAGTAGAGCAATTAACATATGGAACACAAGAGGATACATACCGGTATTGCAGTGGCATTGTTTCTGCTGACGGAAGCAATCTATCTGATGACAATGGCCCCGACGCTCTCGTTCTGGGATTGCGGAGAGTTCATCGCTACGGCCTATACGCTTGGTGTTCCCCATCCTCCCGGCGCTCCTCTTTTTCTTCTGATCGGAAGAGTGTTTTCAATGATCCCTTTTTTTGAAGACATCGGTGCCAGGGTGAATTTTTTGAGCACGTTGTCGGCCTCGGGAACCATTGTGCTTACTTATCTCATTGTTTTCCGGCTTATTGTGCTCTACAGGAAAAGCGCTCCGCTTTCGTGGAGTGTTGTTGAAAAGATTACCGCATATGGCGGATCTGCGGCAGGTGCGCTTGCGCTTGCATTTTCGGACAGCTTCTGGTTCAATGCTGTTGAAGCAGAGGTCTATGCCCCCTCACTTTTTTTTACTGCCCTGGTCGTATGGTTTCTGCTTCGATGGTATGAGGATGGGCCGAAAGAAGGAAATGATCGCTGGCTGATGGCGGCCATGTATGTTATCGGCCTTTCGATAGGGGTACATCTTCTGAGTCTGCTGGCTGTTTTTGCCGTCATCATGGTGTATTACTTCAAGAAGTACGAACTGACGGTTTTGTCATTCCTCGGGATGGCGCTTGCGGCGTCAGCGGCTTTCCTTCTGATATATACCGGGATTATAAAGGGCCTGCCTGTACTGATGCAGCGGACATCATGGATGATCATTGCGGTGCTTCTCTCGGGCGTTGTCTATGCCATACACTATGCCCATGTGAGAGGCTTCAGGCTTCTGCATACGATCAGTATGTCGCTGTTACTGCTGACGATAGGGTATACCTCCTACACGCTTATCTATGTGCGCGCAAATGCATCGCCGTCCATCAACGAGAACAATCCTTCTACCGGAGAGGCGTTCTATGCATACCTCAACCGGGAGCAGTACGGCGATCTTCCTCTCTGGCCCAGGCGCTGGTCGTCCGAACCCCTGCACCAGTATTACTACCAGCACTATGCGGGTGAAGCGGATTATTTTATTCGTTACCAGTTAAGCCATATGTATCTCCGGTACCTTGGCTGGCAGTTCATCGGCAGGGAGCATGATGCCGAAGGTGCAGGGGTCGACTGGTCAAAGCTCTGGGGGCTTCCGTTTCTTCTGGGAGCGTATGGGGCATTTTCGCATCTTCGCAAGGACTGGAAGATGGGATCGGTTGTTGCCGCTCTCTTTATTCTCACCGGGGCAGCGCTTGTGGTGTATCTGAATCAGACCGAACCGCAGCCACGGGAAAGAGACTACAGTTACACGGGCAGTTTTTTCGCTTTTGCCATCTGGATCGGGATCGGTGTGGAAAGTCTGCTTGCGCAGATTGGCGAAAAATTATCCGGACGGCGTTCTCAGCTTGTCAGCGCATCATCCCTCCTGCTTCTCCTGCTGGTTGTTGACGGCAGGATGCTTTTTGCCAACTACCAGACCCATGACCGTTCGGGAAACTACGTCCCGTGGGACTGGGCCTGGAACATGCTGCAAAGCTGCCAAAAAGATGCCATACTTTTCACCAATGGCGACAATGATACCTTTCCGCTCTGGTACCTCCAGGAGGTTGAAGGTATCAGGACCGATGTGCGGGTGGTCAACCTCAGCCTGGCCAATACCGGCTGGTATCTCGATCAGCTTAAAAATACCGCTCCTCATGGATCGAAGCGTGTCGCCTTCAGCCTGACGGACAACGAGATCAGTACTATAGGCTACGTTCCCGTTGAGCCTTTCGAGATCGAACTGCCGGCTGTTTCGGCGCGTGAGGATATCGAGAAAGAGTATGCGCTGGCCGGCCTCGATATTCCTGAAGGGCTTATGGATACGATCCAGTGGACGATGACGCCTGGTATTTCCTTTCGCGGCCAGGGTTTCCTTCGTCCGCAGGATGTTGCCGTCTACGAGATCATCGTGAATAATTTCAAAAATCGACCGATATATTTCGCGACAACGGTAGGCCGCGACAACATGGTGGGCATCGACAAGTTTCTCCGCCTTGACGGTCTTGCCTACAAGGTTGTACCGATCTTACGCGGAGAAAAAGGCAATCCGGTACAGGCAGCCCGACTATGGACCAATCTCTGCACTGTTTTCCGTTATCGCAACCTGAACGACCCGCAGGTGTCCATCGAGGAAACGTCGAGGCGGCTGAGCGGCAACTACAAGTCGCTCTTCGTCAATCTTGCGGTCGATCTGGTTGAAGCCGGTGAGAGGATGATAACCGTTACGGAAGGCAGCGGGAAACAACGGCATGCTGTTGCAAAGGACCTTGCTCTTGAGGCGCTTGATTACTCCGGGTATGTTTTGCCTCTCGATCGTTTCGGTATTGATCCGGGAGTTGCAGCCTCAGTGGTTTCACTGTATGTTGCTCTGGACAAAAAGAACAGAGCCGCTCCCTATATTGTTTACCTCGAAAGTCTGTCCAGGGCGGCTTCAGTGCGTTTGGCCCCTGAAGTCCATTATGCCCTTGCCCTTGCCCTTCGTGCGGTCGGCAGGGATGCGGAATCGAAGGTTGTCATGGACAGGCTGCTCGATGAGATCGACAACAACATGACAGAATCACCGAATCAATAAAAGCAGTTCGATGGAAACTTCTCTACACCCGACAGCCGTAATCGGACCGAAAGCGCATATCGGCAAGGGAGTCACGATAGGTCCTTATGCAGTTATCGAGGACGATGTCGTTATCGGCGACAATACCGAGATCGGGCCCCACGTCCAGATTGCCGACGGCGCACGTTTGGGTAAGGAGTGCAGGGTATTTGCAGGCGCAGTGCTTTCCACTATTCCTCAGGATCTCAAGTTCGAGGGAGAAAAAACCTATCTCCATGTCGGCGACCGTACCGTTATCCGTGAATATGTTACCCTGAACAGGGGGACGAAGGCAAGCGGACAGACCGTTATCGGTTCCGACAACCTTATTATGGCGTATGTCCACGCAGGCCATGACTGCATCATCGGGGATCATGTCATCATCGCAAATTCGGTACAGTTCGGCGGTCATTGCGAGGTTGATGACTATGCCGTGGTTGGCGGGCTTGCAGGTGTTCATCAGTTTGTGCGTATCGGGAAATATGCAATGGTCGGCGGTGTTGCCAAGGCAACGCTCGATGTTCCCCCCTATGTTATGGCGGGAGGTAATGAGACGTTTCGTTTTGAAGGATTGAATAGCATCGGTCTCAAAAGAAGGGGATTTTCATCGGATACGATCAATGTGGTCCGGGAGGTGTACAGAATTATTTTCCAGTCGGGACTTCTTCTTGCCAATGCGCTTGAAAAAGTCGAAAAGGAATGTGAACGAACTGCGGAAGTCGATGAAATACTGCGCTTTTTCAATTCAGGCTCTGCTAAAAGGAAATATATCAGGCCTTACAAGTCCTGAACGATCCAGGAAAGGGGGACCGGAGGAATGAAGGACATGGCTCGCTGGGCAATTGGTATAGACCTCGGGGGTACAGCCGTCAAGGTTGCCGTGATCGGTGAAAAAGGCGATGTGCTGGATCATGAGCGGCATGAGACACGAATCGATGACGGGCCGGATGGAATTGCCCGGCATCTTGCATCGCTCTCTCAGAGCATGTACAGCCGGTTTTGCGGGCAGTGCGGTAAAGAGACGTTTGTCGGGATCGGGGTGGGTGCTCCGGGCGCTGTTCATACCGGCACGGGGATTGTGTGCTATCCGCCGAACCTGCCTGGATGGGATCGCTATGCTTTGAGAGATACCATGTTGCAGGTGTTGGCAGAGGAATACGGACTTCGGTGTCCCCTGGTCCTTGAAAACGATGCCAACATGGCCGCCTGCGGCGAAGCTGTTTTCGGTGCCGGTCAAGAGTACGACGATTTTATGATGATTACCATGGGAACCGGTGTTGGCGGCGGCATCGTTATCGATAGGAAACTTTATCGCGGTACACGCGGCACTGCGGGTGAAATAGGGTTTGTCACGGTCGATTATCGCGGGGAACGTGTTCATGCCGGTGTCAGGGGTACGGTGGAGAGCCTGATAGGTAAAAACGGCATTGTTGCCATGGGAGTCGAGACATACAGGAATCATCCGGTTACGGCGTGGTCGGAATCGTTTCACGGCAGTGAGTTGAAAGACCTTTCACCCAGAACCCTTGAAAAAGCCGCGCATCAGGGCGACCCTGTCGCCCTTGAGGTATGGAACAACGTAGGTGCGATCCTGGGGATCGGGCTCGCCGGTGTCGTTGCGCTTCTGGATATCCGCACGTTTCTTATCGGAGGAGGGGTTGCCGGAGCGGGGGAACTGATATTTGCGCCGGCACGTAAACAGTTGTCCGCTTCGCTGCTTCCATCGATGAGGGACGGTATCGAGATCGTTGCAGCCACGCTCGGCAATCTTGCCGGCGTCTACGGAGCAGCGGCCCGCTGTTTTTCTTTCATCGTGTAAGACGTTATGCTCAGCGGCATCGTTCAGCTTTTTTATCCCCGTGTCTGTGCAGGATGCGGCGGGATGCTGTCAGAGAACGAACAGCAGGTGTGCCGGGCATGTCTTGCCTCGTTCGACCGGTTTCCTGACGCGGCGTCGGCAGATGGCGCAATACAAGAGGTTTTCAGGCGAAACCAGCCCCGAAGCGAGGATATCTGCCGGGCATGGTCACTGTACCGCTTTCATAAAAACGACAGGTTACAGACCGTCATTCATACCATGAAGTACGGTGGTTCATACAGGCTCGGAACACTTTTCGGAAGGCTTCTTGCCGATATGATAGATGATGATTTTCCAGAGGAACCTGTTACCTGTATCGTACCGGTTCCGTTACACAGGCTGAAAAAAATAGAGCGAACCTATAACCAGTCCGAGATCCTTGCCGAATCCATGGGTAACGTTCTCTGTAAAAACGTGCGGACCGACCTTGTGGTGAGGAAACGATATACCGGGCCACAAGCCGGGTTGACGCTTCAGGAGAGGCGCGGCAACGTCGACAATGCTTTTATGGTTGTTTCCGACAGGATACCTGAAGCCGTGCTTCTTGTCGATGATGTCATGACGACTGGTTCGACTGCTGCAGCGGTTGTGCGGTCCCTCCGGTCTGCCGGTGTCCGGATAATCATGCTTGCAACCATAGCCCTTGCGTCCTGAAACGAAAGATTCCGGAATGGATTTGTTTTATACTCCGGCCCATACCATCGATCTGCAGAGGGGGGAACTCTTTGTGGATGGTGAAGAGTTCTTTCACATTGCGAAAGTTCTCAGAAAAAAGGAGGGAGAAACCGTTTATCTGACAGATGGAAATGGTTTGTCTGTTGAAGCGGTTATCACGAAGATCGGCAAAGGAAAGCTTTCTGCCGGCATTAAGAGCGCCGGGAAGGTTCCGCAGGCTGCTACGTCAGTGACAGTCGCTCTGTCGCTTCTCAAATCGCAGCAGCGCTTTGATTTTTTTCTTGAAAAAGCGACTGAACTCGGGATCAGCCGTGTTGTGCCTATGATCACAGCAAGAACGGTCGCACAGGTGAAGGCGGGAAAAATCGAAAGCAAGCTCGCGCGATGGAGAAGTGTGCTTCGATCGGCGTCACTGCAGGCCAAAAGGTACTATTTTCCGATGATCGGAACGCCTCTCGGTTTTGACGATGTTCTCTGTCTTGACGGCTATGATATGAAACTGATCCCCTACGAGTTGTCAAAAAATGCCGCGCATGCATCGTTTGCAGGAAAAAAAGTGTTGTTTGTTATTGGCGGCGAAGGAGGTTTTACGAATGATGAGGTTGCAATGGCGCGCGCACAAGGGTGCAGTGATATATCGTTCGGCAACTCGATCCTTCGTGCAGAAACGGCTGGTGTTTTTGCCGTTGCCATGGTGCGGTCTCAGATCATCATGCACGGTGACCGGGCGGTGTAGTTATGATTGACCTAAATTGAGCGATTGTCGAGCATGCTACAGATGCAAGGCACAGGGAATGCCGCTGTAGTGCTCTACCGCAAGTTCCCTGTAACGAAGCAGATGTGGCATGATCGGCAATCCCGAAGGGTTTCAATACATGCGGCTCTGTATCAGTTTTCATGCTTACCTGACAGGTGAGGGATAACCTCTCTACAAACACAGTA
>JANQMO010000069.1 GCA_028280025.1 Chlorobium sp. | reverse complement strand
AGCCTCTCCGCCAACGTCACCTTCAACATCGATGAACGGAGCGATATGGAACTCGGCATTCCCTTCCCTGACGTTGTATCGGGGGGTACACCCCAGTTCACTGCAAAGCTGATTCACTTCCTCTTTCAGCTCCAGGGACCGCTGCTCCCTGCCTACCATAAAGCGGTTGAAACGCTCGAGTTCATCAAGCGAGCGTTTCAGTTTTTCCTCCATCCTTTTCCGCTCGGTAATATCGGTGGAAATTACAATGGCGGTGTTCACCCTGCCATCCTGGATACAGGGACTTATTCGCGACTCGAAATCAACAGTCATTCCGTCCGGGGTCCTGGTACTGCACTCCAGTTTCGCCGGTTTGCCTGTGCCGAAAACCTTTTCCAGGGCTGAATGGAAAAGCTCATACTGGTCTTCTTCCAGATGTTCGCAAAAAAGCTTGCCGCGAGCAATACTCTCCCTGCGCCCGGGAAGTCCCCGGTTGATATAGATCACCCGGTGAAGAGTATCAACCGCAATAATCGTGTCCGGACTGTCACGAAGAATGGAACTGAGCGTGTTTTCGCTTTTTCGCAGTGATTTGAGCGCAGTGTCAAGCCTTTTCGCAGACTGCTCCAGCTCGTAATTCTTCTCCTCGAGCTGGCGCTTGACATCATACAGCTCAACGCTCTTTTTAACGAGGTTGATGTTCTGTTCGCGCAACAGTTTCTGCTGTTCCAGCAGTTCGCTCTCGGACCTCCGGCTATGCCGGGTTTGTTTCCTGGGCCCTTCAAGCTCTTCTATAAGGTTTCGGTAAGACTTTTCCATAATTCAAGCCGGTTACTTCCGGACGGTTCCCAGAACCCAGATAACAACGCTGACGTTGTGATATTTCGCTGATGCAAGACGGGGCTCTTTTTTGTCAATCGGCCCGACCTCGCCAAAGGTGTAAAAGCCGGCCAACGGCACCTCTTTACCAATAACGTTCCGGACACTTTCGACCTCATCTTCCAGCCGCCTTCCCAGCACCTTAGCCCTTCCGATGCAGCTGAACATGACCGCCGCCTGCGGCTCATAGTCCTCCCCCAGGCACATAACGGCATCCCTGGCTGCGTTCCCGGCACCGGCAATCAGGTCTTGACACGTCCCGGCGGCAAGGGTTACCCTGCTTCCCTTGGGAATGGGTGCAGTCAGGACAATCGTCTTGTTTTCGGTATTTGCCATTATACCGGTGCGAAGCTGGAAATAGGTTATGTCCGATGTGCTTGCACTTTCATCGATAAGACCGAACGGATACTCGACGAAAATTTCAGGAAGCCGGGAATAACGCTCCTCACCGACGATCTCCCTGAAAAGATCAAGCGAAGGCTGATTGTCAATTTCCTTGAGGATATGGCCTTCCGAGGAGGTACAGCAAAAACTGTTGCCGATCGATTCGAAACCGCTGCAGACTCCCGTACCGGTACAACAGTCATCATCATGGCAGATCAGAACACCTGCTATCGCATCTGTGTATACCTTTCCATTATGGTACTGAACCGTTTCCTGGAACAAACCCTTTCCTCCCGGATAGCCGCCGATAATTTCAAAACGTTCTCCGAAACAGTCATGCAGGGAGTCAATTGTTCTGAGCACATTACTGTCCATGCCGCTGGGAAAGACCATGAGGGTTTGTGCATCATCAGGAAAGGAACCGGAAAACATCTGGCCCGACATCTCCTTGACAGCCGCCTCTTCATCCCGGCTCAACGTCGTCCCTATGCCGGTCCTGAAACGAAGGTGTTCCGAACCCAGCGCCATAACGACAACGGCATCCGGAGAAAAGCCCTTCAAAGAAATTTCACCTGCGGTTGTCCCGCCGACCATCGGTATATCAGGCGCAACCGAAACAATTCCTTCGAGCAGTGCCTGCTGGTCGAAACGCGAAGAACCGAAAACAAGCAAAAGACCCGGCGATGACACTCCTGCAAAGCCTTCAAGAGCTTGACGTGCCGCCTCCGCACCCGCTGCGAAAGCGTTGTCGTTGGCGCTTGAACCCACAGCGGCTCCGGCCGCCCTGTCTTTGTAGTCTCTCATGTTTCACTGCATTCATCGGCACACATAGACGACTCCCCAACCCACCGGACAACCCCACAAACCGCCTGCTGTTATTGCAAGCCGCTGCAAATATCTCCAGTGGTATATGGCCGCCGTTACGGTCATGCCGTGTTCACATCAGTCCGTCAGGTAATATTCGAGGGTTGATACCACTCTGACCTTTTTGATGTAAGGCGTATTGCTATCCCTGTCCGTAATTGAAAACTGTCCCTGCCGGGCCTTCCTGATTTTCCCAAGACGGCTCCCTGAATCGGCAGCGAATTTTTCTGCAACCGCTCTGGCATTTTCAGTCGCCTCCTGAATCATCGAAGGCTTGACCTCATTGAGTTTCGTATACAGATATTCTGTCCGTGACTCATAATTCTCACCCGCTATGGCAACGCCCCTCGTACCGAGTTCACTGAGCTTCTCCCTTGCCGCCCTGACTGCCTTGATGCTGGAAGTGTAAACACTCACTGTAGATTTTCCGATATAACGGAACCGGTAACGGTTCGCATCACCGTACCCTTGCGCCTGACGATCAACGATCGACGGAGCGGAAACCGAGATTTCCCTCTCGGTAAAACCATTCTGCCTGAGAAACATTTTGACGATGCCGTTCTGACCCGTCAGCGTATCGACAAGGTAGGAAAGATCGTCAGCGGCGACGGAAAACGTAACCGGCCAGATGGCAATATCAGCATCCACTTCACGCTCGGCCAGCCCTTTGACAACAACCGTGCGCTCGAGAGATTTGAAGCGCGCGATCCCGTCGGACAGAAGCCATGCCGAGATAACAAGCCCGACGCAGAGAAGTGCGCCGAGTACGAAGGATTCCGGTATACGATTCTCTTTCATGACAGAACGTTTCATTCGCAGTAACGCGGTGCAGACTTTTGAAGTTATGAAATTCCCTTCGAAAACCCGTCACTTGAATCCATCTCATGCGTTGTATGGAAGTCATGCAAGAGCGTCTCAGGACGTCAACGAAGCCTGCCGGGAGATATCGTTATCGTCACTCCGGCGCTGATCCGGACGTGATCCCAAAATCCAGACGACAACACTTGCATTATGATATTTCGCGGATGCCAGATGAGGGACCGTTTTGTCAATCGGACCAACTTCACCAAAGGTATAAAATCCGGCTATCGGGACATCACTCCCGACAATCTTCTTGACGACGCTCACCTCTTCACCCAGGTGACTCCCCAGCACCATTGATCTTCCTATGCAGCTGAACATGAGAAGGGCTTTTGGAGTATAGTCCCCAAGATATAAAGCGGCCCGTCGAGCGGCATTCTCCACACCGCGGATCAAATCCCTGCGGGTTCCTGCCGTAAGGGTCACCCTGCTCCCCTGGGGGATGCTGGCTGTAAGTGATATGGACGCGTCATCCTCATTTGCTCTAAGGCCGTAACGAAGCTGAAAATAGGTTTTACCGGCCGATGAGGCATTCTCATCGATGAGACCGAAAGGATATTCCACGAAAACTTCCGGAATTCGGGCTGAACGTTCCTCCCCAAGGATTTCCCTGTATAGCTTGAGTGCAGGAATATCGTCAAACTCCTTGAGAATGTTGCCGCATGAAGACGTGCAGCGAAAACTGTTGCCCATCGATTCGAAACCGTCGCAGATACCAATCCCGATCCTGCAGTCTTCGTCATGACAAACCAGTACCCCGACGATTGCATCTGTATATACCCTGCCGTTCAGATACTGGTAGGCCGGCTGATAAAAATCATTCGATCCGGGATATCCGCCGGCGATTTCAAACCGTTCTCCAAAACAGTCATACAACCCGTCAATGGTCTTGAGCACATTACACCCCAAACCGCTGGGAAACACCAGGAGACTGTAAGCGTCCGAGTGTTGCTTGACGGAAAACATCTGTTCGGCCATCTGCCGGACAGCCGCATTTTCATCACGGCTCAGTTCCGTCCCAATACCGGCAATGAAACGAAGAGGCCCCGACTTCAGCGCAAGGATCACAACAGAATCCGATGTAACGCCATGTCCCGATATTTCCCCTGCAGTCGTTCCTCCCACCAGGGGTATACCCGGAGCAACAGAAGCGATACCTTCGAGCAGCGCTTCATGGTCAAAACGTATGGCGGCAAAAACCAGCAAAACGCCGGGCGAAGTATCTCCCAGGCCGTCAAGGGCGCCGCGGGCCGCCTCGGCACCGGCAGCGTAAGCGTCGTCTCTGGCGCTAAAGCCCTCAGCCGCCAGGCTGATCGTGTCTGTGGACTCTCCCATGTTGCATCGGTTTTGTTGCTGTCCTTTTCCTCGTCACATCCGGAATTGTACCTGCGGCTTCAGCAAGCTGTTTTGCCCTGTCCATGCCTGCAAGATATCGGCTTTATCCGGCACGCCTGATCTCTCCAGCCCTGTTTGTATGGCTATAAATTATGAAAATGCCCTCACAAAACCCATAACGAGAAAAAAAACACTTCATTTTGTCAGCGCCCGACAGTTATCCTGAGAGCGATCGATGAATGCCGAACAGCAAGCAGGCATACGAGAGAAGCCGCTCGTATCACACAACGATTCACAAAGTTTTTTATACTAACCTAAATTGAGCGATTGATTACGCGGCATCCTCATGCAGCAGAAAAACACCATATGGGCAGCAACATCAAACGGGAGCTCTTCAGCGAAACCGACTTTCGACAGTTCCGCGAAATCCTCCGTAAAGAAACACGGGTCCTCATGGACTGGTTCTCTTCTGACGTTTTCGAAGAGACGGCTGATATATGCGGTTTCGAGCTTGAAGGCTGGCTCGTCAACCGCTCATCTGAACCGGAACCCCGAAATGAGGAGTTTCTCAAAAGAATCCGGGGCAGCCTGGTGGTAGCGGAATTATCAAAGTATAACTTCGAAATCAACACGACACCGCATCCGCTTGACGCCAACCTTCCCTCGCACCTGCTCGATGAGCTTACCGCAACCTGGGAAACCTGTCTTTCACAGGCAGCCGGGATGGATTGCATGGTACTTATGATCGGCATTCTCCCGACAATCGAAGACAGGATGCTTACCCTCGAAAACATGTCACCGCTGCAGCGATATGCCGCACTGAACCGCGAAATACTTCGTTCGAGAAAAAGAAAGCCAATGAAAATCCATATCGAGGGGGAGAAAGACGTTCTTGATGTCACCCATCACGATGTGATGGCGGAAGCTGCAACCACATCCCTGCAAATCCATCTGCAGGTGTCTCCTTCAACGGCTGCGCGCCACTACAACAATGCTCATATCCTGTCTGCCCCGATGGTTGCAGTAGCGGCAAACTCGCCGTTTCTTTACGGAAAAGAGCTCTGGGAGGAAACAAGGATACCTCTTTTCGAACAGGCGGTCAGGCTGCCTTCTTTTACCGACAAGAACGGCAGAATCATTTCGAGGGTCACTTTCGGCACAGGTTATGTCCGTAACTCGCTAATGGAAGTGTTTCTTGAAAACCTCGACGGTTTCCCCGTTCTGCTTCCGGAAATATTTGACCAGGACTTCAACCGGCTCAACCACCTCAAGCTCCATAACGGAACGATCTGGCGCTGGAACCGTCCGCTTGTCGGCCTGAACGAGCATGGAACACCGCATTTGAGAATCGAGCATCGCGTCCCGTCGGCAGGCCCTTCAATTCCGGACGTTGTAGCCAATATCCTTTTCTTCTTCGGCGCAATGCATTACCTCCTCGAACAGTCATCTGAAGAGATAATCCCTTTTGAAGATGCCCGAAACAACTTTTACCTGGCAGCAAAAGAGGGGCTCGATGCACGAATCGTCTGGAAAAACGGCATACGCTCGCCGGTACGGGATATCCTGCTCGAAGAACTCCTGCCGGGTGCCCGCCGTTCATTATTGAAAAAAGGTATTGAGCCCGATGAGGCAGAACACTATCTTGACGGTATTCTCCGCCAGAGGACAGCTACCGGCCGAACCGGCGCCGCCTGGCAGAAAGCATTCATCCGCCGGCACGGTCCGGTATTCCGGGAAATGACACAAGTCTACCAGGAAAACCAGAATCAACAAATGCCCGTACACAGATGGACAACCTGAACAGCAGAAAAACACCCCCCCCGGAGCTTCATCTGTTCAACTCGATCCCTGAACGTCTCAGTACCGTTCCTGTTAAAGAGCTTGGTTCGGTCCTTCCGGGACCCTCGCTGATAGAGATACCCGGGAGAATATCCCCCCCCCTGTTCATTTCGGTCCTTCTGCACGGCAACGAAACCACAGGCTTCCTTGCCATGCAGGAGATCATCAGAAAATTCGACCTCCTCAAGAAGCGTTCACCAAGGGAAATCCTCCTTTTCGTGGGCAATATAAACGCAGCAATGCTGGGCGTTCGCAGGCAGACCGACGAACCTGACTACAACAGGATATGGAACAACGGCAACCAGCCGGAACACCTTCTCGCAGAGGAAGTCCTCCGCCAGGTATCCAGGCGGAAACCATTTGCCGCGGTAGACATCCATAACAATACAGGCAAGAATCCTCACTATGCCTGCATCAACAGAACCGACGACGCCTTTGTGAACCTTGCCCGCCGGTTCAGCAAAACCATTGTCTATTTTACTGAACCGCATGAAGTCATTTCGATGGCGCTTTCACGCCACTGCCCATCGGTCACGCTCGAATGCGGTTTTTCCGGAGATTCCGGAGGATTTTGCCATGCCTGCAACTACCTTGAACAATGCCTGACGCTGCCTCAGGAAGAGCTGTTCAGCCCTCCCACAAACAGGCACAATGACGTTTTCCATACCATAGGCAGGATAACCGTTCCCTATAGGTCACAGCTCGGGTTCGGCTCCTGTCCGGGTCAGGTGGACCTCTGCTTCAGGGATGATCTGGAAAAACTCAATTTCACAACGGTTCCCGCAGGAACGAAACTGGGAGAATCAGCCGGAAACATCAATAACCTCAAGGTTACAGACAACAAAGACAGGGACGTCACAACGGAATATTTCAGCTTTGACGATAATGCAATAACCACGCGGAAGACCATGACCCCATCGATGTTCACCAAAAACGAAACGATCATCCACCAGGACTGTTTCGGCTACATCATGGAACCGTATCCGCTGGAAAACCAGTAGGCAGTGGGCAGTGGGCAGTGGGCAGTGGGCAGTGGGCAGTAAGAAAATATAGTTTTGGCTATTGCTTATGCAAATAAAAAAGACCTGAACCCCTTTGCCTTTTACCACAATTTGTTGACATTCTACTGCGGACTGTAAACTGAGAACTGTGAACTGTGAACTGTGTTCCCCTGACTGCCAACTGGGGACTGCCTACTGCTTTCTCCCTGACTGCTTACTGGATACTGAAGACTGCCCACTATCTTTCCTCCCCTCGACCAGTTCTCGGCACCGGTCGATCATTTTTCCGTTGATGGCTGACCAGGACATCGTTTCGGCAAACGCGAGACCGTTTTGCCGTTTTTCCTTGTAGAGCTCAGGATCACGGATCAGCCGTTCACAGCAGGTGAAGAACTGTTCATGGTTTCCCGCTTCTGCGATAAAACCGCCATCGGAACGCTTGATGTGCTCCTGGCACCCCCCGATATTTGATACGACCCCCGGAAGGCCGGAAGAAAGCCCCTCAAGCACAACGTTTCCGAAAGATTCGGTCGTGGACGGGAAGAGAAAAATATCGCTGCTTGCGTATGCTTCCGGAAGAGCGGTTCCGACAAGATAACCGGGAAAAACAGCATCAGGCATTTCCTTTCTCAGGGTGTCCTCCTCAGGGCCGGAACCGATCATGACAAACAATACCTCTTTAGAAAGATCGCTTTTCTGAAACCTTTTGTAGACTTCCATCACAACGCGGATATCCTTATACCAGACAAACCTTCCAGCATAGGAAATCACCGTTTTTCCCTTCGCTCCCCATGAGTCACGAAGCTCATGGGAGCGTCTATCGGGATTGAACAAATCCCTTTCGATCCCGCGGCCCCAGATATCGATCCGGTTGATGCCTTTTTCTTCGAGCCTTGATTTCATTTCCCGGGTGGGCACAAAAAGCACGTCACAAGCACTGTAAAACCTGCGAAGATGGCTCCAGACAAAACCTTCGGCAAAACCCAGCCGGTAGTAGTCCAAGTAGGAAGGAAAATCCGTATGATACGCGCTGACAACCGGCAGACCTTGTTTCTCAGCGTACTTCAGAAACCTTCCGCCGATAAGGTCCGGAGTGGAAATATAGAGGATATCGGGACAGAATGCGTCAAGTTCTTTCTGCGAGGACACTGAAAAAAAACCCAACCGGTAATCAGGGTAAAGCGGGATCGGGACAGATGGCAGAGCAACGATTTTTTCCTTTCGTCCATCAGTCCCCGAAACGTCCGGCGACCAGACAACAACCTCATGACCTGCGTCAAGAAACGAGGATACAAGCCGGTATATCGTCCTTGCGACGCCATCCTTGTCCTTTACGTAGGTCGCGGAGTAGATCGCTACTTTCATATCCTGACTGGAACATCATAAAATTATCCGGCCGATACGGCCTGAATCTATCGCCGGACAATGTAACATATAGGCACCAAAAAGCCTTGCGTTCTGCCGCAGAAAACCACATACCTTGGCGGCAGCAGCAAAACTTTCTTCAGACAGACATCCTGACCACCTCCGGCTCGACGAGGCGCTCGAAATCAGCGTAGGAAAGACGGAGGAGTTCCTTGTGATTTCCGGCGTTGAAAACTATCTCGTCGTCTTCGGCAAGCTTTTCGGCAACATAGGTATTCATGCCGTACAAGTTGCCGAAAGGGGGCATAGCACCAACCTCGCAACCGGGAAACATGTCGGCAAAATCCCCTTCTGCCGCCAGGTCGATATTCTTTGTGCCGATTGCCTCCCTGAACTTGCCGAAATCAAGTTTTTGTGAGGCAGGAAGAACCGCCATAGCCAGTTTACCATCGATCGTCACCATGACGGTTTTGGCAAGCTCCTTTCCGGGAACGTGTGCGGAAGCGGCTATTTCCTGTGCCGTGTAGGCAGGCGAGTGACTGATGATGAAGTACCTGATGTGGTGACTGTCAAGAAACTCCCTGATTTTCTGAATGGGCATACATCCTCCCTTTTCAATGTCATGAGATGCAGCCCGCCGCTTGCAAGAGGACGCAGCAGGCTGCTCAAAGAGTGGTCTTACTTTCGCAGATAGCTGAAACTCGCGTCAGGGCGGCCAACAAAACATGAGTAGCGGAACCCGTACTTTTTAATTATTGCATATGCCTTGTCAGCCTCAGCTTTCTTGCTTCCGAAGTCGAACATCCAGTGGCTGCCGTCAACGATCTTCCAGCGACCATTGATCTTCTTCACTTCGATCGTCGCGGGATTGAAAGCAACACAGTCCTCCCCGGCAAAACTTCCCGCAGGCGCGCTGCCTGAAACAAGCAGGTAGGTAAACGAAGGATCCGGCCTGCCAACGTAACAGGAACGGTTCATCCCGTAATGGCGGATAATTTGCAGGGCTTTCTCAGCCTCGGCTTTTTTGCTCTCGAAATCCAACACCCAGTGGCTGCCGTCAACAATCTTCCAGCGCCCGTTAATTTTCTTTACCTGGGCCGTCTGGGGATTGAACGAAACGCAGTCTTCCGCAAGAGCTACAGGACCTGCATCTTTAACCTTGATTTTACAGAACGCGGCATTGTTCTTTTCGTTTGACTCGGCAACCTTGTTTCCCGCATCGATGACTGCGGCAAGATAATAGACCCCCGGAGGAGTGTCGGCAGGAATCTTGTTCGTACCGTTCAGCTTCACCGGCTTCCATCCGGGACCGGCAAAATCGATATGCTCCCTGCCCCCTTTCAGCAAAACACCGTCGGAATAGTTAGGGGAATAGACCGCGTACGGGGCCGGTGACGGATAAGTTGGATTCTTTTTCAGCACCAGGTCGACAGCGACATTCTGGACAGGGCCTGAAAAGTTGCTCCTGCCCTTCACGGTGAAGGACGCGCCAAGCTCCTGGCCCGGGGACGCGGTTGCCGGACATCCGGTAATCGACACGGCAAGGTCTCCGGCAGGCTGAAGCGTACCGGGAACAACACCGGCGATCGTCTTGCACGTCAGCGACTTTGTCCTCTTGTTGTTGCCTTCGTTCTTTTCCTTCACCTTGTTCCAGATATCGACACTGGCCGTGATCTTCGACGTACCCGATACCTTCAGGTTACTGGTGTAGACCGCCGTTCCACTGGGGGACTGCAGCGATTTTGCCGGATCGAACTTCCAGATCGTCCCTCCGCCCCACTGCTGGCCGTCCTTCCAGAGATAGACGCCTGCGCTTTTCGGCGTATGCACGCTCCAAACATCATTCGGCACTTTACCCGGACCCAGGTTCTTAACCCGAACCACCACCTGGCACTCCTTGTTCAGCCAGATCCTGTCAACAATCAGGTCCGGCAACAGCTTCTGCGGCACAACCGCTCCGGGACCGACAACCGTACCGGGAACAACACCGGTGATCGTCTTGCACGTCAAGGTCTTCGCTCTCTTGTTGTTGCCCTCGTTCTTTTCCTTTACCTCGTTCCAGATGTCCACGCTTGCCGCGATCGTCGCCGTGCCCGATACCTTCAGGTTACTGGTGTAGACCGCCGTTCCACCCGGTGACTGCAGCGATTTTGCAGGATCGAACTTCCAGATCGTCGCTCCGCCCCATTTCTGGCCGTCTTTCCAGAGATAAACACCCGCACTTTTCGGCGTATGCACGCTCCACACATCACTCGGCACCTTACCCGGCCCGAGATTCTTGACACGCACGACGACCTGGCACTTTTTGTTCAGCCAGATCCTGTCGACAATCAGGTCCGGGAGTGCAAACTGGGGATTTTTGAACATCACCTTCTGCTGTCCGGAAGGCAGCTGCCGGACAGTCTGCTCTGCGAGAGCATCGGAACACGGCACGCCAACCGCAGTTACCATCCCGACGAGCAGCAGCATCACGTAAGAATACCATCGTTTCATGACTTGCTCCATCTTGTTATAAGTGTCCGGAATAAAACGTCCCCTCATCGAGCCTTTCGGAACAGCAACGATCAGACAGTTCACATGCGCATGAAAGGAATTGAGCGAGGGGGAAAACGTTGTTGATACAATTGGCAATTTACAGTTCGCTGCCGAATAAAACCTAATCCATCAGGAAAAAAACGGCAGCGGAATCCGCTGCCGTCAGTAACGATTTTGAATGGTTATCACTTACAGCCCTACCCGTACGCCAGCCATGATGTTGTGGCCTGAAACGGAAACATCCACATCTGATCCATCCACTCCATCATAATCAACATCATCAAACGTAACATCACCGGTCAGGAAGTAGCGGTACCCGATATCTACAGTGACGTTGGGAGTTGCATCGAATGCCAGCCCGCCGCCGAACTGATAGGCAAGCACCGTATCGCTATCGTCAATGCCTTCATTGTCGTCATTGAATGAAACGCTGGCCACACCGATACCGGCCATGAGATACGGTTCGACACCAGCGCCGTTCATAGGAATATCGACGTAGCCGTTGGCCATGAACGTCAGCGCCGATACATCGACATCGGTTTCAGGATCTCCTTCAACAGTCTTAACACCGTTGACCTGGTAACCGACAGCACCCTCTACACGGTACATCCCGCCGTCGAGCCCCACTGCACCGTTAAGCCCGTATCCGGTATCATATTCGATACCATCCTCAACAGTCCCTCCGGGCTTATCAACATCCGAATTAGTCAGAATAGACACCCCAGCGGAAAGACCTGCATAAGGGGTTGCCGCCTGGGCAAGGGGGGCACTCGCGCAGAAAACCAGCAAGGCTGCGCATGCTGCGATAAATTTTTTCATAATTGTTCTCCGTTTTGTTGACATAAACATCCGGAACATACGTGTATGTTCTCGACGGTAATTTTACAGAAAAGAATGACAATGGTCAAGTGCTCCAATCCTGTTTTAAACGATCGAGCTCTGGAAAAGCGTCACGGTATCCCGCCTCGATCAATTCCGGCACCTGACGTGTATCGACAAGGCTGAACTCGCCAAGCGAGGGGACGAACATCCCCTGTCCGCATGAGGGTTGTGTTCCTCAATGCGCTGTAAAAAGCGTTGAGCAGCACATCGATCATTAATGGTATCGGGTTTCCTCTCACTCCTTCTATGTATACGCTGAGAGCATCAAAAAAGGTTCAACAAATATCGACAGATTATCTGAAAAATCGAAGCAGCTTGCGCAGTATCCGGAATTTCCTGTCGTCAAAAGGCGGGTAACGCAGCCTGTTTTCAGGAAAAAGGCCTTTTACATGAACGCTTCTTTTTCGGGAAAAAGTATCGAACCCGGCTTGACCGTGATACGTCCCGATGCCGCAATCGCCGGTGCCGCCAAACGGCAGCGCCGGAACAGCAGCCTGAAACATGAGATCGTTGATGCACACCCCGCCTGAACGGGTCCGCTCAACCATATATCGCCGGAAAGAACGATCATTGGAGAAAAGATAGACGGCAAGCGGCTGACCGGCCTTCCGGATCGTTTCAAGGGCTTCCTCCGGATCGGAATAGGTAACGACAGGAAGCAGAGGACCGAAAATCTCCTCCGTCAACACCGGAGAACCGGGTGCAATGTCGCAAAGGATCGTTGGCGCACAGTAACAGGTGCCGGGATCGATAACGCCTCCTGTCACCACACTGCCGTCAGTCATGTAGCCGGCAAGTATCTGAAGCCGTTCTTCAGATATCACTGCAGGATAATCGCTGCTTTTTTCAGGTTCCGCTCCGTAGAACGACTCCAGAGCATCCTTCATGCTCTTCAGAAGCTCTCTTTCCGCATCGCGATGAACCAGCACATAGTCAGGGGCGATGCAGGTCTGCCCTGCATTGAGGAATTTCGCCCACACAATTCTCCTCGCAGCCACATCAATTGCAGTATCGCGATCGACAACGCATGGATTTTTCCCGCCCAGCTCGAGCGTAACCGGTGTAAGATGTTTGGCGGCCCCTTCCATCACCTTTTTACCTGCCTCCTTTCCCCCCGTAAAAAAAATGTGGTCGAACGGCTGCCCGACCAATTCGATGCCTTCGCGAACTCCGCCGGGAAATACCCGAACAGCACGCGGGTCAATGTAATCTCCAAGCGCATCGGCAAGCAGCGCCGATGTTGCCGACGCCCGCTCGGAAGGCTTGATGACCACACAGCTCCCTGCGGCAACAGCGCCTATTGCGGGGGCAAGCGCGAGCTGGAGAGGATAATTCCATGCGCCGATGACAAGAGCGACGCCGCAGGGCTCAGGATAACTGTAGCTCCTGCCCGGCTGAAAGCGCAGCGGCGTGTGAACCCGCCGCGGCTTCATCCAAGATCTGAGGTTTCTCAGAGCATAGTGAATTTCTGTCTGCAGGTAGTAGATTTCCGTAAAATAGGTTTCCGCACGGGACTTGCGAAAATCCTGCTGCAATGCCTTACAGATATCGTCTTCACGCTCTTCCAGGAACCGTTCGATCATGAGAAGCTGCTTTTTTCTCCAGGAGTACGGACGCGTAATACCGCTGTCGAACGTTACTCTCAGCTCCTTCAGCACCTCGGAAGGACTGTGAACGTTTTGCTCTTTTGTATTTTGCCCCATAACGATAATGTCATTTCATCCGATCAGGCGAAAGATTTTTCGCCCCTGCAACACTGCCGACTGCATGGTTGCCAAAGATTGAATACCACCCATGACCTGATAGGGGTCGGGAAGGAATAACCTCCGCACCGTGCATGTGGTTCTCCCGCACATGGCTCTCCAGCCGATAGTTTCAACATCGTGATTGGCTCGCTTTCTGCCAAGCATCATTCATGGTGAAAAGTCCGGCTTTGAACTTCTCCTTGCTCCTGCGAACAAAGTGAGCTACTCCTGCGCGCAAAGCGCGCGACTCCTTACTCCTATCTTGTCACTCGTCACTCGTCACTCGTCACTTGTCACTCGTCACTTGTCACTCGTCACTTCCCACCCGTCACTGCCGCAAAATCGATCAACGATTTTGTAGACCGTCATCCGACGATAAAAATGCTCGCCCTGAGTTTTCTCATTCTGGTAGGCGTAACGCTTGTTGCCGAAGGAGCCGGTTTCGAGTTTCCCAAAGGCTACATCTATTTCGCCATGGCTTTTTCCGTCAGTGTCGAGCTGCTCAACCTCCGTATGAGAAAGAAGGAGACGAAACCGCTCCATCTGCACAAGTCGGCGGCCATCGAATCTGTCGAGGAACACCCGAACTGAGCGTGCCAGCAGTTGCTCAAGTCAGGGAACAGTGCTCTGACGTGTTCGTTACAGACAAAACCGGAACAGACTGTCAACGCCTTGTGTTCTTGGTAGGACGTGTTCATCATGCAGCAACAAGGCATCGCATTGCCGGGAAAAGCCTGAGATACCGACTCTACCCTCTCGAGGGATGATATGTATTCCCGGCAGGAACAGTGTGATGCCGTTGAATCAAAAGGAGCCCCGCCATGCCGATACCAACTCCGCTCAGCCATGAAGATATCTACAACCGGTGCGACCCGGCAAGCTTTCCGTTCACAAGTACCGCAGAGCTTGACGGCTCCCTGACCGTCTCGGGCCAGGAACGGGCCCAGGAAGCGATCCGGTTCGGTATCGGCATGAAACACAAGGGATTCAACATTTTCGCCCTCGGTCCCGCCGGCACCGGCAAACAGACCACGCTGGAAGACTATCTCACGAAGACAGCACCTGATGAACCTGTGCCCGGGGACTGGTGTTACGTCTACAATTTCGACGACATGCGCCGGCCGCTGGCAATCAGCATGCCTGCCGGCAAAGCGTGCGGGCTCCGTGATGCGATGGAACAACTGCTCGAAGGCCTCCTGACAGTGATCCCGGGCGCATTCAGCAGTGAAGAGTATCAGGAACAGGAAAAAAACATGAAAGAAGAGTTTGCCGAACGGCAGGCATCTGAAATCGAAAAACTTGAAAAAAAAGCTGCAGAAAAAAATATCGCTCTTATCAGGACGCCCTCAGGCTTTGCATTCGCCCCGGTAAAAAAAGGGGAAGTTGTCAATGCCGAGGAGTTCATGCGCCTCAAACCCGAGGAAAAAGAGACGATTGAAAAAGAAATCGGGCAGTTGAAGGAATCGATGCAGTCTATCATGGTGCAGATTCCGAAATGGCAGAGAGAAACCCGGGAAAAACTGAAGGAGCTCAACCACCAGGTTGCAGCATTTGCCGTACACCCCCTTTTCAGTGAACTGAAAAACACCTACGGCAGCCACGAAGCCATTACCGGTTATCTCGATAATGTCGAAAAAGACGTGGTCGAACATTTCGGGCATTTTCTCGAAAAAGAGCAGGACAAACCCCAAATCCCGTTTTTGCCCCAACAGGGCAAAGATGCCGGTGAGAGGCGTTTCAACCGTTACCGGGTGAACGTCGTGATCGATAACAGCAAAACCGGGGGCGCCCCGGTGATCTACGAAGACAAGCCTTCGATCCAGAACCTTCTCGGAGATATCGAACACCTTGCCCAGATGGGTACGCTCGTTACCGATTTTACCCTGATCAAAACCGGAGCCCTTCACAGAGCCAACGGCGGGTACCTTATACTCAACGCCCGACGGCTGATGCTGGAACCGCTGGCCTATGAAGCGCTGAAAAAAGCCATCAGGACCCGCCAGATCCGCATCGAGTCCCTTGCCCAGCTTTATGGCATGGCAAGCACGGTCTCTCTCGACCCTGAGCCTATACCCCTCGACACGAAAATCGTCCTCCTCGGTGAACGCAGACTGTACTACCTTCTGAGCGCCCACGATCCGGACTTCAACGAACTGTTCAAGGTTGCTGCGGATTTTGACGACGAGATGGAAAGAAATCATGATGCTCATCTCTCCTACGCCGGATTTATCAGTTCGATCATCAGGCAGGAAAAACTCAAACACATGGACAACCATGCCGTTGCCCGCATCATCGAGTACGGTTCGAGGCTTTCAGGGGATTCGGACAAGCTTTCGACGCATATCCGGAGCATAACGGACCTTGTCAGCGAGTCCGATTACTACGCAAGGGAAAACGGCCACGACCCGATCACCGGACAGGATGTCGGGCAGGCGATCGAGGCCAGAAGACACCGTGCCGGCCGGGTACCGGAAAAAATAGAGGAGGCGATCCTTCAGAACACCATCCTCATCGATACGGAATCGGAAAAAGTCGGCCAGATCAACGGCTTGTCGGTCTATACCCTCGGCAGCCAGAGTTTCGGCAAACCAAGCCGCATCACAACCCGGATCAGGATGGGCAAAGGGGAGGTTGTCGATATCGAGCGGGAAGTCGACATGGGCGGCCCTCTCCATTCAAAAGGAGTGATGATCCTCTCCGGTTTCCTTGGAGGACGGTTCGGTGGAGACCAGCCGCTCTCGCTTTCAGCGACACTTGTCTTCGAACAGTCCTACGGCGGGGTCGATGGCGACAGCGCCTCATCGGCCGAACTGTACGCCCTGCTTTCGGCAATTTCAGGAAAACCTGTCAAACAATGTTTCGCCGTGACAGGTTCGGTCAATCAGCATGGCGACATACAGGCCATCGGGGGCGTCAACGAAAAGATCGAGGGGTTTTTCGACCTCTGCCTGAAACGGGGACTTACAGGAAAACAGGGAGTTCTGATACCGGCGGCCAACACGAGAAACCTCATGCTTCGCGACGATGTCCGGGAAGCCGTCAGGGAAAACCGTTTCTTCATCTATCCGATCAGCCATGTCGACGAAGGCATTGAAATCCTGACCGGGATTCCTGCCGGCCAAAAACTCCAGGACGGCAGCTACCCGGAACACTCGATCAACGGCCTCGCTGTACGGACACTCAGGTCAATGGCGAAAAAGCAGAAAAAACAAAAGGAAAACCAGGACAACAATAACGAGAATACATGATGACCACATCATCCGGTAACATAGCCATTAAAAGGATCACGGTGGCGATCGACTGCTCCCCGCACAGCCGTGCTTCCCTGGCCGCGGCTGCCGAGATCGCCGGACGCCTGCATGCCGAGCTTCTTGGAATTTTCATAGAGGATATCAACCTGATCAGGATGGCGGAACTCCCGTTCACACAGGAAATACAGGTGCACACCGCCCGCTGTGAACCGTTTGACCTGGAAAAAGCCGAACGCATGCTCAAACAGCAATCGAGAGAGGCATCAAGGCTCCTGCGGGAGTCGGCAGAACGCTTTGCGATTCCCCACTCATTCAGAACACTCCGGGGAACGGTCCCGTCACTCCTGCTCTCGGCTGCACTGGACACCGACCTGCTTGCCATCGGCAGATGGGGGAAAACGCCTTCATGCAAAAGAGGCCTCGGTTCGGCTGCACAAAAAGCTGTCAGGGAATCGAAAACAAGTGTCCTCGTCACACACGCCGGTTTTTCTCTCCAGAGCCCTGTCGTGGTGCTCTTTGACGGATCGGCCGGCGCAAAAAAGGCGCTCGAAACCGCACTCGGGCTCGTCCGGGAAAAAACGTTCCTGCATGTATTCCTGCTCGGAAAAAACGCTTCGGAACAGACGATTATCAGAAAGGAAGCAGAACAACTTCTCGGCAGGAAAACCGAAAACGCCGAATTTCATGCGGTTCCCTGGACCAAAGACCCCATGCTTCGTCAATGCATACGCATGACCAGTCCCGGACTGCTGATAGTGAGTGAAAACACCGAAGCCCTGAAGAGAGAGACACTGTACAGGCTGGTCGATACCGTTGATTGCCCAGTGCTTCTTGTCAGAAGTACGGCATAACGCTTTAACACCATCGATGAGACACTGTACAGCAAGGAGGAAAAAAAAGCCGCTCACAAGGTAAGAAACGCAAGAAGTATCCCTGCGGAAACCGCAGCGTTGAGCGACTCCACACCATTCTGCCCATCTGTTCCGCGAGGAATGGCAACAAGACGATCTGCAATCGACGCAATCTCCCGGCTGACTCCGTTAGCTTCGTTGCCGATCACAAGCACAATCCTTTCAGGCCAGGTCTTGCAGGTTCTGAGATCCCTGCCTTGCACGGAAGAAGAACAAACAGTGAAGCCTTTTTCCTGCAGCGACACCAGCTCCCGGCAGAGATTACTCACACCGTAATGTGAAAGACAATAGAGGCTGCCCGCACTGGACCTGACAGCTTTCGGATTATACCGGTCCGCAGTTCCGGATCCGCAAACAACAGCGGAGGCTCCGAACCACGCCGACGTCCTGACGATCGTCCCGACGTTACCCGGATCCTGCACATTGTCAAGAGCGACAACCAGCGCTTTTCCCTCTTCGGAAAAAGAAACCGCTCTGTCACTCTGTCGAAATATCCCGACAACGCCCTGTGCGGTCGCAGTACCAGAAAGCCGCTCCGCTTCTTCCGGACGTATCAGCCTCACTTTTTCCCGGTACATTTTTTCGTGCAGGGGAAAATGCATCAGTTGATCTTCTACAACAAACAATGCAACGAGATACCGCTCATCGGGAAGATGGGAAAGCAGTTCCAGAACGGTCCGTAACCCTTCGCCGAGGAAAAGCCCCTCCTCTTCACGGTACTTTTTCATCTGAAGTTTGGCGTACCGCTTTATCTCCCCTTTGGCTGCCCGGGGATAACGCCCTTCGGTCATTTTTTCCTGAGAGACTCTTTGAAATGCTCGATAACATCTCTGGGTTTGTGCGAAAACCCTCCCGGAGGCGGCGCGCTCATGCCGCCGAAATCATTGGCATTGATGTCAAGATAACGGGTCTTGCCGTCCGGCGGTTCATGATTCTTTCCGCTCAAGGTCTGTTCGATATAGGTGTTCATCTCATCATGATCGAGCTCCCGGCGGACACCCCGGCGATTGCCTGCCGCCTGGGCAAGCGCTTTTTTAACCGGACCGAGCAGCTGATCTTTAGGAGTGCCCTGCATATTCGTGACATACTGGAAGCGCTTGAACGCCACAGTATCCATCGCCTCGATTTTCTGCACCATCTCCCGGTATCCTCCAAACCCTTCGGCAAGAGTGCGAAGTTTCGGATCGATCCTCTCGAAAGGATCGCTCTTCTCAACTGCAGGCTGTGTGCGGGGATACGTTTTCGAAACCGCGGGAACACCGGCATTGCTCACGCCTGATGTATTCCTGGCGGCTTTCCGTCTGCCGGGAAGGAACTCTTCGTCGACGTCGTATCCTTCAAGCAGTTTGCGCACTTTTTCGTCTTTCTTGGCCCGGGCGCGCCGGGAGGAAACCGACTCAATCTCGGGACGGCTCCCCTTGAGAAGAACCAGTCCGAAAACTGCTCCGAGAGAAGCAAGAAAAATAACGAAAGGCAAAAAAAGCAGTTCGAAACGAACGCCGTAGAGCATGACCACACCGATTTCCGAAACGATAAGCAGCACCGAAAGTCCTATGACAATCCTTGCGATAAGACGCTCACCCATAACACAATTTGACTTCTGTTATCACCGTTTAATGTAGCTCTGCTGCCCGGAGACAGCACGGTTTGCCTTACCATTCTACACATTTCCTGATAATTTTCACCTACATTGCATTGATTTAGCCTGCATAATTCACGAGAGTTCGAAAACCTGAATTCCCTC
>JANQMO010000058.1 GCA_028280025.1 Chlorobium sp. | reverse complement strand
ATCTGGACAAAAAGTGCTCAATCAATTATAACATCGGTGGAACACGCTAAAGAAAGTTTCAAGAATAACACAAAGAATTAACCATTCGGGACACTAGCTTGGGAAACGCGAAACTGACCAGAGCTCATCTTGACGGAGCTACCCTCTCCGGTTCCCTTCTTTTTATGGCGAACTTGGAACATGCTGATCTCACAGGAGCAAGATTGATCGACGCAAATTTGACTTGGGCGAACCTCCGTCACTCAGTGCTTCGACATGCCATCCTCGAGGGGGCTATACTGGTCGGCGCCAAATTGGAAGATGCGGATATCAGGGAGGCCAAGGTCTATGGCGTTTCAGCGTGGAATTTGAAGATGAATGAGGGCACGAAGCAGACCAATCTGGTCATTACCCCGGCAGATGAGCCTGAGATTACGGTTGACGATTTAGAGGTTGCCCAGTTTGTTTACCTGTTGCTCAGGAACGAAAAGATCAGAAATGTAATCGATACAATAGGTAAAAAGGGGGTGCTGATACTTGGGCGTTTCACTGAGGAAAGAAAAACGGTGCTTAATGCGATCCGAGACAGGCTTCGTGAGCTTGGATTTGTGCCGATGATGTTCGATTTCGAAAGACCAACTCAGCGGGATTTCACCGAAACGATCATGATACTTGCCGGGATGAGTCGGTTCATCATCGCCGACATCACGAACCCCAAGGCGTGCCCATTGGAACTGCAAGCGACCATACCGAACTACATGATTCCGTTCGTTCCAATTATTCAGGAAGATGAGGAACCGTTCGCGATGTTTAAGGACCTCAAACAGAAGTACGACGACTGGGTTCTCGATATGCTTGTATACGACTCGGTTGCCAACTTACTAAGCGTTCTGGACAGGGCAGTAGTCAGGCCAGCACTTGAGAAGGCTGATCAACTTGTGCTTAAGAAGGCTGAGTTGATGCGCAACCGACATGTAAGGGACTGCTTTTAGATACCATGTGATGGTGAGAGGGATCAATGGACGAGAAATTGTTATTGACGATGATAGTGTGGGTGACGCAGTTCCGTAACCACAATAAGTTGTAAAGAGCTTTGTAGGACATAAACCCCAGATTTGCAGGACAAGACATCACTTCTTCTCGAGATTGGTCACGGTCACCGGATCACCGTTTTGTACCCAATTGAAGAGCTTTCTTGCGTCATCCATCAGCAGCCTTATGCATCCATGCGAGGCCGGGTAGCCGGGGAGTGACTGCTGGTGTATGAAGAAGCCGTAGTAGAAATTGATGGAATAAGGCATGGGGGCGTTATCGTATCTGATGGAACGTTTATACCGCTGTTTGAAGTTGACTGAGAATCTTCCTTGCGGTGTCGGATAGGATTTCCTCCCCGTAGACACCGGACCCCAGAAAAGCAGTTTTCCGCTTTCATAGGCGCCGAAATACTGGCGGTCGAGGAAAACGCGTATTTCGCGCTTGCCCCTTGCATCGCTGAGCTTGTCAGGGATGGGCCTGTATTGCAGGGCTTTATCGATAGGGCTTTATCGATATCGACCGGCAGAAGCACTGTTTTTCCGGCAGGGACACTGCTGCGGTCCGTGCGGTTTACTTTCATGAAAATCAACTGGCAGAGGGAGTCTTTATCGCAAAGGCTGCTCAGTGTCGATGTCTTTTCGGATTTCAGGAGTACGAAGCCTTCCGGAACGAGGTTCACTCTGGATGTATCGCTGTTTCGAGGTGATGCCGCGGCAGGAGGCCTGGATTGAATTGGTAATGAGTCCGGAATGACTGATGTGTCGGGATGAGTTATTTCAGGCTGCCGTGAACCCGAAAAAATCTCCTGTGTTCCTGTGAGCAAAGCCAGGATTGTTATAAGGCAGATGCGAATGATAATCATTGCCGGGAGGATATGGTTTCGTACTGTCCGGTTAATCAACTATCATATCCCTACTTTTTATTAATTGTTGTCGTTTCTCCACAGTTCCGTATCCATATCATGAGTTGTAAGCAAAACCATCCTTTCAGGCTCGGTACCTCTTCATATATCATTCCGGCCGACATTCTTGCGAATATCGAATATTTAAAGGACAAGGTGGATGATGTGGAGCTTGTGCTCTTCGAGTCGGACGAGATCAGCAATCTTCCTACAGCCGATGATATCTTTAGATTGAAGGAAATCTCTTCACAGGAGAATCTTTCCTATTCTATTCATCTGCCGCTCGATGCGTATCTCGGCAGCGACAACGGGACGGTTCGAGAGCGCTCTGTTGAAAAATGCCGGAAGATTATAGAATTGACGCAGGCACTCGAACCTTCCGCTTTTGTCATGCATGCCGAAGCCGGGCCCGATGTGAACGTGAATATGTTTTCCCGGTCTGAAACGGAGCGATTCGCCCAGTGCTTTCACGAATCTCTTGACGCTCTGTTTTCTTCTTTCGCTCTTCATCCTTCTTTGTTCTGTGTGGAGACCCTGAACTACCCCCTTACGATTCTCGACGATGTTATCGCATCGATCGGCCTGTCTGTCACGCTCGATATCGGTCACCTCGAACTCTACGGCTACTCTGTTGAAGAGCATCTCCAGAGATACCTTGATCGTACCGGTGTGTTTCATCTGCATGGTATTTATGACGGCAAGGATCACAGGGGACTGGAATATATGAGGCCGGTGATTCTGGACATGATCATGAAGGCATTGAGTGACAATCAGGATACATCGAGGGTTGTGACGATAGAGGTTTTTTCGGAAAAGGATTTCCAGTCGTCCTGCAAGGAAATGATGCGATTTGTCGGGTAAGACTATTCCTCTGTTTTTGTTGCGGACCGTTCGATCGTCTGCTCAACAGGAGTTGAGCTTCCGGGCTCACTGTCAACCCCTTCCTCTTGAGGCTGCAAAGCAGGCGCAGAGACCGCCTCATCTATCGTAAGGTCTATGCCGTAGAGGTATTCGTCGGCGACGGTGACAGAACGTTTTTTGCCCGCAGCTGAAACCGTATAGGTTCCGGGCCGCAATCCTTTTGTGCTGTAATAGCCGAACAGGTTTGTTCTTGCGACATCAACCGCCTTGCCGTTTGCATCGGCGATCGTGACTTTCGTGTCCTCAACTGCCTTTCCGCCGGAATCGACAACCTTGCCGGCAATAGCATACTCTGCGTACACCGGGATCAAGACATCGGTGACGGCTCCGTTGAGCACTTCGACATAGGTTGATTTATTTTCGATATTCAATTCGAGCGGAAGATTTTCTGTATCGACTTCCAGTGCATAGACGCCGGGTTTGAGGTTTCCGACAAAGAACGAGCCGTCGACCTGCCTCTGGCCGAGTTTTTTTCGGTTGATCAGGATGCTGACGTTGTCTATGTCGGAGGAGCCGAGCGTGGTTTCGTTCATGATTTTCATCGAGCCGGCAATGCCGCCGCGGGTATGGCTGATTGCCGTGCGATTGATCGGCAGAAAACGCTTGCCGGAGCGTCCGATATCCCAGGTCAGCGTAAGGGCGACATACTGGCTTGCATCCGGTGGGACCAAGTTCTCGAAGCTGTCTTCCGTTTCGAGCAGCTGGGCGTTGTTCATGTTGTAGCTGTATTGAAGACTCATCTGGAGACCTGCATTGAAAAACTTGTTCCAGGCGAGGGAGCAGCCTGTTTCGTTTCCGGCTTTCGAAACACCGAGGCGAAACAGATCATAGCGGTTGCCGCCGGGGTACCAGTCGAAATAGATGCTGCTGACATTGTTTCCGGTAGAGAATGCATGAGAATAGAGCGCCCTGCTCTGCAGCGAATTGCTGAAATCGTAACTCAAATCCGCGTCCAGAATATCGTCCTTGCAGGTGACGGTAAGATCGCTGCGGGAGGTGAGATTCATGTTTGCTTCGTACCGATATGTTTCTTCGTCATCGGGAAGTGCGGACAGCATCAAGCCGGGCGTGATATACCAGTACAGTCCGGGCAGCAGGTACTTGTCGGGACCTGCATTCCCGGTTTTTTCGTATTTGCCATACAGCAGGATATCGAAAGGTTTAATTGTTCCTGTACTGAACCTGAACGAGTGGCTGTTGCGCGCCTCCCGGCCGTCCTTCGAAAAGTTCTCCTGTTTGTAGCTGCCAAAGTAGGACAGCGACCAGTCATAACCGTTACCTTCGAATCTTGTGTCGACCGCGTAATGATCGTTGGCCCATGCACCATAGACGCCAATACCAAAGTTCCCTCCCAACGAGAGCACTGTTCCGGCAAATGCATCGATATCGCTGCGCTCGGGATGATACTGCATTCCTGCCTCAACGGTCACTCTGTTGCTGATCCCGTAGAGTATGTGACCAAATCCTGTCCATGAAAGACTGTCGCTTGCTTCATGATCCAGAGGGTTGCCGATCATGCCACCCCCCGCCCTGACAAGAAACTCATGCGCAGGCAGTGTTCGGTTCATGAGCGTCATAGTGTAATCGATAATGGCGGCGGGTTTTTCCCTTAATGTCCTTTCGTAAAGGTATACTTCTGTCTTTCTCAGATCGGAAGTCATTTTCACATTACGGAACACATACCTTCCATTAAGGTCTACTCGCTGACGTGCGACGACAACGCCGTCGAGACGAAGTTCCGCTATAGAGGCAGGAGGAGCGTCACCTTCTATTGTTCGCTGCTGTGAGCGGTCGATCGAAAGAAAGGCGTCGGAATCCGAGTATCGCTCAAAATCGAGCTGATGGAGTATGGATTTGTTGTTCCATCCGAGCTGAAGGCCGGTAAAGTCGAAGCCGCTGACCAGCGAGTAGAGGTTGGACGAGCCAGTTCCTGCCCTGAAGGCAAGGTGGTTGTTGTAGGTTGTCCAGTGATAACGGTTTGGAGGGAAACTTTCGGTTGGATCTCCTTCAAAGGTGATATCCCAGACACCTCCTGCAAACCGCCCTCCTGTTTCTACCAGTATATCCCGGTTGAGGGTGCCGCTGAAGGTATAGGATAGCTGCGGTTCAAAACGGACGAATGAGACGGAACTCGATGGTGCCCGTACATCCGGGGTTATAGCCGGCGCTTTTTTGATATTTTGTGACCGTTTGCCGGGAACCCAGGGGACATCAAAAGCGAGAGCAAAGACCGATTGCACGAATCTGCCCTTGACATAAAACGACGCGTCGAGCTGTTTGACCGATATATAGGGTGTTTCATCAAAGGTTTTGAGCGTACCGGGATCGAAAGAGAGCTGTCCGAGTGTGGTTTCGTAAGTGATGTCTCCTTTCTCAGATTTTTTCCCTTTGAGCCTGGTTGCCTGAAGAAAGATATCGTAAGGAATCCAGTAAACGTCCTCCTGCTGGTAGCAGATATGATCGCCCGCGGATTTTTTGTTGAAAAAAATCTCGACGAGAAGCGGTTCATGCCGCCCTGTTTCGGAAGCATGAACGTGCAATGGGCTGCAGACGTTCTGCAAGTTTGCGATTAAAAAAGTAAACGCAGCAATTCGCAGTATCAGCGCCACGGACATCCGCTCGCATTCTGCTTCAGCGCGAAAGGGGATAGGTCTTTTCGATCTTTTTCCCATCGAGCGAACCGGCAACAGCAACGATATAGGAGCCGGATTTCGGAAGTCCGGGCAGTTGTGTTACGATCGTCCGGGTATGACCGGGCAGAACAGGGGTCTGGTTAAGCTGGCCGGAAGCAACAAGCCCTTTTGCCGTTGCTCCTTCAGCGTCATCCGATGTCAGTTTTTCAGCGGCTTTAACGCCGGGAAAATCAGCTTTTTTCCAGATTGAATACATGCCTGTGAGACGGGCATGTACATTACCGTTGTTTGCGATCGACGCTTTCAGGGTGTTATTTGACTTGTCAAGAGACAACCCCTTGAGCGATGAGGATTTTTTTATCGGGTCTGCATTTGCATAGACGCCGACGCCGAGTTTGAAGAGCACTTCTACAGGAGTATCTTCATCGTTATTGGCGTTGTCGAGCTTTTCTTCTGTAAAGTAGATGAGCGCTCTGTGTTCCCCTGGGGCGGGTTTGACAGGCGGCCGGACAGAAAGACGGACTACCTGGCTTTTTCCAGGTTCCAGTACGAATGATCTCGGGTTGATCAGCATCCATTGGTCAAGCGACTGTTCCGTGGGAGGCAGCAGCTTGACTTCATTGTTTTCATCCAGTGTCCAGTTGTAGACCTCGACATTGACTTTCGTTGCTGTTTTTTTCAGGTTGAAGAGTCTCAGTGACTCGTTTACAGGTTTCGAACCGATAGACAACTCGAGCATCGATGGAGAAACACCGATCTGTCCCGGAGGGGGAGCATCCTCAGCATAGACGTTTGCCGTCATTGTGATCGCGGTAATGAGAAGCGCCGAGAGTAGTTTTTTCATGATGGTTGTCAGAATGTTGTTATTGTTATTTCAATAGAGCCTGAATACTTCCCGGACCGTTTAGCCCGGGAGATGTCGAGATCAAAATCAACCCGGCCAAGGCAGCGGATCTTGTTCTTGCCTTTGTTGACGCATTCAATCGGCTTTTCCGTTATATGGGCAAGGATAACCGAAGTCCTGTCTTCTTTGTGCGAAAGTGCGTTTTCAACACCGCTTCTACTGAGGATCCTGTATTGAACATGGAATGATTGACCATTAAGAAATGATCCATTATCATCCTCATCATCATCCTCTTCCTCATTGTCATCTTCGTCCTCGTCCTGATCATTCTCTTTCTTGAACTCGTAATACCACAACAGGACATCTTTCCGGGTTATTCTTGTAGAGCCATATACTTGTTCAAGCAAGAGCTCCGGTGTGTCTACATAGGTCCCATCCCATGCCGCATCAGCCTCAAAGGGATTGAGCGCGGTTGATACGCCGCTTTCCGAAAGACCGATTTCGCTGAGCGTGACTTCTTCGAGAACCCGGTTTTTATAAATTTTCAGCACATCGGCTGAACAGGCATTGTTTGCACTTGTCATTGCAACAAGGAATGCCGGCAGGAAAAGCAGCCATGCAAAGGGCCTTTTCAGCCTCTGAGCGCTCATGAATTTCCGGACTGGTATCAGATGGTGGATGCGGTTATTGTGTATCCGCCGCCGCTGTGACTTCCGGATAGTTTCGTCTGTCTGAAATCGAGGTCCAGTTGAACACCGCCAGGGGTTGTAGAGCTTTTTGAGATACCGCCAAGATTTGTCTTAATGGTACTGCCGGTTGTTACTCCGTCAGAAACCACGACATTGCTCATTTCTATGACCGACTCAACCGTGTTATTTTTTCTCGTGAGTTTATCACCTCCATCTGATATGCTGACGGATACTTCGGCATTGCCGCTATCAGAGAAACCCCTGACGGCCCAGATTTTCGGTATAGTGACCGTTATGACACCTGTTTCGAGCCCGGTTTTTGCGGTCATCAGGTTTGCTTCCGATAACTCGCCGCCGCCACTCGTTGTTCCTGTCCACGATACCGACATGGTGTTGTCTCCCTGGTCGAGCGCAGCAGATGTCGGCTGTTCAAAGTTGAGTGTCAGGGATGAATAGTAGTGAAGAACGATAAACTTCGGCACATTGGCGGTTACCTGTACCTTGCCGCTGGTTGATTGCTGACCGTCTTGTGCGATTGCAGCAGATGTGGCTGTGATAAGTGCGGTGAAAAGAACGGCAGCCCCAAAAGACACGAGTCGTTTGTAAAGCATGGGGTAAATGTTTAGGGATTAGGGGGAGTAGACCGACGCTACCTGTATAAAAAAGATAGGGAATTTGATTTTCAATGAAAAAATCTTTCTCCCTCAGGTTTTATTTGGAAGGAACTTGCGATAATCAGATCGTTTCGGCGGTAATTTTGTATTGTCCGCCGGTATGCAGACCCGCTCTTGTGGTTTCAGAGAAGTTCAGGGTGATGCGGACATTGCCGATAGTTGCTTCGGAAGGGGTAATTCCCCTGAGGCTGGTGTTGATCGATGTGCCGGAATGTCCCTGGTTATCCTCGATTTCAATATTGCCGGAACCTTCTTCAATAATGATTCTGGATGGCCCGGAAGTGAGGATGTTGTTGTTGACCGAGATGGAAACTTTTGCGTTACCGGAAGGAGAAAGCCCTCGAATTGCCCAGACGTTCGGTAGCTGGAGTGATACCCTGTCGGGAAGGTTCAGTTCAGTGTTTTCATCGGTCAACTCGTTCGAACTTTCGGCTTCACCGCTCCACTGGACGTCGAATTCAGCGGAACCCCGGTTTTCTGCCGTAGAGAACTCCTCAAAGTTAAGCGTCAGGCCTGAATAATAATGAAGGATGATCATATCCGGCAGGACAATGGAAACATTGGTTGTCCCTACAGTGCTCTTTGACTGTTTTTCCGATTCTGCAACAGCCTGCTGCACCGATAAAGTCTGGCCGAGGCAAAAAAGCAGCCCGATGAATGACAGACTCCTGACCATGGTAGCCTCAAATTGGGAGATGGGTATGTTTGCTCTTTTAATTATTGTACAGAATTCCGTTAATATGTCAAACAGACTGTTGTCTCCGATTGTGCATGTGCTGTTATAAACCCTGCGAGAATCGATAATCCTTGAAAAACCTGATCTACCTGACCGGAGGGGCGAGAAGCGGCAAAAGCTCGTTTGCGCTGCAATGCGCCGATACATACGATAGGAAAGCTTTCCTTGCGACTGCCGAAGCGTTCGATGAAGAGATGCAGAGGCGTATACTGAAACATAAGGAAGAACGCGGCGATGGATATTATACCATTGAAGAGCCGCTGCATATCGACAGGGCGATCAGCGCAATGCCCGGGGATATCGATGTCGTTATCGTTGACTGTTTGACGGTCTGGGCGGGGAACCTTATGCATGCGTTCGACTCGGACGAGGTGATCATGTCTTATCTCGAACGTTTTATGACTGTTTTGAAGGAGCCTCCATGCAACGTTATTCTCGTTTCCAATGAAGTCGGTATGGGAATCGTGCCGGACAATGCGATGGCAAGGAAATTCCGCGATATAACAGGCATCATCAACCAGAAAACAGCCGCAGCAGCAACCCAGGCCTGGCTGCTCTGCAGCGGCATTCCGATGAGGTTGAAATGAATGTAGTAACAGGTGACGAGTGACAAGAAAGGAGTAAGTAGCCAGGAGCAGCGCACTTCGTGCGCAGGAGTAAGATTTATTTATCTTCCCCCTATTACCTATTACCTATTACCTATTACCTATTACCTATTACCTGACACCCATCCATGCACGATCAGTTTCAAGCTATTCTTTCCCGCATCGAGCCGGTTGACCAGTCGTTACGCGCTACGGTCCAGGCTCATCTCGATGACCTCACAAAGCCCCGCGGAAGTCTCGGGCGGCTTGAGGAAATTGCGATGAAGTTTGCCGTTGCGACAGGTACGGCAACTCCTGTGCTCGAAAAGAAAAAGATCGTCTGTTTTGCTGCTGATCATGGTGTTGCAGAAGAGGGTGTGTCCGCCTATCCTGCTGAAGTCACTCCTCAAATGGTTTATAATATGCTCAACGGGGGCGCAGCCATCAATGTGCTTGCACGTCACGCCGGGGCCGATCTCGATATTGTCGATATCGGGGTCAACCACGATTTTTCCGACCATCCCGGCCTGCACAGAATGAAGGTCAGAAGGGGCACTTCCAATATGGTCAAAGCGCCGGCCATGACGCAGGACGAGACTATACAGGCGGTCATGACGGGTATGTCGCTTGCCGGGAAAGCGCGCGAGGATGGTTATCATCTGCTTGCAACCGGTGAAATGGGGATCGCCAATACAACTCCTGCAACAGCGCTCCATGCCGTGATGCTCGACCTGCCGGTCGAGTCCATTACCGGACGCGGAACAGGTATCGATCAAGAGAGGCTCGACCATAAAATTTCGGTGATCAAACGTGCGATCGAGATCAACCGGGAAAGGCTTGCAACGCCTCTCGACGTTCTTGCAGCACTTGGCGGTTTGGAAATTGCCGGGATCTGCGGACTTGTGCTCGGCGCGGCTTCGGTTGGCCTGCCCGTTGTTGTTGACGGTTTCATCTCGTCGGCAGGTGCGGTCGCTGCCATGAAACTCTCCTGCAAGGTGAGCGACTACCTTTTTTTCAGTCATCTATCCAACGAAGAGGGTCATAAGGCGGTTATGGACAAGCTGGGGGCTCGTCCTATCCTCGATCTTGATCTGCGTCTTGGAGAAGGGACCGGCGCAGCACTTGCCATGCAGGTGATCGATGGGGCAATACAACTCTATAACAACATGGCGACCTTCAGTTCAGCCAACGTTTCGGAAAAACAATAAAAACGTTTCAGAAAGTGGCGTCGTTTACGGAGCTTCAGGAAAAGTACGCGGATCCCGACAGCCGATTTGTCGAGTCCGGGGGTTTCAGGGTCCACTATAAACTTTTTGGGACAGGTGAGCCTCTGATCGTCCTGCTTCATGGCAGTTTCCTCAGTATCCGCTCATGGAGGGACGTTATTCTTCCTCTTTCGGAAAAAGCGACAGTCCTTGTTTTCGATCGCCCGGCGTTCGGCTTGACTTCGCGTCCTCTGCCTTCGGACAAGGGCGGCGCCTGCTATTCGCCGGAGGCGCAAAGTGATCTTGTTGCTGATCTCATACGGAAGGCCGGTTTTGAGCAGGCTATTCTTGCAGGTAATTCCACAGGCGGAACGATAGCGCTTCTTACGGCGCTTCGATATCCGCAAAAGGTCAAAGGCCTTGTTCTGGCAGGTGCGATGGTTTTCGGCGGTTATGCAACAAGTGAGGTGCCGGCAGCCGTAAAACCTCTGCTCAAAAGGATGAGCCCTCTGTTTTCACGTGTCATGAAAGCATTGATAACCGGGCTTTATGACAGGAACATCCGGGGATTCTGGCATAACGGGAGTCTCCTCGGTGACGAAACACTCGCTGCATTCAGGAGTGATCTCATGATCGGCGACTGGTCAAGGGCGTTCTGGGAGCTGTTTCTTGAAACGCATCATTTGAACCTTGAAAAACAGCTTTCCGATGTCAGCGTGCCGACACTGGTGATAACAGGCGAACATGATCGTACTGTAAAAACAGATGAGAGTTACAGGCTCGCTGAACTGATTCCCGGAGCGGAGCTTGACGTTATACCCGATTGCGGTCATCTGCCCCAGGAAGAGACTCCCTCCTCATTTGTCAGGGCGCTGTCGTCGTTTCTGGACAAAAGGATAGAGCTTTGCTGAACGGTTTTGTGACAGCTTTGCGAACCCTGACCATTCTGCCGGTTCCCGGAAAGGATGCTGAACGTTTCAGTTCGGCACTCTACTGGTTTCCTGCTGCAGGACTGCTTGTCGGTTTCATCGAAGCCGCTGTCGGCTGCCTTGTCATGTTTTCCGGATGGGGTGATGCGGCATCGGCACTTGTTTTGCTGACCGGTTTCGTTCTGACGGGGGGGATCCATGCAGATGGGCTGGCTGATACTGCAGATGGCTTCTTTTGTTCCGGATCAAAGGAAAAAAGGCTGAAAATCATGAAAGATCCGGCGATCGGGTCTTTCGGGGCGATTGCGCTGGTCACCCTTGTACTGTTCAAATGGGTTGCGCTTTCAAGGCTTTTGCAGACAGAGCTTTATGCATGGGTTATTGCCGGTTGCGTTCTTTCCCGTTTTGCACAGGTGGTTCTGGCAGCATCCCTGCCCTATGCGAGAAGCGGGGCAGGTACAGCTTCCGGTTTTGTAGAAGGGGCCGGGTTACGGCATATCGGGGTCACCCTGTTTTTTTCCTCTGTTCTGCTTTTTATTCTGTTGCGGGATTCCGTGCTCCCGGCAGCGATTGCAATGCTTGTCACAGTGCTGGTTTCCGGTTTTCTCGGGATTGTTTCCCGGCAAAGGATCGGCGGCGTAACCGGTGATGTTCTCGGCGCATCGAGTGAAGTGACCGAGGCGCTCGTATGGATGACTGCGGTTTTTTGTTTGCGGTTGCTATAACGGTCCGGCACGTAGTGCCAGAAGCTGCATGATAACGGGCGTATGCATATAATCGCGGGCGGTACGCACCGTTTCGGCCAGTCTCTTCAAACGTCTGGATTTCATAAGAAAATAATGCATATTCAGACGGCCAATCGGTTGAAACACTGGAAACTGTAAATGACAGATATATATGAGTGAAATGATTATATCATATGCCGGCGGAAAAAAAGTGAATGCCGACTACCGCGGTTTTACGATCGAGACAGACCAGTCTGTCCGAAACGGCGGTGATGGATCAGCGCCCGAACCTTTCTCGCTTTTCCTCGCGTCAATAGGTACCTGTGCAGGCATATACGTCTACTCTTTCTGCCGGGAGAGAAACCTTCCGACGGAAGGTATCCGCATTATTCAGTCGCATCACAGAAGGGATGACGGAAGCGGGATCGGTAAAATCTCGATCGATATCGAGGTGCCGGAAGATTTTCCGGAAAAGTATCGCGATACGCTGGCAAAGGTGGCCAACCTTTGCGCCGTGAAGAAACACATTCTGAATCCGCCCGTATTTGAAGTGGCAACAAAGGTTGCAGGAAACGGATAACGAAACCACCATCAACAAGAACACAGAAAAATAAATGAACAGTCAAGCGGCATCACCTGCAGGCGAGTCATCGTTGCGATTAAGAAATTTCCATATAACGTTTTTTGCCATCGTTCTGGGTATGGCGGGGTTTTCACTTGCTCTGCAGAAAGTCGGCGGTCATGACGGCAAAGGCATCCTTCCCGTTCTGGAAGCACCCGCTGCCGTTTTTGTCTATCTGACAATAGCGCTTTTCGTACTTATCGGTATCGTTTATCTCTTCAAGGCGGTACGCTATCCCGATGCTGTTAAAAAAGAGCTCAAACACCCTGTAAAGGTCAACTTTTTTCCCCTGATCGCGAAAGTGTTCCTTGTTATGAGCGTTGTTTTTCTCGACCGCGATATGGGGATTTCCTATAACCTCTGGGTTGTCGGGACCGTGCTGCAGTTTGTTGCTTCTCTTGTTATCATTTCTGTCTGGATACGCCACACGCATTTCAAGATAGAGCACGTAACACCCGGCTGGTTCATTCCGATTGTCGGCTCGATCATCGTTCCTATCGCCGGCGTGCCTCACGGTTTCATCGAGGTATCGTGGTTCTTTTTTTCCGTCGGCCTCGTGTTCTGGCTTGCACTGTTTACCATCGTGCTGTACAGGATGATGTTTTATTCACCCATTCCCGACAGGCTGCTGCCGACTCTTTTCATCCTTTTCGCTCCACCTGCGATCGGGTTCATAGCATATGCAAAACTTGCCGGACTTATGGCTGACGGCGCCGGTCCTGACGCATTTGCGAGAATTCTGTACTATTTTTCCCTTTTCATGTTTATCCTGATCCTTTTCAAGGTCCAGATCCTTGCAAAAATCAACTTTTATCTCTCCTGGTGGGCCTATTCTTTCCCTCTTGCGGCAAAAACGCTTGCAACGGTTGTCATGCTGCATATGACAAACGCTGCAATATTCCGCAACATCGCCTTGGTTGAACTGGGATTGCTTGCGCTTGTCATTGTCATGCTGGTTGTGGTGACTCTCAAGGCTATTATCAATTCCGAAATCTGCGTTGAGGATTGACATTGGAAGAGCTTGATGGCCGGTTAGCTTGTTGGCAGGAAGCATATAAAGCATCTTCCTTTCGAGCCCTCAGGCAGTCATGATGTCAGCCTTGTGATGGATAATTCCCTTGTATATTGACAATGGTTATATGCTGCATTTTAATACGATGAGTTTCACGCTTCAGCGGCAGCCTTATGTTGTTTTCGGGGCGGGCAAGGTCTCTCTTCTGCCGGAACTTCTCGGCAGCTACGGTGAGAGCGTCGTGATCGTGACCGGCGGGAAGACGCTGGAACGTTCAGGGACCATTGCCGCTCTTTACGAAAGAATACAGCGTGAGAGCACACTATGCCGGCATGTTGCCATTGATGGGGAGCCATCACCCGAGGTCATAGACGGGGCGGTTGAGGCCTGCAGGGACTCCGGGATCAATGTTGTTGCTGCCCTGGGGGGAGGAAGCGTCATCGATGCCGGAAAAGCGGTTTCGGCCATGTTGCCTTCAAGGGAGCCGGTTGAACGTTTTATCGAAGGATTGCCGGGTTACTGCAAACCGGACGGGCGGAAAGTGCCGTTTATCGCAGTTCCGACAACGTCGGGAACGGGGAGTGAAGCAACGAACAATGCCGTTATCAGCAGAACGGGAAAGAATGGATACAAGCGTTCCCTTCGCCATGATGCATTCGTTCCGGATATGGCTCTTCTCGATCCGGAACTGACGCTTTCCATGCCAGTCGGGCTGACGGTTTCATCAGGCATGGATGCATTGACGCAACTGCTTGAAGCACTTGTTTCACCAGACGGTTCGCCTTTCACTGAAGCCGTTGCGTTGAACGGCCTGGAATACGTTGCTGCATATTTTTCAAGGGCATGCAGAAACGGCGAACACGATATCGAGGCGCGGAGCGGAATGTCCTATGCGGCGTATCTTTCAGGCGTGGCCCTTGTCAACGCAGGCCTGGGGATCGTTCATGGGTTCGCCTCCTCCATCGGGGGTTACATCGATATACCGCATGGCCGGCTCTGTGCGACCCTCCTCCATGCTGCAACGGCCGAAAACATCGCGATACTCCGTCAACAGGGGATCAGGGGTGATGGTGTGCTTGCGAGCTATGCGAAAGCGGGACGGCTTTTTGCCGGCGACACGTATCTCGATGACGATGAAGCCTGTGACGCGCTCTTGGAAAAGCTTGAGTCGATGCAGGAAGAGCTGGACATTCCGCAGCTCGGAACATTCGGATTCAGGAACGGGGATGTTGACCGGGTTATCAGCCGTACACGAAACAAAAGCAATCCTGCTGAACTTGACGGGAACAGTTTAAGGCGAATACTTCTGCAACGTTTGTAAATCGGTTAGGCCATGCGTAAGCTTCTTTCGACAGTTTTATTGCTGACGTTTGTCGTTCTGGCAGGTTGTTCACAGAAATTCCAGCGGAACGTCAAGGATTTTCAGTCAAAGTGGGTAGGACTGGACCGCAGAGTGACGGTATACTCCGCATCCGGTGAGCCTGTCCGGACCTATGAGGGCAGGATAGATATCGAACCGACGGAATTCGGCAACAAGATCAAATTCGCCCATGACGGCAATATGGTACTCATCTACAACATGGGTGTCGTCGTCGAAGAGGTGAAATAAAATTCGACTCCAGTGACCATTCGCTATTCCGAGATTAAAAATGCATTCGACTTCGTCAGCGCCGGAAATCCGGGCGATAACGTCGCATATGTCAGTACGGCAGACGGGGAAATCTATTATTACTCTTCTGTTCTTGGGCTCGACGAGACAAGAGGGCTCGATATTCATTCTGCAGGATACATCACCGTTCCGCATCGACAGAGTGTCGATATGGAAAGTGAAATGGCATATGACTTTGTCGATGAACATCTCCCTGAACACTATGCCGGGGTGAGGGATATGTTTGCCGACGAGATAAACGCCGAAGGCAATTTCAGGAATATACTCGAGGCAAGGGGATTGCTTGTGGAGTGGCACGCATACCGTGAAAAGAAAATCGAGGAATACCTCAGGGAGTGGTGCCGGTCGAAAAATATCGGCCTTGAATCCTGACCTCTCCCGTTGAACCGTGAATCAGCAGCCAGAGCGCTTGTGAAAACATGATGGCGCGTCATTGCGCTTCGATAGCCCTGGTTGACCACCATTCATTTCCATAGTTGTAAAACAGCTCTTCATCTTTTCGTATATCCCTCAGCGCATAGATGACCAGCTCCGGCCCCAACGGCGTGTCTTCAAGATAGTAGGCGACATTTGGAAACGAGGAATGGTTGAAAAGCATGCCGTTACCCATAGTGACCAGCCTTTTGGTTTCGTCGTTCCCGTAAAAAACATAGTTCAGGAGTTCACCGCCGATATCGTCCTGATCGAGCTCGAGTACGGGACAGCGTTCGACAATATCTCCCTGGGAAATATCATGGGCGGCAAACGCCCCTCTTCCGCTGATGTTCGATTTGCCTGTTCGAACAGCCGTTTCATATGCCGGTTCTGTGTCGGGACGGAATTTTCGGCTGAGCGCAATGCCGAGACCTGCGCCGGCACAAAATATGAGAACAAGCAGCGCGAAGAACGACGGTTCCATGCATACCCCTTACCTGATAGTGAAAAAAAACATGTTACCTAAACTGAGCGTTTTAACAAATGCTCCATAATATTAGGTTACATAAAAACAATCTGTTATACTCAATTTGTATTAGGATTATCCTCCAAGTGTGGGGTGACATAATGCTGGTAAAGAGCCGCATCTGTTAAAACCCTTCGGGCTTGCCGATCATGCCGAATCTGCTTCGTTACAGGGAACTTGCGGTAGATCACTACAGCGGCATTCCCTGTGCCTTGCATCTCCGACATGCTCGACAATCGCTCAATTTAGGTGCTACAAAAAAATACGATAGGTTCGAGGCGGCATAATGTTCAGACAATCCTGTCCGGGTCACTGGTATCGGGCATTTCCCCCTTGTAGCCGAAGAAAAACTTGAGAAGCCCGACGAGCGTTCCGGACTGTTTGCGGACATACCACTGATCGGCAGCTCTTCGATTGCCCAGGGCATAGGTAGGATAGGGGTGGATGGTGTCGGACATCCGGCGAAGGGTAACGCCGTTTCTCATCGCCAGGGCGAATTCTGCAATCAGGTCTCCGGCGCGTGCGCCGAGTATGTCCACACCGAAAATTTTTCCGTCGAAACCGGCGGCATAGACCCGTATCCAGCCATCGGTATCATTGTCGGTTATCGCCCTGTCTATTCTGCTGAATGGAAAGCGGTAGAGGTCGTAGTCTGCATTTCTTTTTTTCAGGGATTCTTCCGTTTCCCCGACATGCGCCATTTCAGGATCGGTATAGGTGCACCAGGGAGTGTGTTTATCGTCAATTTTCATGGGAAGGTGCGTCAGCATTTTGCTGGCAGCAACTTTTGCCATATGCTCGGCAACATGGGTGAACTGCATGCCTCCTGCAACGTCTCCGCAGGCATAGATATGCGGACGGGATGTCTGGCAGCTTTCGTTGACCCTGATCCCGCGTTCATGGGTGTCAATTCCTGCTGCTTCGAGGTTCAGTGTTTCAATGTTCGCCTGTCTGCCTGAAGCGATAAGCAGGCTGTCACCTTCGATGGTGAATGTCTCCCTCGTTTTTCTGTTTTCCGCCGTCACCAGGATAGCGTTTCCTTTTTTCTCAACCTTGCGGACAGCTGTTCCGAGCCTGAAATGAACACCTTCCCCGGCCAGACATTCATGCAGGACCGATGTCAGTTCGGGGTGGTCTTTTGCAAGGATCCGTTCCCCATAATCAAAAACGGTAACATGCGATCCCAATCGCGCAAATGCCTGGCCCATTTCGACGCCGATAGGCCCGGCACCGACGACAAGCAATCTTGCGGGCTGCTTGTCAAGAGAAAAAATTGTTTCGTTGGTCAGGAAAGGAACGGTATCGAGTCCTCCCACTTTAGGAATGACGGGGCGGCTGCCTGTGGCGATGACGATGTTTTTTCCGTTGAGCGTCAGGGTTTCGTTCCCTTCTTTTACGACAGCAACCTGATGCTCGTTTATAAAACTGCCTCGTCCTTCGAGCACCGTTATGCCCATCTTTTCATAAATCCCGGGAGCGTCGGCTTCTTCGTAGACGCTTTTCTGGACCTCGTGAACCCGGCGCATGACAGCCTGGAAATCGACCGACGGATCTCCGGCATGTATGCCGTACGCGCCGGATGTCCTGATTGTCTGGGCTACTTTGGCAGAGTGAAGGAGGGTTTTGCTTGGAATACAGCCATACCAGGTGCAGTCGCCGCCGAGTTTCTTTTCTTCGATCATGGCCGTTCTGGCCCCGAGCGATGCGGAAACGCCGGCGGCGGTAAGGCCCGCAGCTCCTCCGCCGATAACGATAACATCGTAATCATGGTTCATCAGCTTCCCCTTTGTTTGCTACTTCTCTTCCGATTTTTCTGATCGTCGACCATGCACCGAATCCTACAAGAAGGGCAATGAACAGATAGACCCAGAACGGTACGTTTTTTCCTGCGATAATAAGATAGAGATAGGCTGAAATGAAGAAAAAGCCTGTCAGGAGGGCAGGCAGGACCGCTGATTTTTTCTGCCTGAGGTTCCTCACAAGCCATGCGAGGCTGATCGTGAAAAAAGGAATGGCTCCGACGTAGATAGCGCCGAAAACAAGGGGATTGACACCGTATTCGGCTCCCAGCCCCATGAACCATGTATAGAATGCGTCAATGTTCATCGCAGCATTTTTATTACAAGCCAGGCTAAGCTGTCTGTTGTGCTTGTTGTGATAACGTAAAGCGTTGCGCTGTTCGTTCCATGCTGCAGATAGCCTCTTGTCAGGCAGGCATTCGGTACGCAGGCTTTTGCCCGCCCGACCAAGAGGCCAAGGTGCGGAACAAGCTGATGGATGTGCGTGCAACTCGATGTATTTATGCTGCGCTTCAATTGCTTCGTTAAGCGGCGCCCGAAAGTGTCCTGTACCTTTCCGTCAGTTGCAAGAAAAGTCCCTGTGCCCGTCATGAGTTCAGCAGCTGTTCGACTTTGTTCAGAAAGTGACTTATTTCGAATGGTTTCTTCACAATCGCGTGTGCGCCTGCCGACCGGGCGGCATCAAGGTATTCGGCAGGTTCGATTTTACCGCCGCCTGATATGGCGAGGATTTTGGTATCGGGGCTGTTTTCCCTGAGCTGAAGAATGATTTCCAGCCCCTCTTTCTGCGGCATAACAATGTCGGTGATGACAAGATCGAACAGGTATTCATTGAATAGTTTGTCAGCAAGCCTGCCGTTTTCTGCAGTCATCACCTTGTATCCTGCCTTTTCGAGGACTTTGCTGATCAGCTTGAGGATATCGGGCTCATCGTCAATGACCAGAATCTTTTTCATCGCTATCGTTTTTTTGCTGTTGTTGTTTTGTCATCAGGGGGAGAAAAACTGAAATCGAGGTTCCTTTGCCTTTCGTACTTTCAACTGTTATCTCACCATTGTGTCCCCGAACTATTCCATAGACGACCGAAAGCCCCAGTCCTGTTCCTTTGCCAACCTCCTTGGTTGTATAGAATGGATCGAACATTCTGTCGATTTCTTCCTTTTCCATGCCTTTGCCGGTATCATGAACCGTGATCCTTGCATATGACTGGTGTTCTCTGAGATTTTTGTAACTGGCGGCCATGAAGCTGCCAATGGTTATTTTTCTGAGCTCAACAGTGAGTGTTTTTGGTTCTGTTTCCATTGACTGCCAGGCATTGGTGCAGAGGTTCATGACAATCTGCTGGACCTGGGATGCATCGCACATGACCGTATCGTCGAAATCTTCGATGATTTGCTCGGTCCTGACAGTGGAGGGAATGGAGTGTCTCAGGAAATCCATGGATTCTCTGACAAGGGGCTGCAGTTGTTGCGGCAAGAGGTTTTGCGGCTCCTGCCTGCTGAAGGTCAGTATCTGCTGGACGAGTTTTTTTGCACGCTTTGCGGCTTTCAGAATGGCTTGTAAGTCCTGAAGGGTGTCACTTTCCGGAGGCAGGGTATCGATCGCTATTTCGGTAAATCCGATGATCGGGGTCAGGATGTTGTTGAAATCGTGGGCGATACCGCCTGAAAGTGTTCCGAGGGTTTCGAGCTTCTGGCTGCTGCGAAGCTGATCTTCGAGTTTTCTGTTTCGTTCTTCCGCTGTTTTCTGTTCCGAGCGGTCCATTGAGATGCCGATAATGCCTTCGATCTCTCCCTGTTTGTTGAAAAGGGGAAACTTATTGGTGAGAACAGGGATACACGTGCCGTCCGGTAGAACAACCTCTTCTTCCATGTTCACGAGTGGTTGTCCGGTTTCCATAACCGTTTTGTCTGCAGAGCGGTAATGGTTTGCTGTTGTTTCGGGAAAGATGTCGTAGTCGGTTTTTCCCGTCAACTGTTCAGGCGAAAGACGGTCGTGCTGTTCGCGTCCATAACGGTTGATAAAGGTATAGCGAAAGTCCCTGTTTTTCATGTAGATATAGGCGGGAACCGATTCTGTGACAGTTTTCAGCACGATGGTTTTTTCCTGCAGTTCTGATTCTGTCTTTTTTCGGATGGAAATATCACGGAAAATATTGTATATGATGTCCCTGTTGTCGAGCCTCATTTTGTGACTGATGATCTCGACGGGTATTTTTCTGCCGTCTTTGTGCTGAACGAAAGATTCCATCGGCAGGCTTGTTACAGATTTCCGGGCTTCCGTTTCGTTTTTCCTGAAAGATTCTGCGACGATTTCCTGCTGGTCTTCAGGGTGTAGCGAGGTGAGGTGTTTTCCGGCCAGTTCATCCCTGGTCAGGCCGGTCAGTGTCGATGCTTTCTCGTTTGCCCGTGTGATGATGCCGCTTGATGCATCAGCAAGAAAAATGGCATCGGGAGATCCTTCGAAAAGAGACCGGAAACGGATCTCGTTGTCTTTCAGGACTTTCTGGTAAAGGATTTGGTCGGTGATATCGACACTCGATACCCCAAGCACCGATGGGCTGCCGTTTTCGGAGCGGATAGGAAAGATGACGCTGTGAAAGTACCGCTCATGGTTGTTTATTTTGATATGATCTTTTACTGTGAGCGGAGTATTTGTCGCAACGACTTTTCCTGTTCGTTCCAGAAGTACCTTAACGAGTTCGGGAGGCAGTAAATCGGCAAAATTTCTTCCGATGATTTTTTCTGCGGGCATTCCGAGAAATTCAGCTGTTGCCTTGTTGGTCATCAGGTATTTGCCGTCGGGTGAACAGATGGTGATCAGTGTAGGGGAGTGTTCGTAGAAGGCTTGTATTTCTGCTGCCAGTTTTTCAATGTCTTTGCGTGACTGGTTGCTGTGCTCGATTCTTATGGTCAGCGCCAGGGTTCCCGCGAAAAGGATCAGGCCGGTAAAAAGGGTAAATGTTATATAGTCGAGTTTTGCAGGAGCAATTGTCTTCAGCCTGTTTTCCGGAACAAAGGAAATCATGTGCCAGTAGAAATCATCCGAACGGTTGGATGTGCTTTCCGGTAAGAGATAAATCCTTTTGAACGTGAAAAGCCCGCTTTTCGTGCGAAACTGGCCTTCAGCAGCATCCCTGATGCGTGTCCATTCATCGGAGAAATGTGCAGCAAAGGTGGTGGCCTTTTCTGTCCCGGGGAACATGAAGCCCCAATTGTTGTTGTCCGGAGCACCGGTCAGATAAAACCCTTCATCATTCAGCAGCATCAGTTTCTCATGCCGGACGGTGTCTTGAAACCCAAGGGCGTCGACAAGCGGCTTGCCCAGGAGGTTGATGACGGCAATGCCGCCTTTCTCTCCATGGCGGTCAAAGACCGATCTGGCAAAACGAAGAGTCGGTTTATGCGGCCACTCGATTTCTCGATGCTCGATATTCAGGTCGAAGGGAGATATATACACATCGCTGGTTTCCAACTGCCGGGCTGCCGTAAAATAATATCGATGTTTTTTTTCCTGAAGTTGTGATTCCTCTACCGTATAGGCCCCTTTTAACGGGTCATAATTGATACGAAGCACCTCTTTTCCACTGGTATCGAGATAACGGAGCTGATCATAGACGGTTTTTGCATTACTGAGCGATATGAGGGTTTCTTTTGTTCTTTCTGCAGCGGTTCCGCGGGGATTTTCGAGAGCATCGGGAGCTTCGGGGAGGGATGCGATAAAATGCAGGTCCTGGATAGTGTCTTCAATCTTCTTGACCAGGCATTGCTGCTTGTCCAGCATGGTTTTTTGCGTGGACTCTCTTATTTCTTTCATGTTGCGTAATAGATCGCTCCTGTAAATGTAGAAGCTCATCAATACTATCACGGCCATTATGGGGAGAAAAATGAGAGCCGACTGAAGCAGTACTCTGGGGCGTTTCAGCTCCTTTGGCAGAATGGTGTTCATGGCTTTAGGGGTAGGCCATTGGTTCTTTTATTTTCCATTAAATACCATTTTACCGAAGGAAAACCAAGGCGATGAACTTTGCTCTTTGCTGCTGAATCTTTGCCCAGGCGGTTTTGTGGAAATCGGCGTTGTATTTTCAGGTGACCGCTTTTGTTTGCGTTGCGGAGGCAATCAAACAGCAGGAATCCCGGCCGAAGGTAACTTGCTGTTTATTAATAAGTTGCATCTTGGCGGTTTTTAACTCGCCGGAAAGGAGGTTGAGCATAATTTCTTTGCTTTTGGCATCCAGGTTTATATAATGATGCTGGCCGGTCATGGGCTGCATCTGATAATGTTCCCGGTACGGGCTCGTATGGTGATATCCGGGAATATCTTGAAAAAAGACTCTTATTTTTAGTGCAAGGAGGGGCTTGGCGTTATGGGTGATGTGGTGCTTCGAGTGGACTCGATAAGCAAAATATACACGATGGGAGAAGTGAAAGTCGAGGCGCTTAAGCATGTCTCGGCGGACTTTTACTCGGGTGAGCTTGTCGTGCTGCTCGGAACGTCGGGAAGTGGAAAGTCGACGCTGCTGAATATTATCGGCGGTCTCGATGTCCCTACAAAAGGAAAGCTTTATTTTCGCGGCAAAGAGATGACCGCTGCGGCAGAGGATGATCTTACACTGTACAGGAGGGAGTCCATAGGTTTTGTTTTCCAGTTCTACAACCTGATCCCGAGCTTGACGGCCCTGGAAAATGTTCAGCTCGTGACCGAAATATCCAACAAGCCGATGGCTGCCGAAGAAGCGCTGCAACTTGTCAGCCTTTCTGATCGCATGAGTCATTTTCCTGCACAGCTTTCGGGAGGTGAACAGCAGCGCGTTGCGATAGCTCGGGCGGTCGCGAAACGTCCTGAACTGCTGCTTTGCGACGAACCTACAGGAGCCCTTGACTACAAGACGGGAAAGCTGGTCCTGGAAGTGATACGGAAGGTTAACCTGGAACTGGGTACGACGACGCTTGTCATTACGCACAATGTTTCCATTGCCGCAATGGCTGACAGGGTTATCCATATGCGAAGCGGCGAGATCACCGAGATCGAAAAGAACGACCGCAAGGTTTCTCCTTCTGAACTGAGCTGGTAGGAGGCAATGAAAAAACTCAATCGGAAACTGCTGCGTGAACTGACTCGCATGAAAGGCCAGATGCTGGCTGTTGCGGCGGTTGTTGCCTGTGGTATTTCTGTGTTCGTTTCCATGAGCAGTGTGGAGTACTCGTTGAAAGCTACCAAGGTACGCTATTACAGCGACTACCGTTTTGCCGATGTTTTCATGCAGGCAAAACGTGCACCGCAGGCAATGATTGAGCGTGTGAGGGATATTCCGGGAGTTGCCGCTGTGAGGTCTCGAATTATTGCCGATGTCACCCTCGATGTGCCGGGTCTCGACGAACCGGCAAGCGGCAGGCTGGTGTCTATGCCGGACAAAAAAATACCCGTGCTCAATGATGTTTTCCTTCGGGAAGGACGCTATATCGAGGCAGGCCATCCCGAAGAGGTTATCGCGAGCGAGACGTTTATGGAGGCAAACGGCCTCGATATAGGTGACCGCGTCGGTGCGGTCATCAACGGCAGATGGAAAGAACTGCGAATTGTCGGCAAGGGCTTGTCGCCGGAGTACATCTACGAGGTTCAGCCCGGGGCTTTTTTCCCGGACAATCGGCGTTTCGGGGTATTCTGGATGAGTCGCGACGCTCTTGAGTCGGCGCTCAATATGACAAGCGCGTTCAACGATCTGTCGCTCACCCTGGCTCATGGTGCTTCTGAAAAAGATGTCATCCTGCGGCTCGACGATATGTTTCGCCGTTACGGGTCGCTCGGGGCATACGGACGGAGTGAACAGTTGTCGGACCGCTTCATAACGGACGAGATCAAACAGGTTGGCATACAGATTACCGTACTGCCGGCAATCTTTCTCGGTGTTGCCGTATTCCTGCTCAATATTGTCCTTAAAAGGCTTGTAAGTACCCAGCGGGACCAGATCGCGGTAATGAAAGCAATGGGATATTCCAATGAGGAGGTCGGATTGCACTATCTTGGTTTTGCAATGGTGCCCGTTGCTTTCGGTGCGGTATTCGGTACGGTTGTCGGCGCATGGCTGGGCCTTGGACTCACAAGGGTCTATGAGGGTTTCTACAATTTTGCGGAGTTGACCTATTTTTTCCGTTTTGAGGAAGTCGCCCTGTCGGTTCTGCTCAGCACCGGAGCCGCACTTTTCGGTGCTCTCAGTGCTGTGCGGCAGGCGGTTTCACTTCCTCCCGCCGAGGCAATGCGGCCGGAAGCGCCCGTCGTGTACAAGCCGGGATTTCTCGACCGCCGCAAGTTTCAGAAAAAAATACCTGTTTCGATACGCATAATCGTCAGGAATCTGGAAAGACGGCGCTGGAAAGCTGCGCTTTCGGTGCTCATGATCGCCTTTGCCGTTGCGATTCTTATTTCCGGGCGTTACAGTTATGACGCTGTCAACCATATCATTCTGGTCGAGTTCAACGAGAAACACCGGGAGGACCTGACGGTGATTTTCAATGAACCAAGACCACGTTCGGTGCGCCATGAACTGCTGTCGATGCATGGTGTGCTTGAACAGGAACTGTACCGCGAAGAGCCGGTACGATTACGTTATCAGCACCGTTCACGACGGCAATCGATAACCGGCCTCGAATCCACTGAAGGATTGAAACGGCTGGTCGATGCTCATAATCGCCGGATACGGCTGCCGGAAAACGGCCTCCTCCTGACAACGAGCCTTGCCGATATTCTCGGTGTGACGCCCGGCGACACCCTTGCCGTTGAGTTTCTCCAGGGAAAAAGGCGAACCGTAAACGTTCCTCTGGGCGGTACGATCGATGAACTGCTCGGGTTGTCGGCTTACATGAAGATAGACAATCTCGACCGGCTTACCGGTGAAGCCGGAATTGTCAATGCGGCATACCTCAGAATTGACAGCGACGAGGCCGACAGGCTTTTTGCCGATTTCAAGGAAATGCCGGGGGTGGCCGGCACTTCGATGCTCAAGGCCATGCAGGAAAGCTTTGAAGAACTGATTGCGCAGAGTATGATGACGTCGACCGTTATCCTGACGACATTTGCAGGTATTCTTGCTTTTGCAGTCGTCTATAACGGAGCAAGGATCAATCTCTCGGAGAGGGCAAGGGAACTCTCCAGCCTGCGTGTTCTCGGGCTGACAAGGCATGAAATAGCGGTTATCCTCCTTGGAGAGCAGGCTTTCCTGACTGCCGTAGCCATTCCCGTGGGTTTTGTCATCGGTATCGGGCTTTCCATATTGCTGGCGCTCGGGTTGAGTTCCGAGCTATACAGGATGCCTGTGGTTTTCAGCACGTTTAATTTTGTCTTTGCGTTTTCGGTAATCGTCATCACAGCAAGTGTGTCGGGGCTTATGGTGCATTACCGCTTGAACCGGCTTGATCTGATTGCGGTGCTGAAGACGAGGGAGTGAGGGGGAAATAGTGATTGGTGAATAGTGAATAGGTATTAGGGTGCGCCGGGAGACCGGCAGGAGATAAAGGGTGCAAGTCCCTCCAGTGAAGGAGTAGCGACCCACACTGTCCCCGAGTCATGCGTGCAAG
>JANQMO010000059.1 GCA_028280025.1 Chlorobium sp. | reverse complement strand
GCGGAGAGAGAGGGATTCGAACCCTCGATAGCCCTTGTTAGAACTATGACGGTTTAGCAAACCGTTGCCTTCAGCCGCTCGGCCACCTCTCCTGCTTTTCTATATATCCTTTCTCAAAAAACTCTTTCTATCTGAACAACATCTGCTTTGCGGAGAGAGAGGGATTGATTGACTCACTGCTTTGCAGTTCGCCCCGACAAGTCGGGGCAGCAACGCTGTGCGTGCTGTCTCAATGGCTACGCCATTGTTCGCCTCACTCCTTTGGGAACCACCTCTCCTGAAAATCTGTGCGGAGGATGAGGGACTCGAACCCCCAAGGGCGTGAACCCGGCAGTTTTCAAGACTGCTGCATTACCAATTATGCTAATCCTCCCGGACTATGTAAAGAACTGTTCCGCAGGGCACTTAAGATAAGCAATGAGTAAAAAATGTCAAAAACAATCATTGGTTTTCAATATGTCTTTATGAGGAAACACTATGAGAGATTGGACTTGCTCCGGCGGAGAGGGAGGGAGTGATGAAACGCTTTGCGTTTCACCCCGACAAGTCGGGGCGGACTCGCTTTTGCTCGCCGTCCCGGCAGCTTTGCTGCCGGTCGAACCCTCTTGTCGGGTTCGATCCCTCCCTCTCCGCAAAAACAAAACCCTCACGGATGTGAGGGTTTTGTTTTTGCGGAGAGGGAGGGATTCGAACCCTCGAAGGCTATTAACCTTACCCGCTTTCCAGGCGAGCGCACTAGACCACTATGCGACCTCTCCAGTGTAAAAGGGCAGGTAATGTACAATGTATTTTGCTTTTTTAAAAGGCTTCACGACCGCTGAAAGGAATTATTTCCCTTGTTTGGGGGCGTTCTGATTGTCTTTCAGGCAGCTCTTTCGTAAATTGGCGAAACTTTTTAACCTGAATTGAGCGATTGTCGAGCATGCCGGAGATGCAAGGCACAGGGAATGCCGCTGTAGTGATCTACCGCAAGTTCCCTGTAACGAAGCAGATGCGGCATGATCGGCAATCCCGAAGGGTTTCAACACATGCGGTTTTTTATCGGTTTTTACTACTCCTGACAAATGACGAATAATCACACTTGCCGGGCAGTATAAAACACTGTTTTTTATAACTTTACTCTTATTGAGCATTTGTTGAAACGCTCAGTTTAGGTTCAATACAATCTTTTAACGTTCGCTTGCATGTCGAAAATTCTCTACGAAGCACTCACGTTTGACGATGTTTTACTGGTTCCTGCCTTTTCGGCGGTTCTTCCGAAGGAAACAAGCGTCAAAACCCGTCTTACGAAAACCATCGACCTCAATATTCCGCTGGTCAGTGCGGCCATGGACACTGTTACCGAATCGGAACTCGCCATCGCCATCGCCCGGTCCGGCGGCATCGGCTTCATCCATAAGAACCTGTCGATCCAGCAGCAGGCTCGCGAGGTCGCCAGGGTAAAGCGTCATGAAAGCGGGATCATCCGCGATCCTATCACGCTGTATGAAACAGCTACCGTGGGCAATGCACTCGAACTGATGCAGAAACATTCGATTTCCGGTATTCCGATCATTGAAAACCCTGTTTCTGCAGACGATGCCTCACTGAAACTCAAAGGGATCGTCACGAACCGCGACCTGAGATTCAAACCTTCTCCGGAAATGGCCATTTCAAACCTGATGACCAGCGGCGAAAACCTCATTACCGCAAAGGAAGACATCGATCTTGAGGATGCCGAAGAGATCCTTCTGTCCAACAAGATCGAAAAGCTGCTCATCACCGATGACAACGGAAATCTCAAAGGGCTCATAACCTTCAAGGACATTCAGAAACGAAAACTCTACCCCGACGCATGCAAGGACGAGCACGGCAGACTCAGAGTCGGTGCGGCAGTCGGCATTCGCTCTGACACGATCGATCGCGTTTCAGCCCTTGTCAGTGCCGGCGTCGATGTCGTTGCGGTCGATACCGCACACGGCCACAGCAAGGCTGTCGGCGATATGGTACGATCCATCAAACAGCATTATCCCGATCTTCAGGTGGTTGCAGGAAACGTTGCCACGGCAGATGCCGTCCGTGACCTTGTTGCGGCAGGCGCCGATTCGGTAAAGGTAGGCATCGGGCCAGGCAGTATCTGTACGACAAGGGTGGTTGCCGGCGTCGGCATGCCTCAGTTGACCGCTGTCATGAACTGTTCTGCCGAAGCCATAAAAACAGGCACTCCGATCATCGCTGACGGGGGCATCAAATACAGCGGCGACATTGCCAAAGCAATTGCTGCCGGAGCGGATTCGGTCATGATCGGCAGCATCTTTGCAGGGACAGATGAAAGCCCCGGTGAAACGATCCTTTACGAAGGACGCCGCTTCAAAGCCTACAGGGGCATGGGATCGCTGGGCGCAATGAGCGAACCTGAAGGCAGCAGCGATCGTTACTTTCAGGACGCTTCCAAGGAAAACAAAAAGTATGTCCCGGAAGGCATTGAAGGAAGAATACCTGCCAAGGGAACGCTCGAAGAGGTCATTTATCAGCTCATCGGCGGCTTGAAGTCCTCAATGGGGTACTGCGGCGTCCGAAACACGGACGAAATGAAAACAAATACAAGCTTCATACGGATCACCCAGGCCGGGCTCAAAGAAAGCCATCCCCACGATGTCATGATAACCAAGGAAGCCCCGAACTATTCGGTGTCGTGAGGGAGACTTGCTTGTTGATTTGTTGAACTGTTGAGTTGTTGAATTGTTTGGGGTAGAAGAGAGTCCATTGGTAATAGGTAATAGGTAATAGGTAATAGGGGGAAGATAGGGCTCTGGAGGTATGCAGCAAGCGGCAAATCGTGAGGGGATATTCGTGAATGGTGAATCGTGAATAGTTTGGTGAGGACGGGTTCGAGAGTGATTGTATTCCGGGCGGGTCTGAGACCCGTCCCTACAATTCAACAGATCAACAACTCAACAATTCAACACTCCTCCTCCTATTCCTCCTCATACATCCCTTCAAGACGGTCTTCGAGGTCTGCGTAGATGTCCTGCAGTTCTTCGATCGTATCCTGGTCGGCCTTCCACATGCCTCTGCCGTGCGCTTCGAGCATGCGTCCGACGATATTTTTGATCGCCTGGGGATTGACCTTGGCCAGCCGTTCCCGCATTTCAGGATCAAGCGCATAGGTTTCCGCGGTCTTTTTGTAGACCCAGTCATCGACGCTCTTTGTCACTGCGTCCCAGCCAAGCATGTAGGTTACCCTGTTGCTGATCTCCGTCGCGCCGCTGTGGCCGTGCTTCAGCATGCCTTCAAACCATTTCGGGTTCAAAAGCTTCGAACGGTACTCCACCCTGAGTGACTTGTTCGCATCGTCCACCTTGATGTCGGATGTGAAAGATTCGACATAGTTGAGCTTGACATCGCTCATCCTGCTGTTGCGCTTGCGTGCGGCAAGCTGCAGCGATCCGGACGAGGAAAAATAGTGGTCGATATCAGAGATGCCGAACTCGGTCGAGTCGACCTGATGAACAACCCGATCGACGGTTTTGAACAAACCCTTGAGAATCTCGGTCTGCTTTTCTCCTTTCCTGCCGCCTCCGTATGCGCTGCTGTTGCGGCGAAGAAACAACTCGTCAAGATCGTCATCGCTCTCCCATGCGGAATCCTCGACCATGTCGTCAACATAGGTCCCGTATGAACCTGGCGCCTGGGTAAACTGTCTCGATGTCGCGCTCTCCAGATCGGCCCCTTCTGCCATGGCTTCGTCGACGTGTTTCTTGATAAAATTCATCTCATGCGGTTCATCGGCTTTTGCCGCATCCTGTATGAGCCTGTCAAGCTGATCCATAAGGTTACCGAAAGCATCGCGGAATATCGGGCTTAACTGCATCAGAACATCGATCCTCGGACGGCCGAGTTCTTCAAGCGGTACCAGCTGGTAGTGGCTTATCTTGCCCTGAGTGTCATAATACGGTTCGGCACCTGCAAGACGTATCACGACAGCGACCGCCTCACCCTTTGTTTTAATGGTGTCGAGCCCCCACAGAACCTGTGCGATCGTTTCGGGGTATTCCCCGTTATTTTCGTCAAGATGTTTCCTGACAAGCATGTCGGCGATTTTCGTGCCCCGCTTGAAAGCAAGCTCAGAAGGTATCCTCCAGGGGTCTATCGAGTGAATATTTCGTCCGGACGGCAGAACGTTGACACCGTCCCTGACCAAGTCGCCGCCCGGACCTGATGGAATGTAGCGTCCGTCGAGAACCCTGACAAGCGAGTCCATCTCCCCGTGGTTGTCCCCAAGCGCATAAAGCAGCTGCGCCCCGTCCTTCATCAACCCGTCCAGCATTTCCATATAATCAACCGGCAGGCTCTCTCCGCCGCTCAGATTCCTGAAAACCTCGGGAGGACTCATCCTCTCAAAAAGGACCTGCTGAATAAAATCGCGGCATGACTGATCGACCTTCTCGCGGATGGTTATGGCTTCGCTCTCTCCGCTTCTCGATCGCTTTGCAAGCTCTTCATAACTCCCATAGGATCCGTTGACTCCGTGGTAGTGCATAAACATACCCGGCAGGGTCTTGCCGTTATGCCCCCTGTTTTTCAGTGTTTCCGTCACGGTCACCAGTTGTGACTCGACCGGGGTCGCTTCTCCGAAGACGTGCAGCGAACTTGAGATCAAACGGTTTTCCAGCTCCAGAACGTAACTGTACAGACGACTGACAAAATCATTGAACGGCTCTCCCTCCCGCCGCGGACAGTCATCGGTAAGGTTCAGGAGCTCGGCCTTCTGCATGATAGCCGTCTCGAGCTCTTCAGCTTCACTCGATTTATCCAGCCCCCGTTCACGGTAATCGGCGAGAAAATCCTTGAGCGCAGGAAGTTCCTTGTACAGACCGGCCCTGGAAAGAGGAGGCACGACATGAGACACCATGACGGCAAGCCCGCGTCGTTTGGCAATCGAAGATTCGCTGGGGTTGTTGAGCGGATAGATGTAAAAGTGGGGAATCTCTCCCAGAAGGGCGTCAGGCCAGCAGTCTCCAGTCAGGCCGGTCTGGAGACCGGGCATCCATTCAGCAGATCCGTGCATTCCCACATGCACGAGCGCATGCGCATTGAACTCCCTGCTTATCCAGCGGTAAAAGGAAATGTACTGATGGTGCGGGGTGTTGTCTTTATCGAAGAGCAGCCTCATCGGATCACCCGTGACGCCAAGACGGGGCTGAACGCCGATAAAGGTGTTACCGAAACGGATCCCTCCGATAAACAGCTCTTCCGAACCCATAGGCACAATCTCTCCGGGAAAATTCTGCCAGCGTTCCTCGATCCTTTCCCGCTCTTTTGCGCTTGTCAGCTCGCGATACTTTTCACCGTTTATTGTGAGAGCATCGGGTTTGCCGTTCTGGTACTGGTGATCGGTCGCCTTGTCAAGCGCCTTGAAAAGTTCTTCGGCATTTTCGGGAAGATCGCCGGTAGCGTACCCCTCTTTCTTCAGTCTTTGCAGAATAGCCAGCAACGATTTCGGCACGTCCAGGAGTGCGGCGCTGGCCTTTTTACCCAGGCCCGGAGGATAATCATAGACAACGAACGCTACTTTTTTCTCCTTGTTGGAAGCCTGCCTCAACCGAAGCCAGTTTTTCGACAATCCCGTCAGCCGTTCGATCCTCTCGGGAACAGTCTCGATTTTGCCGTCTTTTAAAGCACCGAGAATGACGGGACAGGCTGCACCGTCCATTTCCGGTATGGAATAGGTGAACGTGACCTGCATCGGCGAAACGCCAAGCTCCATCCACGATTCGAAATCCTGTACCAGAAGAGGCTGTGAGACGATATATGGTGTATCCAGCTTTTTCATGATCTCGTCACGGGCATCTGACGCGGTACCCGGTTTCGATGAACCGGCTGGCCCGCCGACAAGCCCGAACCCCATCATATTGACGAGAAGATCGATATTTTCCTTGACAAGCCAGTCCCTGACAAGAACATGGCCTTCAACACCCATGACAAATGAGGGAAGCACATTGATACCCTGTTTTTCATAACCGCGAATGGTGTTGTCGATATAGGTTTTTTCCTGAAGCAGATGCTTGCGGAAAAACAGCAGCCCGACTTTCTGTCCCTTGTTGAAGTTCCTGCCCTGCTTTTTCGACCAGCTCTTGAATGACTTGACATCCTTGAAGTACGTTGGAGCGTCAGGATGGTAAAGGCCCATGTTCGGCACATCGACAATAGGACCGACCGTGAGCGGTTCATCATAATACTCACGAAGGATCAGCCGGAACATGTTGGCGATATTCTCGGGCGTGGGCTGCATCCAGTACGAGTAGACAAGCAGCCAGTTTTTGAAATCCCTGGCTTTTTTGGGAACCAGCGGAAGTATCGTGCGCATGAGTTTCATCAGCTTCATGTACCCGTAGAGCGCGTCTTCATCACGCCCCTTGACAAGCATTTTGGCTACTTTTTTGACGGACTCGGGCATGCCGCCCTTTCCTTCGCTCACAACATAGTTGCCGACTTTGGTCAACGCCATTGCATCAGGCATACATTCGAACACAAAAACTGTCTTGTCCTTGTTGGAAGCAGCTTCAAGCTGTTCCTTGAACCAATCGACCTGATCCTTGAACTGGATCATGCTCATAAAAACACAATCAGCTTCGGAGATCGCCCGGGCTGTTTCAGGATTCTGCTTTTCCAGATCGACATCCGTCCATTGTGTCAGATCTGCTTCGTCTTTGAGAAGATTGACAATTTTTTTCCAGAGGCTGGTATTGTACTGCTCAAGTCCGACAACTGCTGCAATCTTTCGATACTGTGCCATAACTGCTTGGAATGAAGAAAATTAGAAAGAGATACTACTCTCACAGTAAGAAAATGAAACTCGCACACCGAAATAATACGTATAATATTTGTAATAAATGAAAAAACCCCCGCCGTTGTCCGGGAAAACGGGGAGGCTTCAGTATGACCGTCCTGCTGCCCCTTAACTCAGGGCCGCCATGGCGATTTCTTCCGCTTTCGCATTGGGCAGATAAAAGTACCGGCCGCCGAGTTTTTCGGCGAGTTTCGGTGCTTCCCCTCGTGAAAGGTAGTTCATCTGTGTATCGATAACCACGGAAGCGACTCCTTCTGCAAAAATAGTCGCCGAAAGCCCCTGCAGCTCTTCTTCTATCTCCTCTTTGGTGGCTTTCGGAGCATCCTTTTCATACAACGATTTAAGGCTGATATTGCCGCGCCCGTCGGTAATCACCACGAACATGACCTGCGATACACCCTTTGTTTTGGCCTGTCGAGCGGTTTCAAGTCCGAGGAAAAGGGCTGAGGCAAGCGGCGTTCCGCCGCCTGTCGGCAGAACGTCGAGCTCTCTCTTTGCCCGATCGACACTTTGCGACGGCGGCAGAAGCAGCTGGGCTTCTTTTCCCCTGAACGAAATCAGGGAAACCTGGTCGCGGTGCACATAGGCATTCTGTAACAGATGCGAGACCGCACCCTTGGCCTGGCGCATACGGTTCAGAGCCATGGAACCGGATGCGTCTACCATGAAAATGTAGAGCGTACCGGATTTATCCCTGAACTTTTTGATCCGCACATCTTCCTTGTTGATAATAAGAGCGGTATTGACTTTTCCGTACTTCTTTTTCCGCTCCTTCTTGCGGCTCTCCTGCCAGGGCGCAGCCGATATCAGCGTCGGAATGATCGCGACTTTCCCGCTCCGCATTTCACCTTCCTGCGAACGGACAAACCGTCCGCGGCGGTTGTTCAGCGCTTCACCCCTGCTCCCGGACCGGCTTTTTTTCTTTGCTGCAAGCGAAATGTTCATGATGTTGTCGGGCAGTTCCGTCTCGACAGCCTCCATCATAAGCTCCTCGATCATGTCAGGAGTTTCTTCCTGCTCTTCCTCTTCATCCGGATCGGTACTGTTGTCATCCGGTGCGTCCTGATCTTCCGTCTCGGGAGTATCCGGAGGCATCTCCTCTTCAGGAGGCATGTCTTCCATCATCTCTTCCTCCTGCTCCGGCATACGGGTTGCACGGGGAACAAGGACAAGTTTCAACGCAAGCTTCAGATCGTCTTCGTCCACATCGGTACGCTGGGCCAGAGCTGCACTTGCCTTGGCCGCCCTGACAGCAAAAATATCGGCACGGTTTCCTTCGACACCCAAACTCACGGCAGACTGGATGAGCCCTTTCATCTGCTCCTGTGTCATGGAAACGTGAGGCAGCTGTTCTTTGGCCGCCTCGATAAGCCCTTTGAGCATTTTCAGCTCGTCTTCGGTGTCCTCGCTGCCGTTCTTGCCGAGCACACAGTTGACGATCAGCTTGCGCGCCCTGTAATCGTTCTGGGTTGTGAACGGAACGATCATTCCTATCCTGTCGAGCAGGCCCATACGAACATCGCCGTCTGAAGGGTCATAGGTACCGATAAGCATGAACTCGGACTCGTGTACCTCGCTGAGGCCTTCACGTTCGACGAGCACAGCCCCCCTCGACATGGCATCCATGATATGGGATACAGCCGAACTGTCGAGAAGACTCAGGGAATCGACGTACAAAACGCCGCCGTGAGCTTTTGAAAGAACCCCGTGCTGCACGACACGTTCACCTTTGGCAAGTGTCGCTTCGAGGTCAACCCCGCCGATCAGACGGTCTTCGGTGACATTCAGGGGAAGTTCGACAAAAGGAGTGTCTTCAGGCAGAATATCGGCAAAAGCCCTTGCAAGCGTCGACTTGCCCGAACCTACTGCGGCCGGTATGACCACTCCGCCAAGAGACGGATCGACGGCAAGCAGCATCAGCGCCTGTTTTGCCAGATCCATCCCGACAATATCGGTAAAAGCTATCATTATACCTCTTCTGCTTCTCCAAGCACTTTTGCGAGTTCTCGATCAATTTTTTCACCAGGGTCCATCGTTTCGAGCGGATCCTTACGAAGACGATGGCGCAGAGCCAGGCCGGCAATCTGGCGGACGTGATCCATGGTCACCTCCTTGTCCCCGCTGAATGCCGCATATGCATGTGCTGTCCTTGTGATCGTCAACTCACCGCGATGGCCGTCAATTCCGAGCTGCATACAGAGCCTGGCGACATCGGTCAACACGTCATCGGGCATGGTAACTTCAGGCAGAAGTTCTTTGGCGTTCAGAATTTTCTTCTGGAGTTTTTTCTGCTCGCGCGACCATTTCTTCAGAAAAGCCTGGTGGTCATCGTCATACTCGTGACGTCTTTTGACGATCTCGACCCTTTTGGCGACATCGGTAATGGTAATAATTCGTGCATGAAGGCCGAAACGGTCAAGAAGCTGGGGCCGGAGCTCACCTTCTTCGGGGTTGCCCGAGCCTACAAGAACAAAGCGTGCGGGATGACGGATACTGATGCCCTCGCGCTCGACGACATTTCTGCCGCTGGCGGCAACGTCCAGGAGAACGTCCACAAGGTGATCATCGAGAAGGTTAACCTCGTCAATATAGAGAAATCCGCGGTTGGATTGAGCCAGAAGACCCGGCTCAAAGGCTTTCACACCGCTGGTGAGAGCCTGTTCGATATCGATCGTACCGCACACACGGTCTTCTGTCGCTCCAAGCGGAAGGTCAACAACAGGAACCGGAATATCTTCCACGGTCATATCTTCGGGAGTAAGCGCTTTTCTGCCCTGCTTCGGCTTCTCGGCTTCAAGGTACTCAGGAACGGTTCGGTTGTACACATCATCCTTTATCCTCTCGATCATGGGCAGCACTTCAGCAAGAGCGCGGACTGTCGTACTTTTTCCTGTTCCCCTGTGCCCCATGACAAGCACACCGCCGATTCTCGGGTCAATGATGTTGAGTATCAGGCTGAGCTTCATCTCTTCCTGACCGACGATTGCCGTAAAAGGATAGGCCTGTCCTTGCTTCTTTTTTGTTCTGGCTTTCCTGGGTCCTGATGTTTTCCTTGCAGTCGAACCTGTACCGGCTTTGGCTCCGGCTGTTTTTTTTGCCGCTGAAGCAGTCTGAGTCATAATGAGTGATTTGGTTAAATACCCCTGCCCTTTACGCTTACAACTTCGGGAAAAGGCTTACTTAATTGAAATCATGCCTACAATTGAACTGTGAATTTATGCTTTTACCAAGAGAATAGAAAATGCTGTACAAAAAAGGATTCAAGAGGCGGTATTCGGTATTCGGAGAAGATGATTGTTTGTTGAGTTGATTTCAAACTGGAGTAAAAAACCAAAAGGACAAAAAGGACCAGAAACCGCCATACTCCCTTTTTGTCATTCCCCCCTCGTCACTCGTTACTTGTCACTCCCCAAGCGCATTCCTAGCCGCTTCCTGTATCGACTCGGAAAGCGTCGGATGCGCGTGGATGGTTCCGGCAATCTGCCGGGCAGTCGCACCAAGGTTCCGCGCAAGGGAAAGCTCGCCTATCAACTCGACCGCGTCATGGCCCAGAACATGTCCCCCGAGAAGCTCGCCCGACGCTTCATCGAATACGAGTTTTACAAATCCTTCCCTGTTGCCGTATGCGCTCGCCTTACCCGATGTCGCAAAAGAAGCCCTGCCGACCCTTACCGCAAGACCTTTTTCAACTGCCTGCCGTTCAGTGTATCCCACAGAGGCAACCGAAGGTTCAACGTAAACACATCGAGGAACCCTTGTTTCATCGAGAGGCTCGAATGACCGGCCTGTCATGGCATTCACGGCAACACGGGCTTCAGCGGACGCCTTGTGCGCCAGCATCATTCCTCCCGCAACATCCCCTATGGCATATATATTCTCTCTTGTCGTCCTGCAGCTCCCGTCGGTTGTGATGAAACCCTTCTCCGTCTCCACCCCGGCATTTTTGAGGGCAAGTCCGTCGGTAAAAGGACGAACGCCTGCCGCGACCAGAACACAGTCCGCCTCAACAGTCTGCATCGTACCGTCATGCAGTTCGACCGCTGCCAGAATACCATCGCCGTTTTTTTCGATGCTTCTCACAGCAGCCCCGTTATGAATCTCGATCCCTCCTTTGACAAGAGAGCGTTTCAGACCCTCGCCGATTTCGGTATCTTCAAGGGGCAGAATATGCGGCATCAGTTCAACAAGGGTCACCACGGATCCCGCAGCACTGAAATACCATGCCATTTCCACGCCTATGGCTCCGCCGCCAATAATGAGCATCCTGCCTGGAACGTCTTTTATGGCAAGCGCTTCGCGGCTCGAAATGACCGTCCTGCCGTCAAACTCCAGCCCCGGCAGTTCCCGTGCGGTACCTCCTGTAGCGATGACAATGTGCTCGGCCGAGACCGTTTCCGGAGGCGAACCCTCGCGGGACACAAGAAGCGTATGCGGATCGATAAAGGAAGCCGTTCCACGCTTCAGATCGACACGGTTCTTTTTAAGGGAATATTCGACCCCTTTCGACACGGTTGCAACAACCTTCCGGCTTCTTTTCACCGCTTGTGCCGCATCGATTGAACTATTCCTTATGGCAAGACCGAACGGTTCCGATTCGTGCGCGATCCGGAACATCCCGGCGCTCCGCAAGAGGGCTTTTGTAGGAATGCACCCCCAGTTGACGCAAACTCCTCCCAGAGCGCCTTTCTCGACAACACAGACCCGCAGCCCCGCTCCGGCAGCCTCGACCGCCGCATCAAACCCGCCGGGACCGGATCCGATAACGACGGCATCGTAATCGCAGGACCGGCTTTCTGAATCAGTAGACATGAGATTTGGTATAAAAGTGTGTATTTATAAGAATACCAGGGAACCCTTCAGTAGCTACCCAAGATGCAAAATCAACAGGGAAAAAGCGAACAGGAAGAACAGGACACCGCGCTTCTTGAACCGAAAAAAATGACACTCGAGGTTGCAAGGACCCAGAAACCGATGCGTATAGACGTGTATCTGGCCCAACAGATCGAAAACGCCACACGGAACAAGGTCCAGGAAGCCATTGCCGACCACCGTGTTCTGGTGAACGGCAAAACGGTCAAGGCGAATTACAAGATCAAGTCGCTCGACACCATAGAGATGACCTTTCTTCGGCCGCCGGCTCCCGAACTGGCGCCTGAAGATATTCCTCTGGACATTCTCTATGAAGACCGGGATCTCATGGTCATCAACAAGACCCCCGGCATGGTCGTTCACCCTGCTTTCGGCAACTGGACCGGCACGCTGGCCAATGCGATCCTTCACCATATCGGCAAGGATGCCGAAGAACTCGATACATCCGACCTTCGCCCCGGCATTGTTCACCGCCTTGACAAAAACACCTCGGGACTGATCATCGTTGCCAAAAACAGTACCGCCCTGCACCGGCTTGCCCGGCAGTTCGCCAGCCGCCAGGTCGAAAAAAAGTACCAGGCGATTGTACGCGGTGTACCCGATCCGCCTGAAGGTATTATCAGAACGAACATCGGCCGGTCGGTTCGCAACCGAAAGATCATGACCTGTTATGCCTATGAAGGCAAGGAAGGAAAAACCGCCGTGACGGAATACCGTGTTCAGAAAAACCTCGGCTATTTCGCGCTGGTCGAGCTGCTGCTTCAAACGGGCCGTACACACCAGATCCGTGTTCATCTTCAGCATATCGGCACACCGATTCTCGGTGACGAGACTTACGGGGGAACATCGACAGCACCATTACCGTTCAGTAAAAGTGAACGTTTCATGAAAAACCTGCTGGAGCTCATTCCCCGTCAGGCGCTTCATGCAGAAAGCCTGACGTTCTACCAGCCGACAACGCACGAAAGGATTTCCCTCATCGCCCCCCTGCCGCCGGATATGCTTGCTGTCCTTGAAAAAATAGAAAAGGTGCTCAACGTCTGAACCTTTTCAACCGTTAATTACGTATTACTAATAAGTGATCAACCATTCACCATTCACGAAAATGAAAGTACTGGCCCTGAACGGCAGCCCGCGCAAGGAGGGTAACACGCACACGATGATCCTGAAAGTGTTCGAAACCCTCGAGAATGAAGGGATAGAAACGGAATGTGTCCAGGTAGGCGGGAAAATCATCCGTGGATGCCTCTCATGCTACAAATGCATCGAACGGAAGGACAGACGATGCGCGACAGGAAACGATATGTTCAATGAGCTGTTTGAAAAGATGCTTGACGCCGACGGCATGATCCTTGCGTCGCCCACTTATTTCGCGGATATAACGCCCGAGCTCAAAGCAGTGATCGACCGAGCAGGATTTGTGTCGAGAGTCAACGGTCAGCTTTTCAGGCACAAGGCAGGCGCAGCGGTTGTGTCTCTCAGGCGCGGAGGCGGTATACATGCCTATGACAGCATCAATCATCTGTATCAGATCTGCGGCATGTTCATCGTCGGATCAACCTACTGGAACCTCGGTTTCGGAGGCAGAAACGGAGATGAAGTCCCCGGCGACAAAGAGGGCATGGAAAACATGCTCGATCTTGGCCGCTCAATGGCGTTTCTCCTGCAGAGGATAAAAGCCTGAGACATGCATTGCTTGCAAGGATTGTAACCGCCCGTCGTCCCATTTTGCAGAAAAACTGTTGACGGCAGCGGAACAGGTACAGAAGATATTCAGGCTCGAATACGTATGAAAATCAACGAGGAGTATTGAATCATGAAAAAAGGCAAATTATTACTCGCCGCTCTGACTGCGGCAATAATGGGCTTTCAGGCGACGCCGGCCAATGCCGAAGTCAGCCTTCACATCAGTCTTGGCGGACCAAGGGCTGTTGCCTACCACCCGCTTTACCATAGCGGTTATTTTTATCAGGCGGGGTATGCACCCAACCTGCTGTTCGTTCCGCAGCTCGGGTTTTACGTTTCGATCGGACTGCCGTTCGACCTGCTCTTTTTCGACGACATCTACTATGTATACCATAGCGGCTACTGGTATCATTCACCCTATTACTACGGCCCCTGGAAAGTTGTCCGGCACAAAAGGCTGCCCCATGCCATCAGGCGCCATGAATGGCGCGCGGTCAGGTCGTACTGTAACCATGAATACAGAAGGCACTCCAGACACCATCGCTGGCTCGACCATCCCCGTCATCACAAAATAGTCAAGCGTAAAAGCATCCGTAACAGCCCTTATTATCACAGGGGACCTGACCATCCGCGTCACTACAAAACAGTTAAACGCAAAAGCATTCGCAACAGCCCCTATTATCATCGGGTACAGGACCATCGGCACCATGTTTACAAAGAAAGACCCGGTTATGAACACAAAAAGCGTTATAAAGGGAAAAAACAGTACAGGAAAACGCTGAAGAACGAAAGAAAAGAGTTCTACCGCAACCGGCAGGATCATGAGAAAAAGAAGTACAGGGCAAGATCGGAGGAAAGGAGGAAAACCGCATATAAAACCCGAAAAGATACTGAAAACCGGACGCTGTATCGTGAACGCGTCAAATCAAAGACCCGGTATAAGAAATCCGGCGAAAAGGTCTTCGTAAAGGAAAAAACCAGAGAGACAAAACGCTGGGCTAAAAAAAACAACAGATCGGGAGAACGCAAGTGGACTGAAAAACGGCACAGATCACAAGAAGAGCGAGTATTCAGCCACAGGAACCGGCCAGGAAAAGAATCGAACGAGAGGGGCTGGAGAAGCTCGCGACACCATGAAAGGCGGCGGGATCGTTGAAAGATAAAAACCAGACCTGACGTACATTTTCTCACGCAAAAGCCCCGGCACCGGGGCTTTTTTATTAGGAGATAACAACCGGCATTGCTCATATTAATGGTTTAATCATCCCTAACGGCTGCATACCACAAGAGTGATCGACCATGAACTTTGCTGCACGCCTGATCTTCTTCAGCATTCTCCTCCTGACACCATGTTCACTTGCAACAAGAGCGGAGACTGCTCCCGCGAACGATCAGCCGCCTCTCGCACCTGAGAAAATTGTCGTAGAGACCTGGTGCGACACAACATTTGCCGATCCCTATCGGTATATGGAAAACCTCGACGACGAATCCGTCAGGCAGTGGCTCCGGCAGCAGGCCGGCCATGCACAGTCGGTAATCGACAGAATCCCCCGCAGAAAATCGCTCATTAAAAAAATGCGTGATTTCGACAGCCGGAAATCTTCCAGGGTCTATAACCTCGTCATCACCGATAACGACTGGTATTTCTACCTCAAAAGAACACCTTCCGACGAAACAGGAAAACTCTATTGCAGAAAAGGCTACAAGGGAAGCGAGATCCTGCTCTTCGATCCCGCAGGCTTGTCAAAAAACGGATCGGCAAAGTATGTCGTCAGCAATATTTCACCGACCGACGACGGGTCGAAAATAGCAGTTTCCGTTGCCGCCGACGGCTCGGAGGATGACACCGTTATGATCATGGATGTTCCATCCGGACGGATGTACCCCGAAACAATCGACCGCTGCCGCTTCGCTTCACCATCCTGGCTTCCTGACGGAAGTGCGTTTCTCTACAACCGCCTGAACGAAAGCGGAAAACATGCCATCGACCGGCAGAAAAACAGCAAGGTGTTCCTCCATTACGCAGGAACCGATCCTTCTACCGACAGGGAAGTTTTCTCGAACACGACAAATCCGGAACTGAACATCAATCCTGAAGACATACCGCTTGTCTATTATGACAAGGACAGCCGCTACCTTTACGCATTCGTGCAGAATGTCGACCGCCGTCTGACCGTCTATTATGCACCGGCATCTACCCTTCCGGAAACAGCCATTCCCTGGCAACCGCTCTTGAGGCCGGAAGACAACATTCACGACTTTGCCGTGACCGACAAGGACCTGTACCTCTATACCCCGGAAAACGCCCCGAACTTCAAGCTTCTCAGAACATCACTGCAAAAGCCCGATATTGAGACCGCGGAAACAATCATTCCGGAAGATCCGGATGCCGTACTCGGCTCATTCAGCCTGACAAGCGAAGGCATTTACTACACCCTCTCGAAAAACGGGGTCGAGGTGGAATTCCGGCACCTGAAACCAGGAACGGTGAAACCCGAAAAAATAAAACTGCCCTTCCCCGCAGGAACCATCAGGCTCAGTGCAAAAGGATTTACCTATCCTGACGTATGGATTGTCATTTCCGGATGGGGCAGCGACTATAAACGCTACCGATACGACCAGGCCGCTAACCGCTTTATCCACGAAACACTCTCTTCTCCGGCGGAATATCCGGAATATGAAGATCTTGTCGTGAAAGAAATCAGGGTTCGATCCCATGACGGGGTGAAAGTGCCTCTCTCCCTGATCTACCGCAAAGGAATGAAAAGAAACGGCACCAATCCGCTTCTTTTTTATGGTTACGGCGCATACGGACGCTCACTCCGTCCGTTTTTCAGCCCGTCATTTCTGCTCTGGACGCACAAAGGAGGGATTCTTGCCATTGCCCATGTCCGCGGCGGCGGCGAACTTGGCGATGCATGGCACAAGGCCGGCATGAAAGCAACAAAACCAAATACCTGGAAAGACCTTATCAGTTGTGCAGAGTACGTCATAAACAAAAATTACTCGTCACCTGCACATATAGCCTTAAAAAGCGCAAGTGCCGGGGGTATACTTGTCGGCATGGCCATGACCGAACGTCCCGATCTGTTTGCCGCCGTCATTCCGCAGGTGGGAGCCATGAATCCGCTCCGGGGAGAAGAGACGCCGAACGGACCGGTCAACGCACCGGAATTCGGAACAGTCAAAGACTCCCTTGAATGCCGCGCACTCATACAGATGGATCCCTACCTGCATATCCGTGACGGCGTAAGATACCCTGCCGCCCTGATCACTGCCGGCATCAACGATCCGAGAGTAATCGCATGGCAGCCGGCAAAATTCGCAGCCCGCCTGCAGAAAGCGAGCATGTCAGGAAAGCCGGTACTTTTCTCTACGGATTTCCAGTCGGGCCATGGCATAGGCGACACAAAAACCAAGCGGTTCGAAACACTTGCCGATGTCCTGAGCTTTGCCTTCTGGCAGACAGGCCACCCTGATTTCCAGATCCGGGAGTAGAAACTACAAAACAGGCTGATGAAACGATCGGTCCTCCTTTCAGGAATCCTTCTGCTTCTCTGCACCGCCCTTCTTGTCTTGCATATCACGCAGGAAAAGGAAACGGAACAGTACCGGGTCGTGCGGATTGCCGACGGGGACAGCTTTACCATTTCGAAAAATGGAGACGAACTCGAAGTCAGGCTTTTCGGCATCGACGCGCCTGAGCGGGAACAGCCGTATTACCGAAAAGCAGGGCTGTTTACAGAAAAGTTTCTGAAGAAAGGAACGATCCGGATTGAAGCCGTAGACAGGGACCGCTTCGGCAGAACCGTTGCATGGGTGTACGTGGATTCACTGAATCTTAACCACGTGCTTGTCGGCCATGGCCTTGCCTGGCATTTTACCCGGTATTCGAGCGACACGACACTTGCCCGGCTTGAAGACAGCGCCCGAGCCGCAAAGGCAGGACTCTGGTCCGACCCTGCTCCCGTACCTCCATGGGAGTTCCGAAAGAGAAAACGCGGTCAGATGTGACGCTGAATTTCATGCAGCATCTGCTGCGGATTGATGGGTTTTGCAAGCACAACGTCGCAGCCGGCTTTTTTTGCTGTTTCCCGTTCTCCAGGATCCGCAAATGCGGTCTGTGCGATGACCGGCAGGTCAGGCCTGATTTCCTTGATCCGGCTCGTCGCCTCGTAACCGTTCATGACCGGCATTTTCATGTCCATCAGAACGACTCGTATGGACGGCTCCTTTTCGATTTTTTCTACCGCTTCCTTACCGTTTTCCGCAAGGATAACCTCGACCTGCTGTCCAGAGAGAACTCCCTTGAGAAGCAAACGGCTTATTGAATCGTCATCGACAACCAGGATCGTAAACCCCGGTGGAAAAGCGTATAGTTTTTCCGATCCGTCCTTGCCCTGTTTCGCCTTTGATTTTAAAAATCCTTTAAACGGAATGGTAAATGTAAAATGACTGCCCTTTCCCGGAGTGGATTCAAGCCGCATTATTCCACCCATCATCTCAACAAATTTCTTGCTGAGACTCAGGCCAAGCCCCGCTCCCTGATCGGCTCCCGTAACATCGAGCGAGACTTTCCTGAAACGCTCGAAAATCGTCGACTGATGCTCCCAGGGTATGCCGATCCCGGTATCTTTTACAGAAAACTCCAGCATGTCGCCGGTTTTCCTGTACCCGAACGACACAGCACCGCTTTCAGTATACTTTATCGCATTGCCGAGAAGGTGGGACAAAATCTGGATAATCCTGACCTCATCTACGACGATCAAGCTTTCTTCATTCGTAAGCCCTTTTTCAGCAGTGAACGAGAGGCCCTTTTCTGTCGCCTGCCCTGCAAAAGAATCATGGATGTGTTCAATAATATCGTTCAGGTTGGCGGTAATGGGAGATAAGGTCAGCTCACCTGCCTCAATTCTGGAGAGATCAATAAGGTTATTGATAATGGAAAGCATGCGTTTGCCGCTTTCATGAATCAGTTCGATATACTGTTCCCTTTCTTCTCCGGACAATCGCGGCTCTTTCAGGAGTGCGGAAAAACCCAGGATACCGTTCATGGGAGTCCGTATTTCGTGACTGATGTTGGCAAGAAAACAGGATTTGAGCCGTTCGCCTTCCTCGGCTTTTTCCTTGGACGCCACCAGTTCGCCCCACATTTTTTTCTTTTCGGTAACATCTGTTTTGATCGCCACGTAATTGGTAATCGCACCATCACTGTTCTTGACCGGCAGTATGTTTGCCTCTTCCCAGTAGGGTTCCCCGTTTTTCTTTTTGTTGAGGAATTCTCCTGACCAGTCTTTTCCCGAAGCAATGGTTTTCCACAGATTCTCGTAAAAATCAGGCGACATCGAGCCGGACTTGAACACACGGGGATTCTCACCGAGCACCTCATCAAGCGTGTAACCCGTCAGTTCGGTGAATTTCGGATTGACATATTCGATCCTTGCCTCATGGTCGGTTATGACGACAGCAACCGGGCTCTGTTCAACTGCCTTGCTGATGATTTTCAACCGCTCTTCAAACTGCTTTTCCCTGGTCACATCATCATAGACGGCTACGATTTCCCCGCCCGGCAATTTGAACACATAGTTGTCCCTCCAACCGGTGATCCTGTGATCCTTATACCTTGACACCGGGTGGTGCTCCGGCTTTCCTGTTTTCCAGACTCGTTGAAAGACTTCGAACAACCCGAATTCCTTCACTCTCGGAAAAATTTCCCGAACGCTTCTGCCAACGACCGCATCCCGTCTGAGCCGTTCTATTTTTTCGGAAGACTTGTTAATGTCTTTGAAAACAAAATCTCTTCCATTGTCAACGGCCTCATAGACAGCGACGCCTTGACCAATGTTATAAAATATCTGCCTCGAGAGATCATCCACACTGTCTGAACGCGCATCACGTGCCCGGCGATCCTGCAAAGCCTGCTCAAGCTCCGACACTTTGTGCCGAAGAGCTTCCAGTTCTTCCTCAGCCTGTACACATTTCTTTTTGTCGTCTCTCATGGGAGAAAAGAAATTATGGCATCCTGTTGCGTTAATCAGAACGAAATGACCGACAGGAAACGGGGGCCATCAACAATCTTCAAGATATTAAAAGATATACAATAACATGATGAATTACGCCAGAAGGCCAGGAAAAAAGAGCGATACCCTGTCGGCTGCCGTTGTAAATGTTGACTTTTCAGGTACTGCGGAACAACAACTGCACATAGCGGGAATCACTGTATCAGTTGCAGGCTCTTTTCGGGATGAGGTCATGATAGCGGGCACGAGCAGCCGATATCGGCGGGACATTCGAACGGGAACGTGCCTTTTTCGCAGCGGGTCCGAATCTTGTGGTGGGCGAGTGCATGGAGCCGCCCGTTCGAGAGAAAGGATAGAGCAAACCGTTAGTACCTTATCGGTAATCCTCCAGCATCTGTTCGAATGCCTTATCGGATACGCCCTGCTCATATGCAGGTGTATCGGTAATCCCGAGAAGATCCTCATACAATTCGCGGCCCTCGCGACGATAGATAACCCCAAGCGGCAGCTTTTCGGTTTCGATCGCTTTTTCAAAAGCCAGTTTGCGGTCGGTCGGATCGTAACCGTCAGGCAGGTAGTAGGTGTTCTCCCTGAACCACTGGTAGGTGTTTATCTTGTTGAATATCACGCAGGGCTGGAATATATCGACAACCGAGCACCCCTTGAATGAAACCGCCTGCTTGATGATCTCTTTCGTCTCTTCACCGTCACCGGCGCTTGCGCGCGCGATAAAGGGTGCATCGAGAGCGAGAGCGACAGCTACAGGATTGAACGGTTCAAGCATGACTCCGTTAAACTGCAGGGAGGTTTTCATGCCCATGCGCGAAGTAGGTGAAGCCTGTCCCTTGGTCAGGCCGTAGACCATGTTGTCGTGCACAAGAACAGTTATGTCGCAGTTGCGCCGGATGGCGTGCAGGAAATGGTTCCCGCCCTCTCCATACATGCAGCCGTCACCCGACTCGGCAATGACAACCAGGTTGCGGTTCGAGAGCTTGATTCCCATGGCGACAGGCAGCGCCCTGCCATGCAGCCCGTTAAACATGTTGGCATTGATGTATTGGGGCATTTTTGCCGCTTGCCCGATACCGGAAACGATCACAACATTTCGCCGATCCAGATCAAGCTCTGAAAGAGCTCCCTTGACGGCATCGAGAATCTTGTAATTACCACATCCGGGACACCAGTTGATGTCTTTGCCCCGCATGTCGAAAGGATTTACGGTCATATTATTCATGTCGAGCCTCCTTTAATGCATCAACGACTTCCTCAACCGAGAACGGTTCACCTGTCGCCTTGAGTATTCTCCGTGAGATCCGCACACCGAATTCTCTGCCGAGCAGGTCGCCGAACTGTCCTGTCGCATTGTTTTCAAGCACGATCACTGTCTTGTTCTCGAACATTGCGCCAACGTCGGGATGCAAAGGATACAGCTGACAAAAATGCAGTCCGGCAAGGTCTTTTCTGCCCAGTTTGTCAAGCGCCTCCTCCAGCACTCCCCTGTTCGATCCCCAGCACACAACAAGCACTCCTGCGTCAGACGGTCCGAAACGCTCAGGTTGAGGTGATTCAAGCCGAAGCTTTTCGAGACGCTGAAGCCGTTTATGAACCATTTTCCGACGAATACCGAAATTTTCGGTCAGGTGACCGGATTCATCATGCTCATGAGAATCTGCCTTCACAATCCCGTCGCCATATCCCGGAACGCCTCTCGGAGAAAGGCCGCTTGCCGTGAAAGAATATCTTTTGTATTCCCTGTCCGTTTTTACGATATGCCTTTCAATCGGACTCCTGACAATCCCGGCTCTGGGAACAGAAGCTACTGAATCGAGGAAAAACTGGTCGGTCAGCACAAAAACGGTTGTCTGGTATTTGTCGGCAAGGTTAAACGCCCGCTGCATAAGCTCTATGGCCTGAGGAAACGAGCCGGGTGCAAGAATCACCCTGGAAAAATCTCCGTGGCCAGCATATAAAGAAAGATTGAGGTCACCCTGTTCGGTGCGTGTCGGCAACCCTGTTGCCGGCCCCGGACGCTGGCCGATATGCACCACAACAGGAACCTCGGTTACACCGGCAAGACTGATCCCCTCTTCCATAAGCGCAAATCCGCCCCCGGAAGTGCTGACAATCGCCCTCGCACCGGCATATGACGCACCCAGCGCGGCATTGATTGCCGCTATCTCGTCTTCGGCCTGGTCAACAATAATATTGAAGTCGTCAGCCCTGCGGGCAAGAAATGTCAACAGGCCTGTTCCCGGAGACATGGGGTAGGAAGAAATAAAGCTGCAGCCGGCGGCAACCGTCCCGATACCAACGGCCGCGTTTCCATCAATGAGCAGCTCATCGGAAGGGATGTCGGCAGGCGTGATCGACACTTCAATCCTGTTCTTCTCGGCTGTTTCAGTGCCGAAATCATATCCAAGCCTGGCTGCTGCAATATTCTTCGCAACAACCTCTTCGCCTTTAGACGCAAACTGGACGGAAAGGTACTCGTTGAAAGCATCCGGAGAAATGCCAAGAAGTCCCAATACCATGCCTACGGCCACGGTGTTCGAGAAAATCGGATTTCCCGCCTCTCTCGCCAAGTCGGATATCGGCGTCTCGATATACCCCTTGATGTTCTTTTCTGCGAGATGATCTCTTTCGGCAAAAACAAGGGTTGATCCTGTAATACGGTCCTTGAGATGATCGACCGCTTCAGGATTGAGCGCCACAAGGAGATCGATGCGCCGCACATATGCCCTGCGTTTTTTATCCGTGATCCTTACTTCGGTGGAATTGCTGCCGCCCCTGATGCGGGACATGAATTCAGTGCTGGCAAACACGAAATAGCCGTTTCTTTTCAGGACCTTGACGAGTGCGTCGGCTATAGTCTGCACACCCTGACCTGCAGCACCTCCGAAGACAATTGATATCTCCTGTTCAAAATGATGCATGGGGAAAAAGCTGTTTTTATTTTTTATTGTAACATCACCACGGGCATGAAAATTTAAACAAATGCTCTTTTTTCGTCTATTTCTGCGTTTTTTTGATGCTGAACGCAGAGCCGATCCCGTTCATTCTTTATCAGCCTGAAAAATCTGCCATGCATAACTCCAAAGTTTTTCTTATCACCGGAGCCTCCTCGGGTATCGGGGAAGCAGTCGCCAGACAGGCTGCAAAAGCCGGCCACAGGGTAGTGCTTGCCGCACGTTCGTTCGCAAGGCTTGAGGTGCTCCGCGAGGAGCTCGGCCCGGATAACACCATAGCTGCTGCATGCGATGTGGCTGACTGGAAAACCCAGCAACGTGCTGTAGATACCGCTCTTGAACAGTTCGGCCGGATAGACGTGGTTTTTGCCAACGCGGGATTTTCAAAAGGCTCCCCCTTCTACGGCGGGGTTGACAAGCTCGACGAATGGAAGGAAATGGTACTCACCAACGTTTTCGGTGCCGCCGCCACAGCACGCCTCACCCTTCCCGAACTTGTCAAGACCGGAGGGCATTTTCTCATTACCGGCTCGGTCGTCGGGCATATAACCTCCATTCGCAACCTCTATTCGGCCACCAAATGGGCTGTGAACGCGATAGCGCAGGCTGTGCGGAACGAGATGGTGGAAACCGGTGTCAGGGTTACCCTTATCGAGCCGGGCGTTGTCGATACCCCGTTCTGGGGCGACGTACCGAAACCCGGCACGCCGGAACTGCAACCGGACGATGTCGCCAGCGCAGTCATGTACGCCGTCAACCAGCCGCCGCACGTCGATATCAATCAGGTGCTCATCCGCCCCACAGGGCAACCCCACTAAGTCCGTTGAATAAGCGGCTGCGCCTTCCGATAACTGCGTTGAGCGGTGCTCGAAATCCTCATGTACATTAGTACATTCCGGTTTCTGCGCTCCGTTCGCCTTGTTCTCGAAACGCTCGCTTCGCTTATTCAACGGACTTGGCGTTGTTTCAATACACTAAAACACTCCACTACGGAAGAACAGGTATTCCTTGGCCTTGAACGAAATCATCCGTACTACAGGGCTGCGTTATGTTAAATGGATAAATTTCCCCCCCTTCTTTTGCCTAATACATAACACGTAACACATTTTTCATTATACCTTTTGCCTTTTTCTTCTTACTCCTGCGAACAAAGTGAGCTACTCCTGGCTCCTTACTCCTTCACTTTCCGCTCGCTTCGCTTATTCAACGGACTTGAAGTTTTTGTTGATTTGTTTTCGAACTGGAGTAAAAGAGAAAAAGGACGAAAATGACCAAAGTGCACACCGGGCAACCGCAAGGGTTGTCCCTACATTCCTCCTGCTCAGAACTGAGAACCGGGAAACAGCGAATTATCTTCTTATAGGACCTATAGGTCTCATAAGTCCTATATGTCCTATACATTATAAAGAACGATTCTCCTCAATCTTTTCGCCAAGGCAATTATCCTCCCACTGAGAACCAAGAACTCAGAACCAAGAACTCTTCATCCCACATTCCCCATTTACGATTCCCCTCCAACTTCCATCATATTTTTTAAGTTTATGAAAACACCAGACCAAACTTCAAGACACTATGACTGAAAACAACGGCACGATAGTATTGGGCGGTCACCGCCACCGTTTTCTCGATACGGGAGGATCCGGTCCCATCCTCTTTCTTCTTCACGGCATTTCATGTTCCCTTGACTTTTTTGAACAGGTCATTCCCCTTTTATCCACTTCTTTCAGGGTTCTCGCGCTTGACCTGCTGGGTTTCGGCGGATCTGAAAAACCAGGTAAGGCTCCTTATTCGCTGGAGCTCTATTCATCCCTGATCAATGAATTTCTTGCAAAGAAACGGAACCCCGGAGATAGTGATGTTTATGGCGTCGGTCACTCCATGGGGGGCAAATATCTTTTGGCGACGGAAATACTTTTTCCCGGTACGTTCAGCAGGCTGGTTTTGAGCAATACCGATGGTTTTCTCGATGTTCCCGGCTGGATACGAGGCATCAGTCTGCCGGGGATCAAACAGGTCCTGAAAAAAGTCTTCACCAGCCAAACTGTCGCCTCAAAAGCGTTCAAAACGGCATTTCACGATCATCAACGTGTCAATGCCGAGTCCTATCAAAAAAACCTGACGATCTCAAGAGACAAAGAAGCCATAGAAACGGTCATGGCACTCAACAGGAATTTCAAACACCTTGACCTGTCGAGAACAGGCCTGAGGCCGCAGCTGAAACGTCTCACACTTCCTGTGCTGATTTTATGGGGTGATCATGATCAGTATATTTCTCCATCTGTCGCCCTGACAGTTCAGAAAGAAATTTCGGATTCGAAGCTGTATATTTTCAAGGATTGCGGTCATGCGCCCATGCTTGAATATCCTGAACCGTTCAGCCGGACGGTCACCCGCTTTCTCCTTGACGAACAATAAGAATACGCGGCCATGCTCATCACATTTGAAGGGATAGACGGAGCAGGGAAATCGACGCAAGTCAAAAAACTGAAGAAATACCTGACGGAAAACAATCACGACGTCCTCGTTCTGAGAGAACCGGGCGGCACAATTGTAGCTGAAAAAATCCGTGACCTCCTGCTTGAAAACAAACATGATATTACCCCGATCGGCGAACTCCTCCTGTTTTCAGCAAGCCGCGCAGAACTTGTTCAGCACACCATCCTGCCGGCTCTCGAAAAGAGGACGGTGGTGATTCTTGACCGCTTCTACGATTCCACAACCGCATACCAGGGGTATGGCAGGGGTCTCGATCTCGATGTTCTGCAGTCAATCAACGCCATTGCCTCCTCCGGACTGGTTCCCGATATCACGTTCTACCTGGATATTTCACCTGAAGACGCCCTTATCAGAAAATTTTCAGAAAAGTCGATTCCCCTTGCCTTTGAAGAGAACGAACTTGACCGAATGGAAAATTCAGGCCTTGGATTTTACCAGCGCGTCAGGGACGGTTACATGAAACTTGCGGAACACAACGATCGTTTTGTTTTGCTGAACGCTTGTGATGATCCCCAGGTATTGCACCACAAGATTGTCAAGCATATCGTCTCCCTGTTTTCGGCAAACAGGACGAGTACCGAAATATGACCCAACGTTACTTTTTCGCAAAAAGTAAGGTGAATGACCCGATCTTTTCATAGATTGTTTGACATTTTCCTGAAATTGCGCTACGTCTTAGCATCCGGATACCCATGCAACATATCAATCTCAAAGAAACGCAACTCGAAACATGTGCCAACCCTATCTCTCTTCAGGATATCCGAACGCTGAAGGAACTCTACCAGCTCAAATCCGAAACCCGCGACCTGCGTCAGCCCCTTGTCCGCAACATTATGAAACAGCGGGTTGTGGGCCAGCAGTGTATAGAATCACTGAAAAACGCGCTCTACTCGCTTGAAACCATCCATATCGACGACTACACCGGCCAGAGGGTTCTGCGGCTCGACGGGAAAAAACAGATCGAAGTCGATCTGACCTATGAGATCAGGGAGCTTAAAAAAGATATATACTACCTCGAGTACGGAGAGGACCATTTCATCAACTACCTTGCCAAATTTATTCCCGATTTCCGCAGGTATGTCAACGAAGGTATAGAAAAGCTGCACGGTAAATCGTTCAATGCCTTTATCACCGACCGTGACGGAACGACAAACAACTACTGCGGAAGGTATCGTTCATCGGTCCAGCCGATCTACAATTCGGTATTCCTCTCGAGATTCGCAAAAAACCGCTGCAGCTATCCGATATTCATCACCTCGGCCCCGCTAAAAGATTTCGGCATCCTCAACGTTTCGATCAATCCCAGCGGCATCTTTTACTACGCGGGCTCGAAAGGCAGGGAATTCATCGATCCTGAAGGGGACTTCCACAGCTTCCCGATCGACGCTGAAAAGCAGGAAATGATCCACCTGCTCAATGACAGAATGCGCCAGCTGCTCGAGGATCCCCATTTCGAAAAGTTCAATTTCATAGGATCCGCACTGCAATTCAAGTTCGGACAGACAACCATCGCACGCCAGGATATCACCCGCTCGATCAATCCCGAAGAATCGACCGCTTTTCTTGAAAAGGTCAAAAGCATTGTCGATGAGCTCGACCCCGAACACAGAAATTTCCGCATAGAAGATACCGGTCTCGATATCGAGATCATCCTTACGATCGATCAGAAAGGAAAAGGTTCCGTCAAGGATTTCGACAAGGGCGACGGGCTTGAATTCATCTGCAACAAGATTGATATCGATACAAGCCACGGCCCGAACCTCGTCTGCGGCGACACACCCTCGGACATACCGATGCTGAAAACAGCAGTTGAAATCTGCGATGACGTGTGGGCCGTCTTTGTCACCAGAAATGAGAAGCTCGCCCGGGAAGTACAGGAGATCTGCCCCCAAAGCATGATCGTGCCGTCACCTGATATTCTCCTGACTATTCTTGGCCTGCTTTCTTTGTAGCACCTTTTTCCATGTATCCATATATCGCCTCATATCATATTTTAACCGCTTTCATCTATTATGCTTACAGGAGTCATTTTCGATCTGGACGGAGTTGTAACAGGAACCGCAAAAATCCACAGCCTCGCGTGGGAATCGATGTTCAACGATTTCCTGAAGGAGTATGCCGAAGCAAACAATGAACCCTTCATACCGTTTGATCCTGCCCTTGATTACCTCAATTATGTTGACGGCAAGCCGCGTATGGAAGGCGTCAGGAGTTTTCTCGAGTCGAGGGATATCGAACTGCCGTTCGGGGGGATCGACGATGTTCCCGAAATGCCTACAATCTGCGGACTTGGCAACCGGAAAAACGAGGTCTTCACCGATATACTCAAAAAGGAAGGTCCCGAAGTCTTCGAGAGTACTGTCGAATTCATTCGGGAACTGAAATCCAGGGGAATACGGATCGGCATTGCGTCTTCAAGCAGGAACTGCAAACTGATCCTCGAGCTTGCAAAACTCGAAGACCTTTTTGAAACAAGGGTTGACGGCGAAGTTTCTCTTGAACTGGGGCTGAAAGGCAAACCGAACCCGGACATCTTTACGACCGCGGCGGCCAATCTCGGACTGCATCCCCATGATTGTGTTGTGGTGGAAGACGCAATCTCGGGCGTTCAAGCCGGCTCGGCCGGCAATTTCGGCCTGGTCCTCGGTATCGCACGTGAAATAGAGGGCATGAAGCTGCTCGAAGAAGGCGCCGATATCGTCGTAAGGGATCTTGGCGAGATCAGCGTCGACGAGGTTTTCGAATGGTTCGAAAAAGACCTGATCGAGGACGGCTGGAACCTCAGCTACGCTACGTTCAAGCCTGAAGAGGAAAAGCTGCGCGAAACACTGACAGCAATCGGCAACGGCTACCTCGGCACAAGAGGAGCATACGAAGGCTCAAAGGCCTCCGTGCACCATTATCCGGGAACCTACCTTGCCGGAATCTTCAACAAAATCCCTTCCGAAGTCCATGGAGAAACAATCTATAACAATGACTTCGTCAACTGCCCGAACTGGCTTCCAATAGAGTTCAGGATCTGCTGCGGCGATTTCATCGATCCTTTCGAACAGACAATATTGAGCTACCATCACGAGCTCGATATACAGAAAGCCGTCATGAGCCGCGAAATCGTCTTCCAGGATAATCTCGGCAGAATAAGCCGTATCGCAAGCAAACGATTTGCGAGCATGGATGCGCCTCATGTCTGCGCCATGGAATACTCTTTCACCCCGATCAACTATTCGGGTGACATAGAGTTCCGGTCGGCAATCGATGGAAGAATCGAAAACAAGGGCGTCGCCCGTTACAGCGCACTTGCGTCGGATCATCTCGAGCATATCGACGGAGGCAGTTCCGGAAACGGCGTGTTTCTCCATGTACAGACAAACGGCTCGCACTACCAGGTTGTCACACACGCAAGAAACAGTGTCAAGGTCTCCGGCTCGCCTGTCAACGCGAAGAAAACCCTTACCGCCTCACCGCGATATGCAGCGGAACTGATCAAACTTCCGCTTGAAAAAGGGCAGGAATGCAGGCTTGAAAAAGTTGTCACCTATCATACCTCGCTCGACAAGGATCATAGCGACCCCAGGGCTGCCGGCGACAAGGCGCTTGCAGAGACCGGAGAGTACAGCGATCTTTTCGAGGCCCATGTGTCAGCATGGCAGAAGTTATGGGAACACGGTAACATCTCGATCGACGGCGACCGCTTCAGCCAGAAGGCTCTTCGTTTCCATACCTACCATCTTCTCGGCACCGCGTCACCTCATAACACATCGATCGATGCCGGCATGCCCGCCAGAGGCCTGAACGGCGAAGCATACCGCGGTCATATTTTCTGGGATGAAATCTATATTCTTCCTTTCTTCACGCATCATTATCCGGACATCGCCAAGGCACTCCTGATGTACCGCTACAACCGCCTTGACGCTGCAAGGGACTATGCAAGGGAAAACGGCTACCATGGAGCCATGTTCCCCTGGCAGACAGCCGACGACGGCAGCGAGGAAACACAGATCGTCCATTACAACCCCCAGAGCGGAACCTGGGGACCGGACCTGAGCAGAAACCAGAGACATGTTTCGATTGCCGTCTTCTACAATACCTGGAGATACGCTCATGAAACCGGTGACACTGAATTCCTCGAGCAGTACGGCGCGGAACTGCTCTTTGAGGTCGCCCGTTTCTGGGCAAGTATCGCACGCCATCGCCCCGACACGGACCGGTATCACATCGAAGGCGTCATGGGCCCGGACGAATTTCACGAACAACTCCCTGAGAGCCGTAAAGAAGGCCTTAAAGACAATGCCTACACAAATATTATGACGGCATGGCTGCTGGAAAAAGCAGTGGAACTTTCCGAAACACTTCAGCCATCGGTGATGGACCGCCTCGTCACCGACATCAAACTCGGATATGACGAAATCGAAGAATGGAAGAAGATTTGCAGCTCGATGCACATCATCCTTACCAAGGATGGAATACTCGAGCAGTTTGACGGCTACATGACCCTCAAGGAACTTGACTGGGAGCACTACAGAAACAAGTACGGCAATATCCATCGAATGGACAGGATCCTGAAAGCCGAAGGAGACTCACCGGATTACTACAAGGTCGCCAAACAGGCGGATGTCCTGATGACCTTCTATGCACTCCCGCCTGCCGAAGTCAAGGAAATTCTCGAAAGAAACGGGCATCACATCGACGACCCGGAAAAACTCATCAGAGAGAATTACCAGTATTACGAGCCGCGCACCAGCCACGGATCAACCTTGAGCAAGGTCGTTCATGCCATTATTTCCAGCTATCTCCATGACGGGCACCTGACAGCTTGGCGCTGGTTTACCGAGTCGCTCAAAAGCGACCTGAAGGATACACAGGGAGGCACGACGCAGGAAGGCATTCATTGCGGCGTCATGGGAGGAACGCTCGATACGGTCGCCCGTTACTTTGCCGGGATATCTTTTGCAAACAACATACTGAATGTCCATCCCAACCTGCCGGAACACTGGCGGTCCCTCGACCTCACGACCTGTTTCCGCAAAAACCGGTATCGTATTGTCATCACCCGCAAGACCATCACCGTTCACCTCCTCGACAGTCCGGAAAAAAGTGCCACGGTAAACATTGCCGGGCATAAGACAACGATTGAGAGGGGCAAGAGCGCATGCGGCAATTGCTGATCCCATCCTGAATATCGCAGGGGCAGACAACATCTGAAGACAGATATTGCCTGCCCTCTGTTGATGCGATAGTTTTTTTTTTCTTACTGAAGCGGTATATACTAAAACGTGATTTTTTTTCGCTGACCTACTGACCAATTCATTATGCGGCTTTCTAATTTTCGTTACAGCTTACCCAAGAACCGTATAGCTGATCGTCCTGCCACCGAGCCCGATCAGTGCAAGCTCATGGTGCTGAACCGTAGAAAAAAAGAGATCGACAATAAGGTTTTTACCGATATAACCTCCTATTTCAAAAAAGGAGATCTTCTGGTCCTTAATAACAGCAGGGTTTTTCCCGCCAAGATCTTCGGACAAAAAGAAAAAACGGACGCAAAAATAGAGGTCTTTCTTCTTCGGGAGTTGAACAAGGATGCCGGATTATGGGATGTCCTCGTCGATCCGGCAAGAAAAGTACGTGTCGGCAACAAGATCTATTTTCAGGAAGACGTCGTTGCCGAAGTTGTTGACAATACAACATCGCGCGGCCGGACGATCAGGTTTCTCAATCCGGAAATCAATGTTTTCGAACTGGTTGAGCAGATCGGCACCGTACCGCTGCCTCCATACATTACCAGGAAACCCGATGAAGCGGACCGTAAAGACTATCAGACAGTCTATGCGTCGCAAATCGGAGCCGTAGTCGCCCCGATGGCAGGCCTTCACTTTACCCACCCCCTGCTTGAAGAAATAAAGAAAAAGGGCGTCAAGATACTCCAGATAACCCTTCACCCGAGCCTCAGCTCTTTCAACGCCATAGAAGTAGAGGATGTTTCCAAACACAAGATGGATTCGGAATATTTCAACATTCCTTACCAGACGGCGATGGAAATCAACGACACCAAGCTCAACAAGTCCGGAAGGGTAATTGCCGTCGGAACGACAACCAGCCGTGTCCTCGAAGCAAACGCGACGGTCGAGGGCAAAATCAAGTTCGGTCAGGGCTGGACAGACAAGTTCATCTATCCTCCCTACCAGTTCAAGGTCACCGATGCACTGGTAACAAATTTCCAGCAGCCGGAAACAACCCTGCTTATGATGGTCAGCGCCTTTGCGGATTACCGCCTGCTGATGGATGCATACAAACAAGCTCTGAAATCCGATTACCGTTTCCTTGCATACGGTGACGCAATGCTCATCCACTGACATCTTATCTGAACATGTGTTGAAACGCTCAATTCAGGTGACAGAAGCATAAGCGAATCAAACAAACCGCAACACAATGAGTTCATATGCCATTATTGCTGCAAGCGGCGTCGGCAAGCGGATGCAACTGAAAGACGGGCGGAGCAAGCAGCTTCTTGAGATCGGCGGGTACCCCGTTATTTTCCATACGCTTTCTGCCTTTGAAAGCGCACAATCCATCGATTCGGTTTTTATCGCGACAAAACCCGACAGCATCGGGATACTTGAAAGCATGAGGGACCGTTACGGATTCTCCAAAATCAGGGAGATCATTCCCGGCGGAAAAGAACGCCAGGATTCTGTCTATAACTGCATCGACATCATTGAAAAACGTATCGCGGCAACAGGAGAATCACCTGACGCCATTCTGGTCCACGATGGCGCGAGACCGTTCATCCAGCCCGGAGAAATCGATGACATTGTCAGCCTGTCCGTTACATACGGTGCATGTGTCCCTGCCACAAAACCTAAAGACACCATCAAATATATAGCCGACGATCCCGAATACTTCGGCGAAACACTGGAAAGAAGCCGCCTCTTGCAGGTCCAAACGCCTCAGGGATTTGACGCCGGGACATTAATTCAGGCGCACAAGCATGCGCGGCTTGAACAACGGTATGCAACAGATGATGCCACCCTTGTCGAAGCGTTCTTTCCTGAACAGAATATCAGGATTTACGAAACAGGGTATCATAACATAAAAATCACTACACCCGAAGACATTCATCTTGCCGAGGCGATACTTGCAAAGCTGCAGTCATCCGAAGAACCGGCATAAGGGGGGAAATAGTACAAAATTAATCATTGTCTTGTAAAGGAACTGTTTGTATATTAGCACCCCTGTCATGGTGAGGTAGCTCAGTTGGTAAGAGCGCAGGATTCATAACCCTGAGGTCGAGGGTTCAACTCCCTCCCTCACCACAAATCAACACTTCAACAACACATTCTCGCGGGTGTAACTCAGTTGGTAGAGTGTTTGCTTCCCAAGCAAAATGTCGCGAGTTCGAGTCTCGTCACCCGCTCTACAGCATACGCTGCATTCCTTTAAACGTCACCCTTCAATCGTAACTGACACAATGGCCGATTCTTCCATTTTCACCGTCCCGGTAACGGTCGAAGACATCAACACCACGCAAATCATCGAGGGACAGATGGCAAGGCATCTGGGCATTGAAATGACAGAAATAGGCCCTGATTACATGATCGCCAGAATGCCCGTCGATCATCGCACGATCCAGCGTATCGGCATCATGCACGGCGGCGCCTCCCTTGCCCTGGCCGAAACGGTCGGCAGCATTGCGGCATCCTACTGTATCGACCGGGAAAACTGTTTCATTGTGGGCCAGGAAATCAACGCCAACCACATCCGTTCCGTCAGGGAAGGATTTGTCCACGCAAAGGCGACACCGCTTCATCTTGGCAGAAGCTCCCATGTCTGGGATATCAAAATCACCAATGATGAAGGCAAGCTGGTCTGCGTCAGCAGATTCACCGCCGCTGTTCTGAAAAAACAGACCTGATTTTCCTCGCCGCGCCCTTGCAATCCGGGCATTTGCTCATAGAGAGCGTGCATGATTTTCCCGATTTTTTTCATACTTTTAGGGTTCATAGCCAGCAGTAGTTCACGATACCGGTAACGCCAGAAGGTATGCAGATCGATCAGCCCGAAGTACACCCCTCGCCACAGTCCGCCAGTCCGGAAAAACACCTCGCGAAGCTTGCCTCGGAACAGAAATCCCGAAAAAAATGGCTCCTGGTCCAGCCGACAAGCAATACCAGCATGATGGTCGATTCCGGAACGGTGAGCATGCCGCTCAACCTGATCATGGTCTCCACCCTTGCAGGCGAACTGTTCGATGTCACCTTCATCGATGAAAGGATCGGCGAAAAAGTACCCCGGGACCTTTCCGGATACGATGTCGTCGCCATAACATCCCGAACACTCAACGCATCCAGGGCATATGCCATCGGCGATGCCGCTCTCAAGCAGAACAAGACGGTCATTCTCGGCGGCGTCCACCCCACGATGCTCCATGAAGAAGCCCGCGAACATGCAACCAGTGTTGTGTACGGTGAAATCGAGTCCGTCTGGACCGATCTTGCGACCGACGTGCTGCTTGGCAGCCTGAAGGACGTCTACAAGGCGGAAACCCTGAAGCCGATGGGAACGATGTGCCGCCCGGATTTCACACATGCACTCGCCCCAAAAAGCGCAAAAAAATACAGCGCACTGATCCCGATACTTGCCACCAAAGGCTGTCCGGTAGGCTGCAACTTCTGCACAACGCCGACGATCTACGGCAAAAGCCACCGTTCGAGGGAAATCGAACTGGTACTCGACGAAATGCGTTACCATCAGGAGCGGCTCGGCAAGAAAAACGTCAGTTTTTCCTTTATGGACGACAACATCAGCTTCAAGCCGAAGTTCTTCACGGAACTGCTTGAAGAGATGGCCAAAATAGGTGTCCGATGGAATGCCAACATTTCGATGAACTTCCTCCATAAGCCTGAAATAGCCGAACTGGCCGGCCGTTCAGGGTGCGACCTGATGAGCATCGGTTTCGAGTCGCTGAATCCCGAGACTCTCAAAAGCGTACACAAAGGCTCCAACCGCCTCGACAATTACGGGAAGGTTGTCAGCAACCTCCATAAAAACGGCGTTGCCATCCAGGGATATTTCATGTTCGGCTTCGACAACGACAGTGAGGAAAGTTTCCAGATGACCTACGATTTCATCATGGAAAACCAGATAGAATTCCCGGTGTTTTCACTCGTCACACCGTTCCCCGGAACGCCCTACTTCGATGAAATGAAATCGAGGCTCCGCCATTTCGACTGGGACAAGTACGACACCTACCATTACATGTTCGAACCGTCGAAGATGTCGGGAGAAAAACTGCTCGAGAACTTCGTGAAACTCCAGCAGGAAGTCTACAAGGGACGCGCTATCATGAAACGCATGAAAGGCAAACCGCTCAACTGGGTCTGGTTTGTCAACTACATGATGCACCGGTTTACCAAAAAGCTGAAACCGGAGATGTTTTTGTAAAGATGAAGCCTGCACAATTGCAGGCTTTGTTGAACTGTTGATATTTCCGGAAACCATTCGGTTTTTCTTGTCACCTGTCACTCGTCACTCGTCACTTGTCACTCGTCACTCTTTTATGTCCTACATCCACTCCTACAGCGATGACGAACAGCAGCGGTTGCTTGAACAGGCGGAATTTCTCGAGAAGTACCTCTACCCCACTATTGTATTCGAACCCGGAAGCACACTGCTCGAAGTAGGATGCGGTGTCGGAGCGCAGATGCGCTGCATGCTGAGGCGTTTCAAACCTGCATTGATCACCGGCATCGACCGCGAAGCCTCCCAGGTGGAACAGGCGCTGGCAAACATGCCGGACGAAGTGCAGATGGGAACGGTCGAGCTGTTTATATCCGAAGGTGACGACCTGCCTTTTGACGACAATACGTTCGACGGCTCTTACATTTTCTTTGTCTTCGAACATCTTTCCGATCCGGTCCCGGTCATCAGGGAAATCAACCGGGTCCTCAAACCCGGCGGAACGTTTTACTGTACAGAAGTGGTCAACCAGAACCTGTATGTATACCCTCCCAGCCCAGCTATTCACGGCTACTGGAGTGCGTTCAACCGACTTCAGCGCACGCTGGGCGGCAATCCCGATATCGGCATGCACCTTCCCAACGCCTGCATCGACGCCGGCATGACCGTATGTTCCAACCTCCCGCTTCAGGTTGTTATGGATAAACGATTGACCGATACCGCAGAAAGGGAACATTTCATGCACATGTGGGAACGATGCCTCCTCAGCGGCGCATCAGCGCTCCTCGAGCAGGGAATGATCAACGAGAACCTGCCCGAAAAAGTATCACGCGAGTTTGAAACACTCAGCAGCGACCCGGAGGCAATCTTCCAGTACGACGCGCGTCAGGTTCTGGCAGTCAAGGACACATAACGGCAATCGCGGCAGAGGCGGGCGTTACAGCAAACAGCGATCACCAACATCGTTTGGCGAACCATTTACTTTCCGCTTCGTATCGCAATACCCGCGACCGGCTTCCTGAGGTTCGATGTATTCATAATGTCTGCACGTTGCGGAATTGCTGCCCGTGCCGGAACTGACCCTGCCATCAGGATGCCGGCAATACACTCTTTCATGATCCGAGTGCCCCGGCTTCCTGCTCTCTTGTTCTACGATAATTCCCTCCCCCCGATCAGTGCCGGAAGCATAAGCACGACAATCCAAGCAATCTTTTTCATATTTTCCCCTATTTATATTATCATTAAATCACGCTGTTCCACCGGCATTTCAGGGACAAAAAACTCTTTAAAATTTACGCCTTGCCATCCTGATCCCGAAAAGGACACCTCATCATGCCATGAAGCAATCAGTCTTTGAGTCTTCGGAAATTGCAGGGGTCACGCTGCAGAACCGTCTCATCCGTTCCGCCACACACGAGGGAATGGCTGATGAACATGGCGCCCCTACAGAAGCACTGGAAAATCTCTATGTCCAAATAGCGAAAGGAGAAGCGGGGGCCATAATAACCGGTTACGCGGGCATCCAGCAGGACGGAAAAAGCTGCCTCCTGAACATGCTGATGATCGACCGTGACGATCTGATACCCGCTTATCGAAAGCTGACAGACAAGGTTCATGAACATGGTGTGCCGATTGTTCTCCAGATTGCCCACTGCGGCCGCCAGACCAGGTCGGCCGTCACCGGCAAACCGACCGTAGCGCCTTTTTCCGTAAAAGACAGCGTCTTCAGCGAAAGCAAGCCCCGCAAACTCGGAGAAGAAGAAATCGAAACAATTATCGAGAACTTTGCCGCCGCGACCCAACGCGCCGAACAGGCCGGGTTCGACGGCGTTCAGCTTCATCTGGGACACGGATACCTGCTTTCACAGTTTCTGTCCGGCCACACCAACCGGCGAAAAGACAAATGGGGTGGAACAACGGAAAACAAGTTCAGGGTCGTTGCCGAAATCATGAGCAGAATCCGCTCGTCGCTTGACAGCTACCCTGTATTAGCCAAAATCAACGCATACGATACAAGACCGAAAGGCATGCGCATCGACGAAGCCGTGGCGATAGCACAAATGCTCGAAACCGCCGGATGCAACGCCATTGAAATTTCGAGCGGCGTCGCCGAAGAAGGACTGAGCGTTATGCGTGGACCCAATCCTCCTGTCCAGGCGCTTTTCAGGAGCCATTTCAAGTTCAGGACAATGCCGGCTCCGATCCGGACCATCTCTACACCCTTCGTCCGTCACACCATGCGTCCACGCATACCGATCCGCGGCAACAATCTCGAAGCGGCAAAACGTATCCGGCAGGATGTTTCAATTCCAGTTATAACCGTAGGCGGTCTCCACGAGCTCACGACCATCTCTTCGGCCATTGAAACCGGTGCAACGGATTACGTTGCCATGTGCCGCCCGTTCATTATCGAGCCGACTATCGTCAGGAGGTTCAGGGAAGGAACCCAGACAGCGTCACGCTGCATTCTTTGCAACTATTGCGTCTTGATGGGTGAAATGAACAGGATGAAATGCTATTACGGAAGGCTCCCGAAAAAAGAACAATGACAGGAACAGCGACTCGGTCGTCAGCCGGATCGCCTTGTCAGATAATCCTTTCTTGACAAATAGACGTTCTCCCCCTGTGTCCATTCATTGTCAAATCCGTTTGAACCACAATAAAAGCTGCGGTTGCACCCTGCCTTCATACGCTCATGAAGCTCAATGATTATAGACTCGACCTTGTCAATCCAGGACGACGTATTACTGAAAACCTCTTTTTCCGCCCCTTCGATATCTATTTTCAATACATCTATCTTTTCCAGATTGTAGGCATCGATGAGCTCATCGACAGTAACTGCTTTAACCCTGTGGCAAAACTCACCCTGAACACTTTCATCAGGATCATTCTCCTCTGTCATAAATCCCCACTTCCCCAGACCGGGATCGATCAGATTGATCTCTTCATTTCTATGCCATAATGCGGCAAGTACCGGAGTAATATTTGCATATGGCTCAACATTCTTTTTTAAAATCAGGTAATTGCTTTCTTCCGGTTCTATCGCAATAATTCTCGCATCCGGGTATTTGTTTGCAAAATATATAGATGCAAGCCCGACATTTGCGCCTGCGTCGACAACGACCCGGGGTGGTGTTTTTGTTATAAAATCATACTCCTGCTTGATAAATACCTGTTTGTATGCCGATACATCCGATGAATGAATCCGAATCTGGAACGGGAACGCGCAATTCTTCCTTTTTATCCGATACATCACCGTGGAATTCCGGACCGTCGCATCGATCAAAGCCAGAAGGCCATGCCATCCAAGTGTTCTGAGATAGAGTTCTATTCTTTTAATCATAGCCCCCGGATTATTATAGCCGTTGTGCCCCGTCGGAAAGAAGCTGCACGAAGCATTGATGCTCCCTGCATTCTTCAAGCCATCCGGGGCACATATTGTCAAACGCATTCTATAAAAAAAGGTACAAAACTTCTCTTCTTTTCGCGCTCGCAGGCTCTTCCCTATCCCACCCGGCGGTCCGCCACCGTATGTTCTTAAACCTGGAAGATGGTTACGATCCCGCCATCATGGCTGCAATGTCTCCTTCAACCGTGTCAATCGGTTTGATGTCAAACTTTTCGACAAGAGCGGCGGCAATGTTCGGGGTCAGGAACTCGGGCAGGGTCGGTCCGAGGCGGATACCCTTGACGCCAAGCGCCAGGAGTGCGAGCAGGACTGTAACAGCTTTTTGCTCGTACCATGCGATGTCATAGGATATCGGCAGGTCGTTGATATCTTCGAGACCGAACACCTCCTTCAGCTTCATGGCAATGACCGCCAGCGAGTAGGAGTCATTGCACTGACCGGCATCCAGCACTCTCGGAATTCCTCCGATATCGCCGAGCTGCAGCTTGTTGTAACGGTACTTGGCACATCCTGCGGTCAGGATGACCGTATCCTGCGGAAGATTGCCGGCTACATCCGTATAATACTTTCTGGTGTTCTGCCTGCCGTCACATCCTGCCATCACAACAAACCGCCTGATAGCGCCGCTATTGACCGCTTCGACAACCTTGTCGGCAAGGGCAAACACCTGATTATGGGCGAATCCTCCGACAATTTCCCCGGTTTCGATTTCAACCGGCGGTTTACAGGTGCCGGCCAGCTCGATGATTTCCGAAAAGTCCTTCGCTCCGCCATTTCCGGGATCAGGGATATGTTTCAATCCTTCATAACCGGCATTACCGGTTGTAAACATCCTGCCCCTGTAGGATTCCCTGACAGGCACGATGCAGTTGGTGGTCATGAGAATCGGCCCGTTGAAAGATTCGAACTCCTTGTCCTGCGCCCACCAGGAACTGCCGTAGTTGCCTATGAAGTGCGAGTACTTCTTGAACGCCGGATAGTAGTGCGCCGGGAGCATCTCGCAGTGTGTGTAGACATCCACACCGGTTCCCTCGGTCTGCTTGAGCAGCTCATCGATATCTTTCAGGTCATGGCCCGAGATCAGGATACCGGGACGGTTTCCGACACCGATATTGACGCTGGTGATTTCAGGATTGCCGTATGTTTCCGTGTTTGCCTTGTCAAGCAGTGCCATGGCTTTGACGGCAATATTGCCGGTCTCCATAGTCAGGCCGAGCAGCGTATCGGCATCGAGATCTTTTGTCAATGCCGCCAGCGCTGTCACATAAAACTGATGGATCGTGTCGTCCGTATATCCCAGAACATCCGCATGGTCCGTGTAAGCGGCGAGCCCTTTCAGACCATAGAGGATAAGGCTTTTCAGGGAGCGGAGATCTTCGTGTTCGCTCAACGCTTCGATACCGGAGGTTTCAGCCTTACGGACAAACTCTTCAGTTGTCGTTCCACTCCAGTTGACGCAGTCATGCTCCGGTACGTCACTCAATCCTGCTTTGAACCGATCCCGCAACGCCAGCATTTCCCTGATTTTTTCAGAAATTGCTTCATCATCGAAATTCGTGTTGGTTACCGTGATGAACAACGCTTCTCCGATCATCCGGCCTGTGTTTGCATCTATTGTTTTCCCTGACGCTTCCGCACAGCGTGCAATCCCTTCAAGGACATAGACAAGCGTATCCTGAAGTTTCGCCGTGGCTTCGTTCTTGCCGCATACCCCTCTCGCAATGCATCCCGTGCCTTTGACACTTTCCTGACATTGATCACAATACATACCCATCTTCGTTCTCCTTTATCTTATGGTTAATTGTTCAGCGGCCAGGATGTCCTGGCCCGCTGCATTGGTGCGCCCCATTCTGCTGTACATTTCCGCTCTTCGAAGGAGCGCCGCTTTCAATAGCCCCTTGTTTTGCGGATCTGCATCGATAATGAGGCTGCAATCCCTTAAGGCTTCTTTATGCCGCCCGAGTACCGACAGAGCCAGTGCCCTGTTGCCCAGCGCCATGAGTTCTTCCCTTTTTCTGAGCCCGATTCCGAGGGCCGTGGTATAATCCTCGATCGCACCGGCATGATCTTCCGCACTGTGCTTCAGATTCGCACGGTCATAGTACGCCATGGCATTTGTCTTGTTGCGCGAAATAAGCCGGTTCAGTTCGCACAGTGTTCCCCGGTAATTTCCCAGTGCATCCTTCAGCATCGTTCTCCGCTCAGCACCCTTGTACAGGTTCGCCATGCACAGTTTCTTCGTGCAGCACGTCACCCTGTACACCGATCACGACAAGTCTGACCGGAACTGTTCTCGATGCCTTTTCCAATGCCTTCTCGACAATCGTCATCAGCCCGCCGCAGCAGGGCACCTCCATGATCACAACGGTAATAGACGTAATCCCGGCCATGTCAATCATTGCCACTATCTTGTCGATATACCGGTCAATTCCGCTGTCAAGTTTCGGACAGGCAATAGCAAGACTTTTCCCGGTCATGTAACGGTCATGAAAATCACCGTTTGCAAACGCTGCACAATCCGCCGCCAGCAGCAGGTCGGACTCCTGATAACACGGCGCCAGCGGTGTCACCAGATGCAGTTGGACCGGCCAGTGGGTCAGACGTGACGGTGCTGAAGCAAGAGGCTTCGCCGATTCTTCTCCAGACCCGGCATGACTGAACTGTTGTGCTGCACTTCCGGGACATCCTCCGCCGGGAGGACCTTGTTTCTGCCCAGAATGGCAACCCATCTCCGGAACAGGGATATCATGCTCTTTGAGATACTCCAGTGCAATGTTCAGATATCCTGTTTCCCCATGCGAACGGAGATGCTCGAGGTGTGCCGCAATAACGTTGGCTCCTGCCGGGGCAATGCTTTCTTCCATCACCCGCCGCTCGTCATATGGCTCGGCCTCCCTCTCCTCTACGGTAATTGCGTCGTACGGGCAGGTTTTGATACAAGCCCCAAGGCCGTCACAAAAAAGATCGCTGACAAGCCGGGCCTTGCCGTCTATAACCTGCAATGCTCCCTCGGGACAGCCGGGTATACAGTCCCCGCATCCTGTACAAAGCTTCTCATCTATCCTGACTATTGATCGTTTCATGATTTTTCAGTGTTTGTTTCCTGCGTTCCCACACTCGACGCAGGTTTGTTATCCGATTTTTGTCCATTGACCGAATGCAGATCGTCAAGTAACAATGCAATGGTTATCCTGTCGAATTCCCGACTGACCATTCCTTCGATCCTCATGATCTGGTGGCGCAGTACACATCTGGATCGATTGGCGCAGAGCTGCTTGCGAAACATGCACTCCGAAAGTTCAACCCTGCCCTGGAAAAGCTCGATCACCTCACGTACCGAGATGCTTTCCGGATCCCTGTTCAGCTTAACACCCCCATGAGCCCCTTCCCTGGATAAGATCAATCCCTCACGCGCAAGCCCCTGCAGGAGTCCCCGCAGAAACTGATAGGGAATCTCCTGTTCATCGGCTATACGGCGTGCTGAAAGGTACGTATCCTGGTGGTCGGCAAGCATTATCAGTGCCCTCAGTGCGTAATCGGTATGCTTCGTCAGTAGCTGCATGGCTGAAATATTGATTAACTGATATTAATATAGTATCAGTTATTACCAAAAACAAATTTTTTCTCACAATACCTGCAAGAAAAATCATGGAAAGATGCTGATCATTGGAAAATTCCTCGCCGAGAAGCAGAATACAAAGGTCTTTTCTTTTCGGCAGGATCAACGTTTTTCTCCCCGCCGCACCGTTCTCACACGATACAATCGCTCCGTAAAACCGCCATCGTTTTCAAAATCCTCAGCAAGACGAGCCACCTGACGATCAAGCAGCGAACAGGCAACCGCGATCAGAACAAGCGCAGCATTGGCGGAAACGCCGGGGGAAGAGGGAGTGGACTTTGTGGACGGAGTGGACATGGTGGACTTGGTGGACAGAGTGTTTTCAGATCGTGCTGTGGAAAAAGATTTCGCTTGTCCACCTTGTCTACTCTGTCCACCAAGTCCACTGCCGCACTCCTCCACAACGCTCTTCACCCACAATGCCACATCATCCGCGGTTTGACATCGGCGGTCGATCAAGGCCTGCCGGAGCGGGTGCTGCCGCTCCCACCTTGCAATGCCGCGCTGCCTGAGAAAATCCTCGTAGTCCAGCCTGAGTTCCTCAAGGCTCGCCCGAGCCACCTGCGTCAGCTTGAGCTCGGTTTTTTTCGACGTAGCGGAAGCCTGCGACCCCTCCGCAATATTCTGAACCCCGCTCCGTGCAGCCTGAACCATCTGATCATGCGTGCGAGACCGCTTCCCGATCCAGGCATCACAAAAACGAACCGTAACATCATACACAAGCTGAGCAACCTGAAAACTCATCAACTTCCGATACCCCCCATGCCTGGGAATCAAACCCTTACGCTCACCCATAAATGATCAGGAAAAGAGTTACAAAAAACACCCACTTCGTCCACAAAGTCCACCCGCTCCACTCATTCATTATCCATACTACCAAACAGGAACACCAGCTTTTTCATCACATTGAAAAACTGCGCTACGCCTCCTAAAGCCTATGCCTTATTGAATTCACCATAAAAAAAATCAAGTACCGTTGTGATGATACCGGTTTCCTCCATGATATTGACGATATATGGTGAAAGAGCATTATTCCCCAATAGGCTTACGTTCAATACCGTTAAACTCATTGTCAGATTCGTAATCCACCAAGTCTCCGGTAAGCTCTTTTGTGGCCCTTTCAAAAGCTTTCCTTTTTTTATCCTCCTCGGATTCCATGCAACCGATAAATGTTGTCGATACGAAAAGAATAGCCGCAATTTTTGCAGCAACAGCCGATGTAACCTGAAGATTCGCTCATGCTGATAAAAACTTAACATATATCCCAGTGTCGCTTTTTGAATCTCTGAATCCATGATGATAGAGTTATGAGCGTCTTAACGCGTTGTATTCTCATCGGGAACGACCAATCCGGGCATTGGTTTGGCTCTGCAAAATAAATTCCTTTTTCTATTAAAAATAATCAACCCCTTCAACTTATTTCTTTTTTATAACGCTTCAATCGAAGCCGCTTTAGCAAAAAACCATCCGGTAATTAATGAAAATTACAATCGCCATGTTCTTATCATGTTAGAATCAATGGTGCAAATCACAACCCGTATACAAACATCTCAACAAAACAAATAAGAATTATAATAAGAGTGCTATCTTCATATCTCTTCAGCGATCCCATATCAATTCATACAAACCATACATTTGCCATACAGAACCATATTTATTTTTGGCTGGCAGGCATTTCAATTCTGGGCGCCTCTATTGCGGTACTATCACTTATATCTTCATAATCGTCTAACCTTTCCCATAATTTTTTTGTTATACTCTACATCGACATTACGACTATTATCAGTGCACCCAGAAGTTGATGCTGTACCATAAAGAATCACCAAGCAATAAATATTGGCTTTTAAAATCTTCATCCAGCTTATTGCTTTTATAATTGCAAGCAATTAATATGATTATTTATCCAGAAATGGGTTGCATCAAACAACCATCACCAATATCTTCTCAACACTCTAACCGCTCCCATAACGTTCCTTCATATTATGTCTTAGTCTCTCCCTCCGTCGCAAGCGCTGCACCAACAGCCGAAGCACTTAACCATTTGCGGAAAATGTCGTCATAAGTGTTGCAAAAATTCTGCTTGAATCATCAACCATTGTATTACATTGACATTGCTGCTCTTCACCAGCCAAAGCCCATCAATGCCTAATCATAACCAGTTCGATTGCAAGCAAAGCGGCAGAGAGCCAAACAATAGCATCATGGAGATTGCCCCAACCCTCTTCGAACAAATGTAGAAATGTCCGAAGAGGATTGGGTATAGCCTATTACTTCATAGGTTCTGGAGGCATGTGCTCTGTTCTTTCACCTCCCCAGCCTTCAAGAATTTTCTTCTTATGAGCTTTCTTCTTTTCAGCACTCACTGAATTATCTTTTGTCTCGAAGTTCATTGTACAGCCGACTGATGCTAGCGTGCAGTTGATAAGAAATAGGAAAGCAATGAAGCGCCTGAAGTTTCTCATGATGTTTTTGATATAATGGCAATTGTAAGTATTAAATCTTTATGTGCTGAATGATTAAGGCATTGGGCGTGGGGGCTTATGTTCTGTCCTTTCGCCACCCCAACTTTCAAGAGCCTTTTTCTTAAGCTCTTTCTTCTTTTCTGCACTCACTGAACTGTCTTTTGTCTCGAAGTTCACTGTGCAACCAAATGAAGACAGCGTACCGCAGATAATGAGTAGGAGGCAAACAAAGCATCTAAGGTTTCTCATAGTGTTTATGGGAAAATGATTATTGTGAATAGTTTTTCAATCCCGGCTTGCCGACGCTTTTGCTGCGGCAGCCGAAGCAACCCTGCCATTGTAGTAACCTTATAACCGATCTACAATGGCTGAAAATTCAGTAACTATCCAAGCCCAAACGAGCAGGCACATCAGCTTTTTCATCTAATTCACAAACTGTTCTCCCTCCCTCAAAGCCGACCACAAAACCCAACATGATCAGTTCAATGGCTATCAATGTTCCTGACAGCCATTCAATAGACGGGAAAGAGATTAGCCCAGCCATCACCAAATGCAGAGGTGAACCTCATAAAGGTTTGTGTGAGTATACTGTATCCTATTGCTTATGTTATGGGTAAAGGATCACCTCCTTTTCACACTCGGCATCGGCTCCTCTTCACTGTAATCACGCCTGTTAGACCCCAAACCTTTTGATACGCTTTCGTTCATTTGCCGATACTTTTCCTGATTTGCCTTTTCGTTGTTGAGATTGCCGGTACAAGCCGATACGCTATGTACGCCAAACAGGAATACAAAGAAATAGAGAAAGCCCTTGATGATATTCATAGTAGCATTGATTTAGCGGTTGTCATTTAAGTCTTCAGGTCGCTGAATATGAGTGCAAAGTTGCTTTATCTCTTTAAATAACTTGACTTATTGAACAATGGTATTCGTTCAGTTATTATCATAGTTTTCAGGTCTTGTAAGAGGCGGCATTGGCTTTAGTTGCATTTCCGTCCTGTTATCATCCAGACTTTCAGACGCTCTTTTGTTTTTCTCTACATCGACATGATTGCCGCCACACCCCATCATGATTGATGTACCGAATACAAATACAAGGACATAGAGAACGCTTTTGAGATTTTTCATGATATAGTGGTTTATTGGTTTAATTAAACAAAGGATGCCGAAACCATAAGAATGGCGGCAGTAGATACGATGTGTTTAATACAGCTTTTCATGGCTGTACGATTTTATTATTATTGTACCTGGAAATCATGGTAGTGCATCCACCCCTTATCCATAAGGATGAGCGGGTGCGTTTCTGTATGAGGTTCCTGAATTTTGCGAGCGATCTCCGGAAACGCCTCACTGATACCTTCGTCCCTGGCCCAGACATGGACTTTTTTGGGTGAGCTTTTCACATTTACATTTGATACCGTGAAACCGCTGAAGTTGTTTGGCTCTGTAAAGCTGGTAACCTCATCTACCTTTAGTGTTCCCGCACAGAACCCTTTCTGGTAAGTGCCAAAGCCGACAATACTGTTTTCCGAATAGAACTTCTTACCCTTCTCGCTGATGTCAAACACTTTCGCAGGAAAATTTTTTGTGGCTCTGCCGTATGAAACCCTTTTCTCTACAACCGTATCCCTCACAGTCAGCATACCCGCATCCGCAAGGGCATTCAGCTTTTCAATGCCGTATGCCGCCAGACCATCGGTTTGTTTTACAACAGGAAAGCTGCTGACACCCGCTTCGACAATGATGCAGTGTTTCGCATAGTAGTCATTGATGACACGCTTGAAATTGCTTTTGCTGGCATCTTTTCGAGAACTGCAGCCGGTCACGATAAATGCAACTGCAAGGAGAGCGAAAATGGTTTTCAGGTATTTCATAATGATTATTCCTTGAAGGTTGTTGGTAATTGCCCTTATGATGTCAACTAAGTTTTAAGCTTGTCATCAAACTCAAATCCAGATTCCCCCTGTCCATAAAGTCCACTCCGTCCACCACGTCCACAAACCAAACATCACTGCAACGATTTGAGCCAGTGAAGAAGCGACCACTTGCATGCAAATCTGAATATGATGGCAACAAGGACGGTAACCAGCACAAAAGCGGCGACGAACAAGGCTCCGGAGAGGAGCGTCGGTCCGAGATATACCAGAGAGGCCCCGGCCATGACGACCAGCAAAAAAACTTCTATGCCGATAAACAGAAACGCCAAGCCCTCCCTGAGCCCATGCGTATAAACGGTCATCAGGGCAATAAGCGTCAGGACCCCAGCGACAGCAAGCGTGATAAGCATATCTGCTGTAGTTAATATTGGTGTTTGTTCACCACGCTTTTGAAATCAGCGTTGCTGCTTTTCATGCACAAACGTTCCGAATTAACTCTTGAACGGAGGAATCACCATATCCTTGTTGACCAGGACGTTCACGGAAAAACCCGGACGAATCTTGATGGTTGGCTGGATATCGAGGTTTTTCCTGGTAATTTTTTCTCCGGCGCTGTTGATTTCCTCACCGGCATTTGCAGCAAAAACTTCATCCATAGACATGTCATCGGAGCCGTCGTAATCACCGCCTGACATGATAGCCCCAACAGACAGTACTGAAGCCAGCACAACACCTCCGATAAGCCGATCGAAATGGTTATCGACCTTGTCTTTGAAACCTGCATAACCGGCAAGATCGGTTCCGGGCATGTTCTCCAAACGGATAGAGCCGCCGTCCGGCCTTATTAAACGGGTCCAGATAACGAGAGCCCGGCTCTGGCCGTAACTGACTTTGCTGTCATACCTGCCGATCAGCCTCGACCCCTGCGGGATGAGCAGATAGTTTCCGCTCACGGTATCGAAGACGTTCTCCCTGACCTGGGCGATAACGTCGCCCGGCAGATCGGAATTAAGTCCGGTGATGAGACTTGCCGGGATGATGGTTCCTGCTTTGATCTCATAAGGGCTTACCGGCGGTTTCATCGTCGAAGAAACGGATTCTTTCTGCCCGCTAAGGTCGTCAATAAAATCGTTCTTGCTTTCCTGCTTGTTCGGATCTGATCCGCCGAACGGATTTGCCCCAATTTTACTCGCTTCAGCGATCTTGTCTGTATAGGCCGACAGCATCGAGGCGGCAGGATTTGGAACTGCCGCCTGCAAAAGCCCGTCACCGGAACGCTTCTCAAAGGATACTCCTGCCACAAGGGCTTTTTCATATGCTTTCTCATCAGCAGATTTCTTCTTCTCCGACTCCCTGGGAGAAGTATATCTCGGAAGGGGTTCGACCGGTTTGACCATCTGTACCTGGTCGGGATTCATCAAAGCAGTTCCTGGATCACCAGACAAAGACTCTTCCGGTATGGCGGCGCTAATCGTTGTACCCGGAACATCGGACGCGCTTCTGATGACATCAGGAATAGAACGATCTCCGGATATGACAACCTCTTTCTTGTTGTCACCATCCTTAACGGCTGAATTGTCCTGCATGGCAACCATGAATGCAATGAACAGGATCGCTCCGGTACCGGCAAGAATGGCGATGATCGGCCCTTTTTTCAAAGACCGGCCTTTCGGTCTGTTCATCTTCAACCGGGCATCATCGGGATTCACTTTTGAAGCATGAACATCATCGCGCGAAAAAAAATCGGTCATGACGAATTACAACGTTTGGTTATCGGATCACCGCCGCTCGATCTCGACGATCGTCTGTTTTTTGGTCCCGAGTCGAAGTTCAGCACGCTCGAACAGCCGGTCGACGACATAGTAATCGTTTTTCATGCGATAGTTGACCAGCTGGCCCTCTTTCGCTCCTTTCCCCATGACAAACAGCACGGGTGCTTCACGATTGAGCATATCCTCGGGAAACTGGATGAACGTTTTTCTGCCGTCATCGAAAATCTTCTCCGGCAGCCAGACCGGTTTCCTGCCTTTTTTGACATCGACGTTATAATCGAAATTCAGGTTTTCAACGCTCACCGCGGTATCGGTTGTCTCCTTCTCGCGCGTCTGTTGCAAGGCAAGAGCCTCCTGCGGATAATTCCAGCTTACAGCAGCCATGTAGGTTTCCTGGTAACTGTGGAGTTCGATATGATAAGTACGCTTGTCAGTCGTTATGACCATTGTCGTTTTAAGTCCGGGCTGTGTCGGCTTGATATACAGATGCTGCTGCGTGACCCCGTTGACCTTACTCTCTCCGTTCCCCAGCACCCAGCGGACAACATCACCGGCAACCGGTGAACCGATGATTTTTTCACCCGGCTGAAGCTGAATATCGGTAATCCGCAAGGGCGCGGTATAAACCTTAAACAGAAAGCCCGGGACATAATCATAGTTCATGATCGAATTGAAATATCCGTAGGCATGAGGATTCTGTGCAGATTTTTCGTTCGCTTTGTCGATGACATGCCACGGTTTGTCCGATCCGGCCGACGCGACGGTAGCAACGGGAAGCGGTTGCGGATCGTTGTTGGCAAACTCTGTCGGCCTGACAAAAACGGTTTTTGTCACCGGTTCAGGCTCGGCCGTAGCTTCATGAAGCGGAGCGGACGCCTGGGCCGTGCAGCCGACAAACAGCAGCAAAGAGAACAATCCGGAAAGCAAGTGTACTATATTCATGGTCACAATTGGTTACTGTTGCTGAATTTTTGACCAGTGAAGCTCATCGATGTACAACCCGATCGGATTGACGGCAAGCTGCTCTTCATCGGCGGGCTGCTGCAGCACAACCTTGAACATGCCCCGCCAGTGATCATCGCCGAGCGACAGCCCCTTGTCGTTCCACTTCGACTCGGTCCAGTCTACCTGCCACGTATCTGCAGAAACCTGCACCATGGCGGTAATGGCAATACCGATCCGCTCGGTAATCGCTCGCTCAAAAGGATTGCTGTTCTGCACATAGCCGTTCAGTGTATTCCGCGCGTTCTGCGTAACAAAGTTGTATGCATCGAGCCAGTTTCTTTTCAGAACAGCCTGATCCGACGTTATCATGCGGGTATTGTTTACAAACCGCCTCAAATGATACTTGACAGACGCATCGGACGGCGTATAGTTGTTGTAGGCCCTGCCGCCGACACCCCGGTACTGTGCGCTCCCGTCTGTTGACACCTCGATAATGTGCACCGGCTTCGGCTGCGCGCTGACATAGACAAGGCCTGCGATAGAGGGCATGGCAACGCACAGGATCACAAGCAAAGCGACCAACCTCCAGCTATGGGCCTGCACCCGGGCGGAACCGATCCTGTCATCCCATTCCTTTGCTGCCTTCTGGTAGGGCGTGACAGGCTGTCCTGCCGGATTGAATTTTTCTCGTACCATATAGATTATGTTGGATAAATGTTCAGAGTTACAATCTCGGGCTCATATCTCCCCCATAAGGACGAGCATCCTCCGAAGGGACGGCATCACGCACTGTCTTTGCAGTGTCCAGCGCCTTTTTAGCCCATTCAGGTGCTTTACTGGGTTTCTTTGCATATTCCCCGGCTGCTTTAGCGGTTCTCTCTACCCCCTTACCTGCTGCATCGCCTGCCCTCTCTATTCCTTTTCCGGCTGCCTCACCCGCTTTTTCAATGCCTTTTCCGGCAACTTCACCGGTTTTCTCAACTGCCTTACCTGCCGCAGACATAGCTTTGCCAGCCGCCTGAGTGGCGGCTCCGGCAGCAGAAACTGCCGCACCGGCAACCTGAGAAACAACCGGTACAGGAGTACTGCTGATTGCAGCCCCGGCCGACTGCATGCCTTTACCTGCACCAGCAACAGCTTCACCGCCTGCCTGCATAGCCTTACCCGCCACTTTTGATGATTGAGCAACTGCCGTACCGGCAGCTTTTCCTCCTGCCTTACTCATACCGCTCATCCGCCCGGCCATCGAACCAATCTTGCCCGAGGAACCAGCCAAAGAAGCGGCTCTTGTCGCGGCAAACTTACTGGCCGCACTTGCAGCAATAGCACCACCACCCACTACAGCCGTAGCCCCAACACCGGCAGACGCAGCTTGCGAAGCCGCAGTAGAAGCAGAAAGTGACGGACTGCCGGAAACAAGACCAGCTGCTATGCCGGGAGCGTTCCAGGCGAGGAAAGCGAGAGAACCAGAAACAAGTAAACCAGACATAGCAAGTGTATGATCAATAATCGCCTTCTCAGGGATCACCATATAGTCGATAATATTACTGCTGACTGCGATAATAAAACTCAGCACCATTAGCTTCACACCTGATGCAATTACCGCACCGACAGTTTTTTCTGCTAAAAACTTTGTAGGGGTAAAAAAGCCGAATGGAACCAAAATGCCAGCTAATGCGACAATGAGATAGAACTCAAGCATCGTGAAAAAAACCTGCCATCCAACAATCACAAAAGAAATAGCAATCAGAGCCCATACAAGTGCGAAGTATATCGCGTTGCCATAGTTCCATCCCTGTTCGCCAACTGCATCAGCAATAGGCTTAAACAAAACAAAACCCTTACCCACAATAGCTGAAGGGTCCATAAGAGTCTTATGATCTGGCACCAATCCACCTGCCATCTCGCCTGCCTCAGCAAGAGAGAAAGCAATAGTCTGTGCGAGCTGGGGAAATTCCAACACAATCCAACTCCAGACCAGCAGATACATTAGCTTTTTCATAATATTAACTAGCTGCTCACTACCACCGAGCGCCCACCACAAACCGGTCATTACCAGCTCTAAGGTTAATAGTGTTCCTGAAAGCCAAATAATAAGATCTTTGATCTCACCCCACCCTCTTGAGAAAGCTGCAATAAAAGCCTTGAGTGTCGTAGTAAGAACGCTAGAATTAACAATGAGTATATCCATGAAAAGCTTACACCATGAAAAGATTAACGTTTTTAATCTTCAGGAATCCACAATGGAGGCATTGGTTCTGCTTCCGTCGGATCTGTTCTTTCATTTAAGAGGCTTTCAGTTAAATCATGATTGTTTTTTTTGAATGAATCTTTCTGTGATTTTGATATCGAAACATTATCTGCATTGCCAGTGCAACCTGTTATGATTAACATGATGGCAAAGAAATAAACAAAGCGAATAAAGTTATTCATGATAGTAGTGATTCAGAGGATAATGGATATTAATTCGGCTCCCACAAAGGAGTCATTGGCGCTGCTTCTGTTGGCTCTGTTCTTTCGCTTAACAAGCTTTGTGTTACCATTCTGTTTTTTGCTCTCTTAGCCTCTTCCTCTGCCGCTGCTTTTGCTGCTGCAGACGAGGCAACTCGACCATTGGCGGCAAGCGCCGTTGTCAGGTCGCTCATCTGCTGACTGAGAACGGCAATCATCTGGTTTTGTGCCTGCAATTGCCGAACCTCTCCACCTGCGGCCTCTGAACTTTTGAGAATTTCCTCAATCTCGCTGTTGTAATCAATTGTTCGCTCAACAACAGATTGCGCTTTCATTGCTGTTTCAGCACTTTCCTTTAACATCTCAGTCCAATTCTTATAGTATCCCCCATAAGATGCGTATGGAATGTTTTCCCAATTTGAATCAGCTGGAAACAACTGGTTAAATTGGTTGCCTATATCGTTCAATCCGAAACCAATCTTGTCGATGTCTCCAAATATCTGATTGTAATCATCTGTCTGTGCCCTTACGAGGTTCTTTACCTGATGATAGGTGCTCTTATCAAGCCTTTTCAGACTTTCCAACAGTGCCTCATACTGACGTATCTGGTTCTGGATTTGCGTCACCTGGTGTGCCACGTCCTGAACCATTTGAATTGACGTGACTGTGTTTCGACTCAGGTTGGATATGTCAATGACTGATATCGCAGCCTGTACCTGCATAAACGGCAGGAGCATAATAACTCCGGTCAGCAGTGATAGAATTCGTCGTTTCATAGCTTTAGGTGTTACCTGGTTATATATTGAAGATTGTCAAGAAGCTCGATTGCCCAATCGAGGCCCTGATGGTGAAGGATTGCCGGGACTCTTTGTTCCTGCGGAAGGCTTGCAACTGAATCAAGAAACACCTGGTCATCAGGGCTGCTCATACCGGCGAATGCAAGGGCAATGGGGCCAAGGTTCATGCTGAACATCCTTCGGCCTCTCGATGAGCGGTAGTAGTAATCGCGTTTCTTCTGCGCCCTTGTCAGGATGGTG
>JANQMO010000055.1 GCA_028280025.1 Chlorobium sp. | reverse complement strand
GCTGCCTAACTGTTGTTCCCGAATCTTGAGAGCTCGCCGATACAACGGCTCGGCTTCGGTGTATTTGTCCTGATCATGCAGCACTAACGCCAGACTGTTAATGCTTGTCGCAACATCGGGGTGTTCATGACCCAGCTTTTGTTCCCCGATCTGTAGAGCTCGTCGAAACAATGGCTCGGCTTCGGCATATTTCTCTTGAGCTTTCAGCAATCCTGCCAGATTGTTGATGCTTGTCGCGACATCGGGGTGTTCATAACCCAGCTTTTGTTCCCTAATCTTGAGAGCTCGTCGAAACAATGGCTCAGCTTCGCTATACTCGCCTTGGGTTTCAAGCAATGATCCCAGACTGTAGAGACTCTGCGCAACATCGGGGTGTTCATGACCCAGCTTTTGTTCCCTGATTTGTAGAGCTTGTCGAAACAATGGCTCAGCTTCGCTGTTTCTACCAACATTCGTGAGAAACCACGCCAGATTATTTAAGCTAAAAGCAACAATAGGATGTTCATGACCCAGCTTTTGTTCCCTGATCTGCAGCACACGTCGATAAAATGGTTCGACTTCGCTATACTTGCCTTGATTGTCAAGAAATACAGCTAGATTGCTAAGGCTTTCAGCAAATTCGAGATGATCGGCCCCTAGTTGTTTTTTTCTGATCTGCAGAGCTTGACGACACAATGGCTCAGCTTCGCTAAACTTGCCTTGGTGGTAGAGTAATACAGATAAATCATTAAGACTTTCAGCTACATCAGGGTGTTCTGGCCCATGGAGTACTTCCCTGATCTGCAGAGCACGGCGATATAATAGTTCAGCTTGAGCATAAAGGGCGCGGCCATTTTGATATTCCGCCATTTTGTTCAGTAATTCTGCAGTTTTTAAACCCTCATGAATGTCATTTTCATAGGCCGCTGTAACCGCTTCAGCATGTGGGAAAAGCTTGGCACATTCCGGCCAACAAATAGGATTGTCGTGGCCTTCACAAGGAAACTCTTCGCTCAGCACCTTGAGTATTATCTTTCGATACCGGGAAATGGCTTCATGACCTATCCAATCCTGTGCCCCTGCCTGTAAAAGGCGATGGATGGAGAATATACCGGTATCGACCGTGATCAATGAATACGAACAGAGTGCTGCAATGGCATCGTCAAAATCGAGGGGATCGATATCCTGCAGTTCGTTCTCATCATCTGCTTGAACATACGCCAAAGCTCTTGTCACCAGCCTTTTCGGGATGGCATCAGGCGCAATGACACTGCAAAGCAATAAGATATCTCTGGCAAAAGAAATGTCCTGAATAGCCTCAAATGCCATTATCCATGTTGTGGCGACGGTATCGGGATAATCTGCAGGAGCCTTATCCCTCTTCCAGAGATCCTGGCGGCGAGAATTAAACAATAACAGGTACTCGGTAATACTTTTGTGCTTGTTATCGATATAGGCAGCAGCCTGTTCTAGAGCCAATGGGAGATCACCCAGAGAATCTGCAAGGGCATCAGCGCCTGCTGTATTATCCTGACCTGTTCGTTTTTTCAGGAATACAATGGATTCATCCCTCTGCCAGACATTGACGTTCAGTGGAGTTCCGATTGTTCTCCAGTCAGGATTCCGAGAGGTAATCAGTACATGGCCACCAGCAGCCGTTGGAAGATAATCACGGATACAACTTGACTCTCTAGCATTGTCGAAAATCAACAACCAGCACTGATGAGTGTCCAGCCAGTAGCGTACAGCCTGAACAATTACTACCTGATCAATAGAATCTTGTTCTGATAATCCAAGATCTTTTGCTATAGAAGTATAGCCAGCCATCAAAGAGGATTCTTCTTCTGCACGTATCCACCAGGCATGCTTATATGATGATCTATTGCGATAGGCGTATTCAAGAGCGAGTTGCGACTTGCCAATGCCCCCCATACCATAAAGAGCCTGCTGTGTGAGAGCGATACTATTCCCATTGATCAGCCTTGTCCTAAGGTCATCCAGAATCTGATCACGACCGGTAAAATTCGGGTTTCGTTGAGGAAGCGCACAATCTGATCGAATAATTCCCGGGAAACGAGGTTTTTGTGCACCTAGAGGAAAAGGGGGCGCTTTTTTGGGCCGCACAGGTTCATCGCTTAACGAGGCTTGTATCTCTTTTATAAGCAGAGCTTTGGCTTGATCCTCATGAAGTTCGGCAAGATCGATATAAATCAAAGCAGCAAATAATCCATCAGGCTTGACACCATCAATCCTGATTGGTATCAGCCTTTTCCTGCTTTTTTCATTATACACCAGCGCTGCAGCCCATTCTTGCTGTGCATATACAGACTTTTGATACTTTTTAGACAGGACAGCGATCGTTCTTCTCGTTTCTTTTGCGGCTTTATCCATTGCAAGAATGAAATTGTCACCCGCATGGAAATCCCAAGCTTGAATGATAGTAGTATATCCGTCCTGCTCCAGATTCCAGGCAATCCATTCGGCCCATTGCCGATCAGCGCCCGTGTAACTGATGAAGAAGTCCTTTTTTGCCTGATCCATGTAATGAGGGACTAATGAATAATTATATCCTTAATAAAATTTGGATTTTACAGTAAAAATAAAAACTCGGCACACTAATAAATAGCTGATCATAAAGCAGAAAAAATTACTCTCTATTAATTTGGATCAATGATAATCAATCTTGTTCCTCCTGCCCGATAATCCCGTTCTTTTCATCTTGAAGTATAATACATACACGGTCGACATTCCGATATTCATCTGCTGGGCAATGACGGCAACACCGCGACCCTGCTCTCTCAAAGCGAGCACTTTATTCCGGTCAGGTCAATCGATTATTTTCTTCCGAATTGAAACCATTTGGGCTTTGGCCTCCAGATGCCCCTTATTGGTTCATTCCAAAAACCGCTACTGCTTTGCCTAGGAAACAGCTCAGAGAATCGTTACCACCTCCCCATCGTCCCTTCGGAACTGATGCCGTCATCGAGGTAAATTGGATGGCGACACCTGTATAATCCGGGTAGCCCGCCGTGTCGTATGGTTCATGCAGCCTGAAAAAGCCCTCTCCAATCCCCTGCATTTTATGGCATATGTCATGACATATGGAACCATTGAAGATTTAAAAGCTCTGGAAGGCATCGTGGGGCCTGATGAATACCGTGAGGTTTTAGAAAACGCCCCTCCCGGCATTTTTGACATACGTTCCTGGTCCTACTGGAACCTGAAATATGGCAGACAGCCGGTTCCTCCCCTTCCAACTCGTTTCTCTGCTCAGTCTTAACCTTCTGTATAAGAAATTATTCAATTTCACATCTTTTATCTTTTTTTCGAATAAATCCGAATTAATCAAACAATATAGACATCACAGGATGCCAGAAAACAATCGTAAGGAGCGCGGTTAATACGGGCCGAATAACGTTTTGCCATGTCCGGTTTTCTTCAGAAAAAATGGTATACGTATGATTGATTGCCGAGAGGATAAGAAAGAGACAGAAGACAAAGACCAGGGCTATGTTCGCATAGGCATTCCAGCCTGAAATATAGGTAAGGATTGCAATTACCGCTATCGAGAGAAACCAGAAGGCGTTTTGGCGCTGGTAGTTACTTCCCTTTTCGAATCCTTTCTCTTGAGCTGCTTTTTCCGAGAAAAACAATCCTTCAATTCCCGATAATCCGGCAACTGAACCGATAAACCACGGAGTCATTATTCGAAGGATTTCTTCGGGAGTATTTCCAAAACAGTAAGCAAGAAACACACCGAGACCGCAGCCGGTGAAGCGTAATAACTCAAGCAGTTTTATCATGATAGTGGAGGTTTTGTTTTTCTGTAATATAAAACAGACACAAAAAAAAGCATGGCCATCAACAGACAACCATGCTTTTTATAAACAACAAACGACTTTTATAAAGGCGCTTACTTCTTCTCAGGCACTTCCCTCTCGTCTTCTACAGCGTAGTTGATGAGGTAGTCGTACAGTCTGATCAGCCTGGAGTTCTGCTCGTTCTGGTCGATCCAGTGTCCGATCATGCCGATGGTACGTGCAAGGACAAAGAACCCGTTGAGCGACTGGATCGGGAATCCGAGGTCCATCAGGATCGCGCCCATGGTGCCGTCGACGTTCAGGATAAGGTTATCCTTCTTTGCCGTCGTCACTTTTTCGACTTCCATTGCAAAGTCGAGACAAGGCGTATGCAGCGAGGTCTCGTTCTTCACATAGGAAATCAGGTACTTGACCCGTTTGTCAGGGTTTCTCAGGCTTTTGACGCGGTGGCCGATACCCGGTACAGGACCGACGTTTTTCTTCATCCAGGCAAGAAAGCCCGGAATGTCGTTCGGGAAGTCCTTGACACCCATCTGGAAATATTTACCTGCATTGGTAACGGCACCGCCGAAACGCGGGCCGATCATGGTCATACCGGCTGAAACCGCCTGGGGCATGTCGATTCCTGCGCAGGCTCCGAGAATGGCGCCATAGGCACCCGAAACAGCAGGGCCGTGATCTGCGGAGATCATGATGATGCGTTTGATGATCTCGGACTCTTCGCGTGTCGGAAGCTTCTTGTTCCAGAGCAGGCCGATAACGTCTTCCATGCCGTATCCTTTCTCGCAAAGTTCCGATGCGGCGTAACCTCTGTAACGCGGCTCTTCACCGCGGTCATCGGAAATCGTTGTACGGATAAGCGGCTCGACGACGACTTCCCCTTTCTTGATGATCTTCTGCACTTTCGGCGGCAGATCGGGAAGCAGTTCGTCGGCAATCGGCTCTTCAGGAGCGATGGTTCCGTCAGCGACAAGTTCATCGTAGACCTGCTTGATTGCCTTGCTGAGTCCGCCGAACGTGTCGGGCACCACTGCGCCTGCTTCACGAAGCGCATTCATTTTGGAACGAGCAGAGCCGGCACCCTTCTTGCCCTCTTTTGCGCCCGCATGGCCGAACTTCATACCCTGAGGCAGCACTTCCTGGCAGGTACCGCCGATAGCAGCGACAACCCTGATGCGGCGTTTTTCTGCAGCAAGCCATTCCGCGGCTTCTTCTTCGAGCGATCCGCCGACTTCACCGATAATGACGACTGCTTTTGTGTCGGGATCGTTTTCGAACATTTCAAGGTAGGTGACAAAATCAGTGCCGGGGTAGGCGTCACCGCCGATGGCGACTGCCGATGTTACACCGTTACCGTTTTGGGCGCAAAGCCACATCGCTTCGTTGGAAAGGCCGCCCGATTTGGTGAGAACGCCGAACGAACCAGGCCTGTAAAGGTTGCAAAGCTTGAGGTTCTTGTATTCACCGCCGATCACGCCGAGACGGCACTTGCCTGCCGACATGATGCCGATGGAAGATGGACCGTTGAGGATTTTCCCTTTGTTCTCGGCAAGAATGCGGAGTTTCTTTGCATCTTTTTCCGGCACACCTTCGGTGATGACCGAAACAAGGTTGATGTGTTCCGATTCAAGGGCCTCCTCTGTCGCCTTGGTCGCACGGGATGCCCCCAGATAGACAAGTGCGGTGTTGATCTGCGGGTTGTCGGCAAGCGCTTCGTCGAGTGTCGAATAGACCTTGATGTTTTTCAGTTCACCGCCAAGAAAAATCTCTTTCTGCTGACCCTCTTCCGGCGGATAGACGAATGCCTGTATCGTAAGGGGACGTTTGACGAGAAAGTCGAATTCGGCCATTTTTCTTGCCGCGTTCACGCCGGCTGCACCGCCGATGATAACAGCGCGTGTCTCTTTATTGATTACAATGCTCACAGTTATTATCCGGTTTAATTGGTTATCAAATCAATACTTGTTACTGCAATGCCGCCTCTCAGGAATTGAGGGCAAGGTCAACGATATCGGTCATAGGCATGTTCCTGTCATAGACATGAATGTCGAAACCTTCGTCCTTGAGCTTGCTGATTGCAGCAAGACCTTCGGCTTCGTTCGGGCCGCCGCGGCGCACCCAGATCTTGACGCCTTTGAGAAAACCGTTTGCCTTGCTTTCGCGAAAACCGTTGATGATCCCCCCGAAGGTTGCCTTGACATCGGTGAAGTTTGCGATGGCACCGCCGACAATGATGTGCTTGATATTGGGAAGCTGGCAGAGCGTCTCGGTCAGCGCTTCAACCGCCCAGTCCGGAGGCGCACCCGAATATTCGGCATAGTTGGCGATCGTACCGCCGCGCGCAACAACAGCATCCGCGTAAAACACCGAAGCGCCGCCGCCAGCCGTCAGAAGAGCGACTTCCCCTCCGGGAACTTCAACGAACTTGACCGATCCCTTGATCCTGGAATCGAGTTCCATCATCTGCTGTTCGGCTTCGGTATATGGACGGCCGATCTCCGAAACAGGCTTGAAATCCCAGTCCGGGTGACGGAACCTTGCGTCCCAGTCGACATTCATGACTGCGTCAAGTGCCGCGAAACGCATATCGCTTTGACGAATGACGAGCGGATTGATCTCGATGGACTGCGCGTCTTCGTTGTCGAAACAAAGCACCAGCCTGGAAGCGATCTTGCCGACTCGCTGCGCAATTTCACCTTCAAAACCGGCTTCTTCAGCCAAAACGGTAAGGTCTTCTATTGAAGGATGTTCGTCCACGGGGATCTGGATGCGCCTGACCGTATCCCAGTTATCTTCGATGTCAACGCCGCCGTGTTTGGAAACAAGCAGTTCCGATCCGTCCTTGTTGCCGGCAATCGACATATAGTATTCTGCATCATGCTCGAGCATTTCAGCGACAATAACCTGACGAATCTCCGCGGTACCGACCTTGTTGCCGATCATTTCGCGAGCCGCTTCCACAGCCTCGTCAAGGTTGAGTCCAAGCTTGACAAGTCCGAGCTTGAACCTTCCGCCGATCGCTTCGTGAGCCTTTACGACGAGTTTTGATTCCCTGAGCCATTTGTTTGCTTCGCCCAGTTGAGCCAGCCTGTCCGGGTCCATGACAACAACGTAGTTCGGCACCGGAATGCCCCACTTGTCGAAAAACTTCATAGCCGAACCTTCAAGTATCTTTGCCATTCTATTCGTATTTTTTTGTTAAACGGTACAAAAACGAAAATTAAAAAAAGCGCAAAGCTTAAATATAGCTATATTTCCTCTTGTTTCAAGCAATTTCGTTTCCCAGACCAACAATCCCGTGTCTTTTTTTTGCCCGAAAACAGGCTGCCCTACTTTTTTGTGACTTTCCCGTAATAAACAGGTGCTGCCGCGTTAATTCCGTCAAGCAATCTTACTGAGAAAACCGTATCATGGACACATTCATTTACTGGTGGCAGACACTCCCCTCCCGGATGGACCCGGTCATTTTTACGATCGGCAATTTTCCTGTCCGCTGGTACGGCATGATGTACATTGTCGCCTTCGGCATTGTCTATCTGGTCACCAGCCACAGGATCAAAAGTGAAAAGCTTCCCTATACGAACGCCTTCGTCGGCGACCTGCTGACATGGGCTATCCTGGGAGTGCTTCTGGGAGGCAGGTTCGGTTATCTCCTGTTTTACAGCTTTCCCGAATTTATTTCCAATCCGGTCGGCGCTTTGATTCCGTTCAGCTTTATCGGGGGCAGTTGCAGCTTTTCCGGCATATCAGGCATGTCCTATCATGGAGGCGCCATAGGCGTCATGCTCGCCGTATGGCTCTATACGAAAAGCCAGGGAAAGCCTTTCCTGAAGACAATCGACCTGTTTATCGTCGCCATACCGCTCGGGTACACGTTCGGACGCCTCGGCAATTTCATCAACGGTGAGCTTTACGGCCGGATCACCGCGGCCCCCGTCGGCATGTACTTTCCCATGGCTCCCGGGGATTCGCTGCGGCACCCGTCACAGCTTTATGAGGCATTTTTCGAAGGTATATTCCTTTTTGCCGTCCTCTGGATGATCCGTAAAAAAGCTCCCTACCCGGGCTTTCTGTCGGGAATCTATCTCCTCGGATACGGCATTGTTCGCTTCTTTATCGAATTTTACCGCGAACCGGACGCACACCTCGGCTTCGTCTTCATGCAGTTATCCATGGGCCAGATACTCTGCCTCGCCATGATAGCAGCAGGTATAGCGGTGATGATGATCGGCAAGGGGATAGCGGGAAAAGATGAGGTAATAGGTAATAGGTAATAGGTAATAGGTAATAGGTAATAGGGGGAAGATAGTTTTTCCGGAGATTGCTTAAAAAAGTGTTATTCAGCACTGAATTTAGAAGTCATTTTGGATTTTGACATTAGCCTTTTATGTCATCCTATTCCCTACTCCTGCGAACAACGTGAGCTGCTACTGGCTACTGCGAACGAAGAGAGTTACTCCTGCGCTCAATGAGCGCCGCTACTTCTCCCCCAAGAGCAGTTCTTCTCCTTTTCCGAAACAGCGTTTTCTTACGATAAGGATGGTGATGATGGATGTTGTTGCGGTCGAGCCTACCAGCATGAGCATGATGACGATCTGGTAGCGTATTGCCTGCAGGGGATCTGCTCCGGCAAGGATCTGTCCCGACATCATACCGGGTATGAACACAAGCCCGACTCCCATCATGGCGTTGATCGACGGTATCATGCCTGCCGAAACGGCGTTGCGAAACATTTCCGAGCTTGCTTCCCTGTAGTTCGCTCCCAGGCAGAGCCTTGTCTCGATAAGCCCTTTCTGCTGCCGCATTTCCCTGAAAAGGCGTTCGAGGGCAATGGCGAGGGCGGACATCGAGTTGCCGATAACCATGCCGCCTATAGGAATAAAATAACGCGGCTCCCACCAGGGAGCGACGCCGACGATCAGACCGGTAACAAACAGCGCGGTAATGAAATAGCTGACAAACATCGTCATGAACGTCGGCAGCATATACGGCACCTCTTTTTCCTTGACTCTTCCGCGAATGATAAAGGAGGCCGATACAGCCATGACCGCGAAAATCCCGAGGGTCAGCCAGAGATTTTCGATCCGGAATATGAACGTCAGGACATACCCCATGAGAAAAAGCTGGGCGAACGTCCTTACCGTCCCGACGGTTATATCCTTGTTGAGACCGAGATTATAGACAAACGATGCGATCTGAGCTATCAGGATAAACAGGAGTGCCAGCAGAAGCTGCCAGAGACCGATCTCGACGACCTGGCTCATACGTTTCTCAGTTTTTTGTTTTCAAGCAGGTACAGTACAGGGCTGACATGTTGCGGAACAAAAGAGCCGTGCGTAACCATGACGACAGTTTTTTTTCGGGCTATATTGAGCTGCTCCACAATCGAAAAAACCATGGATGTGCTTTCCGCATCGAGTGCGGACGTCGGTTCGTCCAAAAGGAGTATTTCAGGATCGAGCAGCAGGGCACGCATCAGGGCGAGACGCTGCTGCTGGCCGACGGAGAGGTTCCTTGCCTGGTGCTGCAGGCTGACATCACTCAAATAAAAGGTTTCGAGCATCTCCGAAAGCTGTTTTTCAGACGGCCGTTCCAAACCGTTGTTGGCTGCAAAAGAAAACGGAAAGACCAGGTTTTCTTCAACGGAGCCTTCGATCATCGCCGGGATCTGGGAAACATAGACAATGGAGCGGCGCAGCTCAGACGGACAATACTCCTCGATTTTTCTGCTTTTGAAAAGGATTCTGCCGCTTTCGCTGGCCTCAAGCCTGCAGATGAGGCGCAAAAGGGTGGACTTTCCTGAACCGGACGCTCCCTTGACAAGAACAAACTCCCCCGTCCCGACAACAAGGTCCAGCTCGCGGAACACGGTCTTTGCTGCATTGTTGTATGAAAAGCCGAGGGCTTCTATTTCCAGTATACCCGTCATATTCCGATGGTGTGGAGATATGTTCATTGCCGAAGCAAGATAGCAAAAATGAGAGGTTTGCCGCCTGGGTTCCCTTCCGGATATGCTCCTCCGGAACCGGGGCATACCGGAAAAAGCACGCCGTGGAGGCTTTCAGGGATCGCGCCGCGGCTTTCTGAGAAATAAATAACCGGACAATCCCACAGCAATACCAGCGGTAATCCATATTACCGGCCCGAATGACACTCCTCCCCGGTACATCGTTACGGCACCGAAGATGAAAAAGATGAGGCTTGCGACGATATGTATAGCCTTTTCGGGAAGTTGTTTGCCCAGGACCTTCCCCGCAACGATTGCCAGCGCATCCGAAGCGACCATACCGAGCGTCGATCCGATCCAGACCGGCATGAAAGGCAGCGTTGCTGCAAGGGACAGGGTGCTCAGCATCGTCTTGTCGCCGAGTTCAGCCATGAAAAAGGTCGAGAAGACAAGCCAGAACGGATGCACAGCAGGTTTGCAGGTCTGACCGTCTTCGTCAAGGTGATCTCCCCTCAACGTCCAGAATCCATAAACAATAAATGAAAACCCTGCAAGAAACAGGACCCAGTCGAGAGGAAGAAGATCACCAACGTAATTTCCTGCTGCGGTCGAAACCATGTGTACCGCAAGTGTCGACCAGAAAATCCCCCACAAGACGATGCGGGCGTTATAGCAGGTTGCCAGCGTCAAGGCGAGAAGCTGCGATTTGTCACCGAGCTCCGCAACAAAGATCATCGACATCGAAAGCCAGAATGCTTCCATACTGTTTTGCCAGGCTGAAAATTACAAATGCAAGGCCAGTTACCAGTTACCAGTTACCAGTTACCAGTTACCAGTTACCAGTTACCAGTTACCAGTAAGGAAGATATCAGAATGTGGTTACTTGCAAAATGAATAATCAATTCCTCACTCTCAACACTACTGAATGCTTCAATCGCGTTGAACGGTTCTCACCAATCGCCCGGTATCGAACCCCTTTTCCTTGAGCTTCCCGACAATACTGCCGTATAACGTTTCATCCATATATGGCGTTCGGCTCAGGATCCAAAGGCTTCCTGCCGTTGGAGTCGAAACGACTGCCCACGAGTAGTCTTCTGCAAGATCCACAATCCAGTAGTCCCCTTTGATAAACCTGAAGAAACGGACCGTAAGCTTGGCACCGCCGGTATCGGGCACAATGAAGGCTTTTGCCTTGATAGATTTTTCCCGGCCTTTCCGCCTGCACGAGTTACGGACATCGACATAACCGGACCTGTTCAACATATATTCGGCCTTTGTCTTCACACAGTTCCGCTCCTCCTTGGGAGCGAATGATGCAATCTCGTACCATGTCCCGCAATAACGGACAACATCGACTGACGGCACGGTTTCCGGTACCATAGCGGGACTTTTTTTACGGGAAGATTTTTTTAACATAATAGAGTATTCATTATTACAATACGTGCCTGCAGCGGCCGGTGCTGCCTTTTCATGCCCGATGCGCATCCGGTTCTTGCAGCAGACCCGGCGCCACAGTGAAAAACATACCCTCATATATGACGAAAGCATCCGATAAGAACGCAACAGAACCTTATGGTTGTAAACAACCCCGCTTTGTAATTCGCTCCGCGAATCATGGCGATATCGATCGCTGCTCCGAACTCCTTGCAATGCTGTTCAAGGAGGAACATGAATTCTACCCTGATCAGGAAAACCAGCATCGGGGGCTTGGAATGATCCTTGACAACCCGTCATCCGGAACCGTCATCGTTTGCGAAGACACCTGGAACCGCTCCATTCCGGCCATGACCGTGCTGCTTTATACGATCAGTACAGCTTTGGGCGGAAAAGTGGGTATTCTCGAAGATATGATCGTCGATCCGTCATACTGCTCCCATGGAATAGGCAGCAAAATGCTGCGCCATGCCCTCGAATTTGCCGAAAAAACGGGGCTGGAGCGCGTTACCCTGCTGACCGATGGAGACAATGTAAAGGCGCACGAGTTTTACCGGAAAAACGGATTTATCCGCTCCGATATGATTGTGTTCAGAAAGATTCTTACCTGACAATGAACTTTTTAGGAGTTAAAATCTTTTACATCACTGTCTTGAGCAAAAGATAATCCATGTTTACCCGCCGGCTTCGGCGAGCGTTCTTTACAACGTTACTCTCGTAAACATTAACAAAAGGAGATTCAGCCATGGATAAATGGAAATGCGAACCCTGCGGTTACGTCTACGACCCCGATTACGGTGATCCGGATAACGGCATCGAACCCGGAACACCTTTTGAAGATCTTCCCGACGACTGGGTGTGCCCGGTATGCGGCGTAGACAAAAGTTTCTTTGTCAAGGACGAGGAATAAACTGCCGTACGGATCATTTTCATGACTGCAGAAGCGGCGTCACCCTGAAGAGTGGTGGTGCCGCTCTTCTTTTTGACAGGCCGCCTCGCTCAGTTCGCCTTGTCCGAAAGGCTTTTGCTTCCGGCAATACGCGCAGCGGTAAATGCAGGATAGAGGCTCACGAGCAGTGATACCGTTATTGTAGCCAGAGATACAGCAAGAAAATCGACAGTCTGCATACTGACAGGGTATGTGTCTATGATAAAGGCGCTTTTCGAGGGCATCTTCAGGAAACCGAACCTTTCCTGAAGCGAGCAGCCCGCCCAGGCAATGACAGCTCCCGCCAATGTTCCCGCCAATCCGATCATTCCTCCTTCCATGACAAAGATCATGAGGAACTGCGGTTTTTCCAGGCCCAGACACCTCAGGTAGAAGAGCTCTCTCCTTTTATCTATGGCCGTCATCGTAAGCGAACCGGTCAGGCTCATTGCGGCTACGAGAATGACCAGCATAAGAATGCTGAAGCTCACCCACTTTTCAATTTCCATAACGGCAAAAACGTCCTTGTACTTTTCTTCCAGCGACCGGACGACAAAACGATTCTCCAGTCCGTTTTGCCGTATCCAGTCACGCAGTGCGGCAACAAGGGCTGTGCGTGAAGCGCTGTCGTTGTTGCATCGCACATCGATACCCGAATATCGATCCCTGTCGAGAAGAAGGATTTTTCTTGCCGTCCCGGAAGATGCCAGCACGTAATGGTCATTGAATATCCGCTGCAGTGAAAATATCGACTGAACAGTCACGACAGGAAAGGTAAGCGCTGGAAGCAGATAGGGCTGTGAGAGGGATTCCAGACCAAGCGCGATCAGTTCCGGGCTGAACATCTTTACATCCTGACCCGGCACGATCCTGGTCTTGCGCGCCAGCATATCACCAATGGAAATCGTAGACGGACCGAAATAGGATGTGTTTCTGCCGGACTGCCGCAACAGCCGAACCTGTGCTTTTGAGGAAATCCCCTTGACAACGACAAGTTCGCTTTTCTCGGCACCGGACAGGACGGCAGGCCCTTCGACAAACGGTTCCACCGCCGTCACCCCCTGTATCCTCCCGATATCAGCAGAAAGAGCATCGCTTACTTCCATGTCAGTGCCGTTCTTCGGAAGCACCTGGGCCGGACTCTCGATTGTCAGGAAAAGACCCCTGGCAACATCCTGAAAGCCGTTGAGAACGCTCATGACGATAAGCAGTGTGGAAACGCCAATAACGATACCGGCAAAACTGATCGCTGATATGATGTTGATGACCCTGAAACGCTTTCTGGCAAAACTGAACCGCTGGGCTATCCATAAACCCGGAGAGAAATGCATGAATGTGTTGAGTTGTTGATTTGTTGAACTGTTGAGTTGTTCAGAAATCCAGATAGCTCGTTTGCAGGATGGCTAGTTAGCCTGTTCGCTAAATGGCTTTTTTCTCGCAACATTATTCAAAAAACTATCTTCCCCCTATTACCTATTACCTGGTACCAACCCTGCCTGACTCTCTTCCCGTTAACGATTCACTTTCTATCCATCCCGCCTCTCGTCACTCGTCACTTGTTACTTGTCACGATTTATGTCAGCAGCGCCGTACCGGGCTTCAGTGATGCTGCAATGCGGGCCGGGACAAACGCGAACACCATCGTCAGGAGGGCAACAAGGCACGATACTGTCAGGTAATCGAGAACATCAAGCTGTATGGGAACATGTTCGATGAAGTAGGTTTTCCGGGGCAGCGTTATCAGCTGGAAATGCAGCTCAAAAGCCGAGAATCCAAATGCGAGCGCATTGCCAAGCGCTATGCCGACAAGCGCGATCAGGAAGGCCTGCGATAAAAATACCCTGCTGATCTTTCCCGGCGGGAGCCCGAGAGCGCTGAGCATACCGATCTCCCTTGTTTTTTCAATGATCAGGACAAGCAGGGTCGATATGATATTGAAAACGGCTACAACGGTTATCGTTATGATCAGAAGAGGCGTTATGTTCTGCTGAAGCTTCAGCCACTCGAACAGGTTCGCGTAACGCTCGTAAACCGTATACCCGTAGAAAGGATAGCCGAAAAGACCGATAGCCTGCAATGCGGTCTCCTGAAGCTCTTCGAGGTCGTCTACCAGCACCTCGTAACCGCTGATCAGCGGTCTCCCCCTGTTGAAAAACTGCTGCATGGCACCGAGATCGGCAAGCACCATGTAATCGTCGAATCCTTCGTTCAGACCGGTTTCATAGATTCCCCTGACCGTTGCCAGTTCAAGATCGAGCGATGAGAGCAGACTCAGGATGTCATCTCCCGCCTGGATGAGGTTTCCGGAAGAGTCGCCGGAAGCGCTGATAACAAGCAGCCTGCTCCCCGTTGAAAGATTCAGAGACTCGGCAAGCGGTTTGCCCACGAGTACTTCGAGCGAAGAAGGTTCCGGTTCGTCAAACCACGTGCCCTCGATTATGCTTTCCTCAAGAAACGCCGGGGGTGATTCTCCGGCTATTCCTTTCAACATCGCGGGTTTGACCCGCTCTGTATCGTCTTTACCGCTCTGCAGAACAATGTTTTTTTCGAGAAAGGGTATGACAATGTCGATATTATCGATCGTGGAGAGGCGAACAGTATCTGCGGGAAGCGGCATGAACAGAGCTCCTTTTGCCTGCCTTATCTGGAAATGCGAACTGAACCCGACAAGCTTGCTTTCAATCTGTGATGAAAATCCCTTGACGATTGAGAGAGTCAGGATCAGAGCGGCAGTCCCCAGGGCTATTCCGGTGACGGACATAAAGACGATAAAAGTCGGTCTGGACGATGAACGCGGTTTGAATGCAAATCGCCTTGCGATGAAAAATTCCGGTTTCATTTCGATGATGCTTCCTCGCCTTTTTCAACCTGCTTGAAGTGAATCACCCTGTTTCTTCCGGTCTGCTTTGCACTGTAAAGCGCCTTATCCGCGTTGTTTATCAAGGAATACCAGTCGACCGCGTCCTGGGGATACGTCGCCACTCCGCCACTGACCGTCAATTGCCCTCCCGGAAGGGCTTTTTCATGATAAAACGGTTCTGCTGCTATGATCTGGCGCAGCCGATCGACAATCTCTACAGCCTTCCGGCTGTCAGTTCTGGGAAACAGTATGGCAAATTCTTCTCCTCCGAACCGTGCCGGTATATCCGACTCCCTGCATTCCTCGCGAATGATGCGAGCCATGCGCTCCAGCACGATATCTCCTGCAACATGACCGTTTGCGTCATTATAGGCCTTGAAATGGTCGATGTCGACCATTGCAATGGAAACCTTCTCGTTGTAACGCTTCGCTCTGGCCACATCGACAATGAGGTGATCCTTGAAATGACGGTAGTTGTAAAGATTGGTCTTCTCGTCCTTGATAAAAAGTTCGTCAAGTTTCTTGTTCTTCATCTCGATGTTCTGACAGAACCGTACAATGGAATCGGTAATCTGGTTGACATCACTCGATATCTCCTTGGAACGAATGTTCCTTTTTACCTCTTCAGCAGTGTCGTGAAAGCTTTCGGGCAGCTCTTCGTTGAGCGTCCGCAGCTTCTCTGCAAGCCTGTTCAACGGGATCACGGTCTGACGGTAATTGTTGACAATCACCCATCCGGCAGACAATATGAGAAGAACCAGGACGGCAAGGACAACAAAGAAAAAGAGCATCACGGCATCATTGACCTTGTCCGTGGCCAGCCTTACGTCGATGGCGGTACGCAGAATAACATCATCGAGCTCGAGAATCATCAGCGATATGCTTTTTGCCGCATCCGGGTTCTTGCGCCTGATGTCCCCGAGCATGTTTTCCAGCATAGGGCTCTGCTCTTTCATCCAGGAAGCAAGTTCCGGCATGCCGACCTTGTCAGCTCTTTCCTGAAAAGAGTCAGAGCGAAACTGAAGAAGCTTTGTGTTCTCAACGATGCTTTCCATGACCTCCGGCCGATCATGGACGACACTCAACTGCTGATCGACAAGGGTCAGCGTTGAACGAAAGTCCAGAAGATCCTTGTAAATAATCTGCACCTCGTCGGCCCTGTCCTGCAGCCCGCCCTCGAAGAATACAAAAGCGATGGTACCTCCAAGCAGGAACACGGCAAATACAATTGCGGCGTTTATTGCAGGCTTTATAGAGATTTGACGGTCTGCTGTCTTTGCCTTCTGCGGCATATGGTCACGAAAACATGGTTTGAATGAAAATCTTGTCAGCGGTCACTCGCTTTTGAGCATGATCACGCGCTCAGGCTCCCTGAAAGGGGCTATGGACGAGCGGACAAAAAGCTCCCTGGCCTGGTCGCCAAGCCAGGCGCCGAACCCGGCTGCAAGCGGATTATCTTTTCGGTACAGATAATAAATAATGTAAGCCAATGGATATTTTTCTGTGAAGACATTGTACTGTGACGGCATTACCGGCTCGTCATTGCCGGTCGGTGAAACAGGAAGAATCCTCGTTGATGAACCATACCGGCCCGATTTCATGACCTCGGCATAGCCCGAAAGAGACAGCAGCACGATAGCGCCCTTTTGTACTGAAACAACCTCAAGCAATTCATCGTCGCTATCGACAAGCTGCGCCGCCAGGCCGTCCTTTTCCGGACATGCAGCAGCCTGAAACTGCCGGTGCAGACTGATGTCGTTTTTATTGAGAAAAGCGGCGATCTCTTCCCCCTCCCGCCATTGATGTTTACGCGCAGTGAAAATATCTGCGAGCTCCGGAAGGCTGATAGACTTCCGGCTCACCCTGGAGTTTACAACACAAACAACCGCGCTTTTCGCAACAGGTTCAAGCCTGTACCCTTTATCAATGCCATCAAGGACGTTACGCTCCGCATCACCGGGCATACCACTGAAAAGCATCGCCCCATTCTCATTTCCGAGAAAACGATTGAAAACAGCTTCAAAAAACCCGGTCTGAACCTCTATATCAGCCTTCGGGTAATAACTGCCGAACACCGGGGCAATCCTTTTTGCCAGAACGGACAATGAAGGCTCAACTCCCACCACAAGACGCCCGCTGACTGCAGAGAGTGCCGGCACGTCACTCTCCTCATTATTATCCCTCACAAACAGCAACACAAATACCACCGACACAGTTGCAAGGAACAGGATTATTACGAGAGCCCTTCCTCTCCAGTCACTCATGAGCCAAACAAATCTTGAATCCCTTTTACCCCGTTTCAATTCAGCAAAGATAGACAAAAAACATCCCGCCAAAAACCTTGCAATCCATCAGGAATTCGCTATTTTATGCATATTCATGAATATTCATTCAGATAAAGAATATGTATTCATTCGTTTAATTCATTTTATTTCAAGCGCTTGCCTTATTATTATCCGGATTAACGAATAATCATCCGGGCGCGTAAAGGGCGGGCGGGGAGTATAGCTATGAGGGGCTACAAAAAGCCGACTGTGTCGATCATCGGTGCTTCCGGATATTCAGGTGCGGAGCTGACGAGAATTCTCCTGAGGCACCCTTCGGTAAAACTCGAAAAACTTTATGCTCACACGCAGGCAGGAAAAAACGTCAGAGATGTTTACCCGTCGCTTGATACGGACGCCGTGTACGAATCATATGATGGAAACCTGGAAACGGACTTGTATTTTCTTGCTCTCCCGCATGGCGAAGCGCTATCGATCGTGCCGAGCCTCATGAAGGCAGGAAAAACGGTTGTCGACCTTTCAGGGGATTACCGCCTGAAAGATCCGGAGGAGCATGCGGCGTTTTATTCGGGAAACAAAGAGCCCGGATATTTTCTGACCTATGGCTTGCCCGAACTGTATCACGACGATATAAAAACGGCAGACGCAATCAGCAACCCCGGGTGCTATGCAACCGGTATCATCCTGGGTATTGCGCCTCTTGTCAAAAAACCGTTGAAAGAAGCCTCGATAAAAAGCGTCAGTTGTTCATCGATATCAGGATTGTCCGGTGCAGGAAAATCCGGCAAGGTCGAGCTGTCGTTTTCCGAAATGAGCGGGAACATACGCGCATACAAGGCCGCCAGACATCAGCATACCCCTGAAATTCTCCAGGCGCTCGACACCAGCACGATTCAGCCCGATTTCGGATTTACGTTTACACCGATGATCGCACCGCTTGTCAGGGGAATCTATTCCGTGCTCACGATTCAGCTTCAGAAGCACCTTTCCGCAGCCGATCTCAGTGAGCATTACAGGATGTTCTATCGTTCCGCTCCGTTCGTGAGAGTACAGAAGACCATGCCCGAAATCCAGCATGTTGTCCATACAAATTTCTGCGATATCCATGTCGCCAACAGCGCTGACGACGGAACGGCGGTCATTGTCACCTCAATCGACAATCTGGTAAAAGGAGCGGCCGGCCAGGCGGTACAGAACATGAACATTATGCTCGGTTATGATGAAACTCACGGATTACTCTAAGCTGCATAACGCTTTTTCAGCCATGGAAAAACTGGCCGGGCAAACCGTATGGCCGGAATCAGCTTCACCCCTTTCACCAAGAGAAGCCGTCCGCAGGAGTTTCTGGCCGACGGGGTTTTCATCCGGCGTTGCCCATGCCGGGATCAAGACAGGCAGACTGGATCTCACGGTCATCAAATCGGACCATCCTGCTGCGGCTGCATGCGTTTTCACCCGAAACCTCTGCTGCGCCGCGCCGGTCAGCGTGTCGAAAGAAAACCTCCGTCAATCGCCATCGGCAATACAGGCCATCGTATGCAACAGCGGCAACGCAAACGCTGCAACCGGACAACAGGGAATGAACGATGCCAGAGAGATGGCCGGCATGACCGCTGAAGCACTGGGCATACAGCCCGAAGCTGTTCTTGTCTCTTCAACCGGGGTAATCGGGGTCAATCTCCCGATGAAACAAATCGGAAAAGCAATCGAATCCCTTTCCGCCGTCGTGCTGGAAGATTCCTGCGCCAGCGCAGCGGAAGCAATTATGACAACCGATACTTTTCCGAAATTTTTCGGCATCAACGTTTCACTCTCCGGCGGAACGGTCCGCCTCTGCGGCATTGCAAAAGGATCCGGCATGATCTGCCCCGACATGGCTACCATGCTGGCATTCCTCGTAACCGATGCACGCATTGAACAGAAGCATCTGCAGGAAATGCTGTCTGAAGCGAACAGAAAAAGCTTCAACACCATATCGGTCGACGGCGACACAAGCACCAACGATATGGTTGCACTGTTATCGGGGGAAGGATACCCGATCATGCCCGGCAGTCATGATGCAGATGTTTTCTACCGGGCACTTGAAAGCCTGATGATCTTTTTTGCCAGACTGATCGTCAAGGACGGCGAAGGAGCAACCAAGCTGGTCGATATCCATGTGGAAGGAACTGCCACCGACAGCGATGCGGAAAAAATCGCACGAACTGTTGCCAACTCGAACCTGGTGAAAACAGCCATACACGGTGAAGATGCCAATTGGGGAAGGATCATCGCTGCCGCAGGACGGTCGGGCGCCGTCTTCAATCCGGAAAACGCCTCCATCAGGTTCAACGACCTGACGATCCTCGAACCGGGTTATCGTTCCGGTTTTTCCGAAGAAGCCGCAAAGGAGGTTCTCAGCCTCGGCAGCTATTCCATTACCCTCTCTGTAGGTAACGGGCCCGGTAAAGCAATTGCCCGCACCTGCGATCTGAGCAAGGAGTATATCGAAATCAACGCCGATTACAGAACGTGACAACAACCACCGACAATCAAGCAATGAACGATTTGCAAAAAAATCTCCCGCAGTCCACTATTGGCGAAGTGCTGATCGAGGCACTGCCCTATATCCGTAAATTCGAGGATAAGACATTTGTCATCAAGTACGGCGGGTCTGCGATGAAAGACGACCTGCTCAAGGATGCGTTCGCACAGAACGTCACGTTGCTGCGCAAAGTCGGCATCAATGTCGTCCTTGTTCACGGCGGAGGAGACGCCATCACTGCAACGGCAGACAAGCTCGGCATCGAGACGCGGTTCGTCCATGGAAAAAGGGCCACCGATAAGGAAATGATCTCGATTGTCCAGATGACGCTTGCCGGCAAAGTCAACCAGGACATCGTCCGCCTCATCAGCGAACACGGGGCCAAAGCTGTCGGCGTCAGCGGGCTCGATGCAAACACGATCAAGGCGCGTCCATGCAAGGAGGCCGACTACCTCGGGCTCGTGGGAGAGATCGAGCAGATCAACACACGCTATCTCGACCTGCTCTGCCATGCCAGACTGATCCCTGTGATCGCGCCAATCGGTTTCGACGATAAAGGCAACATATACAACATCAATGCAGATGACGCCGCAAGTGCTATCGCTATCGCACTCGGTGCGGAAAAGCTGATTTACGTCAGTGATGTCCCTGGGGTGTATCATGGTGAAACGATCCTAAAAAGCGTCTGCAAGGCAGATGCCGCCGACCTGATTGAAAACGGTGTCATATCCGGCGGCATGATACCCAAAGCGCTCTCCGCATACACCACCCTGGACGGCGGGGTCCGCAAGATCCACCTCATTGACGGCAGGCTCATGCACTCGCTGCTCCTTGAAATTTTTACCGATCGGGGTGTCGGTACACAGTTCGTCACCGAAAAAGATTCAGGCCGCTAAACAGAGAACCGGAAACAACTTTTGGGAAAACAAAACATGAAAAGAGACTTTCTCGGCTTTTCGCAACTCGACGCCGCAAAAATCATAGAGCTGTTCGATTTCTCTCTCTTTATCAAGAAACAGAGGCGCGAAACAGCTTCGGCAGCCGCCTACAAACCGCTCGCCGGTAAAACGGTAGCCATGATTTTCAACAAACCGTCTCTCAGAACACGCGTGTCGTTCGAAATCGGCATTCATGAGCTTGGGGGGTACGCGGTGAATCTCGAAGGAAAATCGATCGGCGTCAATTCAAGGGAGGCCGTAGAAGACATTGCCCAGCTTCTTTCGCGTTACAACAACGCTGTCGTCGCACGCCTTCATGAACACAGTATCATCGAGTCTCTCGCTGAACATGCCTCCATACCGGTCATCAACGCCCTGACCGATCTGTCGCATCCCTGCCAGATTCTTGCAGACGCCTTTACCCTTTACGAAAAGGGGTTATGGCACGATCGTGTCAAGGTTGTCTTTGTAGGAGACGGCAACAACGTGGCCAACTCATGGATCGAACTGGCGGGAAAACTTCCCTTTCACTTTGTACTCGCATGCCCCGAAATGCAGGAATTCCAGCCTGACCCCTCAATCCTGGAAGAAGCAGGGAAAAACAGCGCAAGTGTCATAGAGATCATGCACGATCCCGTAACCGCAGCCAAAGATGCCGACGTTCTGTATACAGATGTCTGGACCAGCATGGGTCAGGAAGCGGAAACCGATAAAAGACTCGACATTTTCAAGCCTTACCAGATCAACCGGCAGCTTCTCGAATCAGCAAAACCCGGGGCGGTCGTCATGCACTGCATGCCTGCCCACCGCGGCCAGGAAATAACGGCTGACGTTATGGACGGGCCGCAGTCGATCGTTCTCGATGAGGCCGAAAACCGGCTCCATGTCCAGAAAGCCCTGCTTGTCAAGCTTCTCAATCACGAAGAGTACAGGAAGTTCCACCTGACGCACAGGCTCAGGAACGTTGCAAGCAAACTCACCCGCTGAAACCCGGAGACTTATGGGAAAACAGATACGGCACCGTAAAATCAAGGAAATCCTCCAGCAGAGCGAAGTCGGCAATCAGCATGAGCTCATGCAGCTGCTTATGAATGCCGGCATCGAGGTCGCCCAGGCAACCTTGTCCAGGGATTGCTCGGAACTCGGCATCATCCGTTCACGAACAGCCACCGGTTACCGCCTGGTATTTCCCGATGACAATCCCGGACAGATGATAAAGGGGCTTGTCGAAATGGAGATACAGAGCATCGAGCACAACGAAACCTCTGTCGTCATAAAAACCCTGCCCGGAAGAGCCCATGGCGTCGGATCGTTTATCGATCATCTCAAAAGTTCCAGAATCCTGGGAACAATTGCAGGCGATGATACCGTTCTTGTCATTCCGGCATCTGTCAAGGATATCCGCGGCATACTCGAGTTCATTCACTCAAATCTTTTAACAACCTGATTGAAACGCACTATGAAAAAGGAAAAAATCGCCATCGCCTATTCCGGCGGACTTGATACATCGGTAATGATCAAGTGGCTCAAGGATACATACGATGCCGATATCGTAGCCGTCACGGGAAATCTCGGACAGCAGAAAGAGATCGAGAACCTTGAGGAAAAAGCTGTCGCAACCGGTGCATCGAGCTTTTCATTCCTCGATCTCCGAAAAACATTCGTCGAAGATTATATCTGGCCCGCCCTGAAGGCAGGCGCTCTTTACGAGGATGTCTATCCGCTCGCAACCGCCCTCGGCAGACCTCTTCTGGCCAAGACGCTTGTCGATACGGCACTTGAGGAAAACTGCACCATGCTGGCCCATGGATGTACCGGCAAGGGCAACGACCAAGTCCGTTTCGAAGTGACATTTGCCTCCCTCGCACCTCATCTCAGGGTGCTTGCGCCGCTTCGCGAATGGGAGTTCACGTCCCGTGAAGCCGAGATCGCATACGCCGAACGCCACAACATCCCGGTATCGGCAACAAAGAAAAGTCCCTACTCCATCGATGAAAACATCTGGGGTATCAGTATCGAATGCGGCGTCCTCGAAGATCCCATGGTCGCCCCTCCCGAAGACGCCTACCAGATAACCACTTCCCCGGAAAAAGCACCCGGCAACGCCGCCGTCATCGACATCGAATTCGAAAAGGGCGTTCCCGTTGCGCTCGACGGTAAAAAAATGGAAGGCCTCGACCTTGTCATGGAATTGAACACTATCGGTTCGGCACACGGAATCGGTCGCCTCGACATGATTGAAAACCGGGTCGTCGGGATCAAATCGAGGGAAATATACGAAGCACCGGCAGCAACCATCCTCCACTTCGCTCATCGTGAGCTCGAAAGGCTTACACAGGAAAAAACCGTCTTTCAGTATAAGAAAAACGTGGGACAGGATTATGCCAACCTCATATACAACGGCACATGGTTCTCACCCATGCGGGAAGCCCTCGACGGTTTTGTCGAAGCGACACAGAAAACCGTAACAGGTCTTGTCCGCGTCAAGCTTTACAAGGGCTCCGTCACGCTTCTCGGCAGAACGTCTCCATGGTCGCTTTACGATGAGGACCTGGCAACCTATACCGAAGCCGACACTTTCAACCATAAAGCCGCAGAAGGATTTATCCACCTTTACGGACTTGGACTGAAAACATTCAGCGAGGTACAGGCCAAAAACGCAAAGAAGTGACGTTACAGCCTGAAAGCCTGATGGCTTTCCGGCTGTATGGATAGTGATTCGTGAATAGTGAATGGTGATTAGTGACAAGTGCCAGGGGCAGGCTCTTTTGCCTGCTCCTGGAAGGGCGGAAGCTGTTGATCGGGAGAAAGCATACATGATTTCTGACTGTAAACTGTGAACTGTCAACTGGTGACTTTTACTCAAGGGACGAATGAAAAAAGTCGACAGTTTCGCATTGGCCGGTCGGCCAATTACATAAGAGGCTGCCTCGGAAGCAACGCTGAGGCAGCCTTTTTATGCCCTTCAGATTGTTTTTCAGGTTTGAGAAGCGTAATTTTAAAAATATGTATCATATACGCCCTCACTTACCAACCAAGACACGGAGGCTTCACATGAAAAAGACTTTAACCGCCTTTTCTTTTCTTCTGGTGCTCTTCCTTCTGTTTCATACCTCAGCCCAGGCTTCGGTCAACCAGTTCACCGGAACATGGTTCAACACAGACCCGAACACGCGTGGAATAACGAAACTTGTCATTAACAACAACGGCGGCAAAGTCAAGCTCCATGCATGGGGCAAGTGTCATCCGAAAGATTGCGACTGGGGAAAAGTGCCTGCATTCCTTTTTGCACCCAACGTCTCTCTGGAGCTCATGAAAAATGCCAAAGCGCTGACCGCCATGTATGAGAAAGGATTCAGCCAGACGCTCGTCGTCGTCAAACCGGCAGGAAAAAACCGCATCAAGGCTCAAACATTCACGCGCTTTACTGACGGCAGCAATCGCTCGAACTATTATTCTTCCTACACGTTCAAACGCATGCTCATCGGGACACCGATACCGATTCCTCCACAGCCACAGCCCATGCCTATACCCATACCGCAGCCCGGACCCGCTATCCAGGAAGACTGTGTGTCCTTCAACCCGCAAACCGCAACTGTCAGAAATATCGGCGGGCGCTGGAAGGTTGTTGACGGCAACCACTGGATGTTCGATTTCGGCAGCAAAAAAGACGAGGCATACAGGACACTCGAGATCATCAAGCATTACGGCATGAACCAGTCCTGTTTTGTCGGTCGGCCCGATCCCTCTTTCCAGTATATGCTCGTATCCGGCAAGGCCCCCAAGGGTGCTCTCAGCGGCGAAGACTGTGTCAGCTTCAATCCTGCAACCATCGAGGTAAAAGCGTTTAACGGTCGCTGGAAGATCGTCGACGGCAGCCACTGGATGTTCGATTTCGGCAACAAGAAAGCAGAGGCGGAAAAAGCCTATGCCATCATCAAGAAATACGGCTTTACCCGCTCGTGCTTCGTCGGCCGGCCCGATCCTTCGTTTGTCTACCTGAGAAAATAATTTCTCTCCGGTAGCTCATGCTCTCGAGGCTGTCTCAGTGCACCGGCTGAGACAGCCTCGTTTTTTTGACCACGTCATCTCCCTATCCTCAACATCCCTCATACGGCCAGGGATTCGATAGAACATCCTCTCCTATTGCTTTTTTTATCCCTTCATTTGCTTTGATTATTAAAGTACTTTACAGCAAAAGACCGACCCAAAGAACGCGGCTTTCCGGGTGGAAACATTATTTTTATATCTTTTTGCTACAGAATTCTATCTCCACACTGAATCAAGAAACCTATGAGCACAGATAAAGGCAACAAGAAAGAACTGTTATGGCAAAGCCGATTCTCCGAACCTTTTGACCGTGAGGCTCTGCTTTTTTCCTCTTCTGTCGATGTCGATAAAATTCTCTACCAGGAAGACATCAAGGGCTCGATCGCTCACGTAACAATGCTTGCGGAGGAAGCCATACTGCCTGTTGAAGAAGCGCGAATGATTGTCGAGGGGCTTGAAGATATCGAGCAGGAGATTGCTTCCGGAGCACTGGTGCCCGACTGGGAAGAAGAAGATATCCATACGGTCATCGAGAACCGCCTGAAAGAAAAAATCGGTCCTATCGCAGGCAAGATGCATTCGGGCCGGAGCAGAAACGACCAGGTTGCTACTGATACCAGGCTCTACCTGAAGCGCGTCATCAGCGAACTGACAAATGAGCTTGGTTCGCTGAAACACCTGCTTGTAGAGAAAGCAGAGAACTACCGCCATACCATTATTTTCGGTTACACGCATCTGCAGCGTGCTCAACCAGTCTCTGCGGGTCATTACTACCTTGCATATTTCAACATGTTCAGACGCGATGCCGAACGTCTTCAGGATCTCTACAAACGGGTCGATATCTCACCGCTTGGCGCTGCAGCTTTTGCCGGCAGCACCCTGCCCCTGAACGCAAAAAGAAGTATGGAGCTCCTTGACTTCGGCGCCCTCTTTCACAACAGCATCGATGCCGTCAGCGACCGCGACATCATCATCGAATTTCTTTCGGCATGCTCGGTTATCATGATGCATCTGTCGCGTTTTTGCGAAGATATCATCCTCTGGAGCAGTTCCGAGTTCACTTATCTCGAGATAAGTGACACTTTTTCCACCGGTTCCTCCATCATGCCCCAGAAAAAAAACGCCGACATCGCAGAGCTGGTGAGAGGTAAAACCGGAAGGGTTTATGGAGACCTCGTTGCCGTCCTGACCATGATGAAGGGACTGCCCCTCTCGTATAACCGTGACATGCAGGAAGACAAGCCTCCGCTGTTCGATGCTTCGAAAGCAACCGCTTCCAGCGTAAGGATATTTACGAAAATGCTTGCGCATACGAAACTGAACGAAGAACGGGTTGCCATGCTGACAGCAGAAGACCTGAGCCTCGCAACCGAGATCGCCGAATACCTGGTCAGAAAGGACCTTCCGTTCAGAGAAGCGCACAGGATCACGGGAACCATCGTCAGCCATGCGATTACCAGCGGAACCCCGCTGCCTTCGATCCCGCTGGAAACCTATAAAGGTTTTTCCAGCCTCTTCGAAAACGATATTTACGACGCCTTGAAGCCGGAAGCGAGCGTCAATGCAAAAAAGTCACACGGCGGCACCTCGTTCGACTCCGTCGACGAACAGATAAGAGTTGCGAAGGAAATGATGAGGGATAGTAAATCGTGATTCGTGAATGGTGAATAGGCAATAGGAGGAAGGCAAAATTCAAAAGGTATACGTCCACAAAAGGATTAGGGAAAACACGTTGAATTGCTGAGTTGTTGCAATTGCAGTATACATTGGAAGGCATTATATAGGTCCTATGAGTCCTATAGGACCTATAAGTACATCGGCCATCAATGACCTGTGCGGGCGGGCTTCAAACCCGCCCCTACTATCTCACCCACCAGTCACTATTCACCATTTACTACTTCCCGTTCGCCTGCATGGCTCCGGCGTCGAGTGACTGTCTGCTTTTGAAGAGGCCGGCCATGTCGGCGACAATCGATGCTGTCTGGTTCAGAAGAATGTCGGGTTCGTCTTCCTTGTTCCATTGCGCCTCGAACCCCTCGATCCGTTTCATCTCAGCCTTGAAATCGGGCTCAAAAAGAGAAATTGTCTCTTTTTTTCTGAAACTCTTGAGAAGGTTCAGGTCTGCCTGGTAGCGGGCATAGAGAGAATCCTTACCGGCACGCAACTGGTGCCGATCCCTGAGCAGAACAATATCACCTGCCGTCAACGACAAAACGTCAGCATGTTCGGCAGCCCTTATTTTATCCCATTGCAGACTGCTTGCATACGTATCTTCTCCAACCGTTTCAGTGTCGATAAAAGAAGGCAGCTCAATATCAGGCGTGACCCCCTGGTTCTGGGTGCTTTCACCTGATATCCGGTAGAACTTGGCAATGGTCAACTTGACCTGTCCGAGGTCCTCGTTGTTGTTCTTGTAGAAAAAATTGAACGGCCTGTTGATTTTCAGGATGCTCTGCACCGTGCCCTTCCCGAATGTCCTGCCGCCTATAACAATGCCTCTCCCGTAATCCTGTATTGCCGCTGCCAGTATTTCAGAAGCCGACGCGCTGTAGCGGTTGACCAGTACCGCCAGGGGACCATTGTAATCGACATCCATTTCATTGTCGCTGAGCACTGACACGCCGCCATGCGAATTCCTGATCTGAACGACAGGTCCCTGGGGAATGAAAAGGCCGGTCAGCTTTACAGCTTCCTCAAGGGCTCCTCCGCCATTGTTTCTCAGATCGAGTACAACACCGTCAACCTCTTCTTTTTTCAGTTCATCAAGTATTTTTCTGACATCCCTGCTGGTGCTCTTGTAGTTGGGTTTCTTCCGTTTCTGTCCCTCGAAATCGAGGTAGAACGCAGGAACCGTAATGACACCGATTTTTCTGCCGTTGACGCGAATGATCTCTTTCCTGGCCGACTGTTCTTCCAGCTTGACTTCATCCCTTACAATCTCGATGATCTTGGAAGGGCCTTTATTACCCTGGCTTACAGGAAGAATTTTCAGACGGACAATCGAACCTTTCTTCCCCCTTATGAGCTTGACAACGTCATTGATCCTCCACCCTACAATATCGACGATTTCACCGATCCGGTTTTGTCCGACCCCGATGATCCGGTCCCCTTTTTTCAGCAGTTCACTCCTGAACGCCGGTCCGCCTGGAATAACCTCGTTCACCACAGTGTATTCGTTCTCGGACTGCAGCTTGGCACCGATACCTTCCAGCGAACGGCTCATGTCAATCTGGAAGTTCTCGTAATCCAGTGGAGAAAAATAAGCTGTATGAGGGTCGAATGATGTCGTCAACGCATAATTATAAGCTCGAAATGCGTCTTCAGGGCTTTGCTGCTCGAGCAACGTGAGACGGTTTTTGTACCGTTTCATGAGGACTTCCCGAGGACTTTCATCCGGCTCCTCACCGGAATGCCTGAGATTGAGAAGCTGGTACTTGGCCTCTTTCCGCCAGCGGTCCCGCAGTTCACTGTCGCTCATGGGCCATGGGGCGTCCTTCCGTTTGAGGTCATAGGTTTCGTTCAGGTTGAAATTGAATGTCGCTGTATCGAGAAGGTCGATCATAAAGCGCATTTTCTTTTCAGCCTGCTGCAGAAAACCGGAATAAACTTTGAAGCCGGCGTCTGCCTTTCCTTCCAGGAACTCGTTGTCGATAGCTTTTCCATATGCCAACCTGAATGCATCGACCTGCGAACCGACAAAGTATGTCCGGTTTTCATCGAGTTGGTCCAGGAGCCTCTTGAGAACTTCCTGCGAGAGAGAATCATTGACGGCAACCTTCCGGAAATGATACTGCATGAGGTAACGGCCAAGATACCGCTCGGCTTCTTCCTGGACAGAAGTAGGAGTAAACAATGTATCGGCCTTGGCCGCGACAGCTGTTTTCTTATGAGCTTCGGGAATGAAGCAAAGAGAAACAAGCAGCAGAACAGCAAGTTTGACCGGAGAAATATAGAAGCGTCGCGACATGAAAAACAATCCCGTCATTAAAGAGAAACACGTATTGAATGAGATACCAAATATATTATATTTATGGCCACATTATCCCGGTTACATCACTTTTTTCAGCGATCCAAACACTTAATCCAACCACAGGAGACGTCCTGATGCAGAATCAACCCATCAGCTATAAAGAACTCGGCCTTGTCAACAGCAGAGACCTTTTTGCCGAAGCCGTAAAAGGCGGCTACGCTATTCCTGCCTACAACTTCAATAATCTCGAACAGCTGCAGGCAATCGTCATGGCCTGTGTTGAAACCGGGTCACCTGTTATACTCCAGGTGTCCAAAGGTGCACGTAAATATGCAAACCAGACACTGCTCCGGCATCTCGCAAGAGGCGCTGTCGAATACGCTGAAGAACTTGGCAGATCCATCCCTATCGTTCTGCATCTCGACCACGGAGACACATTCGAAACCTGTAAGGACTGTATCGACACCGGTTTTTCATCGGTTATGATCGACGGCTCACACCTCAGCTACGATGACAACGTGGCATTGACACGGCAGGTTGTCGAATACGCTCATCAGCATGACGTTACGGTTGAAGGCGAACTGGGTGTGCTCGCGGGTGTCGAAGACGAAGTCGCATCCGAAACACATACATACACTCAGCCGGAAGAGGTTGAGGATTTCGTGACCAAAACCGGTGTAGACAGTCTTGCGATTGCTATCGGAACATCACATGGTGCTTATAAGTTCAAACCGGGTGAAGACCCGAAAATCCGGCTCGATATCCTTGCTGAAATTGAACAGCGTATACCTGGTTTCCCTATAGTCCTGCATGGTTCTTCGTCGGTACCCCAGAATCTGGTAGCCACAATAAACGCATACGGGGGAAAACTCAAGGATGCCATAGGCATCGGCGAGGACCAGTTGCGTAAAGCAGCACAATCAGCCGTCTGCAAAATCAACATCGACTCGGACGGCAGGCTGGCAATGACTGCGGCAATCCGTAAAGTGCTTGCTGAAAAACCTGAAGAATTCGACCCGAGAAAATACCTCGGCCCAGCCAGAGAGTCACTCAAGGAGCTCTACAAGCACAAGATCCTCAACGTCCTCGGCTCGAACGACAAGGCGTGACAAACAGGATTCGAATAACAAAAAAGGCCGTCCCAAAGACGGCTTTTTTATTCCATCACCTGCCCATAACATCTCATCATCGCCATCCTCCCCTCCTTACTCCTGCGAACGAAGTGAGCTACTCCCGGCTCCCTGCCCCTCTTCCCAACTACCTCCCCAGCCAGCTCCAGGCCGCGTAGCTCATCACGCCCATGCCGGTCAGGATGGCTCGCTCGTCCGGATCAAACCGTGGAGAGTGAAGCGTGTCGCCCTGTTCTGCGTTTCCCCTGCCGGTACCCAGCTGGATGAACGTTCCGGGACAATGCTGCAGGTAATAGGCAAAATCTTCCGCTGTCATGAGCAGCTCGCATTCCCTGACACCCGAGTCGCCAAGGTAGGCAAGAGCAGCAGAATGCACCGCACGTGTCGTCAGGGGATCGTTGTACAGAACAGGATAACCATGGACGATATCGAGTTCAGCCTCCACACCAAGCCCCCTTGCTGTATGCTGGATCGTTTGCTCGAGGCGCTCATGCATGGTTTCCCGGAGAGCTTCGTTCATTGTGCGAAGTGTACCCGACATCGAGACCGTACCAGGTATGATGTTTGTTGCATTGCCGCCGTTTATCGAGCTGATCGATACAACCGCCGGCTCGTAAGGCGATGCCACCCTGCTGACAAGATGCTGCAGCGCAGTAATGATATGAGCGGCAGCAAGAATCGGATCGGCAGCCTTATGCGGAGAAGAAGCATGACCTCCTTCGCCGTGCACCTTGATATACAGCTCATCCGCCGCAGCCATAAGGCTCCCTTCGCGTATGGCAACTTTTCCCGTTTCAAGATAGGGGAAACAGTGAATCCCGAAGATGGCAGAAGGGTGATAGGTCCGAAACAATCCGGCATCGATCATGGGTTGTGCCCCTCCGGGAGCCTTTTCTTCCGAAGGCTGGAAAACGAAAAGCACATCGCCGGGAAGTTCGTCCCTCATTTCCGACAGAACCTTTGCCGTCCCGAGAAGAATAGCTGTGTGCATATCATGGCCGCAGGCATGCATAACTCCTTTTTCAACGGAACAGAAATCATGAAGGTTTTCTTCCTCCAGAGGCAACGCGTCAATATCCGCCCGTAACCCGACAAGATCTTTTTCTCCTGTTCGGCAGCCCCCGTTCAGAAGGGCGACAACCCCGGTTTCAAGAAAATCGTGCTCGATCTTCAAGCCTATATCGAGCAGATAATCTCTTACGAGTGCGGTCGTACGAAACTCCTGCGAGGAAAGCTCCGGGTGACGATGAATATCTCTGCGAATGTCGACGATCTCAGGATAGAGGGACGCAACACTGCTCCTGATTTTTTCAATAACTCGGTTATGATGAGACATGAATGTATGGTAGGATTGAACAGAAAAAAAGCTCTCACCAGGTTTCGACAAAACCCTGTCACATGTCGATATAGCGCATGAATTCCAGAGCTTTTTCACGAAGCTCGTCAACACCTTCACCGACAGCCGGCCTTGCGTAACGGATGTGGTAGCCGTATTTCTCAAGATTTGTGACAAGCCTGTAGACATCCCCGCAATGAAGCCTGAAGGTCATCAGCATCATCTGGTCTCCGGGCACCGGTTCCGTTATGCCGAAACTGAGGACTGTCGCATCATTTTTTTCGATCATACCGACAATCTCGGAAATTTTCACACCGAGAGCCGGAGCCTCGAGCTCAAGTGTCACTCCCCCCTCTGAAAAATGAAACGTCTTTCCAATCGCGCGTATCGCATCTTTTTTCGATAACACGCCCCTGTATACACCGTCCTTTGAGACCACACAAAGGACATTCGACTCAGAATCCCCTATCAGCCTGTCAAAAACATCCAGAATATGTTCCTCCGGATCCGCGATATGACAGTCTTCCAACGGAAGCTCCTGCAATGCTGTTTCTTCCCCTTTCCCGGCTCCGGGTGCCGCTGCTTCCTTGAGAGCCTCGATACGTATCAAGCCCTTAAAGGTCCCATCCTCGAGAACCGGCGCCTCTTCCAGCCCCAGATCGTCGAATTGAACCAAAGCAGAACCAGCCGGGTCTGAGGTCTGAAAAAACGGATAATCACTATCCACATACTTTCCAACTATACTCATCAGAAACAAGTCAAAGGTCAAAAATCAAAAACAGAACCGGTAAACAGCGGCAATTGTTCTCAATGAACAACCCGCTACCATACACGATTCAGCACTGTAAACAATCCCGGATCAGGGAAAATTCCTATGGCTCGATTTTGGATACACGACGTTCATGCCTGCCGCCTTCAAATGCAGCGGCAAACCAGTTTTCAAGACTTTGCTCGATCGATTCGGGATCACTGTACCGGGCCGGAAAGCAAAGAATATTGGCATTGTTATGCTGCCTGGCAAGGCTTGCAATTTCCGGATTGAACGCAAGGGCTGCGCGGATACCCTTCACCTTGTTAGCCACGATCGAAACACCCACGCCGCTGCCGCAAAGCAGCACACCCTGCTCATGCTCCCCATTGGCAACCGACTCGGCAACCTTACGGGCATAATCGGGATAATCAACTGACTCATCCGAATAAGGACCCATATCATTGACTTCGTGCCCGTGCTTTTCCAGCCAGGAATACACGACTTTTTTCAATTCATAACCTGCGTGGTCGCCACCGATAGCTATTCTCATAATCCGTTGACTTTGAACTTGCTGATTGATTTTTTCTTTGATGCCTGGGCAAGGAAAATGTCCTGGCTGTTCACCTCGGGCCGGTCGTTCCTGATTCTCTGATAGGACCCGTCGGGCAGCATCTGCCATGCTTTGACGTTATCACTGATAATGAGCTCGAGATCGGATTTGACGACGTCGATCAGTTCAGGATCCATAACAGGAAAGAGAGCTTCAACCCTGTGGTCAAGGTTCCTTGGCATGATATCCGCGCTTCCGAGGTAAATTTCATCCATGCCGCCGTTCCGAAAATAATAAGCCCTGCTGTGTTCTAAAAATCTTCCGATAACGCTCCTGACCCGGATATTGTCGCTGACACCTTCGATCCCGGGAACAAGACAACATATTCCCCTGATTATCAGGTCGATAGAGACCCCTTCGCATGAAGCCCTGTACAGCGCCTTTATGGTTTTCTTGTCGACAAGAGCGTTCATTTTCATGATAATCCGCCCCTTCCCTTCCTTTTTATGCCATTCAACTTCGCGATCGATCATGGAAATGATACGTTTGCGGGTGTTGACGGGTGAAACGATCAGCTTGCGGTATGTCGTATGTTTCGAGTATCCGGTCAAGGCATTGAACAATTCCGAAACATCGTTGGCAAGCTGCTCATTCCCGGTAAGGTAACTGTAATCCGTATAAATTTTTGCCGTGAACGGATTGTAGTTGCCGGTACCCAGATGCAGATACCTCCTCAGTTTGTCATGCTCCCTGCGGACAATCAGGGTCAGTTTCGCGTGCGTTTTGAGCCCCACCAGTCCATAGACCACATGCGCACCGACATCTTCCAGGGCGCGTGCCCATCCGATATTGTTTTCTTCATCGAAACGGGCTTTAAGCTCGACAAGAACGGCAACCTGTTTTCCCTGCTCAACCGCGTTCATCAACGCTTCGACGATCGGCGAGTTTTTCCCCACACGATAAAGCGTCTGTTTGATGGAAAGAACCTGCGGATCGTTTGCCGCCTGGGTAACAAGATCCACGATCGGCTGAAATGAATCATATGGATGGTACAGCAGCTGATCGCCCTGGCGAATTGCGCTGAACACATCGCCTCCGACCTTCTTTTCGATCGGATTGTGGGGCGCAAAGGGCTCGTCTTTGTGCTCCGGCATTTCAATGCTCATCATTTCCATGAGATCGCTTGCACCTAGAGCGCCCGAAATCTCATAGAGACACGCAGGATTGATTTCGAGGTTCTTGATCAGGATATTCCTTACCGCCTCGGGCATGGCAGGCATAACATCCAGGCGAACCACCTTTCCATATCTCCTGGAACGTATACCCTGTTCAATGGTCTCGAGCAGATCACCCGCCTCGTCTTCCTCGATCTCGATATCAGCATCCCTTATGACCCTGAACGGATGACACTGCACCACTCTCATTTGCGGAAAAAGCTGTTCGAGATTGTTCTGGATAAGATCTTCCAGCCAGAGCAGCCTGATCCGTTCATCTCCGAAGTCCAGCCCGTCGATCTGGTCGAGGCGCACAAGCCTCGGCAGAACAACCGGAACTTTTAGCCGCGCAAACTTCAGAACATGCGTCTCAAGATCCTCCAGTTGTACGGCAAGATTAAGGGACAGATTTGAAACAAAAGGGAACGGGTGACCGGGATCGACGGCAAGAGGTGTCAGAACAGGAAATATCTCGCTCCTGAAATGATCATGGAGAACTTCTTTTTGCGCTTCACCGAGATTGCGGTATTCAACAAAATCGATCCCCTGTTCTGCAAGTTTCGGGCAGATGTCGTTATAAAAACAATCGTTCCTCTGCCGGAACTGCTCGAGAACCCTTTCGCGGATTATTTCTATCTGTTCCATGGGCGTAAGCCCGTCCACAGAGCGATCCTGAACACCCGCCTCGTACTGGTCCTGAAGGCCTGCAACCCGGATCATGAAAAACTCATCGAGATTCGAGCTGAAAATCGATATGAACTTGACTCTTTCAAGGAGCGGATGAGCACCCGGGCACAAAGCCTCATCGAGCACCCTCTGGTTGAATGACACCCAGCTCAGTTCCCGGTTCACATAATAGGCCGGATTTTCAAGTTCAGTGGAAATTCCCGCCGTTTGAGGAGAATCGGCTTGATCGCTCATTATGAATACAGTCAACGTTGATTGAATCGTAAAATCTCTTTTTCAGTTACCACACAATGGAGCATTTCATCCCAGGGATCATTCGGGAGATTGTCGAGCAATTGAAAAGAAAACACCGGCGCAATGAGAAAAGGCAACTCCCCTTTGCCGCGAAGCCCTGAAATGAAACGGTCATAATACCCTCTGCCATAGCCGAGACGGCTGCCCTTGCGGTCCACTGCGACAGCAGGAATAACCATAACGTCGGGATGAACAGGGTCGTCATCAAAAAAAACGGCAGGCTCACGCTGCCCGAAAGCACCCCTTACAAGAGCATCACCTTCACAATACGGGGCGGCATACATATCGTCCTTCGTCGTGTAAGGGACCAGAAGCTTTACATCTCCTTTCGAGCAAAGGCGGGTTATCAATGGTCCGGTATCGACTTCACGCCTCTCGCTCATTGCAAGATACAGCATGATGCTCCCGGCACGGCGGATTTCGGGTAACCCGAACAGTTTCTCACCGATACCGGCGCTCTTCATCCGCCATGCCTCAACATCCATGGACGCACGGATGCTTTTCACATCGCTTCGGATCGCGTTCTTGACACTCTTGTCACCGTGTGAAATACCTCATTCCTCCGTTCGGAACTGCGACAAATAAGTCCCCCGAGTCTTTATACGCCACGCCAAAGTGTGCAAGATACGAAAATCATATGTCGTTTACCTCATCATCACGGAACCGTGACATTTCATTCGTCACCGACATCTGCAGCCACAGAACAGTTCCCGCCTGAGAAAAGACGGACGCTGCGGCAGCGGCACGATGATCAGACCCTATATTTTTTCCTACATTTCCCCTACCGGAAAAACAGTTGACGCACAATCCATAGATACTCATGAAACAAACCATACCTGCATCATCACTGAAACCGTCATCACTCTACTGTGTCGGTAAAAACTACCAGCTCCATGCAGAAGAAATGCAACAGTGGGAACCCCGGAACCGCGAACATAACGCCAAACAGGAGAAAGAGAACGAACCGCTCATTTTCCTCAAGCCCCCCACATCCCTCTCCCGGAACGGCACAACATCGATCCCGTTATTCCACGGCGACCCCGTTTCAGAAAATATGCATTACGAAGCCGAACTGATCGTGCTCATCGGAAAGGATGCCGAAAATGTTTCGGAACAGGATGCCATGACCTTTGTGGCAGGATACGGGATCGGACTCGATATGACGCTTCGTGATGTACAGATAGATGCCAAGAGAAAAGGTGAACCATGGCTGAAATGCAAAGGATTTAAAAACAGCGCGCTGGTTTCCGACCTGGTTCCCGCCGAAGCTGTTCCTGATCCCGGTGTGCTTCTGTTCGAGCTTACCAGGAACGGCGCCGTCGTACAGAAAGGAGAAGCGAAAAAAATGCTGTTCAGCACACCTGTACTGATCTCCTATTTGTCGTATATTTACGGGTTGCAGGCGGGTGACCTGCTGTTTACAGGCACACCGGAGGGTGTAGGAAAAGTAAGCCCCGGCGACAGACTGTATGCAGAACTGCACCTTGAAAATGCCCGCGATTCAGGACCGCTAACCACTCTCGAAGCTTTCGTAGAAAGCTGACCATCAAATATCCGGACAGAAACATGGCTATCATTTTCCACAACGCACGACTTGTAAACCCGGCACAGAACCTTGAACAAGAAGGCTCCATCAGGGTTTCCGACTCAGGTGTGATCGACGTGATCACTTTCGGCGGCAAAACCATAGCTCCGGACGACAATGATCGTGTTATCGATATGAGCGGCAAGGTCATCTCCTCGGGACTGTTCGACATGCACTGCCATTTCAGGGAACCGGGACAGGAATACAAGGAAACCCTTGAAACAGGCTCCAGGGCGGCAATCGCCGGAGGATTCACGGGAGTTGCCGTCATGCCAAATACAAAACCGGTCATTGACAGCCCTCTCGGCGCTGCCTTCATACGCCATACTGCAAAAGACCTTCCCGTCGACATAGAAATCGTCGCAGCCATGACTGAAGGAAGTGCCGGTGAAAAACTTTCGCCCTACGGAAAATTGTGCTCTTACGGCATACAGGCCATCTCCGATGACGGAACCGCCGTACAGAGCAGCCGAATGATGCGGCTGGTTTTCGAGTATGCCGCCAGCTTTGAACTGCTTGTTGTCCAGCATTGTGAGGATACCTCGCTGTCTTCCGGCGGGATCATGAATGAGGGGCGGTTCTCAGGACTTCTCGGACTCAAAGGAATTCCCGATGTCGCAGAAACCATCACACTTGCACGCGACCTGAACCTGATGGACTACCTGCAACAGCACAAACTCAATCCGCCCGTCGGTTCGCCCAAATACCATGTCGCACATATCAGTACCAAAGGTGCGCTTGACCTGGTACGCCGAGCAAAAACAAAAGGCATGCAGGTAACCTGTGAAGTAACACCGCACCACTTCACCTTGACTGAAAAAGACCTCTATGAAGCAAAGGACAAGGGGAACTATATCATGAAACCGCCTCTTTGCAGCGAAAAAAACCGGAATGCCCTTCTCGAGGCACTTGCAGACGGAACGATCGACGTCATTGCCTGCGACCACGCCCCCCATGCACGTCACGAAAAGGAGTGCCCGCCCGACCAGGCTTCATTCGGTATCATCGGCCTTGAAACGTCAGTCGGACTTACGCTTTCCGAGCTGGTACATACAGGAACCATTTCACTCTACAGGGCCATCGAACTGCTTTCCACAAATCCGAGAAAAATCATGGGCCTCCCCCCCGTTCTCTTTGAACCGGGAAGTCCCGCTAACTTCACCTTCATCGATCCCGAAGAAACCTGGACCTTTAACGAAGAATTCATCCGCTCAAAATCGAGAAACACCCCGTTCATGAACCGGACCATGAAAGGACGGGCTTTGGGCATCTACCATAAAGGCGTTCTTCACGAACTCACACAATCTTGATCATCCGGGGGTTCAGCAAGCTCTTTTCATAAAACAATGGCTATAGCCCTGTATCGAAGAATAAGGCGGTTCGATACGCGCTTTCTCTTCGACATACTCTGCAGGTCGATAGTCTGCCTGAAGGATCATTTCAATATCATTACGATATTATTTTGATATCTTTATAAAATCATTATGAAATCATTACAATATCACAATCGAATCATATTCCGGATGAACGAATAGCGCATACACCTTCAGGCAACCACTATTCGCTGCCGCAAAACCTTAGTTAAAACCGGCAGTGCTTCTGTATTATCCGCATCGATTCTCCATAGAACAGTTCCTTCGGTTTTCCGATCACACCACCTATCATTATCACTTATCATAAACCATGTATTACAGCTCGATAAACAATATTATTATCGATACAGTCTGTTATCGAAAACCGACCATATACGCATGTCATGACAGATATATGTATGGCTAAACAATGATTCTTCAGCGGATAAAAACAGATCATATCCTGAGCTCACGCTAACAGCCCCACTCTCAAAAAAAAACTTTTATTACTTATAATAAAATAAGTTAAATTGCAATCACATTTTCTGCGACCTGACCGATTCTCTTTGAAAGCCATTGAAAACAGAATCAATACAGGTGATTTTTCACTCTTCATCAAGGGCAGGATGGCCCGATAATATCGTCATAATAAAATTAGATAACTCTGTTTATCATGACTGTAAAGAGATAGATGCCATAAATACTTTCAACAAAGATCGCTGTATCATCAATGTTTTTTGTCCATATTACTCACAACACGTGTCACCGCCTTTCCTGATGAACCCTTGACAGCGGCATACCGCATCTCTCTTTATCAGGTTTACGTATCGCTACCTCAGGTTGAAAATCAGCAGGCTTTGACCATTCCCCGGCACATACTGATCAGTGAATATATTCTATGGTACTGCCCGGCAGAGTAACCGCTGCTGAACACCCGAAACCTGTCGATACGTCTTTGGAAAGCATGCACCCAGGGTTGTATTTCACATCAAACCGGTCGCGTAACGTGTTATTTTTTCTTGTTTTATTTGCATGACTCGATCACTTCCCTGTCAGCATGCTTCCGCACGTCACGTTTTTCGCAAATGCACAAGACTGAACCACTCTTTCTCATCGGAAAAGGTCATGGCAATGGATAACCCGGCATGTTCTGCAAAAAGAGCTATGTCGCCTTCATCAAACTTGTGCGAGTTTTCGGTGTGGATCATCTCTCCTTTCTGAATAACAATGTCATCCTGAACCAGCGGAGTGTTGACACGCATATCCTTGCTGGCTATCAGATGCATTTCGATGCGACGATCTTCCTGGTTGTAAAACGCCCTGTGTTCGAAGTCTTCACAGTCAAAATCCGTTTCGATCAACCTGTTCACGACATTGAGAATATTTCTGTTGAAACGCGCTGTAAGCCCCTCTGCATCGTTGTATGCCTTTTCGAGAACCGATACATCCTTTATCCGGTCAAATCCTATCAGAAAACCGTCTCCGGGAAGCATTGTTGCGCTGATACCGGAAACAAATGCCATCGCTTCATCGCGTTGCAGATTACCGATAGTACTGCCCAGAAAACAGTACAGTTTTTTTCTCTTACCGGTAACCAGGTGCATCTGGTGGATATAGTCGGCAACAATACCGTGTATTTCAAGTCCTGTAAAGAGGCTTGACAGCTCTACAATCGAAGCTTCAAGAGCAGGACGGCTGATATCAACAGGAAAATACCTTATACCCGGCAGGCACTCCTCAGGTATCTTGTCCAGAAGAAGAGTGATCTTGCTGTGATCGCCGCTGCCCAGCTCAACGATATCGACATCGGCACAATCGGTAATAGCACACAGCGGCACATCCTGAAGAATGGTTTTCTCTGTGCGTGACAGGTAATACTCTTTGAGAACGGTGATTCTCTCAAAAAGACCGGAACCCTTTTTGTCATAAAAATATTTGCTCGATATACGTTTCGGATACGCTGTCAAACCTTCGAATATTTCCGCAACGGCGGTTTCTCTGCCTATTTCCGGCAGACAGTTGACAATTGTTGCCGATCCGCGTTCGAGAACATCTCTCTTTGAATAATCCATCTACCCGCCTTGCGGCTCTCCTGTTTCAAAAGGGTTCCCCGGGTCACTGCTCCATTCGAACCACCCGCCGTCATACACCGACACCCTGGGCCAACCCATCAAAAAAGCATTGAACCATGCCTCACTGCCCCGCCATCCTGTTCCGCAATAAAACGCCAGATGCTTTTCAGGAACAATACCTGACCGATTCCATATTTCAGCGATCTCATGATATTCACGCGTGGTATGATCGAGATTACGATAGTTCTCCATGTGATAGGCATCGCTGCCGCAATTTGCAAACACTGCGCCCGGGATACGTCCTTTCTGCTTGATATAGTTGTATCCGCTGACCTCCCCTATATATTCCGGATAACTTCTGACACACACGAGATCCGCGTCATCGGCCCGGAGCATCTCTTTTGCTTCAGGCGTATCCACAGCAAGCTCGGGTCTCGACGGGATCTGGGCACCGAACGAAACAACAGGCCGTTTCGCCACATCCTCCATGCTCTTCTCATATCCGGAATCCTCCCAGGAACGATACCCGCCGTTGAGTACGCGAACGTCCTTTACTCCGGCATACATCATGATGAAAGCAAGACGTATGGCGCCGATATGCCCTGCGGCGCTTCCGGGAAAATCATCTGCATTGTCGGGATGCATGAACTTCCCGTACAAAACGACCGTCGTATCTGCAGTGATACCGTGCTGCTCGAGAGCCGCCGTCAGCTCTCCCGGGCTGCGCCGGTTCCATGTTTCAGGGGACTCAAGGGCCAATGTATCCATATCGACAGCGCCTGGGACATGCCCGCTGAGATAGGCGTCGCGGTTGCGATAGTGAGCATGACACACAAGATACCTGTCGTTCCTGTATTCATCAGGATCACCTCCATGTACAAGCGCGTTAACCCATTCCGGCGAAACCAGATGCCGATAGTTCGCCATTCTGTCCATAGGCAAGGCACCGTCAGCCGACCATTCCTCTGCAAAGCCATTGTAAAGAGAGACATTGGTGAAACCTGCTTTCCTGAACCGTTCAGCGGTTTTAAGGCTCTGTTCAGGAGTATAACCGTAGACAACCACGGAATGTTCTGCAATGATGTTCTTGTATGCAAGGATAGTTTCCCATTCCGGATAGTCGAGCCATTTCTCAGGCAAGGTTTTTGCGCCTCGTATGTGCCCCCCTCGCGTTTCTTTTCGCATAGGCCAGCCGTTATATGCATCGATGGAACGTGCATCGATGATCGTCACATCATCACGATCGAGCATGGAAGACAGAATATCGGTCGTAACGTCTTTTATGTCATTCATAGCAGCATTGATGTTGGTTATCTGCAGCCGAACATGATCGAAATCCATTGTACACCTTCATAACGCAATGACATTCTTAACAGATTCCGTTATAAACGAACCTTTCTTTTTTATGGACCGTCCATTTCAGTCCCTCGCCGGTATCGCTGCAACCGTTTCGACATCATAATAAAATCACAAAAAAATCATTTCGATATCATTATGAAACCATACCGATCCACTTTATACCGGCTGCACTCCATTGATTATCTTGCAGCATCGGCTCTTCAATACCCCGGCCAACGTTTCTGCTGCACGCCCGCACATCAAACCAATAAAATATCATTACGGTATTGTTTTGATCCTTTTATGATATCACTCAAGAATCATATCGATACAACAACAATACAATCAGGTACTTTCTCACAATTGGCGAAATTCGCCACCGCAGCCAATAGCAGCCTCCGGCAATCCGTCAAACAGGCATCGCAGAGCTGCAATCGCTTCAATATCACAACGATATCTTATCAATATCATTATGACACTATATCAATATCATTTCGAAAATTTATATCGCAATCCTTTGTGCGTCTGTTCATGTCTTGTTTTAATCTTGTTCTTCGCAGCTTTTTTTTGTACATTGCTTTTCATTTTTTGCGGGGAACTCCGGCGAAAATACAATCAAGAAACGGACATCAGGTATTATGGCCAAGAAACAAACATTCGGTGATAAAGCGTCCAGGAAAGGCGGCAGTGAGTTCAAGGTTGCCAAACTTGTCTATTCGGTGAAATCCGAAAAAACACAGGCCTGGAAATTCATGGAAAAAAACGTTCGCATCCCTAACGGAGAAAACGAACAGAAAGTCCTTAACGATTTCATCAGCAAAGCAACAAACTGAAGCTGGCAGGTCATTCCATCAGAAAGCCGTGACTTGACACGGCTTTTTGTGTTTTACTGCCTGGCGCACCGCTCTCCTTGTTGCATACTGCAACGAATCTACCCGCTCGCCGGAGTAACCGAACTCTTGTGTGCACCCCGGCACCTGCATGTAAACGTTTAGAATGACTGAAACAGCAAAACAACAGAATATGCCGTCTGAAGAATGGTTTGAGGAATGGTTCAATCATCCTTTTTACCTCAAGATATACAGCCACAGGAATGAATTGGAAGCAAAAGCCTGCATCGACACCATTGTTCGGGAAACAGGCCTTGCAAGAGAAAAACACGGCCCCATGAAAGCCCTCGACATCGCATGCGGCGCGGGGCGGCATGCGATGGAACTGGCGAGACGGGGATTTATTACGACCGCAAACGATCTTTCCCCCTACCTGATCGAGCGTACCCGGCAGAAGGCCCGGGATGCAAATCTTGCTGTGTCGTGCTCCATGGCGGATATGCGCTGCCTGACCGCTGAAAGCAAGTTTGACCTTGTCGTACAGCTTTTTTCGAGTTTCGGCTATTTCGAAACCAAAAAAGAAGACGGACAGGTTATCAGCAATGTCTATCGTTCCCTTCTTTCGGGTGGCTGGTATATCCTCGACCTGATCAATCCTGCCCACCTCGAACACAATCTCATCCCCTTCTCCACAAAGACAATCGATGACCTGAAGGTTATCGAAAAAAGACGGATTGCACATCAGAGGGTCATCAAGGAAATCACCATCTCTTCTCCTGAAAAAACCATGCACTTCGAAGAATCCGTCATGCTTTACGAACGTGCCTCAATCGAAGAACTGCTTGTAACATCGGGATTTACCGTTGCATTCCTTCATGGGGACTACAAAGGCTCTCCGTATGATCCATCAGCTTCGCCGAGGATGATTATTTTCTCGAAAAAAGAGGGCTCGTGAATGGTGAATGGTGAATGGTGAATGGTGAATGGTGAATAGGAAGAAGATATTTTACTTCAGCAGTAGATCCCGCAAGGTTTTGATCCCGGATTTTTCGGCCTTCATGAGCAGCATCTGGAAAAGCTGTGCGGTCAGGTAGGCGTCTCCCGCTGCGGTATGGCGATCGTACAGGCGTATACCGTATCTTTCCAGGAGAGTGTCAAGCCGGTATTCCCCGCTTTTGTGGGCAAGATTGTAGTACGGTCCCTTTTCCAGCCTTTTTGCAAGGCTTGCCGTATCGATCACCTGGTTGAAGAGATCGAACCCGTAACGCTTGCGAAGCATACGGTTTATCATGGCGACATCGTAATCGGCGTGCTGCGCGACAAGAACCCCGTCTCCTGTGTAGGCAAGAAAACCGTTGAGCGCATCTTTCTCTTCGGCCCCTTCATGAAGGTCTTTCAAAAGGAGGCCGTGAGTGGTAACGGCCTCACTGTCACCGACGCTGTCACGGCGTATCAGCACCTCGAACGAATCATTCACGTTTATCTTGAAGCCGTCGAGAGCGACGGCGCCAATGGAGATCACAACGTCATTGGAGGTATCGAAACCGGTTGTCTCAGTATCGAAGACAACAAAGCGCACTTCATCGAGAGGGCGGCTGAGCAGGTGAGAGTCATCGAAACACCTGATATAACCACAGATTCCGGATGGCAGCTCACCGCGTTTACAGCGGCGCTCTGCATTTTTGTGAAGAATGAACCTAATCACGGATATAGTCGAGCTGGAACCTCAGATTCAGCATTTTCTGCACTTTCTCGATTGTCGAAAACACGTTCCTGAGTGTCTGACGTTCCAGTTTATTCAGCGTCTCCGGCTTGATATATCTGCCGGAGTTTCCATTAGCAAGGCCGTTGACCGCCCTCAGCCGCATAAGAAATTCATAAGCCGCAGCCGCCTCGGTTCCAAGGTCCTGCATCCCCGGAACAAGCTTTTCAAGCCGTTTGAAACGTTCAGCCGTACTCAGATATTCCGGAACCGTCAGCTCATAGGTAAGTACCCTTGCCGCATCGCAGAGCGGCATCATGGCTCTTGCCTTGATATCGAATTCATTGGCATGGTCCCTGCTCTTTTCAACAAGGAAGTTGCGGAAAAATCCGAGGGGAGGCGGATTCTGAAGAGCGTTTTTTGCAAAAAAACCAAGGAATCCCCTGTTTTTCGATATCAGTGAAAATATCTCCTGTTTCAGTTCCGCACCAAGTTCTGTTTGTCCGTAGACAGGCCTGAAATCGAAAAAAATGGTCGAATGCATAACCGCTTTCGGTTCGGGCGTAACAATCCATTTGGAGAAGTATCGTTTCCAGGCTGACACAGGCTGGCACCAGACGGGATTGCTTGCCATAATATCAGCCGGACACCTGACAAAACCGCAGTGCTGAAGCATTCCGGTAACTTTTTTGCCAAGTGCGAGAAAATATTCATGCACCTGTTCGGCGACATCCGGCGGAGGATCCTCATAAAGGATCGCATTATCCTGGTCCGTACGCAGAAGCTGCTCTTTTCGACCTTCGCTGCCAAGAGAAAGCCAGCAAAATCCGATTTCGGGCCGCTGAACACTCCCGTCATCATCGAGTTCCTGCAGCGAAAAATCTATCGCCCTCGTGATGATCGCATCGTTAATTTCGGTCACGATGTTCGATATGAAATGCATTGCGACATCCTGCTCGATGTAGACCTGCAGGAGGCTCTCGGCCTTGTCCCGCTGTTCCTTGAGCTGGTCCGGACCGGAAGCCTGCATGACGGCTTTCATGATCACTGCCGGATTGTTGCCTTCCGAAATGATGATGTCGTGTTCGGAGATTATCCCCGTTATCGGACTTTGTGCAGAGCCGTCTTCGGTGATACAGAAGTGACGCAGTTTTGTCTTGACCATGAGCATCACCATATCGGCAATGGTCTTGCCGCCGCTTATCGTGTAGACAGGACTGCTCATGATCGTACTCACAGGCTGTTCTTTTACCGAACCCGGCACGGAAACGACTTTCTTTGTCAGGTCGGTATCGGTAACGATCCCCAATGGATGCCTCTCGGGAGAAACGACGATGATGGAGCCTATACCCTTGTCGGACATGATCTTTGCCGCTTCACGGATAAGGATATCCGGAGAACAGGTAACCACGCTGGTCACCGGTTTCACCTCAAGGGTCTCATTTTCCAGGAATGTCATGTATGACTGTTCCCGAAAACGGCTGAGACCCGGATCGAGGGCTTCGGTGAGCGTATGTTCGATCTCTTCGACACTCTTTGCAAAGGCCCCTGCAAAGAAAAGGGAAAAACGGGGATCGGTTTCAAGCAGATGGCGGATCCGGTCGACCGGAAGCTCGAAAAGCAGACTTTCTTCGGCAACCTGGGCTGTCAGTACATAATCATGTTTCGAAAAAATTGCCCTTACTCCGAAAATATCACCCTCATCGCAAAGATCGACCAGCACTTCCTTGTCTTCAACGCTGTCGAAAAGACGCACAGCCCCCTTCATCACCATAAAAGCGTGGTCTCTCAGCGAGTCACCCTTGTGGAAGATGATCTCGCCCTCTTCATGGTATGTCAGGGAAACAGACTCGGCAAGACCCTGGAGAATGTCGGGTGCAAGTTCGTCGAACGGAGGATATTTCCGAAGATCGGCGACAACTCTCTCTACAATGGTGTTTGACGGCATGATCCATGATTTTGGAACGCGACGGCTGCCGTACTCTATGACAATTCCTCAAATATATCGGCAATTGACAGCCATTCAGAGCAATCCTTCCTTTTTATACCATTCGAAAGCACGCCGTATACTGTGCTCGATCGGTTCGAACCGCAGACCAAGTTCACGAACAGCTTTCTCTGAAGAGAAATATAAAAACTCTGAAGCGACTCTGAACATGGTGGGGTTGAAAAGCTTGGAAAAGCGATTGTTGGCATGAAGGAACGATATCAGCTTATACAGTTTCTCCGCTACCGGATACGACAGGGGAAGTGCAAATCGCCCCACTCCCGTTACCCTGGAAATGATATCTCCCAGTTCCCTGAATGTAAGGTTTTCGCCGCCGAGAATATACCGTTCGCCTGTCCTGCCCTTCTCCATTGCCCTCATGATCCCCTCAACGACAATTTCCACATCGACAACACAAACACCGCCAAGGGGATAGAACGGCACCTTTTTGTGATAAACGTCCTTTATGAGCCTTCCGGCGTTAAAATTGACATCGCCTGCACCAAAGACAAATGCAGGGTTGACAATGACACAGTCGAGCCCGTTGTTGACCGCCAGTTTCACCTCTTCTTCGGACCGGCGCTTGGTTTCAGCATAGTAGAGCTCGATGTCGTCGAAATTCCAGCGACAGGACTCATCGCATGGTTTGCCGTCTTTTTCCGATATGCCGACAGCAGTTATCGAACTCACATGCACTGCACGCGTTACTCCGTTATCAAGGCAGGCCTGCATAACATTACGGGTTCCCTCGACATTGATGGCCTGGAGTTTACCCTTTTTGTTACTTGATCCGCCCATATATGTGTAACCGGCAGCATGGTAGACACGGTCAATGCCGCTGAATGCCGCGGCAAGCGTTTCCGGCCTGGTGATATCGCCTTCCAGAACCTGCACTTTGTCGATAATGTCGGAAAACAGCCCCAATTTCGAACGATTGCGAACGAGGGCGTAAACGTCATCGTCGCCCTGCAGCAACGATCTGAGAAGGCGGGAGCCAATAAAACCTGTGGCTCCGGTAACAAGGATTTTTTCAGGCACCTTTTGTGTCTTTCTATCGGTTATTATTCATTGCCCGCCCTGTCCGAAAGATCGAGGAGACGCTCCTGAACAGCTTCGTTCTCGGCAGCAAGCTCCTCGAACTTTTCACGGTCTTCCTCCAGCATTTCTTCCATGAGCTTCTGATTGTATTCAAGGGGAGCGCCGCCAAGCTTTTCCTCTATCCCGGCGACCCTGTCATACAGTTCATCGAGTTCGGCTGCATGACGTTTCAACGCTGCAACTTCGCTGTCATACCGGCTGACGATTTTGTCAAGTTCTTCGGTGTACTCCCACTTAAGATCTTTTCTCAACCCGTCAAGCACACCCTGCTGCTCCATCCTCACTGATTTGAGGGCGGTTATCTCATCGCTTATTTCCGCACGCATCCGCTCGACCTTTTCTTTTAACGCTCCGCTGTCAATACCGGTACATGCACCAATACCGATAAAAAGAAACAAAAGGGACATCTGTTTGAAATACTTCATCGGCTGACTCATTTCTCGGTTATGTGTTTACGATCCCGCAACCTGTTCCGGTAACCATGGTGCCATTGAAAGAAAAACATCCCTGTTATTCCACAACGATATAGCCGCTGATGATCTGTTCGCGGATATTTTCAACCCTTGCATGCATGTCTTCAGTGATCAACGACGCGTTATTGGAATTGTAAACATAATCGGTATACCGGCCGTCAAGTCCCAGGATATTGAGGCGTCCTCCCTCAAACGTACCCTCCCTGACACGCTCCACAGTCGTGAAAACTGCACGGTCAACTGCTTTCAGTACACTTGTCAGAACATGTCCCGGAGCGAGGTATTCCTGGTTGCGATCTGTACCTATAACCAGTTTATCAGCTTCTCTTGCAGCCTCCACGACACCGACGCCACTGAGCCCGGCTGCCTGATAGATGATATCGGCCCCCCTCGCATATTGGCCGAGGGCGAGTTCTTTCCCTTTTGAAGGATTGGTAAATGCGCTTCCAGTCATACCGATGTATCCTGAAATGACGGTTATATCGGGATTCACATGTTTCGCACCGGCAATATATCCATCCTGAAAACGTTTGATAAGATTCGACTCCATCCCGCCGATAAATCCGATGGTATTGGTTTTTGTTACAAGACCCGCTATCGCTCCGGCCAGAAACGAACCCTTCTTATCCTCGAAAGCTATCCCTGAAAGGTTGGCAGGTATTTTTTCTCCCGGCCGGGCCAGATAATCGATACACGCAAACGACTTATCAGGAAACTCCTCTGCCATTTCGGTTATATCTTCACTGAAGAGGAGACCTATACCGAGAACCAACCCTATGTCCGGATCAACGGCAAGCTGACGCAATGCAGCTTCACGATCCGCCCCCTCGCCCGTAGGCTCGATATAGACGATGTTCACACCCAAAGAATCCCGCGCCATCTCAAGACCATTGTAGGCCGCATCGTTGAAGGATTTATCCCCTCTCCCGCCGACGTTGAAAACCATACCGACAGTCATTGCTTCCGGCGAGCCGTCAGATGGAGCTTGTGATGAACATCCGGTGAGAAGAATGAAATAGAAGGCAAAAAAAATGAATACGTGTTTCATGACACTTTTTCAGCTACCATTGTATAGAGGATACCCCGAATGATCAGAGACGTCAGGATGATGGCAATGAAACCGCGAAATGCATAAAAAACCCTGAAAACTCAGCTATTGCGGACAGTATAGTGGCTTAACATAAACAATCCATGTCTTTTAAAAAAACAGTTTGCCGCCGATACCGTTCAGCCTGATATGCCATTGAAAAGAACACCGGCAATCAGAAGATTGATTGCAGGAATCACTATATTCTTTTTACCTAAATTGAGCGATTGTCGAGCATGTCGCAGATGCAAGGCACAGGGAATGCCGCTGTAGTGAACTACCGCAAGTTCCCTGTAACGAAGCAGATGCGGCATGATCGACATTTCCCGACTTGTCGGGATTTCTAACAAATGCGGTTCTTTATCTGTTTTTACTACTCCCTGCAGGTGACGAATAATCACACTTGCTGGACAATATAAAAGACTGTTTTTTATAACTTTACTCTCATTGAGTATTTGTTGAAACGATCAGTTTAGGTTTTACTATGGGCAACCGGTAATCGTATCATTCATTTATATGCGAGCAACTCCGTCTCCACTCTTTTTCAGGCTTCCGGAGACATCAGAAAACCTTTCCCGCCTGACAAACAATAACGATACGTTCCTCTTCGAGCCTGAACCGGAAAAAAAGGAAACGCTCCGCTTCTATGACACGTTTGACTGGAAAGCCTGGAAAACCGGCAATCATGTTGTTCTTAACGGCAGGAAGCTGATCGTTTATGACCTTAAAAGCTGCCGGGAGGTCTGTTCCGCTCCGCTCAGAAGAGTACCCCGCAGTTTTTTTCCCGATACCATCGATCATAAAGAAACCGCTGCACGGCTTCGAGCCATTGCAAAGCTGCGCGCATTCATTCAGTTCGGATCGGTCGAGACCGCAGTGCAGAGATGGAGGCTTCTTGACGACAATAAAAAAACCGTCGCCACAGTTGAACTGCAGAGGCTGGCAGGCAATCATCAGAACGACAGCACCATCTGCCTTACGCTTTTTCCGGTAAGAGGTTATGATCGGTTTTTCGAAACTGCAGCCACACAGCTACGGCAATCCTGCGGAAAACCGGCTGAAATCACCTCCCGGGTCTATTACAGCACTCTCATGGAGGCCGCCGGCGCCGTTCCGGGAGGTTATTCTTCAAAACCTTCCGTAAAACTCGATCCCCGTGACACCATCCTCGACTCGTCAAAATCCCTGCTGCTTTCCGCACTTGACGTCCTGTATGCCAACGAGGAATGGATTCCGAAACATATCGACACGGAATTTCTGCACGATTACCGTGTAGCGGTTCGCAGGATACGCTCGATACTCGCCCAGTTCAAGGGAGTCTTCCCTCCCGATAAACTTGCACATTACAAAAACGCATTCAGGGAACTCGGTAAGCGAACAAACAATCTTCGCGACCAGGACGTGTATCTGCTGCAGGAACAGCACTTCATGAGCATTCTCCCTGAACCGATGCGGGACTCGCTCAAACCTTTTTTTACCGACCTCTTCAATCGGCAGAAAAAAGAACTGAGGAGTTTTACCAGATACATCCGGTCCGATGCATATAAAAACCTTATGCGGGAATGGGAGGAATTTCTCAGAAGCGATATGACGTCGGATCCGGCAACAACACCTGCGGCAAAAACCCTGACATCCGATTTCGCTGTAGCCACGGTAAGCAAAGCGTGGAAAAAAGCAATCCGGCATGGCAGAAGTATCAGCAGCATAGCTACCGATACGGAACTTCACTCACTGCGTATCGACTGCAAAAAACTGCGCTACCTTCTCGAGTTTTACGCGTCTGTTTTTCCAGCCCGAACATTGCAGAAAGTCCTGAAACAATTGAAAACCCTTCAGAACAACCTTGGCGTGTTCGTCGATCTCTCCGTCCAGCAGAGTTACCTCTTCGACTACCTTTCAACGCTCAAGCCCGATACGCATGCGATTTCCTTTTCTGCAGCCATCGGCGGACTGATCACCGCCCTGCACCATGAACGGGAAAAGACACGGCAAAATTTCCATAACGCTTTCAATACGTTCGACAGCGACGAGACAGAGGCCCTGTTCCACGCTCTCTTGAAAAAGCACCGCTGATATGAAAACCATCGCGCTATACAGCATTAAAGGAGGAGTCGGAAAGACCGCTTCAGCCGTAAACCTCGCCTACCTTTCTTCGCTTTCCAAGCCGCCGACGCTCATCTGCGACCTCGATCCGCAGGGAGCAAGTTCGTTTTATTTCCGGATCGTTCCCAACAGGAAGTTCAGCAGCAAAAAATTTCTCAAGGGCAGCAGCAAAATCTATGACAACATCAAGGGGACCGATTATGAGAACCTCGACCTTCTTCCGGCAGACTTTTCCTACCGGAACCTCGATATAGAGCTGATGGAAGAAAAAAAGCCCCAGAAAAAACTCAAAAACAACATCCGGGAACTCAATACCGAATACCCGTTTATCTTTTTCGACTGCCCGCCGAACCTGACACTGCTTTCAGAAAGTGTTTTTGCCGCATCGGACATCATTCTGGTTCCGCTCATTCCGACCACGCTTTCACTGAGGACATTCGAGCAGCTCGTCGCCTTCTTCAAGGAAAGCAGGCTCGACACCTCAAAAATCAGGGGCTTTTTCACGATGTACGAGCGCCGCAAGTCCATGCACCGGGAGATCATCGAGAAATACAGCGGGAAAAAACGGTTTTTGAAACGGATCATACCCTACAACTCCGAAGTTGAAAAAATGGGTATCTACCGGGCTCCTCTCAACGCTGTGCGCCCCCACGCACCTGCCTCGATAGCATACCGGGAGTTGTGGGAGGAGTTGATGCGAGAGATCACGTAGCCTGCCCCCGTTTGTATTCGTTGATCTTTTTCTATACATTTACATCCCTGCATACAGGGCGAAGTGGCCGAGTGGCTAGGCAGAGGTCTGCAAAACCTTTTACAGCGGTTCGAATCCGCTCTTCGCCTCCAGAAACAAAGAGGCTGTCTCAAAAGCAAAAATTTACGATTATAAGCCGCAACGAATACGTTGTCAGTTGAGAGTCATGCCGCACTTGATGCGGCATCCATACTGACTTTGGTGGGAAGATGGATCCCCGGGTCAAGCCCGAGGATGACTATAAAAAGACAACATGCATGACTTATGAGACAGCCTCTTACTTTTCCCTATTCCACAGATCAAACGAAACCTGTTTGAACCCTCATAGCCTCAATCCACTGCAAGAAAATGTTTGACAGCTGCTTGTACGGACACCTTGTCTGCTTCCGAAAGGTTCCCAAGGCGACGGGGAATCAGCTTGGTATCGAGTGTGAAAAGTTTGAAACGAACTTTGCATGGGACAGTCAGATTTGCACTTTCCCAATCATTTAGCTCAACATCACTAACCCATCGGGTTCTTTTCGCAGTAGTAATCATTGCGAGGATCAAACAATCATGCTGATCATTGAGCGAAGCAGATGAAACCACAAGGGCCGGCCTCTTCTTGGTTACGAGTTTTTCCGTAAATGGAAACGGAACAACGACAACATCAAATGGCTCAAAGATCACTCCAAGCCTCCTCATCTTCCTCCGAAATCCATTCGTTGAGCGTCTCCGAGACACCGTTCAGATAAACATCGACCGGGGCTTTGATTTTTCGAACAATCAGGTGATCACCCTCGATTTCAAACGTCAACATGTCACTCTTTTTCAGTTGAGCTGCTTTGCGAATTGCAGCCGGGATTGTTACCTGTCCTTTGGATGTTATCTTTGCAAGTTCCATTGCATGTTCTTTTTTAAACCTTCATATAACCCCTACATGTAAGAATGTAAGGAACAACGCACAATCAACAAAAAGTGCCTTTTAACGCGAATCGGAACCCATAATTTGCAAAGGTTGCAAACTAATGTTACATATTTTTTTAAGACAAATTGCTTGTCCGTCCTTTGTGACACCGCGCCGCGCCTGGTTCCCCCGCCTGATATCCTGAATGTTCAGGATATGCGGTTGGTCACGCAGAGAACCTATACTGTACAGCTTAAACCAGGTAACACCTTATGGGCCTTCTTTACCCCGATTTCCAGACACTGCCGGAGCTCTTCAACAGCGTTTTCAATCACTACAGGAGACAGGAAAAAAAATTTCCCATTTCCAGAAAAGTCAACGGCAAGTACGTTCCCATCAGTTACGACTCGCTCCACGACGACGTCTCCTGCCTGGCGGCATTTCTCAAACATAAGGGAATAGAAGAAAAGGATCGAATCGCCATTCTTTCGGAAAATCGTCCAGGATGGTACCTTGCCGACATGGCTATCCTTTCCGTCGGTGCTGCCGATGTCCCCCTTTACCCTTCCCTCCCCCCCAACCAGATAGAATTCATCCTCAGGGACTCCGGCTCAAAAGCGATCATTGTTTCAAACATGCTCCAGCTCGGCAAGGTCCTCTCCATCTGGCAGAATCTCGAGCATCTCGAGTTCATCGTCGTTATGAACCGGCTCGATGAGAAAGTCGACGGCGTCACGGAACTGGGCGAGGCAAAGAATACCGGCAAAGCAATTCTCGAGAGCACCCCTGATTACGTAAGCTACACCATGCTCAAGCCCGATGACCTTGCAACGATCATCTATACATCCGGCACAACCGGCCTGCCCAAAGGGGTTATGCTGACACACAGAAACATCTGTGAAAACGTCAAATCCTGCTCTGACGTAATACGCCTTGACGAGTCGGACAGAAGCCTGTCGTTCCTGCCGCTTTCCCACTCCTACGAAAGAACCGGCGGTTACTACCTTCTTTTTGCCTGCGGTGCCCAGATCTATCTTGCTGAAAGTATCGAAACGGTGTCTCTCAACATTTCGGAGGCAAAGCCTACGATCATTTTTACCGTGCCGAGGCTGTTCGACCGTATCAAGACCAACATCCTCAAACAGGTTGACTCGCAAAGCGCCTTGAAACAGAAAATTTTCAACTGGGCCTATCAGACCGGCATGTCATACAATGAAAAAAAGAGAAACGGAAGCCCCTCGACGCTCCTTGGCATGCAGCATGCGCTTGCACACAAGCTCGTCTATTCAACCATACAGAACAGGTTCGGGGGCCATCTCCGCTACTTCGTTTCAGGAGGTGCTGCGCTTCCGCTCAAGGTGGGACAATTCTTTCAGGCCCTCGGAATTACCATTCTCGAAGGCTACGGACTGACTGAAACATCGCCGGTCACAAACGTCAACCGTCCCGAGAAAGTAAAATTCGGAACGGTTGGTCCCGTCATCGACAATGTCAACGTCAGAATCGACAGTGACGGGGAAATCCTGTTCCAGGGCCCCAACATCATGAAGGGTTACTGGAACGACGAGGACACGACCCGGGAAGTCTTGCAGGATGGATGGTTCAGAACCGGGGACATCGGAGAGCTCGACGAAGACGGCTACCTCAGGATAACCGACAGAAAAAAGCATATTATCGTAACATCCGGCGGGAAAAATATCGCTCCCCTGCCGATAGAAGAAATGATAGCCGAAAGTAAATATGTCGATCAGGTCATGGTTGCCGGGGAGAAAAAGCCGTTTCTTGTCGCGCTTATCGTTCCGGACTTCACAGAGCTCGAGTCTTTCGCCGAGGAACAACAACTGAACTACTCTTCAAAAGCCGACCTGCTGGAACAGAAAGAGGTTCTGAAAATCTATGAAGCCCTCCTGCGAAGCACTTCCAGGAAACTGGCCGCTCATGAAAAAGTCAGGAAATTCCTCTTGATCAAGGCCCCTTTCACAATCGAAAACGGCCACATGACACCAACGCTCAAGCTGAAGCGTAAAGCGATCACCAACGCGTTCATAAAGGAGATCGATTCTCTCTACAGCACAATGAATACACTCTATAACTCAGAGTAAGCACACCGGGCACCATGCATCTTCGAGACATTCTTCAAGCTTTTCAGCGTGGTTTCCGCACCGTAGAGCGCCTCACTCAGGAATTCTGTAGACAACCCTTTCACTTTCTGAATCAAAACGCTCCACAAGCCCCTCCTTTTCAAGATCGTCAAGAATGCTGACAACATCAGCACCATAACGCTCCTGCAGCTCTTCAAGAAACATGACATCGGTATCGACCAGTTCTTTTATGATAGTGCCTCTGTACCATCGTCGGGAACCCCTGAATTTCTTTTGTCTTGTGAGAGGGCGGATACCGGTTTTTTTCCCGGTCAGACAGAGGGCGCCGTAATCCATGAGTGCATTGTGCCACTCGCGGCTTCGTCCCTGCGGCAGCAGTTTCTCTGCAAGAGAAAGGAGTTCGGCCGGCTTGATCTTCTTTTCGGTCAATCCCAGCTCATGGATCAATATCCGCCTGATATTGGTGTCGATGGTAACAATATCGAGGTTATCGGCAAAAATGGGTATGGAGCGCGACGTATAGAAACCGATCCCCGGCAGCGTCATGAGCGTTTCAGGTGATGCCGGCACTGCACCGCCATACTCCCTGACGATTATCCCTGCACACCTGTGCAAACGCTGTCCCCTTGCATTGTAACCAAGACCGCTCCAGCAGGCGAGAACGTCCTTGAGGGAAGCTCCGGCAAGTGCGTGGATATCGGGAAAACGCTCGAGCCACCTTCTGTACTTGCCGACAACCCTTTCAGCCTGTGTCTGCTGAAGCATGATCTCGCTGACGAAAACGGCATAGCGGTCGGTTGTTTCGCGCCAGGGAAACGACCGGCCGTTTTCCCGGTAAAACGTGAAAACCTTCTCCTGCAGCCTGTCAACCGTTTTCCTGTCAATATCCATACCTCAACTGTATCCTCAGAAGTCGAGTATGTCGTCAACAACGACATGTTTCTCGCCTCTTTTGAGCGTTGCGGCGGTTATCAGCGGATCATGGGCAAAATAGAGTATCACCCTCTTATCGACCATCTCATCGAGAAGAACGATTTTTTCGCCAACCACCTCGAGCGGAGCGATATCGTAGGTGAGCCCCCTTGTGACGCCCAGATGCGCCGATGAGGGAAAAAGGTCACCGCCGTGTACAAGGGTTTTTCCTGAACCGGTGATCCGTACAAGCTGATGACCTTCGGTATGTCCTTTACCTGCCGGCACAAGCTCCAAACCAGGGATCAACTCCGTTCCGCCCTTGACGGGAGCCAGTCCGTCCAGCCGGGAAAGCGCTTCAACAAAAGGCGAAAGATAACTTGGTTTTTCCTTGAGGTTGGGGTGGAGTGCTGTTTGAAGGTTGTCCTGCTGGACATAATACCGTGCATGAGGAAAAACAGGCACCAGTTCACCGTTTTCTTCCTCGAACGCACCTGCAAGGTGGTCGAAGTGAAGATGGGTGAATATGATATCGGTTATATCCCCCCTCCTGAGGCCGGCCTTTTGCAGTTCACGATCCAGTCTCCATTCCGAAAGATCGTATATCTGTTTCATTTTGTCATTCCAGGCCGTACCCATTGCAGCATCAACAAGAATGTTTCTGCCTTGCCCCCTTACGAGGAGGAGACGCATGGACAAACGAACCCTGTTGAGATGGTCCGGCCTGATGACCTTTTCCCAGAGCACTTTCGGAACCGCACCGAAAACCGATCCTCCGTCAAGGCTGAACTCCTGGACATCGAGTGTCTGAAGTGTACAATCACCGATTGAAAGCATAGAACCAGGATAAGTCAAAATTCAAAAACCTAAACTGAGCGCTCAATTTAGGTAAAAGTAAAAAGCGACATGACTGTGCCAATGGGGCAAACACAAAAAAAACCGGGATAAACCTGGTTTTTCGTACAACCATGACACACGTTGTGAGGACCGGGCGTCACTGTTATGGGAGACATCCCTATTAATTGTCGCTATCGGCCTGATTACTTCGTCGATCCCGACCTGCAGGGACTCCGGTTTTAAAGTTTACCCCGACAAAGTCGGGGCTCGCGACAAAATAGAGGTGTTATTATGACGTGACGTTTTTGCGCTCCTTGACTTTCAACGCAGCCTTACCGGTTCTTTTTCTGAGATAAAAGAGTTTTGCCCGGCGGGTCTTACCCTGCTTGAGTACTTTCACGCTTTCGATATTGGGCGAATTCAACGGTATGATACGTTCGACACCGATACCGTTGGAAATTTTCCGGACTGTTACGGTTTTTGATGCCCCCATACCCCGTTCGCTGATCACGACGCCTTCGAATGCCTGAAGGCGTTCTTTTTCACCCTCGATAACTTTCAACTGCATTCTCACTGTATCTCCCGGACGGAGCTCCGGCAGGTCGTCCCTCTGCTGCGCTGATTCAACCAGCTGAATTAACTGATCCATGATAAATAGATTAACGTTATTATATCCTCAACTCATCCAAACTGTCATTTTCAAGAAGATCAGGGCGCCTCTGCTGTGTCCGCCTGTAGGCGTTTTCCCGTCTCCATTGCTCGATTTTTTTATGATGTCCCGAAAGCAGGACTTCCGGTACTCCCATTCCCCTGAACTCCGCAGGCCTTGTGTAATACTCACAATCGAGCAGACCTGTCTGAAACGAATCTGTCAGGGCAGATTCACTGTCACCCAGAACACCGGGCACAAGTCTCACAACGGCATCCACGAGCATCAGAGCAGGAATCTCGCCACCGGAAAGAACCAGGTCGCCGACAGATATCTCATGCGTAATGAGCTTTTTCCTGATTCGCTCATCGACAGCCTTGTAATGGCCGCACAGGATAATCAGATTTCTCAAAACCGACAAACGGTTTGCCGTTGTCTGATCCAGCCTGCTGCCATCGGGTGTCATGAATATCACTGCATCGTATGTCCTTTCAGCCTGCAGTCGCTCAATACAGGCAAACACAGGTTCAGGCCTGATAACCATCCCCGGTCCGCCGCCAAACGGCGTGTCATCAACCTGCTTGTATTTGCCGAGACCGTAATCGTGAAGATTATGCACCTCGATCCGGACATGTTGTTTTTTCCGGGCTATACCGAGGAGCCCCTTCTCCATGGGCGACTCGAAGAATCCCGGAATAACGGATATGACATCGATCCGTAGTGACACCATGCAACAAGAGACTTTCCCTCTTCTGTTCAACAAATTGTCCAGGAACAACAAGGGCCTGTTACAGAAACTCGTCCAAACGTTTCAGCACCATATAACCCTTTTCAATTCTGATCTCTTCTACAAACTCTTCGACAGCCGGCACGATTATTCTCTTTCCCCTGTACTCTATCTCGTAAACATCATGAGCGGGCATGTTCAGGACATCAAGAACAGTACCGACCTCATCAAACGACTCATTGATAATCTTCAATCCTTTCAACTCATGCAGATACGCCCTGTCAGACGGAAGAGGCACCAGTTCATCGGGCGTAACATACAACTTGCTTCCAACCGCCTTTTCAGCTTTCTCCCGGGTATCCATCCCTTCAAAAAGAAGGTAGGCATATCCCTTTCGAAGCTCACTCTTCAGCACCTGCCGCACAGCCGTATACTCCTCGTCCCTGCCGACATGAAAAGCTTTCCTTTCGAGAAAACTTTCAGGATAATCGGTAATCGGCAAGACTTTTACTTCACCTTTCAGTCCTCTTGGCTTGAGGATCCTGCCGACAAGATAGAGCTCCTTCATGGTACAGTTGACCCGATACCTCCAGAAATCCCGGCCACCCTTCCAGGAAAAGCTTACGCTTCGGAGCCGCTCTCACCGGCTGCCTGCTCTTTCCGGGCTTCGGCAGCTTTTTTTGTCTGGCGTCTGCGGGTCTTCACCGCAAGTCTTTTCTGTTTTCTTTCAGACTCGCGTTTTCCCCAGTTCTCCATTTCCGCCTGTATCTCATCTTCACTCCTGCCCCTGCGTTTCATGTTCAGTTCATGAAGCAGACCGGTAGAACGGATCAGACTGCGTACCGTCGTTGTCGGCTGTGCACCGACGCCAAGCCAGTAGGCGGCACGCTCTCTGTCCAGATTTACCGTATGAGGCTTTGCCGTTGGCTGATAATTACCGATGACCTCGAGAAACTTACCGTCCCTCGGCGCGCGCGAGTCGGCCGCAACGATCTGGTAATAAGGCATCTTCTTTCTTCCTGCTCTTTTAAGTCTGATTTTAACCAATGCTTCTCTTGATTTATGTTATGTGTAAATGAACGTTATCGTTTTAATAGCTTTTCGAGCGGCAGGTTCTGCGGCAGTATCTTTCTGCCTGATTTGGTCATCTTGGTCACCGAGCTCATCATCTTTTTCATTTCCTTGAACTGCTTGAGCAGCATGTTCACATCCTGAACACGTGTCCCGCTGCCGCTGGCGATCCTCTGTCTCCTGCTTCCGTTGATTATTTCAGGAGTAGCGCGCTCCTGTTTGGTCATGGAAGAAATAATCGCCTCGATAGGTTTGAAATCAAGGTTATCGAGATCCTGTTTCGGGATCATTTTGTTCAGGCCGGGCACCATTTCAACCAGTCCCTGGATCGAACCCATTTTTTTCAACTGCTGAAGCTGATCGAAAAAATCATCGAGATCGAATTCATTTTTCATCAAACGCGACTGCATTTTTCGCGTTTTCTCCAGATCGAGCGTTTCCTGTGCTTTCTCGACAAAACTGACGATATCGCCCATACCGAGAATTCGCTGGGCCATACGGTCGGGGTAGAACACATCGAGGTCATCGACTTTCTCACCGACGCTCATGAACTTGATCGGTTTGTCGACAACCTGCTTTATCGAAAGCGCTGAACCGCCCCTTGCATCTCCGTCCAGCTTTGTCAGCACGACACCGTCAAAATCCAGGCGCTCATTGAATACTCTTGCGGTATTGACCGCTTCCTGCCCGATCATCGCGTCCACGACGAACAGGAGTTCCTCCGGTTTCAGCTCATGCTTGAGGGTCTCGGCCTCGGCCATCATCGATTCGTCTACCTGAAGCCGTCCCGCGGTATCAACGATCACGACATCATTGCCGTTCTGGCGCGCTGACTCCAATCCTTCCTGAGCGGCTTTGAGAGCGTTCTGTTCCTCAATGGAAAAAACCGGAACGTCAATCTGTCCCCCGAGCGTTTTGAGCTGTTCGACAGCAGCAGGACGATAGACATCGGCCGCGACAAGAAGCGGCTGCTTTCCGTTTTTCTTCAGACGCTTTGCCAGCTTTGCACAGAACGTCGTTTTACCGGACCCCTGGAGGCCCGCAACCATGACGACAGCCGGTATTTTCTTGACATTGAGGTTCAGCGGCTTATTTTCACCGCCCATGATCTCGGTCAGCTCGTCACTGACAATTTTCACGATCATCTGGGCAGGTGAAACACTTTTTACCACATCCTGGCCAAGCGCTTTTTCCCGCACCTCTTCAACAAACTTTTTGGCAACCTTGTAATTGACATCGGCACCCAGCAAAGCACGCTTGATATCGCGCATGGCAATACCGATGTTGACCTCGTTGATCGTTGCCTGTCCGGCAAGCTTTGTAAAGGTTGCCTCTAACTTATCGCTTAAACTGTCAAACATATCCGGTATCTTTTTTCTCTCTTCCCAACCTAAAAATGGATAGCTTTAAGTATAGCAAAAAATAGTAATATTTCAAACGTATGCTTGCCCCTCCCACTTTCATATTACAGCGTCTTTCCTATATTCCCTACTCAGCCCTGCAGACTGCTTTCATCATCCTCCGGCCTGGGACGGCGTGACTCCCTGCAGGAGACTGACGCATGGTGAATGCTCGTCGCCATGATGTGATTGTAAGGCCGCCGCCGAATAACAACCGGATAAATGGATCCCGATGAAAATTGAAGCGCTTTTTTCCTCTTTCAGCAAAAAAAAGATTGCCGTAATCGGAGACATCATGCTCGACCGCTATATCTTCGGGCATGTCTCGCGTATTTCTCCGGAATATCCCGTACCGGTAGTCGACGTTTCCCACGAAACACAGAGGCTGGGCGGTGCCGCCAATGTGGCCGTCAACATCCGTGCAATGGGCGCAAACACCCTGCTGTTCGGCATAAGCGGTACCGACGACAACAAAGAAGCGCTATCCGGCCTGATGAAAAGCCACGGGCTCGGCACCGAACATCTGTTTGGAGATCCGGAAAGACCGACAACCTGCAAAACCAGGATTCTTTCCCAGAATCATCACATTGCCCGTATCGACTACGAAAGCCGGCAAGATGCGTCTCAACAAGCAGTCTCCTTTATACGTGAACATCTTGAAAGCGCGATCGGCTCGCTTGACGCTATCGTCCTGCAGGATTACAATAAAGGCACCCTGACCGATGATCTCATCCGAAACACTCTCAAAACGGCATCCGAACACGGTGTCCCGGTTCTGGTCGATCCAAAAGAAAAAAGCTTTTTCAGCTATACCGGCTGTACCGTCTTCAAGCCCAACCTCTCTGAAATCGCGGCCTCCCTCGGCATGACACTTGCAAACAATGACGATGCTGTAGAAAAGGCCTGTATGGCGCTACAATCAAAACTGGCATGCCGGGACCTTGTCGTCACCCGGAGCGAAAAAGGTATGACAGTCTGTAACGACCGCTTTACACATATACCTGCATCCTCGCTCGAAGTAGCGGACGTTTCGGGCGCGGGAGACACCGTGATCGGCATTTTGTCACTCGGTGTTGCCGCCGGGCTTGACATAGAAACAAGCGCGAAAATCGCCAATCTCGCCGCCGCCACGGTCTGCCAGGAAGTCGGAGCCGTACCCGTCAACCCCGACAAGCTCATCAAGGCCTGCCGAAACTATTTCCAGGGGTAAAAAAACGTGTGGGATGGATCAACAATTTTCCGAACACCCATTCACTATTCGCGATTCACGATTTACCATTCACGACAACCCTCACCCAAATTCAACTCCACTTCCCAAACCCCAGAATACCCTAACCTCCTTACTACTTACTCCTGCGAACAAAGTGAGCTACTCCTTACTCCTATTAACGATTCACTATCTACCAGGTCAACAAGCCTTCCCAACAATTCAACAAATCAACAACTCAACAATTCAACACCTCCCCCCTTCACTCTTCGCCAATGGAGATATATTCATCAACTTCTTCAGGGTAAGGCGGGCTATAACTGCTGTTAAAGGAAAGGTTTCTGAGGTTCTGAAGAGAGTAGAACGGAACTTCGAACATGGCAGTGTTACTCATCTGTGACGGAACATCCTTGCCGGGATCGACAAACATGATAAAAGTAATACCGACCACATCATTTTCCATGGGCTCGAATACCCATCGACCGTATGCATCTTTTATCCTGTAGGTATCCCTGTTTTCGGGTATAAAATCCGGCACCGACTTCATCGTGACCGCAATACCGTTTTCGCCTTCAGTATCCAGGCCGGTACGAAATATCATTTCCCGCTTTGGAAAGGGCCAGGGAGTATTGATGACTTTATGGATGACATACTCGAGATTGTCCCCTCTTTCAAGCACATTGATACTTGCAAGCTGGTGAACCCATCTCATGTAGCTGCCGGTATCGTAAAAAAGACTGATAAGCCGCCTTACGGAAACAGGAAATGCTACAGATCCCTTGAAACCAAGCAAAGGCGTATTTTTCATTTTTGCGGAATAAATGCTGATATCCTTGTGCTCCACCCGAAAAGTCCATTCTTCTTCCCTTGCCCGGTCAAAATCCATGTGCGAATTTCCTTTTACTGAACATTAATTGTAAACAGTTCCGCCAGAAAGACGAAGCTTAATCGGTTATAAAGTCTGTATAGTTCTTGTCGATTCCCTTTGTCGAACGGGTAAACGGAACATCGATAGGATTTTTGTATGCTTCGCGTTTCACGAATTCTCTCATGTTTGCAAGCGTGTTGTAGGGAGTATCGATAACCGCGATATTAGCCAGCCATGAAGGGATTTCACCTCCCGGTTCGAGATGAAGCCTGAAAACCACCCTGCATGATGTTTCCGACAACGGCATGATATTCCACGCGCCCTCAAGCTGCCTGACACGCACATAATTATCATTTTCAGGGATAAAATCGGGCCTGGCGGTAATCGTTATATACACCTCTCCCGTTTCCGGATCCATATAACCCTGTGACTGGCTCACTATTTCCCTGTCGGAAACCGGCCAGGGAGCACTGACCAGCTGATAGACGATCCTGCCTTCATCCTCAGAAAGCTCCTTGAGAACCCTCATCTCCCTGGTTTTCCAGACCCATTCTGTCGCGGCGTCGAGATCATAGAGAAGATGCAATACACTGTGCTGCGGAGCATCGATCTCAGCTATTCCCACAAAAGAAAGAAAATCGGAGCTGGGCACCGGACAGGTATAAATTTTCAGCCAGTTTTTCTGCAGGCGAAGGCTGCACGATGTGCTCTTTATCTTATCAAGTAAGGACATACATACATGTTTTGATTCTCGCATGCTTTGTTTTCAGCCGCCTCATCCAGGTAATGTACGATATTCAGCTCACAATGTATCAGCATGCACCCTGCAGAGATTTGCCTGAATACCACACGATCCGTTTGTTTGAATGCCGACAATAACCCGCACAACTAAGCAGCTTTTCCGCGCAGATAATCCCTTGCGAACCAAAGCAGCTTGTCGGACTCCTTTGCAAGAACCTTTATCTGTGCCTCGATACCGAACTGCTGACGCGCAACTCTTGACTTCACAGCAGACATGATCTCTTTTTTTTCCTTCACAAACTGGCTCTCATCGAATTGTAAATTTTTATCCCTGCAGATATCCCGAAGATATTGTTCCATCTTTTTCTCTTCCGAATAGTCTTCGATAAATCCATCGACGTCACCGCTATACTGCCTTACCCTGCTTGAAGGATCATCGATTATCTTCAATGCGGTCTCGTCAAAAACCCCGTTTTCCAGCAGTTTGCCGTAAAAACCGTTCACTGCCGATTCCACAACCCAGAAATCAGGAACAATCCCTCCTGTGGATTCGAACTGTTCGGTTGACGGCTTGTATATCTCTATGCCGTCGATGCCGCATTCAATTTCCCGGCTCTCGTTCTCAAGCGTTTTTCCGTCCAGATTATTGTGCACTTCCTGGTAATAGAGCTCTCTTCCTTCGCTTCCCGGACTGTAGTCACGCTGTATACGCCTGCCGGAAGGAGTGAAATAGCGTGCGATCGTCAGCCGTATGGCAGAACTGTCCGCAAGATCGAACTGCCGCTGCACCAAACCCTTTCCGAAAGTCAGCTCCCCGGCAATACCAGCTCTCTTGTTGTCCTGCAAAGCCCCTGCAAGGATTTCTGCCGCAGAGGCACTTCCCCTGTCAACAAGAACCATGACATCACGCTTTTCAAACAGCCCTCCGGACGTTGCAGTATACCGCATCTCGTCCGGACCGCCGTTTCTGCTTTTTGTATAGACGATCAGCTTCCCTTCAGAAAGAAACTCGTCAGCAATTTCTACAGCCTGATCCAGGTATCCGCCGGGATTTCCCCTGACATCAATGACGACATTCTGCATCCCCAGATCCAGCAATGTACCCATCGCCTCCCTGAACTCCTGTGCTGTTGTTGCGACAAATCTGCTCATCCTGATATACCCTGTCTCCGCATCGAGCATGAAAACCGCATCGATACTGAACGTAGGGATCTTGTCACGAACTATGTCGAGCCCGAATTTTCTTGAACTGTAAGGCCGGAATATAGTCAATGATACCTCGGAACCTTTGGGACCGCGAAGCCTGGAAATGACTTCCATCGGCGTCAATGCAAGAGCGGGTTTACCGTCGATCGCTATTATCCTGTCGCCGGCCTTCAAACCGGCAGCCTCACTCGGCCCTCCAGCCAGAGGGGTCACGACAAGCAGGGTATCGTGGACGATATCGAACTCAATGCCGATGCCTTCGAAATTCCCTTCGAACTCAGCATTGGAAAAGCGCACCTGATCTGCTTTCAGATAGGTTGTATGAGGGTCGAGCGCCTGCGTCATACCTTCAATTGCCGAAGCCGTGAGAACATCATCGTCAACCTCGTCAACATAACGGGCGTTTATGATGTTATAGACCTCGTGGATCGTATGCTCGCTGCCTGAGAGTCTGTCCGATGGATAATGCTCACCCCCGCTGCCGAATTGCAGACCGATAAATCTGCCAACGAGCACAAAAAACACCAGAATGGCCACGATCAGCACTATCTGCAGAACCCGGGACATGGCATAGTATCTATAGATTTTAGAAAGAGTAGCTGTAGTGTGCGGGCGACAGGATTCTTTGTAATTTTACGTACTTGAAGGCAAAAAGCAAAAAAAACTTCCCTCTCCCTCACCACACAACACCACGGCGAACCAGCCAACCCGCATGTAAAACACAAACAGCCGCAACACAAGAAACAAATACAACAACAAAAAAAAGATACAACACCAAACAATATCAATCAATAGCACACAAAAACAGACATCACAAACAAAAACATAAGCAACAATAAAAACAGCAAAAAAAATAAAATACAATCACAATAATTAAAATCTATAAATACATAAAATATATTACATACTATTAGCTTTTATTTATTATATTACAATCACTTAATACTCATAACAAAAAGTCTTTATAAAGTAATAAAAACGATCAAAAACATGAAAAGTAACAACACAAAAAACTATATATATAGTCAAAACAAAAACACTTTCAATGTGCAATTACTGTTGTGTTTGTTACCGTTTATTTTTGCTTTTAAACCTGCTGATAACGATTTTGTTACAACGTTATCAATAAACAATCACCATGTTTTTGTCGAAGTATGCGCGACTGAGGAATCGCGAAGAAGGGGGTTGATGTGGCGAAAACAGCTGGACTGGGACAAAGGGATGCTTTTTGTCTATAAAAACAGCGCTGTACGGCATTTCTGGATGAAAAACACCTTCATAGAGCTTGATATGGCATTTATTGACCGTTTCATGGTAATTCGTACCATTCATTCAGTCCAAACGACCAATACCACTTCTCCCCTTTTCAGCTCGGAAGTGCCTGTTCAGTATGTCCTTGAAGTAAACAGGGGCTGGTTTGACTCTCATGGCATCACAACCGGTGACACCATCAGGTTTGAAGACGGCTTACCGCACGCCTTAGAATGACATTCAGGAATCGCAGACGACAACAAGCTCAAGTTCCACGCTTGCATCAAGTGGCAGTTCAGCTACCCCGACAGCGCTTCTTACATGACGGCCGTTCTCTCCGAACGCCTCGTAGAGCACCGATGAGGCTCCGTTAGCGACAATATGCTGGTTGGTAAAAAACGATTCACTCGCCACAAAAACCGTCAGTTTCAGGACTTCTTTGACGGAATCAAGATCACCGACAACCTGCTTGACGGCAGCGAGCGCATTGAGCAGTGCTATACGTGCGGCGTTAGCCGCCTGCATCTGGTTCACTTCATTGACTTTCCCCTTCCCTCCCTCTTCATACAGTTCTCCGTTGACCAGGGGAAGCTGGCCGGAAGTATAGACAAAAGAACCGCTTTGAATGGCTGGAACGTATATACCGGCAGGGCTCGCTGGTTCAGGAAGCTTCATCCCCGCCCGTTTGAGTCTCTCTTCAACGTCTGACATAGCTCTTTCTGATTGGTTTTTGCCTTTGACTGATACAATTTAAGGCTTTTTTAACAAACAGTGTTTCCATGCAACATGCCGTAACCGCTTCTCTACCCTTTCCTTTTTCCTTCTGCCCGATAATTACCTTTTACTATGCTTATGCTGAGTTGTTTTTTTAAGCTCATGACCTGTATTGAGTAAACACCCTCATAGCATACTTGAAATCCTTTGGCCTATAGTTCGCAAAACCATCACTACCCACGAACAGAAAATCATACGTGTTATCTGGCTGGGCCTGATTCACATCCTCGCACCATTGACGAAGCCGCTCCATTTTCGGCGGAACATCAAGATCCTCCTGCCCCTTTGTCTCGACGATCACAACGCGTCCATCCGTTAACCGGACGATGAAGTCCGGGTAATAGTTGGATATATCCCCGTCGGCATTCACATAATCCAACTTGAAATGAACGGCCAGATAGTTCTTTGCGTAAGAAGCCACGTCGGGGCACTGCTCGAGGAAATTGGCAAACGCCAGTTCGAACGGACTGTCGCCGATCACCCGGTTGAACACCGACTTCTTCGGAATCATGTACCCCTGATCCTTCACCACGAAGGGCCGTGTCTTCCGCAGCTTGATACTGTCCCGAATTTCCGCATCACCCTTGTGCCGCACCGTCAGCTCATTGATCCCCTGTTTGAACGTTTCGATGACCGTCCTGGTGGCAGCCAACTCCGACAGATTTCGCAGCGCATTGGGTGACTCCAGATCCACCGGCTTTCCGAAGAGGCCGCTACCGACAAAGCCCTTCACTTTCCCATACAACACGTCGTATCCGCTCACAAGACGCAGCTCCTTCATGATCGTCTGGGTGAAATACCCGATCACGCTCCGGTAGTCCGCGATCCCCGCGCTATCCAGCACGGTCGTGTGCGTAACATCTCCCGTCGTGATGTCCTTGAACACGATCTCCCGCTGCTCCTCCTCACTGAACTCCTGGTACGCCACAGTCTGGAAGGGAAAGCGTCCCGCATCGAGATCCGCCAGATTCTTGTATTCCCGGTACACCCGCGGTGTCAGCACCGGAATCTCGATATCCAACGCGTCGATATCCTTGTTGGCGTTCTCGTTGTCCACTTCCACGATGAGCGGGGTTTTCGGCCTGGTGCCTGCGCCCATTTCCCGCCGTTCCAGCTCGACACCCTCGGCCTGGATGCTTTCCACGAAGTCCATAAAGACATCCGTACCCACCACGCTGACATACTCCTCCGCGCTGCCTGGATACATCTTGCGCAGCCCGCGCCCCAGCGTCTGTTCCGGCAGGATGTTGCTCATAGCCGTGTAGGCGCGCAACCCGACGATGGTCGTTACGTTGCGCACATCCCAGCCTTCCTTGAGCATCAGCACCGAGACGATGGCTTTGTAAGGACTGTCACCCGAGTCGATCTCACTGGACTGCTTGCGCAGCAGCTCCAGCTCTTCCTTCGCCTTGCCCGAGGCCGCTTCTGAGATTTCCCCGTTGCTCTTCGTGTGGATCGTCAGCACAGCCCCCTTCAGGTCGGGATAGCGGTTCTCCAGATACTCCGCCACCTCGTCGCAGTTGCGGGTGTCATCAGTCATCACGAAGAGGATCGCCTTTTTGCCCATCTTCTGGTGCTCTTCGTAGGCTTTGCGCCACTCGATCACCCCCAGATCCAGATAATCCGCATACTTTTCGGTGAACTTCGCACTTTGCTTCTCCGAAAGCTTGGCCCGGCTCGCCGCATCCGGCAGCACCGGATGTTTCACCACATTCTGGAAAATCGCCTCCACCAGCGGATAATCCGAAACCGTCTGCACAAAGATCGCCCCGTTGTTGTGCCTGGGCGTGGCAGTCACGTCCACCTGCAGGCTCAAGGCTCCACCCTTTTGCAGCAGGCGGTTGTGGATATCCTCGATCGACTGGAACCACGCCAGCTTCGAGTCGTGGATGTGGTGCGCCTCGTCGTTGAGTACCATCAGTTCATCGATGTCGCGCACGATCATCCCCAAATCCACCCTGGAATCCGTTGTAGCCCCTGTTGGACGCTTGCCGAGAAAGTAGTCCATTGTGTTCTCGTCTTCGGGGGAGGGCATGATCTCCTCGCCCGAGTAGACCCGGTGGATGTTGGTCAGGAAAATGTTCCCCGTCGCCCTCGTCACGTTCACCTCATCCTGCTTGTGCAGGGTGAGCTGGAAATCGTCCCTCCAATTGCGCCCGTCGTAGCCGTTGTCCGGCAGCACCGGGTCCTCGAAGAAAATCCGCAGTCCCTGGAAGTCGTGGTAGATCCGGTCCAGCACGATGATATTCGGCGCGATCACCAGAAAGTTCCGTGCCAGCTCCGAGTCCGGCTCATACAGCTTATGGTAAAAGCTCCACGCAAGCGCCAGGCTCATCACCTTGGTCTTGCCGCTGCCTGTCGCCATCTTGATCACGTAACGCCGCCAGCTCTCGTCGAACATCCCCGCTGAAACCGCCTCGCTGCTGTCGAAGCGCAACAGGTCATACTTGTCTTTCGCCCCGATCACATCGTGCAGGTAAACGATCGTCTCAATTGCTTCCCGCTGGGCAAAGTAATACTCGAAGCTGCCCATGATCGTATCCTTGCCGGGCAGCAGGTGCGGCTCCCTGAACCACCAGTTGAGAAGGCTCTTGCTTGTCTCGCTCGCGTCCACATAGCCACCGTCGCGGAACTCCTTCACCTTGCGGCGCAACTGCGCCACCAGCGGCGGCATCAGCTTATCCATTGTCGTTTCACGCAGCGCCTCGTCCGCCGGAAACCATCGCACCTCGGGATCAAGGATCGCGTGGGGGGAATCGGGAAAATCAGGATGCAGCGCCATGATTAGAAAAATGGTTTATCCGCAGATTGCGCAGATTTTCGCAGATTGAAGACGAGTCGTTTGTGCTGGAGGCCGGGTGCGCCAAAGTTGAGGAGAAGGCCGCGTTGGAGGCCAGTCGCTTTAAGATAGTTGATGACTTGTGATTCTTCTACCCCACCTATCTTTTGGATAGCTTTTAGCTCAACGATCACCTCTCCGTAACAGACGAAATCCGCCTGATACTCAGCAATGACTTCGCCGCAGTAGCTCACGGGCAAACGCTTCTCCCGCTCGAACGGAATCCCCTGCAGCATGAACTCCCGTGCGAGTGCCGCTTGATATACTGCCTCAAGAAACCCATGTCCCAACTCCCGATGCACTGCCATTGCCGCGCCGATGATGGCATACGTCTGTGCATCCCTTTTTTCAAAATCTGCGTCCATCTGCGCAATCTGTGGATAATCACTCTGCGAATTCATTCGCGATTCCCCCTTTTTAGTCGTTTGATTTCCCGGTCGAAATCGGAAAGATAATCACGATCCTGCTGTTTGCGGAACACCTCGTATTCCTGCTCCGCCTTCAGCTTGGCCTCCAATGCGCTGACCCGTCCCTTGTCCTTCAGAATCGGGTAGCGCGACAGCTCCAGAAACTGATCCAGAAATCCGGCCCAGTCCGCCATCTTCATCAAAATGCCGCGCTGTGCGTTGTTTTCCGCCAGATCGAGATAGGCGGAAACAATCCTGTTCAGTTCCTTGATATGCGCCTCATTCAGGTAGTTCTTGGCCACGGCCGCATCGGATTTCAGCACCTTGCCGTCCGGAGCCTGCTTCCATGTTGTCAACCCCATGTGAGGGCGTTGCGCGTCCGCTGAATCATAGATGATTTCCGCCGCCGTTTTCCCGGTGATAGCCCAGTGCAGTTTGTTTTGAACGGACGCAAAAAAGTCGCGCGTGACCGGGGCATCCTTGTCGTAGTCGGCCGCCAGCGCATAAATGTCGGTGATCTTCTGGTAAAACCTCCGTTCGCTGGCCCGGATTTCCCGGATGCGCTCCAGCAGCTCGTCAAAATAGTCCTTGCCGAACAACTGCCCGCCCTGTTTCAGTCGCTCATCGTCCAGCACAAACCCCTTGATGATGAACTCCTTCAGGGTTTTCGTCGCCCAGATGCGGAACTGCGTTGCCTGGTAACTGTTAACGCGATAGCCCACGGCGATAATTGCGTCCAGATTGTAGTATTTCGTCGCATAGTTTTTTCCGTCGGCGGCAGTGTGTGCAAATTTTGCACATACTGATTCTTCAACTAACTCACCCTCTTTAAAAATATTGCCCAGATGCTTGGTCACCACGGACCGCTCCGCCCCGAACAACGCGGCAATCGCCTTCTGAGTCAGCCAAATCGTTTCATCCCGAAACAGGCACTCCACCCGCACGTCCCCGTCGGAGGTCTGATACAGCAGGATTTCCCCGCCCGGCGGTTCGAAACCCGCGCTCATATCTTCGCCCCTATGCCAACCGCCTCGGATTCCACACGGTTACCCGCACTCAACCCCGTCGAATTCCACGGAAATGGAAATAAAAAATCTGCGTCCATCTGCGCAATCTGCGGATAAAATCCCGGTAGCTTCATACAGTCACCTCCACAATCGTCATCGTATCGTTGCCGAAGATGTCCACCACCTTCACCGCGATCTTGCATCGCCCCGGCGCCACCTCATGCGCAACGCTTTTCAGCTCCAGCGAACGGTCCTTTTTCGTACGGAAGCTCTGCCACTCGTTCTCGAAAATGTAATCCCCGGTCCATTCCTCGCGCGTCTCGCCGCTCTCAGGATCCTGCACGCGGATGATCTCCCGCTTGCTCTCGAAGTCGAAATCAACGCTCCAGTAATCAATCCAGTCGATCCAGTGATTTGTCAAAACCTCACGGGCAAGTATACCTTTCTTGTCCTTGGTCAGCTTCACTATCTGTCCTTTCTCGACCACGATCCTGCTGCCCGCCTTCTTCGTCTTGCCCAGCGCATCCTCTGCCTGGGCAATGCTGTCCTGCGAGTAGAAGACCGAGAAATCCGTCAGCTCCACCGCCACCGTCGCCGACTGACCATTCTTACCCTTCTTCACATGTGGTTTAACCTCGATATACGATACGTCATGAAAAACCACCTGGTTCTTCTCCACCGCCCGCTTGTCAAAGACTTCCGCCGGGATGTATTTGGGCGCGATGTCGATGCCCTTGCCTCGCGCTTCGTCGAGCACGTTGGGAAACAGCCCCATTTCGAACTCGAAGCCAAGGATATCCACCTTGGTGATGTGCTTCTTGCGGCACTCCAGAATGATTTCCTCCACGAACAGCCGAGTCACCGGCAGGTTCACCGGCCCGATCGCCACCAGCCGCCCGCCCCGCTTGCCGTGGAAGCTCTCGAATTGTGCCACTTTCTCCGCCCGGTAGGCCTTCAGGATCAGGTCGAGAAAGGCCGCTTCCTTCTGCGCCAGTTGCTTCCGCTGCTCCTCCTCGCGCAGGTTCGGGTTGACACCAACAAAATGCTGACGTTCGTACTTGCCGAGGTTGAGGATTTCAAAGGCGCGGTAGTCCTGACCGTCCGCCTTGAGCTGCCGCTGCACCCCGATCATCCGCTTGCGCGTGGTATGGATGGCGAACTTGCCCAGATCCGTGCAAATCCACTTCCGCCCAAGCTTTTCCGCCACCGCCGCCGTCGTGCCCGAACCACAAAAGAAATCGGCTATGAGGTCACCATTATTTGAGGAGGCTTTGATGATGCGTTCGAGCAGGGCTTCGGGCTTTTGGGTTGGGTAGTCAATACGCTCTGCAGCTTGCGAATTTACGGGTAATACATCACTCCAAATACTCTGTAAAGCAGGGCCTTGTGCCTCATCAAGATAACGTTTGTATCGTGGCCTCCCAGTTGATGTAAAAATAATTCGACCTTCCATCATTAAAGCGTCAATTCGGTCCTGCGAATAACGCCAGTGGTTCCCTTTTGGCGGAGCCATGACTTTGTCACCGAACCTTCTCTCTGGACCGGGACCCGTAGCTGCAAGAGATGTCAGCTGATATCGTTTCCCGTTTTCGTCAATTGACGAATAATGTGACTCAATATACGAATCACTGAGTCCTGTAAATTGCTGGTTGAAAAGAAAGCGATCAGGTGATTTCCGATAGTAAAGAATGGAGTCGTGGGTCGCACCAAACTTTTTCGGATCATTGTGTGGGAGCGAGCGTTTCCAAATTATCTCGTTCGTGTAAGCTGGGCCTCCAAAAACTTCATCTAATACTATCCGAACACTATGAACCATACGGTAGTCAAGATGCACATAGATGCTCCCATCCTCGGCGAGGAGGTCGCGCATGAGGATGAGTCGTTCGTAGATCATAGCGATGAAGGAATCGGCGCCCTTGCCCCAAGTGTCGCGGTAAGCGATTTCCTCGAGGATGTTGGGTTTCTTGGTGAAGGTGTCGCCACCGATCTCGATATCCATGGAGAAATCCGCGCCCACATCGAAGGGCGGGTCGATGTAGATCAGCTTCAGCCCGCCCTGCGCTTCGATCTCCTCGCGCAGCGGCCCGTTCTTGAGGCTGGAAAGGATTAGCTTGTTGTCGCCCCAGATCAGCTTGTTCGTCCAGCCCTTGAGCTGTCGCCCCCGCGCATCGGTCGAAAAGAGATCCATCTGCGCCGCAGTGTCAACCGGCTTCTCCGCCCGCGGCTCGTCCACCTGCTCTATAGTCTGGAAGGGCAGCACGATATTGCAGACCTCGTTCGTCTTCCCGTTCCAGACCAGCTCCACCTCCCGCTTGTCCTCAAACAGCAGAAAGCGATACTTCTCCGGCAACTCCTTGCCCGCCTCGATAAAGCGCACAATCTCCTGTTTTTCCTGATCAGTCAGTTTCAGCATGTATTGTCCTTATCGATATTCCTGACGCCGCCCCGGCTCCGCAAGCTTCGCCCGCGCGGCTCACCCCTGTTAACCCTAAACCGACTGGTTCGCAGTTATACCGCCTGGCGAAAAAGAGTAGAGAAACCGTGCAGCACACAGGAACGTTTTGCTAAGCAGCGCGTTATATGCAACCGCTTGAGATGCTTGCTGTATGATGATTCTCAGTATTCAGCCGTATCTTCAGTCGATTCGGTGTTATCGATTTCAGGGCATAAATGGTCTGCTATTTCACGCAGTAAGACTCTGAGCCTTGCTTGGTCGACTTTCGTCATAGCAATGTCTATTGCATCATGCCCATACTCCATACGATATTTTTCTGCTTCTTTATGTAAATCAGAGGCCGCTCTTGATCGAATATCAAAACTGGGCGCGCCTTCTTTATTAAGATATGTATCGATTTCAGCCAATAGCTTCTCATCAGGAAGCTCTAGAATGAGATTTAAGCATGCTAGACCACAACATGCTTTTTCTAAGGTTGCCCACCCGATCTGATATTTGCCTGCCTTGTACATCCAGTTGAGAAATAGGTCTCGAATTTCTAGGGCCTCATTATCGCAACCACGCATATGTGCGTCTAATGAAGTCTCAAATATATTATCGGCGACACGGTACGTTTCTATATATTTGATTGTTTCTTCATCATCAGGAATCCATGAAAGCACGTAAATCAGCCTATGAGCCGATCGTCTTAGCTTGTCTCTATTACGATCATCACAAACATCTGCACAAGAAACAGCGAGGAGTATTTTTGTGACATGCACAATCCAGTGGACTAAATCGAACGTGAATGGAGATCTTTTCTTAATCGCCAGCAATAATAATTCTTTTTCAGTTCGATAAAGCTCGTCCGCCCACTCCACTATATGACCAATAACTCGCTGTGCTACTTCGTCATTGGATTCTGCTTTTAATAAAGCATTTGTTAAATCAGTCAGCCACGACCTTAGTGTATCGTTGCTGGCTCCAGAATAGTAAGGTGCTAAGCTCGCGCTATGTATGCTCGCTAGGGGCGTATCTGGTATCTTGAGGTATATTTCTGCAATCAGCTTTACATCATCTCGCACCTCTTTAATGGCATAACGCACTTTCCATGACTTGCTTCGCAGTAAATCGAAAGTGAGACTTGCGAGCTGTTTTACTGCCACCTGGGTTACAGGACGATAGTTTTTATTAACAGCACCAGTACATGCTATCAGTGCGATTTTCTCCGAGATAGAAGCTGTGTATTCAGGCTTGTCTTGTGAAAGGATTAGCCGAGCCGCATTACCAAGCAGAGATACACCTTCCATTAATACATCAGCCATATCATGTGGAAGAATACTTTCTACTGCACTTGATAGATAGCTTGATACCAGATGTGCGTGCGACCGAATCGCATGCTTGTCACCATAATCAATTGATAGGTACAGTTTTGTGAGCTGTAACAGACTCTGCAGATTTTGCTCAATGAATTGCTCATCTTTTCTATAAATGGCGACTTGCACATTCTGTCGCAAATGCTCAAGCGTGTTTGTTAGAAAGCTGTCAGACGCCAGCGGATTATCAAAAAAGGGGTTGTTTGGGAAGAATGTTTTTCCTTTTGTTTTAATATACAAAGCATTGATTGCAACTATTCCATTAAGTGCAACTCTTGAAACCTCGTGATCCCCCTGTTCTGCATAGCGCCTTGAAAATGTAATGCAGTAAGAAATTGCTTTCTCAGCTGATGTTGTCCAAGTTGGATGCAGCTGGAAATAGGCAACACGATCCATGTCGTAATTACTTCTCATTGCCTCATATTGTTTTTCATTTTTTGCGCTTTTTCGAACAATCGGAATCGTCCGCTTTAAAGCTTTGTCCCATATTTTGAAATTCTTTTTCGTATCAGCCACGACCAATCCCAATTGCGTAGTAGGGCTAATCAAAGCAAGTGCTCTACGATACGCAAGTACAAATAGCAAGATAATTAACAAAGAACACCAAACTGATGTAACAGCAGCACCGGGCACCCAGAACTTGTCGGGTATTAGTGATAGCCCTGTGATGATAGCTGCCAACGAGAATGTCGCAGCAAAAGCGCCAAGCAGCTTCACATCTGAGCTGAATTTCCTGAATAAGCCATGCGGCATTCGTTCAACATTAACTTGCATTGCAAACATAATGAGCGAAAATGCAATCGCGGTTGCACCGATCAAAGCACCACCAAGACTAAGGAAAAGCGCTCTAATTAAGTCGAGTCGATCTGGTTCGGAAAAATATGGTTCGAAATAACTCTGAAGTGTCGGAATAAATACAGCACTTGTCACTATAAGCAAAGCGAGAAATAGCAGTCCAAACCTAACGCCATAGTTCGAATTAACATTGAAAAACCAGTTTTTCAGGAAATAGACACGCTGCCAGCCCCTTGCATACCAGAGAAGCAACGACTCCTTCAGTTTTATCTTAATGTCATTGTATTTATGCTTTATCTTATCCCAATGCACTATAGTTTCGTCGATCACAGTTTGACAACCACTCTATTTGACAAAGTCTCTTTAATCACTTCGCGCGGTAGATACCTTCCCGGAGCACTTATGTTATCGTTCATTAAGACATACAACATTAATTATTATCTGTATTACAGATTTTCTTACCCTACCCCAACAATATACCGCAAAAACACCTTGCATCCGCATCAAACTTGAGCCTTCAGCCTGTCTATGGGAAGGTTTTGATGCCTTTTATCCCCGTTACGCACCAACCGCATAAATCTCAATTACTCCACGATCCTCAAGAAACTATAATATGTCGCCCTCGAAGTCCCCAGCCAGCGAAGTACAGTTCGAATACAGATTGTTTCGCAACTGTTCATCGAGAGCATACATCCGCACTACCGGAGGTCGAGACTGTTTCATCTCATTGCACTTTAGGTTACAATACCAGTATATGAGAGGGCATAGGACATCCGCTGTCCCATGAGTGTTTTTTTGCAAAAATTGTCGGTTTTATGCCTTTTGGGTGGCTTGATAATATAGTATTTCGCCGATAATACATTAATGAGAAGCGGTGAAGGTTTGCTAAAAGGAAAAGAAAAGGGGAGAAGGGTTGAATGGGGAGCTAGATGACGTAAGGGAATCTCCTCATGAAAGACATTCTGATGTCGTCTTTTACAAGCATCCAGCGGGTCGGCATGGGAGTCCTGCAGCACGTTATGCAGTGATCTTGGCTTTTTCGTACAGAAATTCCGGCGCTATGTCGGCTCCATTCGGCCAGCACAGGGTATGAAATTCCGGGTGTAAAGTAAACTGTTTGAACATTTCAAGATTTTTAAGAGGTTCGAAGAGTTCACCGTAAAGTTCCTGGCTCATATCCACGTCACCCTCTATTCCATCGTCAAAGCGAAGATGAATGATGTAGTCATGTTCGTATTCTGCCTCAATGATTTTTGGTATCATATGCTTACTCCAATGGTGCAATTTTTTTTGGTGGGTGACCTTCTTGGATCAATAACCAGTTTTCGAGCAATTCGTCCTGATGCAAGTCAAGCCACTCAAGCACATGGCGAAGAGCCCTCTTGGGAAAGTCTCCCCTTATAACCCCGCTCTCGATTTCTACGGTAATCTGGTACTCGCCATACACGGCATGAAAATGTGGTGGTGGATGTTCTCTTGGAAAAATGCCGATCACGATTCCAAGAAATCTTGATAATTCAGGCATAGATACGTCGCCGTTATGAAGAATACACTGATAATAATAATGAAAAACAAGAGTATGGAAAAGGGGACGTTCACAACTATTTATAATACAAAGCAGCAGAAATTTTAAAGCATCTGCCTCCCATTCAAGAGCTTTTTGCCGTAAAAGAATTATCACAAAGGAATGACTGTGAGAACTGTGGAGGAGATGTTCGCCGAGGCTTTAAGGCCTTGGGTCACCTATTGTACTAACATTAACTCCTGCTTCGACCATATTCAGGACGTCTTCGCTGATGTTTGATCACCGTAACTCGAATCGTATCGGGCTCCAACACGCGGAAGTATATAATGTAAGGAAAGCGCCTCATCAATGATCGTCTTATATCGCCCCCGACAATCATCCAACGAGTAGGCATGGCAACAATTCTCAGTATCTGCTTTTCAAATTCATCGAGGAACGCATTTCCCAACCCTTTGGAACAGGTATTATAATACTCGATTATCCCACGTAACTCACCCTCGACTGCCGGATGATACTCTACTTTCATTTCCGCAGCCGGCCCATCAGTTCTTTATGTGACAGCGGTACAGCTTCCCCTTTTTCGATGTCCTTTTCACGCTGCTTCGCCAGAGCCAAAGCTTCTTTTTCCGACATATCATTGGGAATAAAATAAGGGTCCTCCAGACTCTCCCATATAGCCTCTGCAAGGATTGCCCTCTCTCGTGGATTTAACCGCAAAGCTTCGCTCGCTATTTTATCAAGATTCATAAACAACCATCCTCATTAACACCCTCGGTTCTGTAATACAGGTAGTTCATACAAAAGCTTAAAAAAATATACCGTGTTTTTGCTTACTCCTCAAAAAACGCAATAATGCAGGGGAAGCGCCTCATCAATGATCGTCTTATATCACCTTCGACAATCATCCATCGAGCAGACATTGCTGCAATCCTCAATCAGCCATTCAGGGATAGATGGAAACCTCTTTGCCGGGATGGAAAAGAAACTTTTGTAAAAAAGCAAGGTCATGATGCTTCACTATGGAAGCATCTTTTCAATGTCTTCTATAGGAGTTTTCAGCGTGAGCAAGGACTTTACCAGCAGGTCGAGGGTTACCCCTGGATCCCCGGCTTCCATTTTCGCTACACGTGACTGGCTTGAATGAATCATACCGGCAAAATCTTTCTGAGTGAGCCGGAGCGATTGGCGGCGAGTTTTCAGATGTCTGCTCAGAGCAATTTTCAGGCTGATGTAATCCGACTCCACCTGAGTCAGCTCAAGAAAATCTTCCGCATTGCCGACTTTCCAGCCTGCGGCTTCCAGTTTCTTTTGTTTCTTCTTATCCATCATAGATTTCCACTACAACGATAACAATCTCTCCAGACTGCAACCTCCGCAAGAGATATCCTGCTTCAGCTCTGGCAGGTGATGACATGGGTGGTGGTTTATCTTCCGCTTGTTTCATTGCTCAATTTATATCAAATTTGACATATTTAACAACTGAAACAGCCGTTTTGTTTTGAAAAATGGGACGTTCACAACTATTTATAATACAAAGCAGCAGAAATTTTAATGCGTCTGCCTCCCACTTATCGGCTCTTTGCCGCAAGAATAGCCGGATTGTGACTCCAACCGATTTGTGCAACCGGTGATTGCTCTCGGTCGTCATCATGGTAGAGCAGGTAGAACTTACGCATGTATGGATTGGAAATATAACGTTTAGGATCACTTGCTGGCATGGAGCGTCAGCGAAATGCCAGTCGAGCGCATTCTTTTGTTAGCGGCTATTCTTTTAATCTCTTGAAGTAGAACAGTTCGGGATCTCCTTCATCCAAGTTATGCACTATGCCGCTCGGTTCATATGACACGCTTGCCATGAAAGCTTGCATGGGAGCATTGGATTCGTTTGTTGAAGTGAATAGCTTTACCGTATTGCAGGTTTCCTCCAGTCGTTTCACAAGCGCGGTTGCAATGCCCTTGCGCCGATATGCTTCTTGCACGATCAGCATCGATATGAACCCGCAAGAGAAGAAGGTATACTCCAGCACAGCATATCCGACCACTCGCTCATCAATGAGTGCGATGATGGCACAACCCCCTCTAACCCACTCCCGAATATGCTGCCGTCGAGTTTCTTCGGTGGCAGCAATATGATCGATCGCGATAATCCCATCGATATCATGCTCTGTTGCATCCCGAATCATCATTGTCTTGTTCCCGCTAACGGCCGAGTTGAGCGGAATGGGCGGAGCGTCAGACCGCAGGTTTGTAAGCACAGGTTCCGCTCGAACGATTTGTTGCAGGCGTACGCAGCGCGCCTGCAACATTAATACTTATTTACAGGATGTCTTTACCCCTCCAACAATATACCGCAAAAACACCTTGCATCAACATCAAACTCAAGCACCCTATATCTATCCATGGGAAGGTTTTGATGCCTTTTATCCCTGTTATACAGCAACCGCATAACTCTCGATCAGTATTATTTCCTAATCTACACAAACCGGTAGAACGTAGCTTCCGAAAGTTCCAGGGTGTTACAGATATCCCCAGAGCTGATCCTGGTGTTCTTGCTCATCTTCACCTTCAGATTTTTCGAAGAAATCTTCGGCCACCTTCACTTTCTTCCTCTTGCATGTGCTGCTTTCAATCCCGCCTGAGACCGTTCCTGGATCAAACATTGCTCGAACTGCGGTAAGGTGGCGAAGATGTTGAACACCATCTCTCCGGATGCCGTGGTGGTATCAATCCCGCCATCACTGATCGAGCGGAAGCCGATCAGCATAAAAAAACGATCAATGCCGGAACCCTGTCAGGAAAACAGTTGTTCATATTCACATGCTGAGCTACATTGTAGTCACACAAAAGAGATAACACCATGACTGAAAATTCTGTTGTACGGGCCAGGATCGACGCCAATACCAAGGCCGAGGCCTCGGCCATTCTGGAAAGCATAGGGCTTACGGTTTCCGATGCCGTAAGATTAATGCTGAAAAGGGTCGTCGCTGAAAAAGCACTGCCTTTCGAACCTCTCATTCCCAATGAAGAAACGATCGAGGCGATCAAAGCTGCCCGACGCGGTGAGCTGAAAAAAGCTGGCTCCATGAAAAATCTGTTCCAGGAATTGAATGAGGACGATTAAGTATACCAGCCGCTTTAAACGAGACTATCGAAGAGAGAAATCAGGAAAGCATGGCAAGAAGCTGGACGCTCTCCTCGAGAATGTCCTCAACTTGCTTGTGGAGGATCAACCTCTGCCATCCAATGCAGTTGATCATGCATTAATCGGAACGCTAAACGATTGTCGGGATTGTCACCTGAAACCAGATCTGATCTTGATCTACCGCAAAATCGATGACAATACCCTGGAACTGGTGCGACTTGGCTCTCATAGTCAGCTGGGGCTATGAGGAAAAAAAGGAAAATTCTTTAGAAGAAGAGGTTTATTTCCGACCAGCCATCTTGACATCTTCAGGATTCCATATAACCGCTGTCCCGCTCTCCATTCCGGCATGAATATCCTGACGTAACTGATCCATCTTTGCCTGACGAATGGAATCCTGCTCGGCCATAAGGCGTAACGCTTCACGGATGACCTCGTTCGCAGACGTATAGAGTCCAGACTTGACTTTGTCCCGTACCATTTTTTCGAGCGATGGGGTGAGATTAATGTTCATTGGCATGGTATCCTCCTTCATACATGGCTTATAAGACAGTTCGTTTGTCTTTTTTTATCCTAAATTGAGCGATTGTCGAGCATGACGGAGATGCGAGGCACAGGGAATGCAGCTGTATCCCGACTTGTCGGGACGCAAGTTCCCTGTAACGAAGCAGATTCGGCCCTGTGAAATATAATACCTGATTTCACGGGGTCGGCATTTCCCGACTTGTCGGGATTTCAAAAAATGCGGCTCTTATCAGTTTTTACAATCCACTGACAGGTGAGGAATAATCTCTATACAAACATAGTATAACAGATCGTTTTTAATGAACTTACTCTTATGGAGCATTTGTTGAAACGCTCAGTTTAGGATTATCTTTTCTGTAAAAGCCCGACAAATTAAAACGCTCAGTTCAGGTTTTATCATGGCCACTGAAAATGACCGGGAACATAGATTTTCCCTGCCAAGGCTCTACATGGTGAGCAACAGCCCAGAGCACCGCTACCCCGCAAAAGAACTGCCCGGACTGGTCAGAGAGATAACCTCCCGGATTCCGGCAGTCATTCAGCTCAGGGAAAAACACCTTGCGGCAAAATCGATCTATGACCTTGCAATCGCGGTCAATAAAAGCATAGCTGACAACCGTTCGTGTCTTGTTATTAACGAACGCTTTGATATAGCGCTATCCGCCGGAGCCATCGGCACCCATTTTCCCGAGAACTCCTGTCCGCTCTCCAGAGTGCGCAGCGTAGCTCCCGATCTGATCCTGGGTAAAAGCGTCCATTCCATTCAGGGAGCCCTCGATGCTGAAAACGAAGGTGCCGACTACCTGGTGGCCGGTCCGGTCTACGATACGCCTCTTAAAAGACAGTACGGCCCGCCTCTCGGCCCTGAACTCTTCGGCAGGATATGCGCCGGCGTCTCCCTGCCGGTTTATGCCATTGGCGGGATAACGCCTGTCAATGCACGTCAATGCCTTGATAATGGCGCCTATGGCATTGCAGCGCTCTCTCTGTTTCACTCGGGCGATAAACTTTATGACATTCTCGAATCCTTTAACAGAGTTCTGGAACCATGCTTTTGACCTCTCCCCTGCTTTGCTGCATAACCGCAGAAAACTCCTGCCCTGTAGAACAGGCGGAAAAAGCCCTGGAAGGCGGCGCGACAATGATTCAGCTCCGTCACAAATCCGCTTCCGGCTCGCAGCTTTTCATCTGGACTCAAAAAATACATGCGCTCTGCCGCCATCATCAAGCCGTCTGCATTGTCAACGACCGCGTCGACATAGCGCTTGCTGCCGATACTGACGGAGTGCATCTGGGTCAGGAGGACCTCCCGTTGACAGAAGCAAGAAAACTCCTTGGCAAGGACAAGATAATCGGAGCTACGGTATCTACAGCCGATGAGGCAAAAATCGCTCAGAGGGAAGGCTGCAGCTATATCGGTCTCGGTCACATCTTTCCCACGAACTCGAAAAAAAAAGACTCGGAGCCGGTCGGACCGGGACGAATCCGGGAAATAACGGCAATCATCTCCGTTCCCGTTCTGGCCATCGGAGGAATTGACACATCGAATGTCTGCGATGCCATCCGTGCAGGGGCAAACGGTGTTGCGGTCATTTCTGCCGTATCACAGGCCGCTGATCCCGTAAAAGCAGCCGCTGAACTGCTTAAAACAATGCAATCATGCCGACAAAGCCTTTGAAGCAGTATACAACCGTCCTTACCATTGCCGGTTCCGACGGCAGTGGAGGCGCAGGTATTCAGGCCGACCTCAAAACATTTGCCGCCCTGGGCTGTTACGGACTGAGCGTTGTTACAGACATTACCGCACAGAACACATGCGGCGTCTCTGATTCCTTCGCTCTTCCCGCAGAATTCGTTGCACGACAAATCCGGGTTCTTGCCGATGACATCCATATCGATGCAATCAAAATCGGCATGGTTTCATCTCCCGAAACTATCCGGGCAATCGCAGAAACCTTACGGAACACAATGGACGCACCTCTTGTTCTCGATACTGTCCTTGCCTCTTCGAGTGGCACGCCACTCTCGTCCGGGGACTCGAAAAAGGCGCTCCTTGAAGAACTGCTTCCGCTTGCAGACCTTGTTACACCTAACATCCCTGAAGCAGCCGATCTGACAGGAACAAGCCCTTTGCCATCCCGAAAAACCGATATCGAAAGAATGGCCGATATTCTCAGAAAAAAGGGCGCTTCAGCCGTTCTGATCAAAGGGGGGCACACGACAGGACAATCCTGTGACGACTATCTCCTCTCTTCGACATTCGGAGAATGGCTTTCAGGTCCGAAGATTGAAACACCCAACACACATGGTACCGGGTGCACCCTTTCATCGGCCATTGCAGCCGGTCTGGCAAAAGGGCTCGGCCTGCTACAAGCCGTTAAAAATGCAAAAGAATTTACTTCCGAGGCTCTTCGATCCGGCGCAGGATTCAGTCTCGGCAAAGGCGCAGGACCGTTGCACCATCTCTATGCGCTACCTGGAGAAGAAAGTCCCCTTGGCAAGCGCCCGATTGAATAATAGGTAAAACCGAGCTGCTCCATCAGGTCCGGGTTATACATATTCCTCCCGTCAAAAATCACTGGTTCGCTCAAACGCTCCTTGATCATTTCGAAATCCGGACTCCTGAACACCATCCATTCCGTCACCACGGCAAGAGCGTCAGCACCATTCAGCGCGTCTTCGGCTTTTTCGACAAGTTCCAGGTCTTCCCTGTCACCATAAATTCTTGTTGCCTCTTCCATTGCTACAGGATCAAATGCCCTTACCTTCGCTCCCGACGCCCACAACTCCTCGAGAAGCCTGCGACTCGGAGCCTCACGCATATCATCGGTATTCGGTTTGAACGACAACCCCCACACGGCAATGGTTTTTCCCTGCAGCCCGGCCTGGAAATGCTCCTGCATCTTTCTTGCCAGAGAGATTTTCTGGTCCCGGTTCACAGCTTCAACCGCTTTGAGAATTCTTGCTTCATAGCCGTACTTGCCGGCTGTCTTTTCAAGCGCCTGAACATCCTTGGGAAAACAGGAGCCCCCGTATCCCACGCCGGGATAGATAAACGAAAATCCGATCCTCGAATCCGATCCGATACCGTTGCGCACAGCCTCGACATCCGCCCCGACCCGCTCGGCGACATTGGCTATTTCGTTCATGAAGCTGATTTTGGTCGCAAGCATGGCATTTGCGGCATACTTTGTCAGTTCCGCCGAACGCACGTCCATGGCAATGAAACGGTCATGGCTGCGGTTGAAAGGCAGGTACAGATTCCGCAAAAGCTCTTTGGTTCGCGGATTGTCGACGCCCACGATAATCCGGTCGGGTTTCATGAAGTCACTGACCGCGTCTCCTTCCTTGAGAAATTCCGGATTCGACACCACGTCGAACTCAAGCGACACCCCTCGCTCTTCCAGTACCGACGATACCTTTTCGGTAACCAGATCGGCGGTGCCGACCGGCACGGTCGACTTATCGATGATGACCCGGTAATCCTCCATATTCCTGCCGATTGTCTCGGCTACCGCCAATACATGGCGGAGATCGGCCGAACCGTCCTCATCAGGCGGTGTACCGACCGCAATGAACTGGAACAGACCGAAAGCGACGCCTTCTGCGGGATCCGACGTGAAACAGAGGCGCCCTTCGCGGCTGTTTTCGATAACAAGCTCCTCGAGTCCCGGCTCGTAGATCGGGATCTCGCCGTTCTTCAGCCGCTCGATCTTTTCCTTATCGATGTCGACGCACAGCACATCGTTGCCGACTTCGGCAAAACACGCTCCTGTAACCAGGCCGACATAGCCGGACCCGAATATTGTAATCTTCATTGAACAAATTTTTCTCGTTGAGTGCCCCGAACCTGTCACCGTCACGTACGGCCCGAGGAGATAAATGAGCTTATATATAAAAAAATAGGCCAAAAAAAGGTAGCTTTCCGGTACTCAATCTCCACAAAAAGCCATAAAACACAAGACGTTGCAGAACAACAAATTACTTATCGGCATCATTACCGGAATAATTGCCGGTTCATGTATCGGAGGTTTTTTTCCGGAAGCCGGACAATCGATACAATTCATAGGAGACCTGTTCATACGGTTCCTGATGATGATTGTCATGCCGCTGATTATCGCGGCTATGATCAGCGGCATCTGCAGATTCGGTGATGTGCGCAAACTCGGGCCTCTCGGCGCAAAAACAATCACTTTCTACCTGGCGACAACCGCTCTTTCCGTCCTGACGGGAATCGTCCTTGTCCTCCTGGTCCAGCCGGGCCAATCCGGCTCTCAGGCAGACGGGAATACCGTCAATCAGGGCATTGTCTTTGAAGAAACATCCTACAGCATTGAGAATGGAACCGTGACCCTGGAGAACCTTCCGCCGGGGACCGCGTTAAACCATTCACATTCCGTCACCCTCCTCGACCGCAGCATAACAGGAAAGGTCTCGTCACGCGAGGAAAACCGGCTCGCAGTCGATTCATGGATGAAAGACGGAAAACCTCTGGAGCAGATTTCGGGAACCGGAAAAGGAATCGCAGTGCAAAAGCTGATGCCGGAAAGGTTTCTTGAGGAAAAGAGAACCATCACCGACATTCTCCGCGAGGTCATTACAGGCCTCATCCCCCGAAACATCTTTCAATCGATGGCAGAGAACGACATACTGCCGGTCATAACCTTTTCGCTCTTTCTTGGGGCCGTCCTTTCGACCCTGGGAGATCAGGGACGTCCTGTCATCGATTTTTTCAACGGGCTCAACGAGGCAATCATGAAAATCATACATCTTGTCATGTATGCCGCACCGGTTGGCATCGGTGCGCTGATTGCCGGAAGACTCGGAGAAGCGGGCGGATTTATCGGATTTCTTCCGGAGCTCCTGCGGCTCGGCAAATATGCCTTTACGGTCATTGCAGGACTCCTGATCCATAGCTTGATCATTCTCCCGCTCATCCTGAAAATTTTCGGCAAAACCGGCCCGCGGAAATTTGCCGCCAACACCAGTCCAGCCCTTCTGACAGCATTTTCGACAGCCTCGAGCTCGGCGACCCTTCCGATGACCGTGGAATGCGCAGAAAAAAAGAACGATGTTTCACCTCGCACAGCAGGCTTTGTCCTTCCGCTGGGAGCAACGATCAATATGGACGGAACAGCCCTTTACGAGGCCGTTGCAGTCATCTTCATCGCACAGATCAACGGCATAACACTCGGTGTCCCTGAACTCTCGATCGTGTTTCTCACCGCAACGCTTGCCGCCATCGGCGCTGCGGGCATTCCGGAAGCCGGGCTCGTAACCATGGTTCTTGTCCTCAAGGCAGTCAATCTTCCGATTGAAGGAATAGCGCTGATTCTGGCAATCGACTGGTTCCTTGACCGGTGCAGAACAACGGTCAACGTGTGGGGAGACAGTGTCGGGGCAAAAGTGATCGACCGCTTCGTCCGGCTGGCTAATCATCAGTCACGATAACCAGGCACCGTGATTTTTTCCAGAACTCGGAAGCATCGAGTATCAGAAGCAGAGAAGACGTTCTGCCGCCAATAAGCTCATAGGATTCTTTCGAATGGGGTGTGACGATCTTGAGGCTTTCGGCAGGATTGTCGAAGTAGAGGTCTGTCGTTTCGGTAATATCAATCCGGTTGAACAGCTCGACATCGAAATCCTGTGCGAGCGAATAAATGGTTTCGAAAATCCTGGAAAACGGGCTTTGCGAAACCGACAGGATACCTTTTTCCAGAAGCTCGTCACGCGTTCCGGAAATATAATACGCATAGGCAAGGATGTCTTCCTGCTCCAGGATGAACTCGTCGAGCACATCGACCGTCTCCATAAGTTCCGCCACTCTCTGGTCAAGCTGCTGCACTTTGATCTTCAGTTCCATGACTTCCCTGTCCTTTCCCTCGATGTTATAGCGGATCTCATCGATAAGGTTGTCCAGGGTTTCGATACGATGAAGAGACCGGGTATTTTCCTCTTCAAGCATCGCTACGAGATTCCTGCTGTTTTCAAGCGTCGAATCGATGAAAAGGATACTGGAATATATGTCTCTGCTGATCTCATCCAGGCTTGTACTGTCCTTTTTTTCTATCGAGGATGACAGTCGTTCGACAACGGCCTCTTTCTGCTGGATCCTGCCGAGATTCTTCTGAACCTGTGTCAGGATGGTCATCATGGAATCGATATGCTTCCGCCTCGATTCCTCCTTCCGGTCCGGATCTCCACAGCCTGTGACAAGCTGAACGAGCAACAGCAGAACAAAAGGAAAAACGATGTATGTGCTTCGTTTTCTCACAACCATTGAACCCATTTTTCAACACTTTCCCTGGTTCCATACCAGTTCGTATGCGGGGTCGGCAGATGCTCCACTCCTGAAATTGTCACATTTTGCGCACCTTTCAAAAAACAGCTTTTCACCGGCACAATTCCGTCTCCCGCAAGAGCCCCTTCCCCGGCAGCGTTTTTATAAAACATGTAGCACATGCGCTCGATAAAGCCTTTTTCCAGGGAGCCGGTATATTGATCGCTGACAATGGAGACCACCCTGCATTCGTCGAACAATGCAGGGGTGAGGTGACGGTCAATGAAATCCGTCTTTATTTTTGCATAATGCTCGATGGTATGAAATGGCGTTCCCAGGGCAAGCAGTTTTCCCACCGATGACCTGCGTTTGTAGACATCCCCCTGAAAAGGCCGCTCGAGCAGATATACCATTGCAACCGTACCGCCGCCGCTGTGCGCAACAATGGTGATCTTCTCGTCGGGATAGCGCTGACGCATTGCGGCAATGGTTCTGTCCAGAGCTTTCATCACACGGTTTGTCGACCGCTCGGGAGACGGAGGGAATCCGATCCAGTCATGGACATGAACAGGTGCGATCGCTATCTTTTCTTCGGGAACATAGGCGCTGAGCGCCTTTTTCATCCCGATATACAAGGTGTCCCAGAACAATACTCCCGGAAGGATCACTACTGGATTCCGCGATGTCTCCATACGCCCAAAGTTTTATTTCAGTTCTCTCAAATATCCGAGAAGCAGCCGTACACCGAATCCAGTGCCGCCTGAAACCGGTTTCTTGCCTTTCGATGCAGAAAACGCCGGACCGGCAATATCGAGATGCGCCCATGACGTGTGCCCTTCTGTAAATTTCTCGAGAAATTTTGCGGCTGTAACGGCGCCGGCACCCTTGCCCCCGGTATTGTGAACATCGGCGACCTCGGATTTGATCAGCTCGTCATACTCCTCCCAGAGAGGCATGCGCCAGACCTTGTCGCCGGTTTGTTTCCCGGCTTCATAAAGGTCTGCGGCAAGAGCATCGTCATTGCTGAACATACCTGCGACAGCATACCCCAGAGCGACAATACAAGCCCCGGTAAGCGTTGCAAGATCGATAACAGTGTCGGGCTTATACTCCTGTACTGCATAGGTCAGGGCATCGGCAAGGATCAAACGCCCTTCGGCATCGGTATTACCAACCTCGACAGTGATCCCTGAATATGTCGTAATGACATCTCCCGGCTTCTGTGCCGCTCCTCCAGGCATGTTGTCGGTTGCCGGGATCAGACCCAGCACCCTGACCGGCAGTTCAAGCCTTGCTGCGGCCTCGAGTGTACCGATAACGGTAGCACCCCCTGCCATATCGCATTTCATTTCATCCATCCCGTTAGCCGGCTTGAGGGAAATCCCGCCTGAATCGAACGTCACTCCTTTGCCGATAATGGCTACGGTCGCCACAGGTTTCCGGACGGGCTCATAGTCCAGAATGGTAAAGGTCGGCGGCGCTTTGCTTCCCTTGTTGACCGCAAGAAGCCCTCCCATACCGAGCTTTTCGATCTCTTCTTTCTGAAAAACAGTAACCTTGCAGCCTGATTTCCGGGCAGAGTTCTCCGCTGCTTCCGAAATCTCGGCAGCATTGAGCAGATTACCCGGCATATTGACAAGATCCCTGACGAGGTTGCCGGCTTCAGCTATGATGCCGCCCCTCCGGACACCTTCCTGAACATCCTTGAGATTACCTGCGTTGACACGAATACAAAGCTCTTTTATAAGAACCTTTCCATCCTTCTCTCCATCCTTGTTCTTGTCAAGCTTCCCGCTTTTGAGGCGGCCGAAACTGTAGGACGCGTTCTGTGCCGAATCGACAAGATATTCGGCAAGCGCCGATGCCGATTCGCCGCTGGAACCGGACCACGCAGGTATCGAAGAACAGTCCAGGACAAGCTTTTTCACTTTCAGGGGCCCGGACCGGCGGACAAAAGTTTCAGCAGACTTGCGAAAATCGTCAGCCTTTGCCGCGTCGCCAAGCCCGAGAAGGAGCACCCTCGGTGTTTTGGGTTTCGAACTGTTCTGGTACAGAAGAAGAGACTCTCCGGCCTTACCGCTGAAATCTTTCAAGGCAGCCGGAGCGATAGCGAACATTGACAGTTTCTTCTCCACCTCTTTTTTGCTCTCCTTGCGGGTCAACGGTAAAACCAGAAGATCCCCCTTGAGATTCTTCAATGCACCCTTGGTAACCGTTATTTTCATCATGGCAGCAATAGTTCAATGCGACAGAAGCGAACCATAGCGTTCCGAAAACGCGGCTGTGTCTCTGTCACTTGTTAACGACTTCAATATCTTCAAGATAATCCCTCACATCGGCAAGCATGATCCGGATCGCTTTTTCCGATGCGTAAGGCAGCAGGCAGCCTGCTGCGTTTTTATGCCCGCCGCCGCCGTATTTCTTCGCGATCCTGTTGACATACACTTCACCGCGGGACCTCAGGCTGACTTTCGTTCTGCCATCCGGCATTTCAACCAGAAGCAGAGCGATCCTGACGGCGCTGACGCTGAGAAGGTACTTGATGATGAGGTCCGTGTCAAAGAGTTTGCTGCCGGTTTCTTTCAGCATGTCCTGTGAAATGAAAAGCCAGGAAATCCGATCGCCATCCAGAAGCCTGATCGCTGTCAGCGCCATGCCAAGCAGTTTCAATGCCTGCGGCTTGAGCGAGTTATAGACCCTGTCGTACAGTTCGTTCGGATCGGCCCCTTTTGCCACAAGGTCACCGGCAAGCGAATAAACATACGGAGTTGTTTTCGGAAAACGGAAAGAGCCGGTATCGGTCATAACCGCAACATAGAGCCCCCGGGCAACTTCCGGAGACAGTACTTTTTTTCCGAGATGCGACTCGAACGCATTGAGCAGGTCATAGACAAGCTCGCCGGTCGAGGACGCATAGGTTTCGCAAATCATCAGATCGGCAAAATCTTCGGGATCGAGATGGTGGTCGATACAGAGCACCTGCAGCTTGCCCAGTTCCCGGGCAAAACTGACATGGTTCCAGATACCTCCCATTCGCTCGCTGAGATTGGCATCGAGAAGGATCACGAGATCTGCAAGTGAAAGGAGTTCGATCTGGTCTTCCTGCTGCTCATCAAAAACGGCGATTGTTTCGATATCCTCCAAAAACGAGTAGTTGCCGGGGACTTCCGTCGGGTTGATAATGGAAACGTTTTTCCCGAGCGACTTCAGGACACGTGCAAGGGCAACCTCGCTGCCGAGGCCGTCTCCATCGGAGTTCATGTGAGTTGTAAGTACGACATGATCACTCGAAAGCATCATGTCAATACAGGGGGCCCATTCTTTCTCATCGAGTCTTCTTCCATGTTCAGGTGTAATCATCACGTCCTATTTCAAATTATCCGAATATTTAATTTACGGTATTATTTACCCGATGACAAATAAAACGGCAAAACACCATCATGCCGTTTTTTTCTGAGCAGGTAATTCAATACTTTACGTAACGATTACACAACATGCCGCTCTGCCATCGAAAACCTAACCTTCAGCTAAACCATATTACCTACCGTTCCGGATGCTTAAGATTATTGAAAAAATATTTGGTTCGAAGCACGACAAGGACATAAAAAAAATCCAGCCGCTTGTTGATCGCATCAACGAGATATATACCTCCCTTCATTCGCTGAGCGACGATGAGCTTCGCCAAAGAAGCAGTTCCCTCAGATCATCATTGCAGGAAAGACTGAACGGGATTGAAAAGGAAAAAATCGACCTGCAGTCGATGCTTGAAAACCCCGATCTCCCGATAAAGGAGATCGAAGCTGCCGGTTCAGCGATCGAAGAGCTTGACAATCGCCTGGAAAGCGAGACCGCTCTGGCGCTCGAAGAGATTCTCCCGGAAACATTCGCCATTGTAAAGGATACCTGCAGGAGGCTCAAGGGACACACCTATGAAGTCATGGGACACACCATGACCTGGGACATGATCCCCTATGATGTTCAGCTTATCGGCGGAATCGTCCTTCATCAGGGCAAAATTGCGGAAATGGCCACCGGAGAAGGAAAAACGCTTGTATCGACGCTGCCGGCATTCCTCAACGCCCTTACGGGACGCGGCGTACATATCGTTACCGTCAACGATTATCTCGCCCAGCGCGACCGGGAATGGATGAATCCCATATTCTCTTTCCACGGGGTCACGACCGGGGTCATTCTCAGCAGAATGCGCCCTGAGGAAAGAAAACGCGAGTACGCCTGTGATATCACCTACGGCACCAATAACGAATTCGGTTTCGATTACCTCCGTGACAACATGGCCGGTTCTACCGAAGAACTTGTGCAGCGCGACTACTTTTACGCCATTGTCGATGAAGTCGACAGCGTACTGATCGACGAGGCGCGGACACCTCTGATCATTTCGGGTCCCGTGCCGAACTCGGATACCAGCAAATACAACGAGATCAAACCGTGGGTGGAACGCCTGGTTAAAGCGCAACAGAACCTTGTTGCAGGCTATCTCACCGAGGCGGAAAAAACCGTCAAAAAAGACACCGACAATTTCGAGGCCGGGCTTTGCCTTCTCCGCTCCAAACGAGGCCAGCCGAAGAATACGCGCCTGATCAAGCTTCTTTCCCAGACAGGTATGGCAAAGCTCATGCAGAGCGTGGAAAACGAATACCTCAAGGACAATGCCCGCCGCATGCATGAAGTTGACGACGAGCTGTACTTTTCGATCGACGAAAAATCAGGCTCCATCGATCTTACCGACAAGGGCCGTGATTTTCTGAGCAAACTCAGCCAGCAGGACAGCGATCTCTTTCTTGTTCCGGACGTAGGCGCAGAGGTTGCCTCGATTGAAAGTGATCCGTCGCTCGACGCAAAGGAAAGAATCCGGAAAAAAGACGAGGTATACCGGCTGTACTCGGAACGATCGGAAAAAATTCACAACATCAGCCAGCTGCTCAAGGCATACTCGCTGTTTGAAAAAGACGATGAGTATGTCGTTCAGAACGGCCAGGTCATGATCGTCGACGAGTTCACCGGCCGTATCCTCCCCGGGCGCCGTTACAGCGACGGGCTCCATCAGGCCATCGAGGCAAAGGAAAACGTCAAGATCGAGGGAGAAACACAGACCCTGGCGACAATTACGATCCAGAACTTTTTCCGCCTTTACAAAAAACTTGCCGGCATGACCGGTACGGCCGAAACGGAATCAGCCGAGTTTTTCGACATCTACAAACTCGATGTCATTGTCATTCCGACAAACAAGCCTGTCGTACGCAAGGACCAGGATGACTACGTTTTCAAGACGCGAAGGGAGAAATACGCCGCAATCATCGGCAGGATCATCGATCTGCAGAAAAAAGGACAGCCGGTTCTTGTCGGAACCGCGAGCGTCGAAGTTTCCGAAACCCTTTCGAGAATGCTCCGGGCGAAAAAAATCACCCACAGTGTCCTGAACGCAAAGCAGCATGAGCGTGAAGCTGAAATCGTGGCTTCCGCCGGACAGAACGGAGCTGTCACCATAGCGACCAACATGGCGGGACGAGGCACGGACATCAAGCTGGGCCAGGGCATACGAGAGCTGGGAGGACTTTTCATTCTCGGCTCTGAAAGACATGAATCCAGAAGAATCGACCGGCAGCTTCGCGGAAGATCGGGACGTCAGGGCGATCCGGGTGAATCGATTTTCTATGTTTCCCTCGAAGACAACCTGATGCGCCTTTTCGGCTCCGACAGGGTTATTGCCGTTATGGACAGGCTCGGCCATGAAGAAGGCGATATCATCGAGCACTCCATGGTCACCCGCTCGATCGAGCGTGCGCAGAAAAAAGTGGAGGAACAGAACTTCGCGATACGAAAACGCCTCCTCGAATACGATGACGTACTCAACCAGCAACGCGATGTCATCTACAAGCGCCGCCGCAGCGCCCTGACAAAAAACAGGCTCACGGCCGATATCCTGGATCTCCTCCGCGATTACACAGAAAACATCGTCAACCGTTATACACGCGACTTCGACGGTCAGGGACTCGAGGAGCAGGTTCTCAAAGACCTTTCCGTTGAATTCAGGATCGATGCCGAAACGTTTGAGTCCGACGGTACGGAAACAACCGCTGAAAACCTCTTCAGCGCAGCCGTAGATTTCTATAAACGGAAAGAAGCGGCAATTCCCGCCGATATCATGCGCCAGATCGAAAAATATGCCGTGCTGAACGTTATCGACCAGAAGTGGCGTGAACATCTCAGGGAGATCGATACACTCAAAGAGGGCATCAATCTCCGGGCTTACGGACAGAAAGACCCGCTGCTCGAATACAAGCAGGAAGCCTACAAGCTTTTCCTTGCCATGCTTGCCGAAATCGAGCTCCAGACGCTCTCCCTTGCCTTCAAGCTCTTTCCGGTCACCGAAGAAGATCAACAGAGGATCGAGGCTGAACAGAAAAGATCACAAGTCAGGAAGGACCGCCTCGTCGCTCAGCACGAGGAGGCTGCAAACGTCTATGAAGACTCCGGCCAGGCCTCTTCCGGAAACGACGGCACCGCCGGCCGCAAACGAGGAGACGCTGAACAGCCTCAGGAAGCTCCCCGTCCTGTCAGGGCGGAAAAAACACCCGGAAGAAACGACCCCTGCCCGTGCGGCAGCGGCAAAAAGTACAAGAACTGCTGCGGCAAATAAGAGCCGTATGCGGGAACCTTCGCCTGAACCATTATGCACACAGAACCGGACGTAACATTTGAACTCGCCAGAGAACACGGACTCAACCAGGAGGAGTACGACAACATTCTGGAAATACTCGGCCGCACCCCGACATTCACGGAGCTCGGCATATTTTCCGTGATGTGGTCCGAACACTGCAGCTACAAGAACTCCATTGCCGTGCTGAAAACCCTCCCCAGGGAAGGAGGGGCGCTCCTGACGTCCGCCGGCGAAGAGAATGCCGGGCTGGTCGACATCGGGGACAACCTTGCCGTGGCTTTCAAGATCGAGTCCCACAACCATCCGTCGGCCGTCGAACCCTACCAGGGGGCAGCGACCGGTGTCGGCGGTATTCACCGCGACATTTTCACCATGGGCGCACGACCTGTCGCCTCATTGAATTCCCTGCGCTTCGGCTCTCCCAAGGACCCCAGAGTACGCTACCTTGTCGATGGAGTCGTCAGGGGAATCGGTGATTACGGCAACTCGTTCGGGGTACCGACAATCGGAGGCGAGATCTATTTTGAAGACTGCTACACCGGCAACCCCCTGGTCAACGCCATGTCGGTCGGTATCGTCCGTCATGACGATACCGTCAGCGCAACCGCCGAAGGGGAAGATAACCCGGTCCTTATTGTCGGTTCGGCCACCGGCAAGGACGGCATCCATGGGGCGACGTTCGCGTCGGAAGATCTCAGCGAGGCTTCTGAAGATAAAAGGCCGAGCGTCCAGGTGGGAGATCCCTTTGCCGAAAAGCTGCTCCTGGAAGCCACGCTCGAAGCCATTGCCACCGGACATGTTGTCGGTCTTCAGGACATGGGGGCGGCAGGGCTCACGAGTTCCACCTCGGAAATGAGCGCCAGGGGTATCGGCAAGAACGGCAAAGGCGGCATCGCAATCGACCTGGACCTGGTGCCTGTCCGTGAAAACGATATGAGCGCCTATGAGATCATGCTGTCGGAATCCCAGGAACGGATGCTTGTCGTTGCCGCAAAAGGATTCGAAAACGAGATCATCGATGTGTACCGCAAATGGGATATTCACGCCGTTGTCATTGGCCGGGTTACCTCCGACAACCATCTCAGGGTCAGTCACAAAGGCACGGTCGTCGCCGACATACCGGCAGAATCTCTCGTGCTGGGAGGCGGAGCGCCTGTCTATATCCGTGAAGCAGCAGAGAAAAAACCGGACACGGCACCTGCATCACCGCTCCCCGACAGCTCGCTCGATCTTCACCGGCTCTGTCTCCGGCTTCTGTCAAGACCGAACATAGCCAGCAAGCAGTGGGTCTATCAGCAATACGACTCCATGGTGCAGACCAATACCGTCACTCCAGCCGGCCGGACCGACGCAGCCGTCATCCGTATCAAGGGAACATCCAGGGCGCTTGCGATGAAAACCGACTGCAATGCGCGCTATGTCTACCTCAACCCGAACAAAGGCGGCATGATAGCGGTAGCGGAATGTGCCAGAAACATCGCCTGCTCGGGAGCAGTACCGCTTGCGATCACCAACTGCCTCAACTTCGGCAATCCCTACAAACCCGATGTCTACTATCAGTTCAAGGCATCGGTCGAAGGAATGGGGACGGCATGCAGAGCTTTCAACACACCCGTAACCGGCGGCAACGTCAGCTTTTACAACGAGTCGTCACTGACAGGAACGGCGGTCTACCCCACTCCCGTTATCGGCATGATCGGCCTTCTCGACTCAATCGACCACCTGACCGGCTCGACATTCACAACGCCCGGTGACGCAATACTCCTTCTTGGCGATCCCGTGCTCTCGCTCGACGGTTCCGAATACCTTGTCATGCAGTATGGAACCCCCGGCCGGGATGCGCCGTCATTCGATCTCGACCATGAACACAGGCTCCAGAAACTTCTTGTCTCACTTGCATCGTCCGGTCTTCTGCATTCAGCACACGATGTATCCGATGGGGGCATGTTCACAGCCCTTGCCGAAAAAGCAGTCATGAACCTGGATGATCCGCTCGGTTTCGCCGTCGATTTCGAGATCACCGAACATGGCCCCGCCATTCTCCAGGAACTTCTGTTCTCCGAAGCACAAGGCCGCGTCCTCTTGAGCGTCGATCCTGAAAACGCTGTCCGGGTAATCGAGACCGCCGCAAAGAATGACATCCCTGCCAGGGTCATCGGGCAGGTCCGGAAAAACAACGCCTCACTGGAGATAAACGGAAAAACAGTCCTTTCATTTACCGTCGGGGAGCTGATCCAGGCATATTATCCGGCACTGGAAGAGGCTCTGCACCTCGATGAAATCGAAACCATCTGATCGCCCGATGCAACCCGTACTGACAACCGGACAGATGAACCGCGCCGACCGGGACACGGTTACCCTTCTGCACACTGATGAAATACGGCTCATGGAGCTTGCCGGCCGTGAAGCGGCAAGGATCATCGGTGACTTGTTTTCAGAAGAAGGAAACCCGCTTGACTCCCGTTCCTTTCTTGTTGTCTGCGGAAAAGGAAACAACGGCGGAGACGGTTTTGTGCTCGCCCGGCACCTCGTCAATCTCGGTGCGGCGGTCGATATCGTGCTGACCGGCCCTTCCGATGCCCTTTCATCACTGAACCGTGGCGGCCTTTCCATCCTGGAAGCATATGCTGCACATACCGAACGCTTACGAATCTTCAAAAGCCTTGAAGAAGCGCACCCACATGTCACCGAAAGCAGCTACGACGGACTTGTCGATTCACTCCTCGGTACGGGATTCCGCCTTGAAAAAGAAGGTGAACCGCTGAAAAACCCCGTAAGAAGCGCCGTTGAACTGATCAACAGCATCCGTGAACGAAGTGCTGCCATACTCATAGCTCTGGACGTTCCCAGCGGTCTGGATGCAACAACCGGATTTTCGGCAACACCGTCAATACATGCAGACGTAACCGTCTGTATGGCGTACCTGAAAACCGGCTTCTTCTTTCATTCGGGGCCGCGCCAGTGCGGGGATATCCATGTTGCTGAGATATCCATACCGGAATTCATCCTACAGGACATCAGCTGCCACCTTACCGATCTGGACTATGCAGCCGAACACTTTCACCTTCGCGATCCCGGTGGAGCAAAACACACCAACGGCAAGCTTCTTGTCATTGCCGGTTCCGTCAACGAACACAGCTCGATGCTCGGTGCAGCACTGCTGACTACAAAAGCCGCCGTCAAAACAGGCGCCGGTTATGTCTGCACATCCATGCCCACCGATTTTGCCGCACCTCTGCATACGCTTGTTCCATCTGCAACGGTTATCGGACGAGATCGCGACACCCTTCTGGAAAAAGCCGCCTGGGCAGATGCAATCGTCATCGGCTGCGGACTCGGAAGAGACAGCGATACCATAGACCTGTTCCGCGACCTCCTGACCGATCCGCTTGTCGCCTCAAAAAAACTCATTCTCGATGCCGACGCTCTTTTTGCGCTGACCTGCGGCGGCTTTGCGCTCGACGCGCTTGATTTCCGCGATATACTGCTGACCCCTCATGCAGGCGAATTCAGCAGAATGACAGGACTGACACTCGATGAAATACTTGCCTCACCTCTCGAAAGGGTCAGGGAATATGCCGCCCGTCATCATGTCAACGTCCTGCTGAAAGGAGGACCGACCTGTCTTGCCGATCCTTCCGGCAATGTCCTCATCAACAATACCGGAACAGAAGCCCTTTCGACAGCAGGCTCGGGAGACGTGCTCTCGGGAATGATAGCCGCTCTTGCCGCAAAAGGAACCGACACGTTCAATGCCGGCGGTGCCGGCGCGTGGCTCCATGGCCGGGCGGGCGACCTGTCGAAAGACATTTCGAGCCTCGTGTCATCGGAAGATATTCTGAACGCGATACCCGAAGCCGTATCGGAGATCTTTCACATAGAGGAAGGGTAAAACACACCCTGCAGGGTCACTATACAACCATTGTGACCCTGCTTTGACATCAAAACGATTATACCGAAGAGGCTCGCAAAAAGCGTTTGACATTCCTTGCTGCCTGACGGATACGCTCCTCGTTCTCGATGAGGGCGATCCTGACATATCCGTCACCATAAGGGCCGAATCCTATACCGGGACTGACTGCCATTTTGGCTTCCTTCAAAAGTATCTTGCTGAATTCCAGGCTTCCGGCTTCCCGGAACGGCTCGGGAATTCTGGCCCAGGCAAACATCGATGCTTTCGGTTTGTCAATGGACCAGCCTGCATTGGCAAAGCTCTGCAACAGAACATCCCTCCGCCTCCTGTAGTTCTTTCTTATTTCCTCAACACACGACTGGTCTCCGTTGAGTGCGATTGTAGAAGCAACCTGTATGGGAGTGAACATGCCGTAGTCGAGCCAGCTTTTGATCCTTGTGAGCGCGCCGACAAGCCTGGGATTGCCGACAAGAAAACCTACCCGCCATCCCGCCATGTTGTACGTTTTCGAAAGGGTATAGCTTTCAATGGCTACATCTTTTGCGCCGGGAACCTGGAGAATCGAAGGGGCCTTGTATCCATCGTAGGTAATTTCGGCATACGCGATATCGCTGATGATATAAAACCGTTCCTCTCTGGCCAGCGCAACAAGTTTTTCATAAAAATCGAGGTCAACGGTTGCCGTTGTCGGATTGTTCGGAAAATTAACGACCAGGTATTTCGGCTTTGGAGAGGATTCACGCATTGCCGTCTCGATATTACGGAAAAAGGCATCCTTGTCAGGTGTGAAATCCCGGTTCAGCACCAGCCGGAAACGATGGACATTGCCGCCGGCCAGAATGAACGCCTGTGAATGGATCGGGTAGCAGGGATCGGGAACCATTGCAACATCACCCGGATTGGTAATGGCCTGAACGAGGTTCACATACCCTTCCTTGGACCCCATGGAAGCGACAACCTCGGTATCTGCATCGAGTTCAACACCGTATTTTTCCCTGTACCAGCCGCAGATCGCCAGCCGCAGTTTGTAGATGCCTTTCGAAACCGAATAACCATGCGTTTTCGGCTTCTGCACGCTTTCGACAAGCTTCTCGATGATGTGCCGGGGAGTAGGGCCGTCTGGATTTCCCATGGAAAAATCGATAACATCCTCTCCTGCGCGCCGCTCAGCCATCTTCAGCTCGTCGACAGCGGCAAAGACATACTTCGGCAGCCGCTTTATCTTTTCAAACTCGATTTCATCAAACATGCCTTGTCCGGTAACTATTCATGATAAATGCAGGAACTAAAGGGTTCCTCTATTACGTCATGAGGATTTCGATCCCGGCTTGGTCGGGACAACGAAGTAATCATGGTGCGCAGCAAAGTAATAGAGGTGCCCTAATCTTACAGAAAAAGTCGGAGATGACAAACAGATTATCGCTGGATAGCTCGATAGCCGGACAGCTGGTTAGCTGGTTAACCGGTTAGCTTGATTGTCCGAAATCAGTCTGCAGTGAACAAGACGGTAAGTCCTAACACCAACTGACTCCTTAATTCTTAATCCTGTGAAACGAAGTGAGCTACTCCTTACTCCTCAAATAAACAATTCAACAGCTCAACAAATAAACAGATCAACAATCCTCACTGGCCATCGATAAAACAATACGGGTCCTTGTCCCTGAACGGGTCGAGTCCCATCCCGTGAACCACAGCCATGCAGCCTCCGCAAACCGTTCGCAGCCTGCATTCCTTGCACGGTTCCGGCCCCATCCTGTAACGCTTGGCTTCGGGCGACTCATAGATAGTCCCGAAATCGCTTTCGAGAATATTCCCGATCGGGGAAGGAAACTTCCGGCACGCGTGCACCTCTCCGTCCGGCAGCAGCGCCACAAAGTTGAATGCCGCACCGCAGCCGAAACCGGTGCAGCCGCCAAAAGGAGAAACACCTTCCTGTTCGCGAAGAATGTTGAAGAGATTGTCCTTGAAACCGGCAACCGGATTGGTGCGGGCCGCTCGAGTGTAGCTGTCCAGAAACGACCGAAACCGGCCGCATTCAGGCAGGGAAAGTGATGCCCCTTCTCCCACCTGGGAAAGACGGTTGAAGGTGAAGTAATCCGTTTTTTCCCGCAGGATGTCAGCAAGAGGGAGAACCTGGTCGATGTTGGCTTTTGTCAGTGTGAGCATGACGGCTGAAGGCAGCTGCTTTTTCTTCAGAAGAGCAAGAAAGTCCATTACCCTCCGGTAAAAACCCTCTCCCCTGATAAAGTCGTTGTGCGCCTCCAGGCCTTCAAGGCTGACCTGAAAATATTCAGGCGTGCTTATATCGATCACGCACTGCAACTCTTCCTCCGAAACCGGATTACCAAGGAGAGACAATCCGAACCCCTTTTCCGCCGCTGCCTCGTACAAACGATAAAAATGCGGTGACATGAACGGGTTCCCGCCTGAAAAGCAGATGTGACCGCGAACATTCATGTCCCGACAAAAACGGTCAAAGTCATCGATGATCCTGAACCCCTCTTCCGCCGTCAGCGGCGAACGTTTTTCCCTGTCGTAGCAGTGCCGGCAATGCAGGTCACATGCGTTCGTTATATGCCACTGGAGGGTAAAAACAGACGCGGTAGCATAACGTTTGGGAATGTTCTCCCCTTCAGGAAGTCCCTGCCGGGCGCGTGAGACAAGGTAGGGAGCTTTCAGGACAACCCCCTCGCGAGCGCAGTAGTCAATAGCCTGATTGACAACTTTCAGTTCATGCCCCCGCAGGCAGGGCTCTTCTTCAGAAAGAAACTTGAGGGCAAGCAGCATCTCTTCATCCGCCTTTTCAACATAGAGCCTGCCGGACTCCGGCCCTTTCCACACAAGCACAAAGCCCTCATACGGCTCAACTTCCCCAGGAGCCGGCAACGTCTTTCCCTCACTGAAAAACGGGGTCACATCATTGTTGACCAGAACGATCCGCAGCAACGGATTGATGACAGCGCCATGAGCCGGACGGCTGAATTGCCGCTCCATATGCTCGACGCTCCAGCAGGCATACTCGACGGCGGCCAGATCGGCAAGAAACGCCATTGCAGAAGGATATGGAAAGTTTTCGCGCAGAAATTCCGCAAACTTTTCCGGCTCTTTTTCAAACGCCTCCCGGTTGCCGCGCTCTGAAAAAAGATCGGCGGCAACAGAATGCGACAATGTTCTTGGGAATATTTTTTCAATACAACCTGCTGTAGACATGCTCCAACCCTCCCGTCAAGATCAACATAAAGACAATCACAATAATTCCGTGATGTGGTTATTCGCCGGCGGAACGGCAGAAACAGGAACGGCCCGTATAAACGGACCGTTGCAATCAAAAAAAGGTTTTGAAACCTTTACTGTCAGGAAAAAGCCGCTGTTATTTCGAACCTTCGCCGGCTTCTGCGTTATCTTTTTTCATGCCCGGACAGGAACCTGTTCCCTCCGACGCATCATCGCCTTCCACTTTTTCGGTTTTACTGCAGCTTCCCCCGCTACAACTGCCATTACCGCAACTGCCGCTGGCTTTCTGGCAGCCTGTCAATGTTATGCCGGTCACAAGACCGGCAATGCTCAGTCCGGACAGCATCTTTTTCATCAGGTTCTTGTCCATCGATATCTCTCCTTTGTTTTCTTTTCAAGGAAACATCCCACCTGTATTTCGGGGGAATACATACTCAACATAACAATATAACAACTCGTTCCCATTCAGTCCTAATGGCAGACATCCCGCAAAACAGGCGAAAGATTTTTCGCCCCCTACTACCCACTACCTACTACCCATTCAGAACCTAACCGCTGTCGCCTGCAGCGCCTGCTCCCTGAAATGGTTCTTCCAGGCATGGCCGGAAATTTTCTCGGCAACCGCTACCGCGATATGGCGGGGCTCAACACCGAGATCAGTATTTCTTCCCAATCCCTGGATACACGAAGGGCAATTGGTCAGTATCAGCGAGTCGCCGGTTTCCTCTTTTGCCTCATGAATTGCCGTTCTTTTGCGCTGCAGCATGGAGTCGGTGATATCCGGCCTTGAAAGAGCGAGCGTTCCCGCCTCCGAACAACAGTGCTCAACAGGGGTCACCGCCCCGAATCCTCCCAGTTCACCGAGCTTTTCAACCGCCTCTCCCTCGAGGGAATCATGACACGGCGCATGATAGAGACAGCTTTCTTTTCCTTCCAGCTTCAGACCCTTTTCCAGCGCATAGCTCATAACATCGACGATCTTTCCGCCGAACAGTTTTTTTGTATCCATCCCTCCCAGAGCCTCCATGCAGGTGCCGCAGGAGACAACACAGGCATCGAAGTCGAGATACGCGAGCATTTCCCGTATCTGGGTAAAGATCACGGTATTGCGCAGCACCAGTTTCTGGTGCTGGTCCTCCTGGGCATTCACACGAGCCGGAAATCCGCAGCAGAGAAACGGCGGCGGCAGGACAACCCTGACCCCGGTTTCCAGAAGCAGATGGATCGAAGCCATCGAAATGGATGAATGCAAGCGTTCAGAACCGCAGCCGGGAAAATAAAAAACCGTAGCCCTGACGCTTTCTTTCGGCTCGAAAATCAGTGCCTGATCGGCGTCAGAGTGAGGAAGTACATCGCGCAATGTCTGATCAGGAACTTTCGGGACCGGTGAACTGAGCATTCTGAGCGGATAGAACGACGACATCGATTCTACCGACTGCAGCGGCTGAGTGAATCTGTTCCCCGCACGCATTGCGGCACCACCCCCGCGAACGACTGCGTTCCGGAAGAGTTTGTTGGCAAGCTGCGAGCGGTTTTCGAGGTATTTCAGGGTCAACTGCGTCGCCGCTGAAAAATGCTTGTATCCCCTTGATTCGAGAATTCCCCGCTCGAGAACAGAGACCTCCCCCGTATCGATATCGACAGGACAGGGCTTGAGGCACTTGTGGCATATCGTGCAATGATCGGCAACATCTTCGAGCCACTGCAGAAGTTCAAACTCCGTCGAACGTTCACGCTGCGCGACATACAGGAGGGCCTCTATCAGAGAACCGATCGCGAGGTTTTTGTTCCTCGGGTGATAGAACATCCCCCGTGCCGGATAGAAGACGCAGCAGTCCGTTTTGCATTTGCCGCAGCGAATGCAGAAATCGACGTTTCTCGAAAGCTCTTCGATCCTCGACCTTTTGAGGATATGGGCTTCAAGTTCGAGGAGATTGAACGACGGTGTGAAAATATGATCGAGAACATCGAAGTCGTCAAGTTTCCCCGGATTCATCATTCCAAGGGGGTCAACCTTCTTTCTGTGGTCGGAAAGCTCCGCTATCCTGTCCCGGTCCATGTACTTGAGCTTGGTCACGCCGATACCATGTTCCCCCGATACCACGCCGCCAAGCGAAACAACCTTTTCCATGACCTTGTCGACAACGTGGTCGGCACGGCGCAGCATCGGCTGGTCATTGGAAAGAACCGGAATATTGACATGGACGTTTCCGTCACCTGCATGCATGTGGGTTGCGATGACAATACGACGGTCCCTGACATACCGGTACAGGTCGTCGACGGAAGAAACAATACCGGGATAACCGTGAAAAAGATCATGCAAGCTGTCCCGCAGACCGTCTATGGCGCCCAGGGACCGCAGTTCCTTCTCTCCGGCCTCCTTGAGTATCTGGGAGGTTTCCGTACAAAGAAGCCCAACCGAAGCGACTTTGGCCGCCACCTGCTCACCGTTATCGTCAGAGGCTCCCTGCTGAAACAGATCCTGAATCTTGCCGATAAAGCCGAGCTGTGAATACCGCTCCTCTTCTATATTCAAATCATCGACAAAACGGGCGAATTCCGCAAGGGTATCGAGCGGAATGACAACATCTTCGTTCAGTTTGAACGCATTTGTCCTTCGCGCTATGGCACTGAGTTTTTTCCTGTCCGCCCAGTACTGTTTGGCTTCCCCGGCATCGCGGGCGGTAAACAGCAAGGTGTTCGGATGCTTTTCAAGCAGCTTCTCCACCTTCGTGACTCCCCGCAGCACCGATTCCGGATTGTGACCGGCAATATCGATGAGCAGAACGGCTTTCGGCATTCCCGGCCTTGCTGCCTTGACCTTGTAATCGATCGCTTTTATGTACTCGTCATCGAAATGCTCGAGCGCCAGGAGCGCCTCGCTGTCATCCTTGGGAAGCGGAAAAATCCGGGAAAGCTCGACGATAACCCTGCTTGCCTCATCCATATCCGGACCGAAAAATTCAAGACAGAGCGTCGTGGTCTCCTCATATTCAGGATAGAGCACGAAAACAGCCGAGGTAATGACGCCGTCCGTACCTTCTTTCTGAAGACCGGGCACCCCTCCAAGAACCTTGTTGGTAATGTCTTTCCACAGCCCTTTTTTCCGGATATCGGTCCCCTTGAGCCGGATCTGCCGGAAACGCTCAACGTCCTCACCCAGGATATCGTACGTCACGTCATCGTCGGGCAAAATCTTGCGCAGCCTGTGGTCGGTTCTCCGGATTTTCCAGCTTTCACCAGACGGCATCGCCATTGACCACTCGAGGAGGTTGTCGATACAGGTTCCCCAGCGGACGGCTTTCTTCCCGCCTGCGTTCTCGGCAATGTTCCCGCCGACAGTGCATGACCATTCACTGGTCGGATCGGTTGCGAAAACAAGCCCGTGCTCACCCGCATGCTCCATTGCCTTTTCGGTGACGACACCGGCCTCGACCTCCAGGACGGGACCGGAAACCGTCTCGCCGCTATCGAGCCGGAAGGTACGCTGCTGTATCCCCCTGATGCGGTCAAGCTTTTCGGTATTGATGATGACACAACCCGAACGAAGCGGAACAGCCCCACCGGTCAATCCCGTTCCGGCCCCGCGCGGAATGGCTTTCAGGCCAAGCTGACCGATTTTTTTGAGCAAGGGCGCAACCTGGGACTCGTCATCGGGAGTCACAACAGCAACCGGAAGATGAAGCCGCCAGTCGGTCGCGTCGGTTGCATGGGCGACAAGGGAAAAAGGATCGAACAGAACGTTTTTCGCACCGGCAATGGCGCCCAGTTCCCACTTCAGGCGCTTCCTGACCTCGGGAACCCCTTCGATCTCAGAATGAAATTCATCGAAGATCGTCCTCAGCCTGGCGACAATCGACAGCACCCTCTGCTCCCCGTTTGCAGAACCCTCGATAACATCGAAGTCACTCGAAACCTGCTTGAAAAGCCTGGTTCTTCTCGATGAAGAATCGACAAGATCCTGGTAGAGGTAAGGATTTCTCCGATGTATGAGCAAAGCCCCGATACTGCGCATCAGGAGCCTTGCCGAACGCCCGGTAACCCGAAGCGCCCTCAGCTCGTCAAGCACGCGAACGCTCTCGTCACCCAACAGATAGGACAAAAGCTGCTCGTCGGTAGCGGATGTATAATTAAACGGTATTTCCCTCACAGAACGTGTATCTACGATGGCATAATGTGTCTACAGCAAGAGTTGTGCTCCTGCATGGCAACAGCACGCTGTTGAAGTCAGCCAAATATCTGAAAAATAATACTCATATCCATGCCGACAGATCGAGACCAGGCATGGAAGTACCTGAGGAAACGGATATTGGTCGCAGAAAATTCATTCCCTGGGGGAAAGGCTGGATGGCTGGATCGCTAGTTAGCTTGTTAGCTGGGCATTTTTTTCATCGTAGGGGCAGGCCCCCGTGCCTGCCCGCTCGATCACGCAAGCTCACATTCCCGGCCATTAACCCATCAAATCACTTAGCACGTAGCACCCACTACAATCTTTTACTCAGCACTCAGAACTGAGCATTTCTGACTTTGCCCCCTTTAGCTATCCGGGTCTTCATACCTGGGGAATGATGCGGCGGCGGAATCAGTACAAGAAGTTATACGTTGTTCCGTAAACACAATAAACCCAAGAGACTAACATCACTTATTCTTTAACATGAAACTTACCGCATTAGTAGTCACCCCCAGCTTTCTGCCTGTCTCGGCCTTCGATATGCAATACTCATAGACGGCCTTTCTGGCCAGTTCTTTTCGCAGAGATGGCAGTTGACCGACTCTACTCCCTGAACACTCGAGAGAAAGCACTCCATCCGGAAATATTTCATCATACTGTGCTGCAAACCAAACAATACCTCCTCCCTTCACTTTGAATTTTCGAGAGCCATTTTGCCGCCAGAGTTATCAATCTTGTCAGATTCTGTTGCTGGGAGTTCATTTATTTTGTATGTTCAATATATATGAACAAAAAGGATACTGAACATAATGATGCTGAGAATGAAAGAAAAATCATTCTCCAGGCACTTGATACCCTGAAAACGATCGCCCCGCTGGAATGCGCGATTAAACCAGTTCAAGGCCTTCCTGATCAGGGATATGATTACCTTGTCAAAGGGAGGGTTTTTGGTATCGATTTCACTTGGTGCGTCGAGGTAAAAAAGCGCCTGACCAAAGCTGGCGAGCTCCAGGCCCTGCTCAATAAGGATAAGGTAGAGCATCCGCTCCTTCTCGCGACAGAGTATGTCCCCCCAGAGGCTGCGACAAGATTGCATGAAGCTGGCATCCAGTTCATCGATACGTTTGGCAATGCATTTATTCATCACCCGCCCCTTTTCATCTTCGTGAAAGGCAATAAACCTGTTCGGCCAGAGAATATCATTACTACCGCACGCGTTTTCAAAGGGGTGGGTTTGAAGGTTCTGTTTGCTCTTTTGTGTCGACCTGCACTTGTCGACATGCCTTATCGCGATCTCGCCGGGATGACGAATGTCGCTTTGGGGACCGTGAAAAACACGATGACCGAACTCATTCAGAAAGGCTTCATCCTTGACATGGGAAAAAGAGGGAAAAAGCTCCTGAACAAGGAAAAGCTGTTTGAGCGCTGGACAGAAGCGTATCCGGAAAATTTAAAGCCGAAGATTCTGATGGGACGGTTCCGGGGGAAAGGAAACTGGTGGAAAGATATCAAACTTGATCCGAATTTTGCCCAATGGGGAGGAGAGGTTGCTGCAGCGAAACTCACCGGATACCTGAAACCGGAAACGATCACGTTCTATACGGACAAAAATCGTATGGCGGACATTGTCATAGAAAACAAGCTGAAAAAAGACCCGGAAGGTAATGTTGAAATACTCGAACGGTTCTGGCAGGCGGATCATGGGCTCGATGAAGGCGAGACTGTACACCCGTTCATCATTTATGCTGATCTCGTCGCCATCGGCGACCAGCGGACCATGGAAACTGCAAAAATGATCTATGAGCGACACATTGAAGGATATTTCAGGCAGGATTGAACCGGAGAAAATCTCTGTGCTCAAAAATATCAAGGAAGTTGCTGATGAACTCGGCATACATTTCTTTGCGATGGGAGCTTTTGCCCGGGATGTACTCTTCGCGCATATTCATGGAATTCCCACGTTGCGAGCCACTGAAGACATCGATATAGCTGTCGAGGTTGCCAGCTGGGAGACTTTCCGGAATCTGGCTGACACACTGATCGGTCGCGGATATCTCACGGCGACCAGATTGCCTCACCGTTTTAGTGCTCGATTCTCCCCCACTCTTGTCGATATCGTGCCTTATGGAGAATTAAGCGATGACTCAAAACAAATCAGTTGGCCACCAGACCATGACAGGATCATGAGCATGGTCGGTTTCGAAGAAGCTTATCGATCGGCAACAAGGGTGCTTATCAGTAAAGATCCGCCCCTGGAGATCCTGGTACCATCAATTCCAGGATTGACTCTCCTGAAAATCATCTCCTGGGATGACGCTTTTCCAGAACGCAAGCGAGATGCAGTCGATTTGCTCTTCATCCTGAAAAACTGCGAAACGAATGACACGCGGACAAGACTCTATGAGGCGTATCCGGACCTGCTCAAAGAGGAGGATTATGATATCTCACTTGCATCCGTTCGCTTGCTCGGACAGGAAATCGCCCGCTTATGCAACAAGGATACACACAGGACGATACAAGATATTCTGACACGTGAAACCGATGAAAACGGAAACTTGAAACTGCTTTCCCAGATGGGAATGGGAGGTTCATTTCGAGGCAGCTCGTTTGAGAACGTCCTCCTGTTGCTGAAAAAACTCTTACAAGGAACTCAAGATGACATTCCATCAAATTTTCCATGATCAAGTAGGTCAGTTTTTCAGAATCTATTCAGGTTTTTCCAAAAGAAAGTCTGACCTCTACCATGTAAAGACAGCACTGCACACTATATGTCATTATTATAATTTAACTTAAAGGTATTGCTAAAATTTTTTCGTCGCATATGCGTCGCAGATTTTTTATCAAAATCGATGAAGAAATAGTAACAACTATTACAATTCTCCGTTTTTTCCCTCTTGCCTTAATTCTTATCCGGCAGAAATCTGCATACGTTTTGCCACTTCGTGGAAATACTCCCCCGACCATATCTTCAAGGCCTCGACATCCTTCACAAAACGCGAGACGTCCTTCCTGGCTGCATTGATATCGAGTGAATCAATTTGCTGATGGAGTAACTGGCGAAATTCCGATTCTGTGAGATGCTCCTCTTGCAGATTCCCACTCTGCTTAGAGCGAATGATAAAGTGAGAAAGATTCATCGGTGTGCCATTTCTCACATACCATTCGAAATCGAACCAGTCCCTCCCTTTGACTCTGCTCTTCCAGTTTCTGAAAAGCAGGGCATGCATCTTCCCGGCAAACAGGTCCGGCAGGCTGAAGCATTTGACATAAAATGAGTATGGCTGCAGAAGCAGTTTTTCTTCAGTTGCAAACCCCAAAGGAGGCGCCGTATCGACCTCGAACTTGATCTTGATCGTTTTGTCCGCATGAACGGCAACACTGAAAAGCCGGGTGTCGCTTTTGAGAAATGCAGACTCTATGCCCGTTCGAATCGTTTTCTTCTTGGCCGATATTTCAACATCGAGTCCCAACGCTGAAAACTCTTCCCTAACCGCTTTGAAATAGGGCTCAAGTGAGAAGTCCGGATCGGCGGCGAGCAAGGAAAAATCAAGGTCTTCGGAAAACCTGGGCAACCCGTAAAAGATACGGAGACAGGTGCCGCCGTAAAATGCCGCTTTGTCGAAAAAGCCTCCCCTGTACAACCCAGCCAGTGCAACTTCCTGCATGACCTCACGAAGTCCATTGAACGCTCCTTCGGTTGTCGTCGTGTCATATTTCTCCAGCATCTGGCGCAGTACCGTCATGATGCCTCCCCTTGCATAGCATTAATCATTACGAGCAGCGCTTGCAGCATATCAGCCTTCACATTGACAGCAATGCATGCCCTTATGACTTCAGGATTAAAACGAACCAGGGCATCTTCATCGATGCGCAGATCGTCAAACAGCAGTTCGTGCAATGCTCGCTGAGACCGGACATTAAGGTTCCGGGTAAAGATGAGCTTGTCACAGAGCGCCTTTTCGGGGGATGCCATCAAAAATCCTGTTTGATCGGCATTCTCGACCCGATCGATGCCAATGGAATACAGTTGAGGCTGTGAATGGGTATAGGAAAAGCGACCGACAGGCAGGTCATACACCTTGCCCCGCTTTGTCGTCATCGATGTCACTTCGACCACCCTCTCAGGAATGATTCCGTAATAAGACAAAGCATAATCCATCGAGACGTATGAGGGGCCATAGAGCAGGTTCGCCACAAGCGGCAAAGAAAGCGGGATCCCGGTAATTTCGGGGGAAACCGCATACAAGCCCTTCCTGATCGGCTGCAACCATCCATCATTGATCATACGAACGATCTTGTCGTTTGGAGACCGATATTCATCAAGAATGGAGAGTAAGTTGCCGTGCGTCAACGGCACACCGCCAAATGTCCTAAGCTTTCGCTCTAACCTCATAATCACATATTTTACATAGATAATCGATATATATTCGGTTATCTATGTAAAATAGAGCGAATAAAACTCATCACAAAACGAATTTTTCTATAAGGGAAACGTTGTAACGACAATAACCCACTAAATTAACAGCACAAAAGGCTGGCGTTACGCCTTCTTTAGCATAAAGCTGACTGCATTGGTCGTCACCCCCAGTTGCTTTCCGGTTTCTGTCAGCGATAATCCGCATTCGTAAACACCCTTTCTGGCGAGTTCTTTCCTCATAGAAGGCAATGAACCGCTCTTGCTGCCAGACCGTAGAAAGGCAACTGTTGCCCCTGCTGACTCGCAGGCATCTTTTATTGTGTCACTGAACTGTTCCAGACGTTCAGACTCAGGCAGCAGAACATCCTGTCGCTCTTCAGCTTCTTTCAGCACCTCCCTCACAAAACCATCACCGCCCAGGATTCTCTCATCAGAAAGCACTTTCTTTTTTTGTCTCCTCATCGATTGCACTTTCGACCAGCCGCCATGTGATCGCACAAGCCCTCCACCCATCAACTCCTTCTCCCGGTCTATACCCATCTCTTCTTCAATAAATTCGAGATAAGCTTGCCTGGCCGCCCTGCCTGCACTGTCCCCAAAGAACTGCAGCACATAATCACTCTCCATCCATTCACAGCTGAGCTTTCCCATCAACACCGCATGGCCGCTCAGGGGATATGAAGCCAGTTGTTCCAGCGTCTCGACCTGCCCCGCTCGTAAGGGGTTCAGATGTATATATGCCACCAGTTTATCGAAGTATGCCTCTTCTTCGCAGATGATAGATTTATAGCGGTTCTGAAAGAGATGACCAACCCGTTTATGACGACGGTTAAAGTATTGCGCATAGCCTGACAATAGACGACGCATAAAGGCTGGCAATCCTCTCGGCCCACTCTTCAGCAATATATGAGCATGATTGTTCATGAGAGCAAAGGCATAGATTGAAGTAGCGGTCTCATTCGCCAACTCCCCCATACGCTTCAGGAACTCTTCTCGATCTTTATCGTCACGAACAATACTCCCCCGCTCGATACCCCGGATCATCACATGATGCAAGGTTCCCGGTGCATCTAATCTCGGACCTCGTGGCATAAGGCTTTCTTTATTAGAGCTTGATCGTTATTCCTCCGCTCTATTGAATATACTTCTTCTTTCAGACTTATTGTGGTTACGGAACAGCGTCCCATAGTCACTAGTCATTGGTACTCTTGATACCATGATCGCGGCTCATGCTCTTGCTCTGAATGCGATCCTTGTAACAAATAATACCCGTGAATTCAGCCGGGCAGAAGGGCTGCATCATGAAAACTAGGCTCAATAGATGGCAGTGGTAGCGTTTTCCTTCGCCAACTCCCCCATACGCTTCAGGAACTCTTCTCGATCTTTATCGTCCCGAACAATTCTCTCCCCGCTCAATCCCCCGGATCATCACATGGTGTAAGGTTCCCGGTGTATCCAATCTCGGACCTCTTGGCATAAGGCTTTCTTTGTTACAGCTTGATCGTTGTTCCTCCGCTCTATTGAATATTTATGTTTATTGTGATATTACTTTTATTGAGTAATAAATCATTATTATTAGCACTTTACTTTTTTTCATTTTTCAATACTTACCCTTCTTCTTTATTTATCATTTTCATTAAATATTTTTATATCTTTTTTTATATCGTTAATATTATTTTCTATTCTTATAAATATTTTTTCGTTATCACTAGTATATTTTTCAAGTTTATTTGCAGATAATTTTGTCACATTAATCGAGTACACTATAGAACCAAAACCAATAATTAATGATATCATTGCCATAATTATTGACGTACGCGCGCTTCTTAATGTGGAAGGTATTAAATAATTATTATTTATTCTATTTATATGAATAATACAACTCTGAATATACATTTCTATTATTTTATTATCTCTACTAATCTGTATATGTTTTTTATGAGGTATATTTTTGAGTTGCACTTGCTTATGAAAAAACGCCTCGTAATAATCAGAATATTCTGACAGTAATTTCATCACATTATTTATCGATCGTTTTTTCTTTTCGATAGCCTCTTTTTCAATAATACGAAATCTTATCATTAAACTATCAGAATCTTCTTGATACTTTTTTATTAATTCTGAAAGCTCTAATTTCTTTAATTCATTTAATCGTATATTTTTGTATATCATAAATCTGTATTTGGCGGAAATATATTGTCTGGAGAACCATAAATTAATTTTTGTATACGATTATCTAACTCTTCGATATTTTCATTTAATTGATGACCTTCTTCAAAATTAATTGGTTTTGACATTACATCAATGTTCTCGGAGCTATCTAATGATGCCACATCTTCGTATATTTGCCGTAAGTCTCTACCTGTAAATTTTGTATATATTAAAGCCTTTTTATTCCCACAATATCTTTTATAAAACTGTATTGCATTTACCAAATCAATATCACCAAGCTCATAATCCAGCAATAATATATCGTTTTGCTTAATTATATTATCAATATATTTTTTTGCATTCTGCTTTGTTATTTTATCTTTACTAAATGACTGTAATAATTTTTTATTAAATTCTTTATGCTCATTTGGCAATACTGGACTATATATATAATCATTTTTAGCCGCCTGCAACATGTTTTTTATAAACTCCCATTGACTTTCTAAATCTTCAACAATTAGTATTTTCATTGCTTATATTATTGGTATTATTATTTCAAATTCACTATCTTTTGGCGACACATCAATATTCACATTTAAATCGCAGTCTTTTTTATATAGCATACCTGCTATTGTGTTAATTATGTTTAAACCTTTTTTAAAAGCTGACCTTTTCATTCTTTTCTTTAATATTCGACCTTCTTCTTCTGTTATTATGTATTTTGCATGGCTATTTTTAATGGATAAATTATCATTACTTATCACAAATTCTATTTTCATCCTATCACTTTCATCAATTAAATCATCAAAATACCCATTATAATGCTTTCTAATATTAAATATTATCTCAAAAATAATTTCATCGAACAATTTTGAATATATTTGTATATCCCCCACATTTTCTCTCACTAATATATCTAATGTAAAATTTTTATCATTTATCGCTGGGTATTTTTCATACACAAACGTTAATATGGTTTCTATAAATTTTTTATATTTACAAATAAACTCTTCTTTACTATACCTTTGAAGAGATATGCCGTTATCCTTTAGAGACTTTTTTATATCATCTGTCTCTTTATAATCAGCATATAGTTTAAATATTATTTGCTTGTTTAATATTAATGTAAACACAGCCTTTATAAGATTAACCTCTTCACTTATTTGCACTCTTTCACACAATTCGTCAATAACCTTCTCGTATGTCTCTGCATTGTGTGAAAATGCCCTTATATATCTTAATTGTAAATTCTCATTGTACCAATCAACAAACTCTGCGCTATTATGATGCCTTTCTATATATCCACTTATAAGCTCTTTTAATAATAGTATATATCTGACTCGACATATATTAAAAGGAATACCTTTTGAATAAAAGACCATTACACCTTGTGGCTTTTCAATTAACTCTGTATCATCATTATTAATAATAAGTGATAAGCGTACTAAAAGCATGTATTTCACATCTTTACACTCAGTCATAAAATCTAGACTTCTTCTTTTATCCCTAGAAGAGTATAAGCTTTTCCATTTATTTCCATCTCTTAACAACTCATCGATTGTTGTATTATAATCGCCGGACTCATTTATATCACCCCTTAAAATATCTATAGCATAATTATTATTATCATTCCAAGAATGTTCAATCTCCTTTTTATATTTACCTTTATTGTAAGCTAATAGAATATTATTGAAGACATTTTTCCTTTCTGGTTCTTTGAATTTTATCAGCACAAATAAACCAATTTCATTTCTTTTAAACCCATAATTAATCATATTTATAATTTTTGTGAAAAGTATATGTGTTTTTGATTCTAAGTTATCTCTCATATTTTTCTCTGTATAATGCAAATATTTCAACACCTCTAAATACTTTCCAAATACATTATCCTTAGTCGGCATTTCTTCATTAGCTGCATTATAATATTCGCATATAGTCATATACTGGTAGTGCTTGTGTTTTTTGAGGGATTCAAATACTTTAAAAATATCCCTATCTTTACTTATGGCCATTAACAAAGAAACAAAATTACTTATAATAACCGCATTTTCTTCTTGCAATAATCTTATAAATTGACTTACCTTATAATCATTTATGAATTCTTTTTCAATTATACAATTTATTAATCCTATACGCCTCTCTAACTGTATACTTCTTGCCTCATTGTTGTGTATTAACTCTTTAATTTGGGATACTGTGTATGTTATAAAGTTGTTTATATTTTCTTTAATTGCAGTACGCATATCTTCATTATTTGTATCATCATTTGTTCCTACTATTATACCCTTATCAGCTTGATCTTTTATTTTTTCTAGCGAACCATTATACAGCAATTTTATTATAAACATTAAAAAACGTTCTGTAATAAGATAATTTGATTTTATTAGTGCAACTCTTCGTATTAATAACTTTAAAATTCTGAAATCATTATAATTAAATTTATCATAATAACTATCTTTGATCTCCTCAATTTTGTCGTTAAGCAATATCACTGTCCATTCAAATATTTTTTCTTTTACAGGCATATACTTATTGAACGGTGTTATTGCCATTATTTTCAGCAATATCGCTGACGTATCCGTGAAACAATCTCTTTCATAATATCGTTCTAGATATCTTTCCGTAAAAGGAGAAGTTGTTTTTGATAACAATTCATTTTGCCATGTATAAAAAGTAAATTCTTTGAATCTTTTTTTATTACTCTCCTCTTTAAAATACTCATAAACTCTATGAATAGCCTCAACTTTCATTAAGTTTTTGTATCTATTGTCAAACAATTCTTTATGATTACATTTTTGTCCCGTATCATTAGATGGCAAGTCCTTTAGCTTAAGTTTATATACCCTCTGCCAATAATACTTTTTAAATCTCTCTAAAAAAGATGCATTCATCATACTTATAGCGCCTTTCTCATCGATGCATAATTTACATAATGTATTATCATCTTTCAAAGATGGCAAATATATATTTGCAAAGGATATAAATTTATCTTTTGAGCCTAAATCATTCATTATATTTCTGACAACAAAACGGCTTGATCTATTTATAAGAAAAACAACTGCATCTATACTTTTGCCACCAATTCTTGCTTGGTCTATATATTCCTTTGCTTTTTTATATGTACTACCTGATATGATTGCGTCGTCTACGAAATATACTCTTTTAGCCTTTTCTACAATATCACCATAAAATGTTATAAAATTCTCTATATTATGTCGCTGAAAATCATAATGCAGAATGTTGCCAGAGTTATAGAATACAAGTTCATTAACTTTATTGACAAACATAGTATTACTAAAATGCTTAGGAGCAATAATTAAAACACTATCTGTATCACTAAACACACTATCGTCACTACTTGCCAATAAATTTGAGACATGGCCAGAGAGCCATTCATTTACTTTAACTTTATTATCACTGAAAAATTGTTCATCATATATATGATAATGAAAATGATTATCGTTTCTACTTACGTGCCCACACACTACTGATTGTGTTGTAATTTTGTATTTATATAGATTTGCAATTTCTTTATTACCCATAGGATATTCGAAAATCATTTCGGGCGTTACAGATGTCTTATCAGTAACCAACAAAGGTTTTTCTGCGAGCAAGCACTTATCCTTATTTTGATAATCTTTACAGTCATTACACTTTAAATTTAAACATTCACAATCATTGTCATTTGGGAAACATATTTTACAATTTTTTACCGAAAACCATTTTGAATTAAGAGCAATAAGGTATCTCTGCTTTATCAATCTGCCTTGATAGTATGATATTACTTTTATCACCTTTTCTTTTGAAACAACACTTCTCCATCCGTACCTATGCTCGATATTTTTTTCCTTAATAACTTTTTTATTTAATAAAGTTTCATTTGCAACAATAATTGCATTAATATGATCTATAAAGTTATATCTGCTTGATTCCGTTGACATCATTTCCTCAATTTTCATTGAAGTCGATAGTGTTGTTGCGATTGGAACAACTATTATAATGTTATCATATATCACCTCATATTTTTTAAGCAATTTTAACTCATCTATATCATCATATATATTTTGATTTACTTTTATATCCAAATCATTCTTATACGAATAATCTCTTATTAATTCAACAATATAACTTAAAAGTAACTCCGAATATAAACCATAACCTATTATCGTAAGCTTGTATCCTTTTTTCTTTATATAATGACCTTTAAGATGTTTATCAATAATAAATTGAGCTATCATATAACTGAATCTATTTGCGTATATACTATTCTGAAACATTCTTTTAGCATAATAAAAATCTTTAATATGAATCTTTGAACCTAATCGAAAATGAGAATCTATCACCTTATATCCCTGTAATCGTTCAATCTGTTTTTTTATACTTATACTTTTATTGTCTTTACTGTTTATATTATCTGTTTTATTCCTTATTGGGATATTCAATAATGTATTAACATTATATTCGAACACTGATACACCATTTGAATCTTTAACAAGAAGGTCAAATGGCAGCAAAGTTACACCCTGATAAAAAAATGCGTCATTTACTTGTCTTTTCTCACTATAATCATTAGCAATGTCATTATCCGATAAAAAAGAATTAAAATTATTGTTTTTAATTAGTTTATTTATATACACATTATCAGACTCGCTTTTCCCCCACAAAGCATCAGTGAAATAAAATTTCTTTTCTCTATCCAATCTAATATAGCTATATATTAATGTCACTGAATCTGAATTCCAAAAAGGCAATCTATCTTTAAGTGAGACAAAGTATTTGTTTACTTTCAATAGTTCTTGATATATAGAATTATTTAAATTAAACAATATCACATTATTTTTAGGGATATATATCTCTAATTTTCCCAAAAATCTAAATAATTGGCTTGAGTCAATATTTGAAACATTATCAAAGTCGATACAAACAATAGCATTACTAGTCTCGAATGACAAAATATCAACGTTTGACAAACTTTTAAACACTCTATCGTATAACTCTTTTTCAAAATCCCTTCCTTCAGCATAAATTTTATTAACTTTAATAGTATAAAACAATTTATCTTTATCGTTATTCTCCTCAAATAAGTCTGCCATATCACTTCTAACCTCATTATAATCGAGCAAACGTTCAACACTCAAAATATCACTTTTGCCCTGACTATATGGCGACACGATATTTCTATACTTATCATTTCTCGATTTAACTACTGGCAATATAACCTCAAATCCTGTGCCAATCGGCATTGCTTTATTTATATTAACATCTCCATATATGTCAACATTTCCATCATTGTTTGTATACGAATAAAATCTTCCATCATTATCAGCTATTAACTTTGAAAATATTAATAAACCCATATGAGCGCTTGCACGTTTCGTTTGATGATTTAAAAAGAAATCATCATTTGCACCAAAAAGATACCTATATTTATATTCACCACTATTTAAAGAAACCACATCATCTTCAAAGTATTTTTTTAATACATCATCTTTTTCAAACATCGTATACGTATTTTTTGTGGACAGCCGCAAAGTTTCCAATACGCCTTTTTCACTATGATCAATTATATTTAATCTAAGACAGTTATTTTCATCAATATATCCGCTCACAGCACCAACCTTGTTTGTTGTGTGCTGAATCACATTTTTTACCAACTCATTTATACCATAAGCTAGCTCTTTAGTAAACTCCCATAGGTTTAATATTGTATCAGAAAGATCATCAATATTTTTTTTAGTTATTTTTGATAAAATCAAATCAGAAGACATTAACAAAAAAAACAATACGCTATAAATAGGAGCTTTTTCTAATAACTCATCGAATACTACAAAAACTTTGTTTTGATAATCATCTAACAATTCAATGTCTTTAACATACCCAACCTGCCATACCTCTTTTAAGGTTTTATCATCAAAATCTTTAGCAAAAAACAACCTCAAAACTCTTGTCGAAAGTAAGGCGCCATAAAATGCAAGCTGGGCCAAAACACTAAAATAATTGTCACTACTTTTTTTATTAAACAAAATCAATCGACATATTTGATAAATTTTTTCTTCCGTAATGTTTTCACTAACAGACACAAAAGCATCACGCGGAATATCTATAAACCCAATCTTTCTATTAAAAACTTTATCATACATCTCTTCATTAATAAATATAACTGGCAACACCTTGCGTGATAACACAAACCATGAATTATCATTATCTACAACATTATATATATTACCACACTACTGTCCGGTTAAAATAGGGCGAGTTGAGGCACTGGCTCCCTCGCCTTTTTGATGGAACGCTCGTTGAACGACAAAATATCGATGAGCAGTCGCT
>JANQMO010000053.1 GCA_028280025.1 Chlorobium sp. | reverse complement strand
ACTGCTCATCGATATTTTGTCGTTCAACGAGCGTTCCATCAAAAAGGCGAGGGAGCCAGTGCCTCAACTCGCCCTATTTTAACCGGACAGTAGTGGTTTTTAGTATATTTGCATGTAGGTTCTGATGGTCTTTATGTCTGTTTTATGGCGATCGCATAATTTCCCTTTCCATATGGAACGGGTTCTTGCGCCAACGCTTGTCATCATTTCTGTCGCTTCGGAACTTGTTGAAAAGCAAAATCCGGTATGGCGACAATCCTTACAAAGACACCATCACAACTGATCGCGGGCGATTCTGACAAGGAATCGTTCGGCTCTCGGACTATCCCGCTCCAATGTGGATGCTGATGTACGCCTTCGTCAAAGATATGTATGAAGAGGATGGTTAACGCTGGCTTTTTTACTCGTCGCCGGTATAATCCGCCCAATTATTCGGTGTCTCGTACCAGCGGAGGTTTTTGAGGGTAACGTTTTCGGGGAGGTGGGGCTGGATCTGGTTGTAGGCCCACTTTGCGAGGCTCTCTGCGGTCGGGGGTTCGTCGGTTATGACGACTCGCTTGTTGCGTTTGAGGATGAATTCGAGGTCTTCGTGGTCGTTTTTCCAGACGGCGAATCCGTGGTCGAGCCGGTTGTGGATGTGCTCCATCATGATGTCGTTGAGGAACTTGAAATCCATGACCATGCCTTCTTCAGGATCGCCTTCCCGGTCGATGATCTTTCCCTCGACGGTCGCAACAACGGTTCCCCTGTGGCCGTGAAGCTGGTTGCAGAAGGAAAAGCTGTTCGGCAGCGTGTGGCCGTAATCGATCTCTATTTTCCTGGAAATGATCATTGTCGTCAAACCTTGTGTCGTAATGTCTTCGGAAGTGGGTAAGTGTACGGAAAAAAAAGAAGATTGTAAAATGATAGGTAATGGGGGAGGCCGGAGACCGGAGGCGGATTTTCGATGAGGCGGCTGGGCGACTGGGGCGAAATGCCGATTGGGCGGTGGAAGAGGGGGGTAAAAGGAAAGGCAAAGGTCAAAAGGTATAATGAAAAAAGCAAGAGGGGGAAAGAGAGGAGAATCAAGAGACGATAAGAATGTGTTAGGTGATAAGAATTCAGTTCTTGGTTCTGAGTGGATGGAAAAAAGACGGGCAACCAAAATATCTTCCACCAAATACCTACTCCCCATTACCTATTACCTGTGAAGGCCAAAGCCGAACACATTGCCTGTTCGTGGGATTATGTTTATTGTGGTGAAAGATCAGCCGAAGGCATTTTTTCCCTCGATGGTGACGGATTCGTACATGCATGAAACTTTCTGCCGATAAAAGCTTTTATTGTGGGTGAAGCAGCCGTTACCACAAGAGAGGCCGGGCTGAATGCCCGGGAGCAGGAATGTATACGAAACATCAGGCCAATTCATCCATATCACTAGCCGCTGAGATGACGGGAACCAGCCGCACCGGGACTGCCATGACCGCCGAAGAGGTATGGCCGATAATCCGCAAGGAGGCTATGCGGGAGAGCGGGAATGAGGAGTGCATGAAGCATTTTCTGGAGCAGCACATTCTCAGCTTCGACGATTTTGCATCGGCCCTGGGCATGCTGCTATCGGTCAAGCTTGCCTCGAAGCATTTTCCTCCACAGGTCCTCCAGGGGCTTTTCGACGATTTTTACGAAAAAAATCCTGAGGCAGTCGATATCGCGGTGTTCGATCTTGCGGCGACGCTCGACAGGGATCCGGCCGCGGTCAACTACTTCGAGATCATGCTGTTCCTCAAAGGCTTTCAGGCTCTTCAGGCCCACCGTTTGTCCCATTGGCTCTGGAACAACGGACGGAAATCCATGGCCTATCTCCTGCAGAGCAGGATGACGGAGGTGTTCGCAGTCGATATCCATCCGGCGGCAAGGATCGGCAAGGGCATCATGTTCGACCATGCCACCAGCCTTGTGATCGGCGAGACCGCTGTGGTCGAGGACAATGTGTCCATACTGCACGAGGTGACGCTCGGCGGTACCGGCAAGGAAACTGGCGACCGCCATCCCAAGGTGAGGAAGTCCGTTATGATCGGTGCGGGTGCGAAGATCCTCGGTAACGTAGAGATCGGTGAAGGGTCAAAAGTGGGCGCCGGGAGCGTTGTGCTCGAAAACGTACCGCCGCATTACACTGTTGCGGGTGTTCCGGCCCAGATCGTCGGAAGGACCGAGGTGGCGGAACCTTCGCTGGAGATGAACCAGCGGTTGAAAGAAGAGGAAAAAAAGGGTTGATATCCTTTGCCGCTACTGCTTGAACCGCTTTGCGATTTCCTCCCTGTAGGCTTCCAGCCGTTCGAGAATTTCCTGCATATGGTCACCGCCTGTTTTCCGCAGGAGTGCGTTTGCCACCACCGGTGCGACGACCGCTTCTGCAATAACGCTGCATGCGGGGACGGCGCAGGTGTCGCTGCGCTCGATGTGCGACAGGTGGGCGTCCATCGAGACGATATCGAAGGAATGCAGCGGCGACATCAAGGTCGCGATCGGTTTCATCGCCGCCCGCAGGTGGATGACCGACCCGTTCGACATGCTTCCTTCCAGGCCTCCGGCACGATTTGTTTTCCTTTCCGGTCCGCCGCTGCCGCCGGGGTACAGTTCGTCATGTACCCGTGAGCCGGGTTTGCGGGCATTCTGGAATGCGGTGCCGATTTCCACGCCCTTGACGGCCTGTATCGAGATCAGCGCTGCGGCAAGTTCCGCATCGAGCCGGCGGTCGTGCTGCGCGTAGGAGCCCAGTCCCATCGGGACGCCGGTAATGAAAAGTTCTATGATTCCGCCGAGGGTGTCTCCGTCGTTCTTTGCCTTGTCAATGGCGGCAACGGCGCTTTCCTCATCCGGTTTTTCCAGCATGCGCACGCACGATTCGTCTGCCGCTTTTCTGAGCGAGTCCGCTCCTTCTGCAAGCAGCCCGGCAAGTTTAGGAGAGGGCTGTTCTTCACCTGCAGGGCCTATGGCGGAAACGTAACTGCCGATCTGGATGCCGGCGGAGCGGAGAAACACTCTGGCAAGCGAGCATGCAGCCACCCGGGCAGCGGTCTCACGTGCGGATGCACGTTCGATCACCGGCCGGATATCCTCGAAACCGTACTTGACCATCCCGGTCAGGTCGGCATGGCCCGGACGCGGAATGCTGATGGCAGGGATTTCTTCATCCGGTTTTTTGAACTGGGCCATTTTGGCCGTCCAGTTTTTCCAGTCCCGGTTTTGTATCTGGAGAGATACCGGCGAGCCGATGGTTTTGCCGAAACGGATTCCCGACAGGACGGTTGCCTTGTCGGTTTCGATTTTCATGCGGCCGCCTCTTCCATACCCCTGCTGCCGGCGGGCCAGTTCGTTGTCGATGTCTTCAGGGGTGACGGCAAGGCCTGCGGGCAGGCCCTCGACAATTGCCGAGAGTGCCGGCCCGTGTGATTCTCCTGCTGTAAAATATCTGATCATGGTTCCTCATCCGGCCGCCTGGCCGGTTCAAAACGGTTTGGGTGGTGCGGCGGATCAGGACAGCTTTTTGGCAGCTTCCTTGGCGTAATAGGTAAAGATCAGATCAGCACCGGCACGTTTCATGGCGACCAGCGATTCCATCATGACCCTGTCACCGTCGATCCAGCCTTTTTCCGCACCGGCCATGACCATCGAGTATTCACCAGAGACATGGTACACGGCAACAGGCACATCGAAGCGTTCCTTGGTCCTGTAAACGATGTCGAGATAGGCGAGGCCGGGTTTGATCATCACGATATCAGCGCCTTCCATGATGTCGAGCTCGATTTCCTTCATGCCCTCGTCGGAGTTTGCCGGGTCCATCTGGTAGGTGGATTTGTCGCCGAACTGCGGAGCGGAATGCAGCGCGTCACGGAACGGTCCGTAAAAACTCGAGGAGTATTTTGCGGCGTAGGAAAGAATGCCGACGTCGGAGTGCCCTTCATCGTCGAGCGCCTCGCGGATAGCCCCGATGCGGCCGTCCATCATGTCGCTCGGCGAAACCATGTCGGCTCCTGCTTTTGCGTGCGATATCGACATTTTGCAGAGTACTTCGACCGTTTCGTCGTTAAGGATGATGCCGTCCTTGACCAGACCGTCATGGCCGAAAGGTGTGAACGGATCGAGTGCGACATCGGTCATGATATAGAGATCGGGTACGGCCTCCTTGATGGCGCGGATGGCTCGCTGGATGATGCCGTCGTCATTATAGGCTTCACGGCCGTCTTCAGTTTTTTGTTCCGGGATGCCGAACAGATCGATTGACTGAATTCCCAGGTTCCAGAGCTCCCTGCATTCCTTGACGGCATTGTCAATAGAGAAACGGAAGCTGTTGGGCATCGATGGGACCTCTTCAATGACGTTGGTGCCCGGACAGACGAACAATGGGAAAACAAGATCGTTCTTCGAGAGCGAATGTTCACGTACCAGGTTTCGTATGGCCGGAGTTCTGCGAAGTCTTCTGGGCCGGTGGGTGATATTCAATAAATCTGTCTGGCTCATGTTGGTAGACTGGTTTGGTTTTCTGAAAAGCCAAAAATACGAAAAACACTCAACTTCGGGAAGGTTTGAGGGTAAAAAATGCCCGATGACCCGGCCGGGGAGGTTCTGTTGATGAAAATCGGCCATTGGGTCTGATAGTTGTTGTATATTAATAGAGCAATAATCAAATCAGAGGACCGTTGGCTTTATTTTCCAAATTTTTCGAAAGATCGTTCAATCCTGAGTCACAACCTGCTTCTGCTGCGAAGAATGAACCCGTTGAGGACCTGGAAATCGTTCTTGGCAGGCTTGAACCAATGACCACAGGCAAGCGGTTTGTCGATGCCGATTCGCAGTATTCCGATGTCATCAGGAGCCTTCCTTCCGGAGAGGCGACATCAATGCGGCTGTCTGAATCGGAGGGCACTCTGTCGATAACCGGGGAGGAGCAGAGAGTTTTCGGCTATCCCGGTACGCTCGACTATAATATGCCCGCATTGACGGAACTGGCGGGTACGGCGCGAATCCTGATCGATCTCGGCTATTCCGGCGTTGAAGAAGAAGCGGAGGGAATCGCGCACGATATTGCACACAGCTCGTATCGGGTCCGGTTTTCCTGCCCGGCCATGAAATCCTATCCGCTGATCCGCCTTCAGATCAGCTTTTACAGTTATCTCCAGGAGCCGCTGCATCTCGAAGTGCTGTCTGATATTCTCGACCGCAATGTTCAGGATTTCTATCGCGCCCTTGTCAGTACCGGCCGGTACGAGCTGTCGGTTCATGTTACGCGAAACCATATCGGTTCGGTCTTTTCGTCGATAACCCCAAAACAGCAGGCTGCTCTTCCCAGGGGAATTTCACGTGTTGTATCGCATCTTGAATCCATCGAACCCGGTGCAAGAGATATGAGCAAGGCAGTACAGGAATGTGAACGAATTCACCCTCTGGGTGAAAAGATGTAAGCAGGGTATGACTGGTGACATGACAGCCGCGCTCGAGCTTGCCGAAAAGGCCGGTACACTGATTTTATCATATTACCGCAGTTCGTCACTCGAGGTTCACTCGAAACGTGACGACAGTCCGGTTACCGAGGCGGACAGACATGCTGAAAAGCTGATTCGGGAGGAACTTGCCGTCCTGTTTCCCGATGACGGTGTCTTCGGTGAGGAATTTGACGAAAAAGTATCCGGAAACGGACGGCGCTGGATTCTCGACCCTATCGACGGCACGAGGTCCTTTATCCATGGCGTGCCTCTTTTCGGTGTCATGATCGGCCTGGAAATCGATCGCGAGATGAAACTTGGCGTCGTTGGTTTTCCCGCCCTGAAGGAGACTTATTACGCGGAAACAGGCACGGGCGCATGGATGAACGAAGAGCGGATACATGTTTCGCCCGTCTCCGATTATCGTGACGCGACCGTTGTTTTTACCGAAAAAGAGTACCTTCTCGATCCTCTTTCCGACAATCCTGTCGACAACCTTCGTGACACTGCCGGCCTTGTACGGGGCTGGGGTGACTGTTACGGGCATATGCTGGTGGCGTCGGGAAGGGCCGAGGTCGCTATAGACAAGGTCATGAGTCCATGGGACTGCGCCGCCCTGATCCCTATTGTCAGGGAAGCCGGCGGGCGATGTTTCGATTATACCGGCAGGACGACGATCTATGGCCAGGGACTTGTGAGCGCCAACGAAACGATCGGTGATAAACTGCTTGCCGAATTGGCCTGATTGCCGCTTTTTTTCTGTTATTTTTCCCTGCTTGAATCTCCTGCAGGCTCTGTACAGGGGTTACTGTGTTGCACATTCCACATTTGCCTATGTCATTGTATCTTCTGATTCTCATTATTGTGCTTCTCGTCGTTATCCTGCTCGTCCTTCTTATGGGCGGGAAATCGGCTGTGCCGGACGAAAAGCTGCAGAACATTGAGGAAACCCTCCGTTCGGATCTTGCACGGCTGCACAGCGAACAGAAGGACGAGTTCCAGCGGAACAGGATGGAGCTTACCGGGCTGCTCAAAGACAGCCGCGCCGAGCAGACGGGTGCGCTCAAATCCTTTGAAGACGCGATCGGCGCTCATGTGATGCGGCAGGATGAACTGCAGCGCAGAAACTACCAGGAACTGCTTTCGAGGCAGGAACTGCTGAAGGAGGAGACAGCACGAACCCTTGAAAGTATCCGCACAACTGTGGAAAAGCGCCTTCAGGCGCTTCAGGAAAACAATGAGGCAAAACTCGAGGAGATGCGCCGGACGGTCGATGAAAAGCTGCAGTCCACCCTTGAAAAACGTCTGAGCGAATCCTTCAGCCAGGTCAGCGACCGGCTTCGCCAGGTACACGAGGGATTGGGAGAAATGAAAACCCTTGCTTCCGGCGTCGGTGACCTGAAAAAGGTGCTGGCAAATGTCAAGGTTCGCGGCGTGTTTGGCGAAATGCAGCTTGAAAACCTCCTGGCCGGCCTGCTTTCTCCGGAACAGTACGCTGAGAACGTGAAGGTAGGCAAGGGCGGCAGGGAACAGGTGGAGTTTGCCGTCAAGCTCCCTGGGAAAGACGATGACGGCAGCACGGTGTATCTTCCTGTCGATTCAAAGTTTCCTTTAGAGGCTTATTATCGCCTTGTCGATGCTGCCGAGGCCGGCGACAAAGATGGGATCATGGGGGCGTCAAAGGAAATCGAAACGGAAATGCGCCGTTGTGCAAAGGAGATCAGGGACAAGTATCTGAACCCGCCCCAGACAACTGATTTCGGTATACTTTTCCTTCCTGTCGAGGGCCTTTATGCAGAAGTTGTTCGCAACACGTCCTTGCTGGAAACACTTCAGAGGGAGTTCAAGGTCATCGTAACCGGTCCGACTACCCTTGCTGCCCTGTTGAACAGTCTTCAGATGGGGTTCCGGACGCTTGCGATACAGAAACGGACCAGTGAGGTATGGAAGGTTCTGGCGCAGGTCAAAACTGAATTTACCCGTTTTGAAGATGTTCTGGTCAAAGCGCAGAGCAGGATATCGCAGGCAGGGACGGAAATTGACAAGCTGGTCGGTGTAAGAACCCGGGCGATACAGAAACGTCTCCGCCTGGTTGAGGATGGAGGGGATGATGTCAGCAGACTTTCAACCGGTGAAGAACGTTCCGAAAGCGGTATCGAGGCCTCCGATGATGAGGAATAGAAAAAACGTCGAAGCGAGGATCGGGTGTCCAATGTGATCAGCAGGCGTTCAGGGCTTTTGCGATCGCTTTGGCGAAATGCGGGCCGTCATAGTACTCGGGAACGATGTCTGCCGTTACGCCAAGTTCTTTTAAAGCGTTTGCGGTTGTCTTGCCGATGGCCGCTACCAGGACACCTGAAGGAACCGACGTGGAACCGACGGCCTTGAAATAGTTCTGGGCGGTTGACGGGCTGGTGAACGAGAGGCAGGCGATCTCTCCTTTTGCCAGCATTGCCTTTACCTGTTCGGTTGCCTTGATGTCGGGGGGATGGTTTTCATAGACGATGATCGAGTCGCACTGCCCGCCCTGTTCGACAATGGCTTTGGGTATGACGCCAAGGGAAAGGTTGCCGCGAAGAAAGAGGAATGAATTGCCAGTGATAATCTCCGCTCCGATTTCCTGCATCAGATTCACCGCATCGGCAACTTTGGGCAAGGGTTCTGTCTCTATGCCGTATTCGGCAATATCTTTTGCGGTTGTCTTTCCGACAGCGAAGATTTTTATTGTTTTCAGTTGTTCCAGTCCCCGGGGGGCTTCGGCCTCGAGTCGTTCAAGAAAGAAGCGGACACTGTTCGGGCTGGTGAAAAACGCTCCCGTGTAAACAGAGATATCCGGAATCTGCCATCCTGAAGCAGGCCTGATCTCGATTGTCGGGAAGACAACCGAGTCGAGGCCGTATTGTTTCAACTCCTGTACAAATGATTCTGCCTGATGTTTTGGTCTTGTGACCAGAACGCGCTTCATCAGCAGGTTTTCCTGATTTCGGCAAGAATCTTGTCCGCGCCGTCCTTCAGCAGTTCCTCGGCAAGGCTGATGCCGGCCTGTTCGGCCTGTTCGGGCGTTGTGCAGTTTTCAATGGTGATCTCGTTGCGGATCGCGCGTTTTCCGTCAACGGAACCGACATAGGCAAGGAGGAGCAGGGTGCCGTTTTTCAGGCTTGCATATGCGCCGATCGGGATCTGGCAGCCGCCCTGGAGGTGACGGAGCATGGCTCTTTCAGCCTTGGTGCAGAATTCAGCATTCACGTTGTTCATGACACTGACAATATTCTTTGTCTCTTCGTCATCCGAACGTGTTTCGATGCCCAGTGCGCCCTGGCCGACGGCCGGGAGCATGGTGTCATGAGGAAGAATTTCTGAAATACGGTCACCGAAATTCAGGCGGTGGACGCCGGCATAGGCAAGCATCATGGCGTCGAAGTCGCTTTCATCGAATTTCTTGAAGCGGGTGTTGAGGTTGCCTCGGATATCACCCATTTCAAAGTCGGGCCGCATGCTCAGGAGCTGCGATGTTCTGCGGAGGCTGCTTGTGGCGATTCTGGCATTCTCGCGAAGCGTCTTCAGGTTCTCTCCGTTTTTGGAGATAATGACATCCCTTGTGTCTTCCCGTTCGGTGAACGCCGAAAGCATAAGGCCTTCAGGAGTTTCTGTCGGTACGTCCTTGAGGCTGTGAACCGCAAGGTCGATTTCGTTGGCCAACAGATGTTTTTCGATGTCCTTGGTAAAAAGGCCCATGTCTCCGATTTTGGAGAGAGGGGAATCGAGAAGAACATCACCGGTTGTCTTGACCAGTTTCAGTTCTATGTCGAGGTCCGGGTAATGCTTTGAGAGTTCAGCTTTTGTGAATTCCGCCTGCCAGAGGGCAAGGGGGCTTGATCTGGTGCCGATAAGTAATTGTTTCTTCAATGCGGTTACTGATTAGCGTTATGACTGATTACTTGGAGCGTTGATTCTGTTCTTCAAGGTCAAAAATATTTCTGACAAGATTGACCTTGCTGGGAATGTTATCGGCAGTGTCAACCGGGGCCTTGAGCATCTTGATCGGGTGGTGCAGGATTTTTTTCAGAATTCTGTCGGTCAGCCGTTCCATTCGCTTCAACTCTTCTTCACTGACCTTGTAGCGGAACCGTTCAAGTTCTTTTTCCTTGATATTGATGAATTTCGATTGAAGATCGACAATAGTGGGACGGACTTTCAGGGTATTGATCCAGCGGGCGAACCCGATCAGCTCTTCGTTGATTATTTTCTGGACCTTCGGCAGTTCCGCCCGTCTCAACTCAAGGTTTTTATCGATGATATGCTTAAGGTCGTCGATATCCTTGAGGAACATGTTCTTGAGCTTGCCTATTTCGGGATCGACATTTCGGGGAAGGCCGAGATCGAGGATGATGACCGGTTTCAGCCTTCGTTTCTGCATGCTCTGCTGGAGTTCCGGTTCCTTGAGAACGTAATCCTTGATGCTGACGGCCGTTATGATGATATCGAATTCGTGAAGGTGTTCCTTGTAGGTTTCGTAGGGAAGGACCTGGTTCGTGCCGAGTTCTTCGGCAAGAGCTTCCGCCTTGGAAAGTGTCCGGTTGGTTATGACGATATTCCTTGCGTTTTTCTGGAACATGTGCTTGGCTGCCAGTTCTCCCGTTTCTCCGGCGCCGATGAGGAGAATCTTTTTCATCGAGAGATTGGAGAATATCTTCTGCGCCAGTTCAACCGCTGCGTAACTTACCGAGACCGCGCCTTCCATGATCTTGGTCTTGGTCTTGACTTTTTTCGCGACACTGAACGCGGTGTGGCAGAGACGGGTCAGGAGGATGCCTGCCGACTGGACTTCTACGGCGATTCTGTAACCTTCCTTGACCTGGCCGAGAATCTGTCCTTCACCGAGTATCAGCGAGTCGACGGCGCTTGCAACTTCAAAAAGGTGTCTTGCGGTGTTGCAGTAGAAGCGATTGAAGAAATGTTCGTGCCTGACTTCGTTATGGGCGTTCTTGAAGGCGATGAGGTAGTCTTTCATGTAGCGGCAGTCCACTTCGGGCATTGCCGGTACGACATACAGTTCTGTCCTGTTGCATGTTGACAGTACCATGGCTTCCTGAGCCAGTCCGTCGTCTATCAGGTTGCGGAGAAATGCCTTTGCCTGGTCTTCCGGGAGGGAGACCCGTTCACGGATTTCAATAGGTGCAGATTTGTGATTGACACCGACTGAAATAATGTTCATGTTGTAGCAGTTTGGTTGCTTGCCTGAAAACAGGATGCCGCTTTTTACCGTATATCGTCAGAAGTTGCTAAATATACCGCAAAAGGCACAAATATCAAACTAACGGACTCTAAAAGCTTGTGCTGTGAAAGGTTGGCGAATAAATGCTCATCAGGATGATCAGGATCGTGATCACGACAAAAAGCACGATAAGCAGGTATGCCATGTGGAACGTGTCCCAGCCGAACAGTTTCTTGATGAAAAGGCTGATGCCGTAACAGAGCCAGATGACGAAGAGGACGAGAAGCCTTGTTTCAAAAAGGTTGATGACTTCCGATGTCTGGATCGTGCCGATAATGCCTGCAAAAATGGTCATGGACAGAAACAGGAACCCGAACGCAACGGCATGGCGGATAAGCTGCTCGAGCACTTCGAGGTTGGGAAGGTTTTCGAAGAGAAAACCGAACTTGTTGTTCTTGATCTGCCGGAACAAGAGGAGGTAGAGGAAGCTGTACAAGCCCGCAATGGCAATGGAGCTGAAACTGAAAATGGCCGACAGAAGGTGAACGCCTATGCCGAATCCGCTGAATGTCGGTCCTTCTCCGGTTGCTGAGAGAAAAAAGAACGACGATATGATCTCCGCCCCGGCTGAAAAGGAGAGAATGAAAAAGCCGGTTTTATCGGTTTTGGTTGTGAACTCGATAAACATATAGGTCACAGCCAGCGTCAAAGCAACCATGGTCATAAGCATGGCGCTTGAATAGTTCATAAGGTACCCTTCAGGGGCGGTGAGAAAACCGATGTAGGCAATATGGCTGACGATCGTGACGATCAGTGCCGGCTGTTTATAGGTTTTCGCAAACGCGTTTCCCCGGAAAAAATCGCCTCCGTAAAGAATGAGGGTAACGATATAGAGCAGCGATACCGTACCGGTCAGTATCGGGTGGAGCATATGGCTGAAGAGAACGTTGTCCATTGATATCTTTCGGGATCATGACGAGTGAATGCAAATCATCTGAAGCGATGTCACATGATCTGAAGCAGAGTCGTGAAAAAAATGTATATTCGCCCGGGCTGTAACAAAAGATAACGATTTGCCACCAAAAAGATGAGCACCAAACAGAATATCCGCAATATAGCTATCATTGCTCACGTTGATCACGGGAAGACAACGCTGGTCGATGCAATTTTCCGCCGGACCGGGGTGTTCAGGGAAAACCAGCAGGTCGATGCACGTGTACTGGATTCCAATCCTCAGGAAAAAGAGCGCGGGATCACCATTTTGTCTAAAAATGCTGCGACGATATACAGGGATTGCAAGATCAATATTGTCGATACGCCGGGACATGCCGATTTCGGCGGGGAGGTGGAGCGTATACTCAAGATGGTCGATGGCGTGCTGCTTCTTGTCGACGCCTTCGAAGGGCCTATGCCCCAGACAAAATTCGTATTGCGTAAAGCGCTTGAACTGAAACTCAAGCCGGTTGTCGTCATCAACAAGATCGATCGCCCCCAGGCCGATCCGGAACATGTTCACGACCAGGTTCTCGACCTGTTCATAGCTCTCGGTGCCGACGAGGATCAGCTTGATTTTCCCTATATCTATACTTCCGCCAAGTTTGGCATAGCCAAAATGTCGATGAGCGACGAGGACGGCGACATGAGCCTCCTGCTCGACATGATCCTCAGGGAAATTCCCTGTCCTGTATACGACGATCAGGATGATTTCCAGATGCTGGTTACGACACTCGATTACAGTGACTACCTCGGCAAGATTGCAGTCGGCAGGATTCAGCGGGGAAAAGTGCATCCTGGCGACCCTCTTGCGATCGTGACAGAAGATGGTGTGCTCAGTAAAGGCAGCGTTGCGAAACTGTTCACGTTCGATATGACGCACCGTGTCGAGAAGAGGGAGGCTGTTTCGGGCGACATCGTAGCGATTTCGGGGATAGCGGACGTCAATGTCGGAGAAACGCTTGCCGCAGAATCGAGGCCGGAGCCGATTGCTTCGTTTGAGATCAGCAAACCGACGCTGTCGATGCTGTTTTCGGTCAACGATTCGCCGTTTGCAGGGCTTGAAGGAAAGGAAGTGACCAGCAGGAAAATTCGCGAAAGGCTCTTCAAGGAAGTAATGACCAATGTTGCCCTGAAAGTTGAGGAGACTGAAAGCGCCGATACGTTCAGGGTTTCGGGGCGCGGAGAACTGCACCTGTCGGTATTGATCGAGAACATGCGCCGCGAAGGATTTGAGCTTGCGATATCCAGGCCCCAGGTTATAACACGCGAAGCTGAAGACGGTACGCTCCTCGAGCCTGTCGAGCATGTAACGATCGATGTGCCTGACGAGTACAACGGCGTCGTGATCGAAAAGATGGGGCGGCGAAAGGCAGAAATGAAGCATATGGAAACGCTCAAGGGTGGCATGGTCCGGCTGGAGTTCGATATCCCGACGCGGGGCTTGATCGGTTACAGCCAGGAGTTCACGACCGACACGAAAGGGGAAGGGATGCTGTCCCATGTTTTCCATGATTACCAGCCGTTTAAAGGAAAGCTTCCCGCCAGGGAGACAGGAGCGCTTGTCAGCGGCGAGAACGGCGCCTCGGTCGCCTATGCGATTGCAAGCCTTGAAGACCGTGGAACGTTTTTTATCGGGCCGAATACGAAAGTGTATGAGGGCATGGTTGTTGGCGAATCAACGAGGGAGTTCGATATCACGCTCAATGTCTGCAAAACAAAAAAGCTGACCAACATGCGTTCGTCAGGCGCCGATGAGGCGATCCGTCTTACTCCGCCGAAAATACTGACGCTCGAACAGGCGCTTAACTTTATCAATGACGACGAACTGGTCGAAGTGACACCGGCGTCGATCAGGATACGAAAGAGAATTCTGGACTCGAACCAGAGAGCCAAGGCAGCGAAGAGAGCGAAGGCGTGAGGGGGGATTCGTGAATCGTGAATGGTGAATTGGAAGAGCGAAGATTCAAGCGACAAGAAAGGATTGAAAATGTGCTACGTGTCAATTACCTATTACCCCTCCACCAATCACGATTTACGAATCACGATTCACTGACTTACAAACTAAAAAACATCTTCCTGAGCTTTGTTCTTGCCGAGGCGAGGAGCTTTCGGGCTTCGGGTTCGCTGATGCCTTTCAGGTCGGCGGCTTCGGAGAGGGTTTTTTTGTCTCTTTCGATCAGGCGGTAGATATCCTGCTCTGTTTCATCGAGGCGATCGATGAGGGAGAGGAGTTGTGCGTATTCCGATGTGCCGCCAGTTGTATCGGCTGCCGGTTCAACGGGCTGCTGTTGTCTGTTTCCCCTGAGTTCGTCTTCCGTGGCGGGAAGCGGGCGGGTATGGCTGACGTCCCCGAAAAGCTTCACGAAGGTTCTGAAGTCAAGTCCGGCCGTCTTGCAGGGGGTTATTTTTCTTTCGAGAATATCTGATGCAAGCTTCCGGAACTGTTCACCGATTTCGGGTATGCGTACGGCAAAATCGAAGCTGTCGTCCTTGTCTCTTGCTTCCGGATTGTAAGGGAGTTTCATCAGCACATTGATTCCCGCGGCTTCGGCATAGTTTTCGGCGATACCGCTGCCGTCGTCACGGTTGATGATGATGCCGAGCAGTTTCGATTCCCCTCCGACGCTTTGAAAGTAGTTGTTTGCCTGGCAGATGTTGTTGGCCGTGAAGATGGACTGGCGGTCGTTGGTCGTAAGCAGGATGACCTCTTCGCTGAGCGAGCGGGCCAGCGGTGTTGCGAAACCGCCGCAGACCACGTCACCGAGGAAATCCATCAGGATAATGTCGATATTCCATGAAAAAAGACCCAGGTTTTCAAGGACGTCGAAGCCGGAAATGATCCCTCTGCCGCCGCATCCTCGCCCAACCTGCGGCCCGCCGAGTTCCACACCGTACATAGGCTGCGGAAAATCCGGAACAGTTCTTCTGAAGACGATATCGGGAATCCGGATCTCTTCGTTGTGCGCGTTTTTTTCAGCGAAGACTTCCGTGACGGTGGGCAGTGAGACGCCTCCGAAAAGAGACGTTGTCGAATCATGCTTCGGGTCACAGCCAAGCTGCAGCACTTTTTTTCCCATGAGAGAAAACGTCGCGCTGAGGTTGGTTGTCGTAAAGCTTTTTCCGATACCTCCTTTTCCGTATATGGCTATGGTGCGGGGGTTCATGCTGCCGGCTTGTCTTCCCCCGGTCCTTTCCAGTGAAGAACCATTTTCAGGCAGTCAGGATTGTTGAATGCCACGCGGTATGCCTCTTTCAGATCCCCTTCGACCGGGTGGCTGTGCGTAAATATCTTTTTGGCATGCAGCCTGTTATCCCTGATCAGTTCCCTGACGCGAAGGAGGTCGCCTTTGGCCCATTGGCGAGCAGCAATGAACGAAAGTTCCTTGTCGAATGCCTGTGAGTAGTCGATGTTGATCCGTTGGTAATATCCTCCGAAAATCACTTTTCCGTGGAACTTCATGAAGCGTAAACCGGTTTCTATCGCGTTCATGACGCCGGTGCTGTCGATCATGACATCGAATTCATAGCCGGCAAATGCGGCGGAGACATCCTGGGTCGAAGGGTTGACTTTCAGGTCGGCTGAAGAGTAGTCGAGGCGGTTCTGGTGTGGTTCGGTGGCTGCGACAAGGCTGGCTCCCATATGTTTGGCGAGCTGAACGGCAAGAATGCCGACGGCACCCTGCCCGAGAACAAGGACTTTTTTTCCGGCAACGTCGGCAAGGTCCATGAAATGGATTGCGGTTGCACCAAGCGGCAGCGCGATGCCGCATTTCGGGTCGTCGACTTCGTCGAGAACGGTGATGCTCTCCACCGGGCAGACGACATACTGTGATGCGCCGCCGAACGCGGCATTGACGTCTTCATAGCCGAAAGAGCCGGCAATATAGGCGTATTTGCCCAGGAGGCTTTCGTTGACGTGTTCTCCGACCTGGATGATCCTGCCTACCGTTTCGTATCCCGGTATAAACGGGAAGATAAAGGGCGGGGAAGGTATGAGGCCCTCGAACGCCATTTTCTCGGTACCGGTGCTGATCGATGACCAGAAGGTTTCTATCATGACATCGGTTGGGGTCACAGGTTTCAATGTGACGTTTTTTACCTCTATCTGTCGGACACCGGTGAAGACGATCGCTTGTGCTTGCATAAGAGGAATAGGTTCCTTCAGGTTGCGTTGGCCGTTTTGCTTGCGTGACGTTTCTCGATGATGAGCCGGATCAGGAACTGTGCCGCGTTTACCAGGTAGCTCAGATAGGCGAGGAGAGCCGTCCAGATAAGCACCGTTTCGTCAAGGCCCATGTAGAACAGGACGAAATAGGACAGGTGGATGACGATGGCGATTGTGCTGCCGACATCTTCCCAGAAAAACTCGGGAGCAAAGACATATTCGTCGAATACATCTTTCTCAAAAAATGCCCCCGTGACAAAGATCACCATAAAGATTATGGTTTTGAGAATCACGAAAACAGTGACCCAGGCGAAATTATCGATACCTGTCCCTGTTTTGTACATGAGCGTCACGGCAAGACCGGCTATGAAAATAACAAACTGTATGGGGGCGAGAATTCCCTGGACCGTAGTCCAGACGGATGCGTTTCGTTTAGCGAGCTGTTCCGGAGTATATCGGGGCATTCCTCTGTTTCTGTTGTACTTCAGGATTAAAAAAAGTTCATGAATATAGTAAAAATGACACGATGACCAATGTGTAGCGCAAGGTTATTCCAGCTTCCAGTCATATGCGTTGTAGAGCGTTGAAAGCAGGTTGACCTCGACGTTTTTTACCCTGCGGTTGAATCCCTCGAGTTCGTCATAGTAGTAGAGGAACGTTCTCGGCTGTTCTTCATGGAGTATGGCCTGGTAGCGCTTCCACAGGGCGAGGCTTTCTCCTTTCGCCAGGGGGGAGCTCAGTCTGCTGATGACGCTGTCCAGTTCCGCGTGGCGAAAGGCCGACGAGTTGAACGGCCGGTTTTCAAAATCGGAGCCCCAGATAATAAGCTGGAACGGCAGGGTTTCGGCCGCCAGCCCGGACAGGGCCGCGTCGTAACGGAACTCGTTCTGGCTTTTGTTGAAGACAAGTTTCTCGTCTATTCGTATGTCACAGTCAATGCCTATTTCCCGGAGATTCTGCTGGATGATCGTGGCTGCGTAGTTCCTGCGGGGATTGCCTGCCTGTGCGGCAAGAGAAATGGAGAACTTTCTGCCGTTTTTTTGCATGATGCCGTCGGGTCCCGGTTCCCATCCCGCTTCCCTGAGGAGCGATTCCGCTTGTTTGGGATCGTAGGAATACGGCGGCAGCGAACGGTTGGCGATGGCCTCGTAAGCCGGGGAAAGGGAGCTGTTGACGATAGCTGCGTGTTCAGGTCCCATGAAACCGTCAATGATCGCCTGGCGGTCTATGGCATAGGTCATGGCCTGGCGGACTTTTTTGTCTCCGAAGAACACGTTGGGCTTGATTTGCTTGCCGTTTCTGTAGGCCTCGCCATCGATCGTCAGCCAGACTATGCTGTCGAAATACCGGTTTTTGACCGGTTTGACAGCAATGTCAGGGTTTGAGAGCTTCAGTTCCCCCAGATCTTTGGGATTGATTCCTCCCGCCGAGATCATCGCGTCGATCTGACGCGACTTGAGCATGGCGAGCCGTGTTGTATACTCCGGAACGACAATGAAGCTCAGATTCTCTGTGACAGCCGGGTGCGGCAGTGTTGATGCCGCATTTGACGCGAGGACGAGTCTCTGCTGCCGGAGCCATTCTTTGACTTTGAAAGGACCGGCGCCGACGATGGGGGTTTCAGAGGCCCGCATGCGAATCTCGTCAGGCGGAATGGACTCAAAAATGTGTTTTGCTACAGGCATGAGATCGTTAAAGTGATCGAGTATAATTGCCTCGGCCATCGGTTTGTTGAACCGGAGGACGAGTGTATGGTCATCAGGTGTCATGACGCCGTTTTCAAAGTCGATCCGGCCGTTTTCGTCGAGCAGCAGGTCGTCAAGGTAATCCTGCCGCGTGCTCGCGATTGCCGGATTGGCGTACAGCTGGTAGGAGAATTTGTAGTCATGAGCGGTCAGCGGTACGCCATCCTCCCAAACGGTGTTTTTCTTGAGATGAAAAACCGCTTTCATGCCGTCGTCGCTGAATTCCCAGCTTTCGGCGGCATTTGGCCTGAACTCGATCATGCCTTTCCGGGCATCGTAGGTTGGCTTTGTCAGCGGCGGGAATATCTGCGTACAGACTTCCCTGGAAAGGGAAAGCTGTATAAGCAGCGGGTTCAGGTAGTCGAAGTCACCGTCGATTGCAACCGTAATATGGTTTGAACGGTGTTCCTGAGGCGTGCTCGAGCAGCCGGTCAACGCTGTAACAAGAATAAAAGCCGAGAGAAGAAAGGTGAAGAGTGTACGCATGATTGCTGTTTTCAATTGTCATGTTTCCTGAAAAAGTGTACTGAGTGACGTGACTCCCAGTGGTCCCGGAAGGACGAATCCTTCCCCGTACCGTACGCCGGTCTGTTCTCCAAGGTAACGCGCCCGGGCCTCCAGACCGGTGAGAAATTCTTTTCTCTGGATCATGGTTTCGGGTGCTATCAGGTCTCTTTCAAGGTAAAACTGTGAACCGAAAGCAAGGATTCCTTGTCTGGACCTTTCGAATGTTTTTGAGACATCGACAATGATCGAAGGATTGAAATGAGTGAACTGCATGTAATACAACAGGTGTTTGGGCCGGTATGGTTCCTGGTTTTTGCTGTTGAATGCCGTCCTGATCTTTTTCAATCCGGAATAGTAAACCGCGTCGTAGATAAGCCTCGAAGCTTTCATGTGATCGGGATGCCGCTCATCAGGCGGGTTTGCAAAGACAACCGACGGCTGGAAGCGGCGGATCACCGTTATGATTTCCTGTAGCGATTCGTCGTGGTAGTGAAGCTTCGCATCGCCGAGATCGAGGGTTATCCTTTCGTTGTATCCCATCAGTCGGGTTGCCTCCAGAGATTCGTTTCTTCTTGTTTCCGCCGTTCCCGCCGTTCCCATTTCTCCCTGTGTAAGGTCGCATACGGCTACAGGCTGCCCTTCATCGATGAGCGTGAGCAATGTCGCTCCGCATGACAGCTCGACATCGTCGGGATGGGCTCCGAAAGCAAGGGCATACATTTTTTGTGTGGTTTCTTCCAAGGTAATTGTTCCTCGAATGAATAGATTGAGTTGATGTAATCCACGGTCATTGTAAACAGTTCTCTGATGCTGAACATAAAGATACTACGCATAAACCGGAACGCAATTCTTCCGCGATACGCAACTCTTCATGCCGCAGGTATGGATATTGCTGCCTGCCTTGAAAAGCCTGTAGAGATCGCTCCTTTCACGACACAGCTTATTCCGACCGGCCTTGTCATCGAGCTGCCGCCGGGTTTCGAGGCACAGTTGAGGCCTCGCAGCGGACTCGCATTGAAACATATGATCTCTTTACCGAATACACCGGCAACGATCGATGCCGATTACAGGGGCGAGATAAAGATTATTCTGGTCAATTACGGGAAAAAAACATTTACCGTGAATCATGGAGACCGGATAGCGCAGATGGTTGTTGCCCGTTGTGAGCAGGTGACGCTCGATGAAGTGGATGCGTTATCCGAGACAGACCGCGGCGACGGCGGATTCGGGCATACAGGGGTTGGTGCAGACAAGTCTGCACCAGTGACCAGTGACGAGTGACGAGTTCTCGGTTCTCAGTTGAAAGCAGCAACGAGTTCTCAGTGCTGATTGAAGATTGTGGGATGTAGGGTGTGGGGGTTTATAATAGGTCCTATAGGACTCATAAGACCTATAGGACCTATATAACTTCTTCCAATCTGTCCACTAACGTGACATCTCAAAAAACAAGCATTTTTTTCTACTACCTGTTTCCTCTCCACCATTCACGAATCACGATTTACTAATCACGAGTCACTAATTAAGCCCGAACTTTTTCAGCTTCCTGTAGAGGGTTGCTCTTCCGATGCCGAGTACCTGGGCGGTTTTGGTCGGATTTCTCTTACATGCTTTGAAGGCTTCTTCAATGGCGTCACGCTCCATTTCTTCAAGGCTGCGGATACTTGCTATTTCTCCCGCAGGCTCAAATCTTGAAACACTGTCAAGTGTTTGCAGGCTTTTGTCTTTTTTTCTGAAATGATTTCCCATATGCTGCATGACCGAGGTGATCTCCTCGCCGTTTCTGCAGCTTATCGCCGATCGCTGGATTGCGTTTTTGAGTTCACGGATATTGCCCGGCCAGTGGTAGTCCAGCATCTCATCAATGGCTTCATCGGTGAACTGAAGATTCTTGATGTTGTTTGCGCTGCAGAATTCCTCGAGAAAACGCTTCGCAAGCGGGAGAATGTCATCTCTTCGTTCCCTGAGAGGAGGGAGGTAGAGTGGATACTCCTCCAGCCGGTAATACAAATCGTCCCTGAACGAATTGCTGTTGAGCGCATCGGAAAAATTCCAGTGTGTTGCCGAAATGACTCTGAAGTCGATTCTTCGCTCGCTTTTTTCTCCAACCCTGCGAATTTTCTTTTCCTGAATGGCGCGCAGTACTTTTGCCTGGATGTCGGCGTTCATGTCTCCAATTTCATCAAGGAAAAGCGTTCCTTTGTCTGCCTGTTCAAAAAAGCCTTCATGATCATTCGATGCTCCGGTGAACGAACCCTTGGAGTGTCCGAACAGGAGGCTCTCTGCAAGTTCATGGGATATGGCCGCGCAGTTGACGGATATGAACGGGCCGTTTTGCCTTTTGCTGCCTTCATGGATGGCTTGTGCGAACAGTTCTTTTCCCGTTCCGCTTTCCCCGATGATCAGGACATTCAGGTCGGTCTCCATAACCTGGAGAGCCTGTTCCTTGGCTTTATTGATTGCTCCGCTTTCCCCTGTGATATTTCTGAAAATTTCCTTGCTGCGCAGTTCTTTTTTTAACTGGGTTACAGCATCGTGAAGCACTGATTCGCTGATTGCATTTCTCATGACAATCTCCAGCCTGTCCACGTCCAGAGGCTTGGTGAGATATTCATACGCCCCCATTTTGATGCATTTGACCGTATTGGGGATATTGTTGAGGGCGGTTATCATGATCACGGGAAGCGTCTTGCCTTTCTGCTGAAGATAACGCATGACATCAAAACCATCCTTTTTCGGCATGTTGATGTCCAGGAGAAGGATGTCAATGCTTTCTTCCTGCAGGATTGCTATACATTCTTCTCCGTCTGTAGCTTCTATCGGGAGATAGCCCATTTTTCGAAGGAAGTGGTTCAGCAGGATGCGTGTTGATTTATCGTCATCAGCAACCAGCACCCGGTACTGTTTTTCCTTTTCAGGGTGCAACATATCCTTCCTTTCGTTGTCTTCAGAATATAGCACGTATTTATCCTTTCTGATGGTGAATTGGGAGCGATGGATTTATTTCTGTCGGGGAATCGTCCCTTTTCGAGAAATATCCTCCTTTACGTTTTCCGCAGGTTTTGCTTTTTCCGCAGGCGCCGGTTTTTCTGCGGCGGTTGTTTTCTGTTTCTCCTTTTTCGTTAAGGCCGGCTGCGATTTTACGGTTTCCGTTGTCTGTTTTTCTTCACCTGAAGGTGCGGGTTGATGGGTTGAGCAAAAAGGTATTTCAACAGCCTTTTTTTGACCGGCGCCGCCTGTCCCTTGCTGCCCTGTTGCAACAATGGTTTGGATCAATTGGTTCAAGCCGCTGCTTACGGTATTGAACAGGTTCTGTGCCTGCTGTGAGTTGGCGATCGACCCTGCTCCGTCTATGACTGTGGAAGCAAGCTTCCCGAGTTCATCGAACGTTTTTTTCAGTTGTTCTGAATTAAGCGTGTCATTGACACCCTTAATGACGCTCTGAGACACCGAACCGATATTGTCGACCATGCCCTTGACAACATCGGAATTTGCCGTAAGCGTTATGTTTTCAGAAACCTGCTGCGTTATTGCAGTTGCGGAATTGATTACTTTGGTGACCGATTCGATTGACGTATCGATCATGAGGCCGATGTTGCCTAAAAGAGTAGGAAAGTCGGCATCACCGGTTTGGCTTATTGCCGGGACATCTGTTGTCTTCGGCTCCGGGGTATTCGGGGTATTTTTGAATTCTTCTGCCATGGTATGCTGGTTATATTTATACGACTGTTTCTTGCTGCTTTTTCGGCAAACTGTATTTAATGATTTAAGCAATAATATAATAATTATTCAATTGTGCCTTATTGAAACAAATTTCTGTTTTCGTCTGTTTTTACTTCTTTTCTCTTTTCATGAGTACTTTTTTTGTTCCTGCGGGACGTATCTGTCCCGGTTTCTGCAGTTTCAGACAATTGTACGTCTGTAATAATCGGCAATGATATCCTGGTCGAAACCCAGGGAATAAAGCAGGTGGATTGTACCGAAGATCATCTGGAGGCGTATCCTTCCATTGGCGGCATATTTTCTTGCCGAGGTTACAACTACATCGTCGAGAATGCTGAATGAGGCGTGCTTCCGGATACGTTCAATGATCTCGATATCTTCCATCACCCGGAGTTGTTCGTTGAAACCTCCTATCCTTTGAAACAGATCCGGCGTGATGAAGAGCGTCTGGTCGCCGCCTCTGCAAAGCGGAAAGGGGAAGCGGGTAAACCACCCATAGGTTTGCATCAGCCAGTGCGGATCGTCGAAGGTGAGCTGGAAGCATCCCGCCGGTTGTCCCTGTTCAACAGCCGAGGTGATCGTTTGGAGAAAGCCGGGAGGGGGAAGTGTGTCGGCATGCAGGAAATACAGGATCGTTCCTGTTGCCATGTCCGCACCTCTGTTCATCTGGGCAGCACGGCCTTTGGGTGAACGGCAGAGTGTGACAGGAAAATCCTCGGCGATACGTCCTGTTCGGTCGTCTCCCGCGTCGCTGACTATGATTTCATACTCTGCATCCCCGGCAGCCTGCCTGATGCTTTCGAGGGTATCTGCAATGGAGCTTTCTTCGTTGAAGGTAGGAATGATGATACTTGTTTTCACGATATGGCAAGGTTGACGTTTTGAAGATCTTCCCCGGTATCGATGTCGGTAAGGATCGGCAGCAGACCGTAACTCACACCGTTCTCTTCGAGACACTCTTTGGCCTCCTGCAGAACCCTGCTTGTGCTCCATTCCCTGTTGGTAAAGAGGTCGGGCAGGGGCAGTGTCAGGCCCACAAGATAGTAACCTCCGTCACTGGCAGGTCCCAGGACAGCCTGCCGGTAATGAAGGATTTCAAATGCTTTCTGCAGGAGCCTGCTGTTCATGCCGGGACAATCGGTGCCGATCAGGACAATCCGGCTGTAGCTGTCGCTGAAGCCCCGTTCGAATGCGTTTTTCATGCGGATACCCAGATCGCTCCCGTTCTGAAGGAACGTTTGTGCCGATCTTTCGCAGAATAAGTCGTTTGAAGGGATGTGGTCGTCATAGTAAACCGCAACATCGGCTTTGACGGCTGAAACGGCACCAAAGGTGATCTCTCTGAGTTTGCAATACACCTTGAGAGCGAATTCATCACTTGTCGAGCGTGCAAGACGAGTTTTTACGTTCCCTTTTACGGGGTTTCTTGTAAACACGATGAGAAGGGATTTCCCGGTCGGTGGCATGGCGGTAAACCGTTATCGGTTCGTTTTGACGTTCTGCAGCATGAGCGAGAAGGGCGTGCTGAATGAACCGCAAAAGCAGATTACAGTACTGAAAACAGGGGGTTTCGGGCAAAAAACCCTTCAGCGGGACAGATTCTGTTGTGCCGTCTGATCAGCTTCCTTTTCTTGCATGCAGTTTTTCGGCCACGGCTTTTCCGCTGAGGGCAGCACCCTCCATTGACGCCAGATACCGCTGGTAGGTATAATCGCCGGCAAGGTAGAAATTGCCGACAGGGCTAATTTGATCCGGCCGGAATTTGTCGACATCGGGGACAGCTTTGTACACCGACTGGGGTATTTTGACGATTGTTGATTTCAGCAGACGGGCGTTTCTCGATTTCGGAAAACGGTCATGAATGTCCTTCATCACCAGAGAGGTAATGACTTCATTGGGCATATCCATGAGGTGATGGGCAGGGGCAAGCACCATGCTCATGACGCTCCCGCCGTTTGCCGTACCCAGACCTTGCTGGAAGTCGCCGGGACAGGTAATGGAAACATCGGCAAACGTGGCAAAAATCGTCCCCTGGGAAAACATCAGGTTGTCGGTATCGGTAATTTTTTTATCGAACCACAGCTGGCAGTTGGCAACCGGACTGCCGGTGAACTGAAAAAGGTTCGCGAAATAATCATGGACGAGCCACTCCCGGGGCAGTATTTTTTTCAGGCTGTGTACCGGCAGCGCCGAGATGTAGGCGTCTGCTTCAACCGTGTGTCCGTCGCTGAGGACCGCCTTCTCTACAGAGCCGTTTGCATTCAGGTCAAAACGGGAAAGGCGGGCGTCGACAAAAATTCTTCCTCCTTTGTTCTGTATATACTGCCTCATGGGCTCGATCATGGATTGGCCCGGGTTTTCCCTGAAAAAAGCGAATTTCGTTGCCGCGTAATCTGTTCCGAAATATTTGAATATCGTCAGCATCGGCCGTGCGCTGATGACGTTGGGCTCTATAAAGTTCATTGCCAGGGCGATGGCACGCCAGAGCTTCTGAAGTGAGTGTTCGGAGGCTCCCTTCAAGCGATGCCATTCGGAATAGGTCATATGGTCCTGGCTGCGGAAATACTCCTCGTTTCCTGCAAGGGCGGGGTAGAGTCCTTTGATGAGGGAAAGTTTGTCCCACATGGTCAGGAAATCGGCCTGCATGCCGCCGACGACTTCCGCCCAGGGGCTCGGGAGCGCAGCTTTCCTGAACATCGATTGTTTGCCGTCCGGTTCTGCATAGATGAGCGCATGGTCTTTCCATGTGTAATTACTTCCTGCCCCGACCCTGTCGAGATATGCCTGCAACTGTTCATAGCCGCCGAACACGATATGCAGACCGGATTCAATTGAGTCGCCATCGTTGTCTTTCCACACGGAAACCTTCCCGCCGAGTATCTTTCTCTTCTCGTAGATTTCGACATCGTAACCGCGGTCTATGAGTTCTATAGCCGCGCTCAACCCGGCCACGCCGGCCCCGAATACTGCTGTTTTCACGATAGGATATTCTTGCTTGTTTCACCTGAGCCTGCAGGGACCCTGATAGTATATTGTGCAGAATATAATGATAATTTGTTTCCCTGAACAGATAAGGCGCTCACTCCGGAGTTCACTTTCTCTCCTTTGAACCGATTCTCGAAACAAGCCAGTCAAGATCATTGATGAACTTGGCCATCAGGGATAGCGTTCCTTTGACAATAAACTTCAGGTCGTTGATTGCCGGCGGGCGTTCAAGCGGTCTTTTCCGGAATCGCGGGGCCTGATCTGATGGTGTTTCCTTTCCGGTTGTGCCGGGTTGCTGTTCGTTCATGATCTGCTGCATTCTGATTCTTCATAAGGTACTGACTATATTTTCCATCAGGGCTAAAATAGTGAGATATTCGGTTTATTTTCCATGATGAGCATGGTGTGTCTTCCATCAGCACCTCGATCTGCGCAGGGATGAGAGATTCCTTATTTTTTTAGGCTTATGATCGAGAGCGCCAGCGACATTTTTATATTTTTTTGGAATGGTCTTATTATTTTTGTAATGTTGGTGTTAACAAATACAAATTTGTAGGTTTATGGCGGGAAATATCGATCTCATTGATCTGAAGATCATAGAAGTTCTCGGAAGCAATGCCCGTATACGTCTGGGCGAACTGGCTGAAATTGTCGGTTTGTCGATTCCTTCGGTGAGCGAGCGTCTCGACAAGCTTCAGAAAAAAGGTATTGTCAAGGGATTCACGACACAGATTGACGAAAGGCGTCTCGGGTTCGATATCCAGGCGTTTGTCTGGGTGAGGGTTGATTCTTCAAAGCATTACAAGTCGTTTATGGAACATGTATTGCGCGAAGACGAGGTTATGGAATGTTATGCCGTGACCGGTGAGGGCTCCCATATTCTGCGCGTCATGACCCATAACACGGAATCTCTGGAACTGCTTTTGTCGAAAATACAAAGCTGGCCGGGTGTTCTTGGAACAAACACGAGTTTTGTCTTGTCCCAGATAAAAAGAAACACCAGCATCAGTTCCGATATCGTCCGCAGAAATCTGCAGGACAGGCAGGTGCTGGCTGTATTTGATGAAAAAAAGCCACGAAACAAACCATAAAGAAAAGGAGGAGCTGTTGGAAAAAGGTAACAACAATGCGGTATCATCGTATTTCGGTGCGCTGACTTTCGACAAGGAGGTTATGCGGAAAAAGCTTCCTAAAGAAGTTTTTCAGGCGCTGCAGCAGACTATACAAACAGGCAATAAACTTTCAGAAGCTATTGCCGGTGTTGTTGCTCATGGAATGAAAGAATGGGCAATGGAGCACGGTGCGACGCACTATACCCACTGGTTCCAGCCGATGACCGGAGCGACGGCGGAGAAGCATGACGCTTTTCTGACGTTTGACAAGGACGGCAAGCCTATCGAGCGCTTTTCCGGGGGGCAGCTCATCCAGGGTGAACCCGATGCATCGAGTTTTCCGTCAGGCGGTATGAGGACGACGTTTGAAGCCAGAGGTTATACGGCATGGGATCCTTCAAGTCCGGCGTTTCTCATGAAGGGCGGTAAAGGTCTCACGCTTTGTATTCCGACCGTGTTTATTTCCTACCACGGAGAGGCTCTTGACGAGAAAACGCCTCTCTTGCGTTCCATGGATGCTGTCAGCAGATCGGCTGTCAAGCTGCTTGGCATTCTCGGTACGGAAGGTGTGAGCAAGGTTGTAACCTATGCGGGTGCTGAACAGGAATATTTTCTGATCGACCGCAAGTTCTATTCAATGCGTCCCGACCTTGTTATGAGCGGAAGGACACTTCTGGGCGCGATGCCGCCAAAGGGACAGCAGCTCGAAGATCACTATTTCGGTTCCATCCCGAACAGGGTGCTCGAATTCATGCATGAAGTGGAAGAAGAGCTCTATCTGCTCGGCATTCCCGCCAAAACCCGTCACAACGAGGTTGCTCCGCACCAGTTCGAAATTGCACCTATCTTCGAACGCGCCAACATTGCGGCCGATCACAACCTGCTTGTCATGGAGGTTATGCGCCGCGTTGCTGAAAAGAAAGGTTTTGCGCTGCTTATGCATGAAAAGCCTTTTGCTTGCATCAACGGCTCGGGTAAACACAACAACTGGTCTATAGGAACGGCTGAAGGCGTGAACCTGCTCGAACCCGGCGATACGCCGGAATCGAATATTCAGTTCCTTGTTTTCCTTGTCGCAGTCATGAAAGGTGTCTACAAACGTGCTGATGTTCTGAGAGCTTCGATCGCAAGCATCGGCAACGATCATCGTCTTGGGGCAAACGAAGCGCCGCCGGCGGTTGTCACCGTTTTCCTTGGTGAACTGCTTGAGAAGGTGCTCGACGCGATTGAAAGCGGCAAGGTTGATTTTGCCACAGAAAAACAGGTGCTTGACCTTGGCCTGGCTCATCTTCCGGTGCTGAACAAGGATTATACCGATCGTAACCGAACGTCTCCGTTCGCGTTTACCGGTAACAAGTTCGAGTTCCGTGCTGTCGGGTCTTCGCAGCCGATTTCCATTCCGAACATGGTTCTCAATACACTGATGGCCGAGGCCATGGACGAGCTTGCCGACCAGATCCAGGAGAAGATCGACTCAGGTATGGACAAGGATAACGCTATCCAGGAAGTGATCCGTACCGAAATTTCGGCGACAAAACCAGTCCGCTACCAGGGTGACAACTACAGCGAAGACCTCCAGCAGGCGGCTACAGACAGGAGTCTTCCGAACCTGAAAAACACGCCTCAGGCGATGAGGGTGCTCAAGGATGACGATACCCGCCAGATGTTCGTGAACTATTCTGTTCTGTCGCAGCTGGAGCTTGACGCGAGGCTCAACACACGCCTCGAACGCTATATCAAAGGTATTGATATCGAGGCCCGTACCCTGCAGCTCATGCTTAAAACCTTTGTTATTCCGAACGTGTCGGAATATCAGGGTGAGATCGCGGGATCTTTCAACGGCCTGGTCGAGGCTGCTGACAGGATCGGGGTGTCGGCAACAACCCTCAAAAGCCAGGGTGACCATCTCAGGGAACTGGCCGAATGCCTTGCCGAGGTTATCGATCTGACTGGAGAGCTCGATGCGGTTATCGACAGGATGGAATCGCTCGAAGAAGGGTTCGACATGGCCGATTACTGTGCGGAGGTCGTTCTTCCGGCAATGGAAAAAGTCCGGGAAGCCGCCGACAGGCTCGAGTTCATGGTTGACAGGGACAAGTGGGAACTGCCCACCTACTCCGAAATGCTGTTCGAGCACTAAAAAAAAGAGGGGCCGCAAGGCCCCTTACTTTTTTGGGCTAGACAGCTCTATGGCTCAATAGCTTGATGGCCAGACAATGAAACAACTCTTTTGTATTTTAGCTGTCCAGCCAACCAGCCATACTTACTCCCCGATAATCTTGATCAGCAGCCGCTTGTTTCTTCTTCCGTCGAACTCACCGTAAAAAATCTGTTCCCAGGGGCCGAAATGCAGGCTTCCTTCTGTAACAGCCACAACGACTTCCCGTCCCATGATCTGTCGTTTATGGTGTGCGTCGCCGTTGTCTTCGCCCGTCAGATTATGCTGATAGAGGCTGAGCGGTTCGTGGGGAGCGAGTTTTTCCAGCCATTTCTGGTAATCGCTGTGAAGGCCCGGTTCGTCGTCATTGATGAACACCGATGCGGTGATGTGCATGGCATTGACAAGACAGAGTCCCTCCCGAATACCGCTTTCGGCCAATGCCGTCTCGACGTCCCGGGTGATGTTGACAAAGCCCATCCTTTTCGGTACGTTCATCCAGAGTTCTTTGTGGAATGATTTCATGATGTTTCCAAACTTGGGGTTATTGCCGTGAATATTGTAGTGTAACTAATAAAAAAACGTATTTTTAACCTTCTCTTACCAACAGTTTTATAAAGGTGAAGCTCTTATGGCCGAGGTGTTTGAGTATCCGGCTCAATTTCCCGGATGGTTTATCGAGTATTTTGATTTCCTGGCCTGGTGCATTGCAGTTGTGGTGCTTGCAGGTGTCTGGGTCATGTTTTTCCGGTACGGCAAGTTCAGTTACGGCATCGATTTCGGCTGTCTCTGGAAAAGCACGGTGATCATTATTCTTACAACAGCGGTGCTTGGGGTCAAACAGGTCGTCACCGTCAGGTTTCTTGCCGAACACGGAGAAGACGGCAATGTTGTCAGGATTGACGACGGGACACTGTCATATACATACAGGGACGGAAAAACAACGATTATAGGGCTTGAGGACATTGTCCGGATTTACAAGGAGCCGGTTACGTTCAATCCGCCTCCCAAATTCTATGTGGTTGCCGACAAGGCAGGGAAAAGAGATTCGGTTTTTGTGACGGAAAATCTGCCGCGATACGAGACATTGCTCAAAATATTGGCGGAACGTTCCAATGTTCCTTTTGAACGCTGAGTTTACCGCTTACGTCCGATGATACTGCCCGCTCTGGTACTTGATACAGGCAATTCCTTTACCCATGCTGCGGTTTTCAGCGGTGACGCTGTCATCGATATCAGCAGTCTGCCGACTCAATCCCTTGAAAACGAGATCGAGGCACGAAAACTGGTTGAAAGGATACTGCATGATCATCCTGACGTCTGCCATGCGGCTGTCTGCAGTGTGGTTCCTTCAGTGGGCGGTCTGTTACGGCGGGTTCTCGGCGGTATACTGTCAGGATCCGTGATCGATATATCCAGTTCACTCAAACTGCCCTTCAGCCTCAATTACAATCCGCCTTCTGCATTTGGCGCCGACAGGCTTGCGTTCTGCTCTTTCTGCAGCAGTTTCTTTTCAAAAGGTCCGGTTATTGCCATAGATATCGGTACCGCCATTACTTTTGATGTGCTTGTACCGAATGAGGGGTATTTCGGAGGCTTGATCATGCCGGGGCTGGATATGATGTCGGCGGTGCTGCATGACCGGACGGCAAAACTTCCCCGTGTAAAGGTAACCGGACCGGTAGCGCTTCTCGGCAGGTCCACGGCAGAATGTATGAAAAGCGGCGTTTTCTGGGGGTGTGTCAAACAGATAGAGGGTTTGCTCAAAGACATTCGTCATGTTCTGGCAGAAAAGAACGGTCAACATGACGTAAAGATAATTGCCACCGGTGGCAGCAGCAGGCTTGTCGCCTCCAGCCTTCAGGAGTCCATCCTCGTCGACGACCAGGCGGTGTTGAAGGGGGCGAAGGTGCTGCTGGATTTAAATGTGGAAGAGGCTTGGTAATGTAGTGGGCAGTTTTCAGTTGGCAGTCGGCAGTGCGGTGGAAGAAGTACTGAGTACTGCGTGAAGAATGTGGGGTGTTGGGATCTTCAAATAACTCCTCTCATTGATTGCAGATAATATTATAGGTCCTATAGGACTCATAGGACCTATAGGACCCATATAACTCCTTCCAATCTGTCCACTAACGTTACATCTTAAAAAAACAAGCATTCTCTCCGAATACCGATTACCCAATACCGAACAAATCAACAGTTCTTCAACACCTCCCCTTCGCATCCTCGATTGCTGCGATAACGATGTTGCTCTCTATCGGCTCAGGATGGAGGTATGCCTTGCCGAGTTTTTCGAGCAGGACAAAACGAAGCTGTTTGTCGACCTTTTTCTTGTCGGAGTGCATGCTTTCAAGCAGAGCTGTGGCCAGCACATCCTTGAAGCGTTTCTTTACCATTCGTGTGCTCAATCGGAACTTGTTCAGGATGGCAAGGCCCCGTTCCAGATCGTCATCGCTTATTGTTTCGAGCCTCCTGGAAAGGTGCAGCGCGCAAACCATTCCCAGGGCAACCGCTTCACCATGGCGGATGTGGCGGTAATCGGCAAGTTTTTCAAGCCCGTGCGCGAAAGTGTGGCCGAAATTGAGCGTCGCCCGTAAACCGCTCTGTTCCCTGAAATCTTTTTCAACAACATCCGCCTTGATAGCGGCGCTTGTACGGACTGCCTCCGATATAAACGGGTCCTTGATTGCAACGATGTCCTGGAAATGTCTGTCGATATAGTCGAGAAATCCGGCATCGGCAATGAAGCCGTATTTAACCACTTCAGCCATGCCCGCGTACACTTCGCGTTGAGGGAGGGATTTGAGATATGCAGGGTCGATCAGCACCAGTTCCGGCATGTGAAAAAATCCTATGAGGTTTTTGCCGAGGGGATGATTGATGGCGACTTTGCCGCCGATGGAACTGTCGGTCATGGCAAGAAGGGTTGTCGGCAGCTGGATGACGGGTATGCCCCGGTAATAGCTTGCCGCAATGTATCCGCCAAGGTCGCCAACGACACCGCCGCCGACAGCAAGAAGGTTCCAGCTCCGGTCCACATCTGCCTCGATAAGCTGAGTGTAGAGACGGTATGCCGTCCGGAAGCTCTTGGATGTTTCTCTTGCCGGTACGACGAGTTCAAAAACGGAAAAACCCTGAAGATTCAATGCATCGAGGATTTCGTTTCCGAACAGTTCTCTGGTGTTTTCATCGAAGAGAGCGACTGTTTTTTTTGCAAGGTTGTGGTTATGAAACAGTTCTTCGAAGCGGTTGCGAACAGGTGTGCTGACGATTATTTCACTCACTTTTCGTAGGCTTTGTGTTTGGTTGGGTCTGGCGGCGGTTATTGAGTCTGCGGATATGGCGTTCGATTTTTCTGGTTAACTCCTCGACCGTCGAGCCGATTCTCTTGTTATCCGTCTCGACGATGATCCGGGCCTTTTTATAGCGGGGTTCACGGACTGCAAGCAGCGCGATGATTTTTTCCTCGATCTCTTCGCGGGTCAATCGTTCTCCGTTTTCACCTTTCATCAAAGGCCGGTCGGTTTTGTTGCTCAGCCTTTTTGCAAGAGCATCAGGATGCGATCGAAGGTACACCAGCGTTCCCGAAGAGATGATCAGTGAGAAACAGCGGTCGTTCTGCAGGACCCCGCCGCCGAGTGACACAACAAGGTCTTTTTTGCCCGCAACCGTTTCGAGTGTTTGCAGTTCAAGGTTTCTGAAATGCGATTCACCCTCGTCGGCAAATATCCTGTTGATTGATTTACCGGCATTCAGTTCGATCTCCCTGTCAAGGTCGATGAAATCATAGCCCAGCGAATTGGCGAGCAGCGGTCCGATGGTTGATTTTCCTGATCCGCTGAATCCGGTAAGAAATATAAGCGACGGTTCTTTCATGGAACGATCGGTTCTTGCACTGTCTAACTTGTGTAACTGCATGCAGTATTGAATTAAAAGACTTTCTCCTCTAACCTCCAACGTTTCATGCACTGCAGCAGGCCGAAAGACGGGCTGAATATACTCAATAAATCCTTAGGTACCCTATATTGAAGCGGTTGCAGGTTTTCTACACAAAGACATAATCATCATTATGGAGCAATCAGATTGTCATACCGCAAAAAAAGGCTGCACGGAAATCTGTCCGGCTTGCGGTGCAGCGTTCGAATGCAGGATGTCGGAGGAGTGCTGGTGCGCTTCGATAAACCTTCCTCCGGATGTAAGAGAATATCTTGCAGACCATTATGAGTCCTGTCTCTGCAGGAACTGCCTCGAAACGATGATTAAAAAAGCTGAAGCAGGCAGGCTGGCATGAATGCCGATCGGTAAAGCGATCCGGCAGTGCAGGCAGAACAAGGATATTCTGTCTGTTTTTTCCCGGATCAATGGAACGCTGTTGTTGCATGCGACGGCTGCGAAGTGATAGCGCGTTGAGAAATGGAGAAGAACGCGGCCAGTAGTTATTAAAAGGGAGCAAAGGTGCAGGAACAAGTTACGCAAACGAGGGATGCGGCCGATATAAATCCGGGTTCAAGAGGAACATGCCCCGTTCACTGTAACAGGATTTTTAGAGATGATTCTGTCATATATTAAACTCTGACCACAACGGTCTGTGGTCAGTAATGTGATATTTTACAACAGTATTGAAATACTCCGGGCTGACACTCCAGGCGTTTTCAAAAAAAGGTGCTCGGTCAAAATCAAAAACTCCGGATTTTCCTGTATAAGCGTTTTGCATGCCACCAGCATGGAAAGCAACCTGGTCATAATGTTTATCTCCGGCGAGATTACTCCCCATTGAAGTAGAATGTTCCGGCAGGATCAATCCCTTGGCTTTCAATGATTTATAAACATTGCTGCTTTCATCGCGCTTGGGTAAATTCAGATCTCCCATTATGAGAACACTTTGTGAGTATGCTCCTGGGGCCTTATGGCGTTGGTGAGCCCATCGGGCTAGAGCATATGCCTCAAGTGCCCGTCTATCTGCATCATAATAACTATGGCTTCCAAAATAAAGATGAACAGACACAGCTGTGAACTCTAATTCTCCTGCCCGAAAGGCAACGACATACGGGTTACGGTCAAATCCTTTGAACGAACCGGAAACTCCTTTCATTCTTATATAACGATGGTCGCTGGGAGGTATTGCTACTTCCGCAGCAAGCTCCAGGCGGGTGACCTTGCTGCTATCATAGAGGAAACCAGCCCTCTCATCATTGCCGCCAATATCGGACAGAATTACGTTATAACTGTGAGGTAATAACTTCATCAAGGAATGTAAGTGGTTTAGCGAATCACTGATTTCCTGAATTGCAATCAGATCAAACCAGCTTAATATCTCGCACATCAACGCAAAATCATCATCTGTGCGATTCTGTAATCCAAAATTGGTTAGATTCCAAGTTGCAGTAAGTAATTTGTTGCTGGTTTTCTCGGGAATGCCGCGGTGTTGCTTCGTTGCCAATAAAGCCCGGCGTTCTTTTGATAAATCATACGTAAACTTCGGTTCTTCTTCTTTATGCGGTACCATTTCTTGCCCTCATGTATTTCACGTTATAGAGGCTTGCATACGAATCTGCAGCCTTACCTTGGTTTGTTATCAGTATTGCAAAATATATGAAATAATCTATGTAT
>JANQMO010000020.1 GCA_028280025.1 Chlorobium sp. | reverse complement strand
CGAAGCTTGGACAAAGTCGTTCGCAATCAACTCCGCAACAACCTCCCTACCGGTCATGGTATCATCGATTGTCACCGTTATGAGCTGCGCATTCGTCGGATGTGAAAAATTTACGCTTAGATCTGCCATGTTTGTTTCTGTTTTGTTATGAAAAGATATATAGATATAAAAAGCAATAAAAATCATTTTAACGCCCCGCGTCCCCTGAGCTTAACGACTCAAATATAGTTTTTTATCCCCAGTTAATTCATAGTATTTATAGTCTCCATTCTTATCAAAAACAGCAACTACATGACAGATCGGAATCCCTATCTGTTCGAGTGTCAGATCAAGTATGCTTTCTTCGCAGTCATCAAGTCCGAATACGTCCTGCGTTTCTTTTAAAGACTCAATATTCATATCATTATCGAAAGAGTAGTCTCCTCTGTTACGGCACTCTTTACAAATCCACTCTTTTTCAGACACCCTGTATGTCGGCCTCATGATATCAATCTTTTTCAAACATGATTTGCAACGGACAGATTTAACAAAAGAGCGATCACCAGTCAGATCCAAAACAGCCCCCGAATCGGAATAATCCTCGCTGTTAACCTGTTCCAGAAAATCCCTTAATTTTGAATCGACACCTAAAGGCAAAGAGACAATTTCGTCATAATGAACGTGACCGATACAATTGACATTTACGCCTTTGGACAAAACATCAAAATCATTTACAGTTCCCTGATAGTATATTTTTTTTCCGGTCATCACCTCTTGGCCGCACAGGTATTTAACTGCCTCCTGAACTTGCAGCGCAGCAACCAAAGATGAAGTTATCTGGGTTGTCGGTACTTTCCCTTCATCGATTGCTGTTTTCTTGAACTCGTCACAAGAATAACGCCGCCTTGCATTAGCAAGCTGTTCTTTCGTCAGATTACACTGGTAACATGGGAGGTTTGGGGGATTATAAAACTCGACTCTCATCCCCAGTTCCTTCATTCCGGCATCAATCCATGGTGTATTGGTTAACCAGCAATGCTTGTTAACGGCAACCCTCGTCTCGACATTGTCGAGACAGCCTAATACAATATCCATATCCCTGTATATTCCCGTCCCTAGATCCCATACCAGATCACCATGGAACCAGTCAACAAGCATATCGTCAAGTACACCAATTTCTTTAACCCGTTTTGCTGCTATTTCAGCCTTTCTTTTTCCGACATCCTCTTTCCTGAACAATACAGTCCTGCTCAGGTTAGAAACCGAAACGACATCAAAATCAACGATAAACAGATAACCAACACCCAATAGAGCCAGGTTTTTCAAGACTTCGTTCCCGATAGCGCCAGCACCGACAATCATGATCCTAGCATTTCTCAACTTATCCTGATCCCACCATCCTATTCGTTGCTGACGATCAAAAGGATTATTCTCAGAGTCATACTTATTGGTCATATCAAACATTATGTTTCTAATGGTTAGAATCTATATCCACAAACGCGGCATATCCATTTATGTAGACCATGTTCCGACTTTGCTATTGATTTTTCGGTCTTGCAATACGGGCACTGTCGCGGCCTGCCCTCACTGACAACTTTCATTTTCCGAGTCTCTCTTCTCCCGATCTGACGAGCCCCTTGAATAACAAATTTTCCTGATCGCTCAGACGACACACCTGAGATGCTTCCGGACGCCCTGCTGTCACGACTAGTCCGGCGACTTCGGTGTTCAACCTTAAACCTATTTCTTAATGATTTCGACAACTCAGGATCATGCCTCATCCCGCGAAAATAGCTCTTGACTTTATGCCACCACTCCTTAAGACCCATACAACCGCTAATTATTTTTTCAGACGCCGTTAAAAATACGTCCCCTTTTTTTCACTCATGTAACACAATAAAGTACAAAATAAGTAAAGATGTACGTTGGTTATTATTTGCACAAATCATTCCGCAGTATATTTTGCTTTGTCGCCGATGAGACTCTAGTGTCATGTCAAGAAGATACTGACGGATAGAGTTTCTTAAGTTTTATCCGCGCATCATCCGTTGTAAATCGCCAGTTGATTACCGCTTCTTTGTTGTTTCGTTCGTTCTCCCAGGCACTAACTTGTCGACTCACTTCGTCTATGTTGTCGATACGACGGTTCAGGCACTGATTCGATAATACTCTCAGCTCAATCTCTGCCATGTTCAGCCAACTGCCATGTTTCGGTGTATGAACAAATGCAAATCGATCCAGTAATTCCTTCGCCTTCTTGGGCCTAAAGGTTTCATACAACGAACCTGCTTTATGGATATTCAAGTTGTCCATTACCAACGTGATCTTTTCTGCATGACGGTAGCTTCTTGCAATCTCATTGAGAAATTTCGCCCCGTCCTGCTTTTTCCGGCTGGAGGTCACTTTCACTTTGCGTTTGCCCATCAACGGTTCTGTTGCAATGAACACGTTACAGACGCCTTTTCGGCTGTATTCATAATCGTAACGAGCAAGCTTTCCGGGTGTTGCTGGAACAGGGATTTTCGTTTCTGCAATCAACTGTTTTGGTGATTCGTCCATGCACACCACCGGATACAAGGAATCATACGGTAATTTGTAAATGTCCAGCACGGTTTCCATTTGTGCCACAAAGTCTCCGTTCTGTAACGGAGGGATCACCCATCCTTCTTGTTTCCAGGGTTTGAGGACGTTTTTAACGTCTGGCGAACCGTTTCGTGGGAGATTTGATCAATATATTCCAACTCAACGGCCTTATCAGCCAGAAGACGCAAGGACCACCGCTTGTACCCAACGGGAGGTTCTGAGCAGCTTAAAGCGATCAAGTGAGCTTCCAAATCCCCATCGACTTTGCTGTGATACTGATGCGTTGAGGGTTTTCTGGTGAGCACTGCATCAAAACCTTCTTCGACAAATCGCTTTTTAACCCGGTCGATAGTTTTCATGCTCACGTTCAGCACTTGCGATATGGTTTCATTGATAGTGCGTTGCTTTTGAAATTTGCCTTCATCGCAAGCAAGCAGAATAAGAGCATTCAGAACTGTTTTGGCTGCATGTTTTCCCTTGCTGCTAATGGCCTCAAGCTCGTCGCGCTCCTCTTGAGTCAGAGTAACTTTATATTTCTTCATGATCAAACCGGTTTGAGTTGAACGACCGATGAAGAAATATACTTAATTATGCGTCACTATGCTATTGACATGACACTAGGCATATGTGCTGCCGCTGCGAAGGATAGACTCAGTTTCCTGTTGAACACCGACCCCAAGCTCTTTTTTTATCGCTGAAAACACTTTTACTCTGCCTCATGCCTACAAAACCTTTAATAGACATCAGTTCAGATTATTTAACGGCATATATTGTTAGAATAAAAGATTGAATTTACGTTACGTATTATTCCCCAGATATATACTTGGTATCGATACGGTATTTAATGTACGCGCGGTACACCTCCCTACTTTTCAATGAATACTTGTTATATTTTCATAAAGAAATAAAAACAATCTCTTCCATGATGAACAACGAAAACACCTTCATTCACTTTCTGCACAGCCTGCATCTGCATCGCAGGCAGTCGCACAGCAGGCATACGTATGTGCAGGAGCATGACCATCATGGGGCCTTTGAGATCTTTCAGGTTTCGACGCTGAACGCATTGGTCGAAGGGCTGTATGACGGTGAAATAACCTATGGCGAACTCAGGGAACACGGGGATTTTGGAATCGGGACTTTCAATGCGCTCGATGGTGTAATGATCTTGATGAGAGCAGGACATTTGAGGAACTGAAACAGGAATGTGGCAGGCTTTCCGAGGGGAAAAACTGTTTTTATTCTGTCAGGATCGACGGTTTTTTCAGCTTTGTGAAAACACGCAGCGTTGAGCGTCAGGAAAAGCCTTACCGTCCACTGAACGAAGTGACCCGCAGCCAGAAAGAGTTCGAGTGTCACGATGTCGATGGAACAATTGTCGGATTCTGTTTCCCTGACTTTACGCAGGGGCTCAATGTTCCCGGCTATCACCTTCATTTTCTCTCGAAGGATCGAAAGGCGGGCGGCCATATCCTCGATTGCATCATGACCAGGGGGACGCTTTTTCTCGATCACACCTCAAACTTCCATATGGAGCTGCCGAAAAGAAAGGAATTCCTTGATGCCGACCTTGCAAAAGACACCCGAGATGCCGTAGACGAAGCAGAAACGTGTAGGAGTAGGAGAGCTTTATGAAAAAAAAGCAAAAGAAGAATATCCCCTTCTCTCCTGTTCATATGCTGCTTTCAAATCCTGGAAAAAATCCCAGTCCATAGAATAAACCACTGATCAGTGCTCCAAACAGTGCCACAAGAATAGATAATATAATCAGAGCCGGAATTGACGCTATTGTCCATTTGATCATGAAGATAACCATTGACCAAAATGGCATCTGGATATCGGTTACGATTACTTTCTGTTTTTCCATAATTCATCCTCCTGTAGGTATGTTTCCAATATCGTTAATCACTTTTGGGGAGTTAACTTGAGCAGGCGACCGCCGTTATTATCCTCCAGAACCCATATCGCACCGTCCGGGCCCTGCTCTACCTCTCGTATTCGATTTTCCATGCTGAAACGTTCAACCTCTTTCGCTTGGTCACCATCAATCCTGATCCGTATCAGAGATTGTGACCTGAGTCCTCCGATAAAGGCATTGCCCTGCCACTCCGGAAACATGGAGCCGTCGTAGATAATCAGACCGGAGGGTGCCACGGTTGGTACCCAGTATACTTCGGGCGCATTGAATTCCGGACGAATATCATGATCGGGAATTGGAAAACCGGAGTAGTGATCGCCCTCTGATACAATGGGCCAGCCGTAATTGTCTCCGGCAATGGTCAGGTTGAATTCATCACCGTCCCTGGGGCCCATTTCGTGTGTCCAGAGTTGTCCCTCTTTATCGAATGCAATACCGAGAAGATTACGATGCCCGAGAGACCAGAAGGTTTTTGCGAGCTCTCCCTTATCCTGAAACGGATTGTCCGGAGGTACCGATCCGTCCGCGTTTAACCTGATCACCTTGCCGAGGTTTTGAGTCCAGCTCTGTGCAGGCGTCTGTTTTTGCCGATCACCGGAGGTTATGAACAGATACCCGTCCGGGCTGAAAGCCAGTCGGTGTGCGTAATGCCCGTAGCCTGATACTTTGGGTTCCTGCCGCCATATGACTTCAGGGTTTTCCAGTTTCGGGTTGGCCGATCCGGGACGCAGTCGGGCCCGGGCGACGACTGCTCCCCTCTTGCCTGATGCATCCTCTTCGGCATACGAGAGGTATATCCAGTTGTTTTCCTTGTATCGAGGATGGAGAATGATGTCTCCCAGGCCGCCCTGACCGCCGTAAGCTACCTTGGGTACGTTCTGGATCGGAACTCTGGAACGATCATCCAGCCGGAACAGGAGCAGCGTTCCTCCTTTTTCTGTTACAAGGAGATCGCCATCCGGCAGAAAGGTCATGGCCCAGGGTTCATTGAATGCTCCAAAACTCTCGGACTGGATCCTTGAACCCGCATTGCCTTCAATTATGCCGCTAAAGGGTTGTCTGCTTGCGGGCTGAGCGCAGGCAGTAAAGGACACCATGACCAGTAAAAAAGAAAGAAGGTTTTGTAACGGTGAGGGTTGCAGGATTTGCTTCACGCTATATTGTTGCTTGACAGAAAATCGATTCATAATTCTCGGGTTCAAGCGATATTGATTGTTAAAATAGCAGCAGGTATACATCTCTTTTCTGGAGTATTGAGATATAACCCTGTACGTTTTTGCTCCCGGTGACCAATATCTAAATTACGCAACCTTGCGTGCTTTTCCGCTGCTGTTCTAATCAAACTTTTTTACGCTCTGCCTTCCCTTTTCAACTCATATTTTCTTCAATCGTTACAGGCAAAAGAGCCGTTGATCTGCACAGTGCTGCGTTATGCAGAACAATGATTTCTGATGTGTTTTCCTGTTACAACCTTGGATTTCACCTCCCCGAACCTTAGCTTGACAAGTGTAAAGGTGTTACGAATTATAAAATGGTAACACATTTTTGTGAAATCGTAAAGCAGTCAGCATGAATCGAACCGGAACCCTGTTAACTTGCATCGTGTTTTTTCTATCCTTTTGCGTCAACACCATGGCTGAAGCTGCGGTAGTGCGGGGCCGTGTCGTCGATGACAGTGGAAAGGCAGTTTCCCTTGCCGCTGTAAGCGTGGCAGGAACCGGGTACGTCGCGAAGACCGATGACGAGGGGCTTTTCGAAATACAGGACATTGAGGAAGGAAGGCAAACCGTCATTGTGGAGCATGCATCGCAACTGCCTATATATCAAACGGTTATGGTTCCATTGAACAAACCGCTTCTCTTGTCTTTCGGCAGCCGCAAAACATATACTACGGATGCAATCGTGGTTACGGCGACACGAACGCCGCGTTCTATCAAGGATGCTCCGCTGCCAGTGATGCTCATAGACAGGAATGAGATCGAGGACATCCAGGCGGTAAGCGCTGCCGACGCCCTAAAGCATGAGCTGGGTATCACGCTGATGCCAAACGGCTTTACGCGTCAGAGTGTTTCTATTCATGGCCTTCCTGAGACCTATTCGCTGCTGCTTCTTGACGGGCAGCGGGTATACGGCAGGCACGCCGACGCAAAGGATTTCGACCATGTTCCCGCTTCCATGATCGAACAGATCGAACTGATCAAGGGGCCTTCGTCTGTGCTTTACGGCAGCGATGCGGTTGCCGGAATCGTCAACGTCATCACCCGCAAGGGATCGGATAAACTCGAAGGCGAAGCACTGATGACAGCGGGTAACTACGAAAACCGTCATGCCCAGTTCGGCCTGGGCGGTCCCGCAGGTCCCGGCAGACACTTTCTTTCAGGCTCGTTTACCTCTTCGAGGCAGATGCAGGAGGGCTACGGATACGACAACTTCTCAGTGCGCTACAATGGCGAGTACGATCTTGCCGAACAGATGCTTCTCAAGATCGGAGCCGGTTTTTTCAACGAAGAGAGCGAAGACATGGTGGCGCTCGATGTCTCTATGGACGGCGGACATCGCGGAGGGCCATATCTGAAGGATCGTGTGTCTGATGTGCATGTCGGTCTGGAGTATAAAATGGATTCATTGACGACGCTGCAGGCAAGCATGTACGCCATGGACCAGGATCGCGTCGACAACCGGCCGCCGCTCACCCGTCAGGAACGTGAATGGGACAGGCAGCACTACCGTTTCGAAGGTATCGTGTCGCATCGGATGGGTGAAGATGAAGTTGTTGCGGGTATTGAAGGGCGGCGTGAACAGCTCGAGCAGACTGAAGTCGCTGGTTCTCCTTCCCAGAATCTCGGCGCGCTGTTTGTTCAATATACATGGGCGGCAATGCCCGACCTTGAGCTTGTCGGTGCAGGCCGTCTCGAGTATCATGAAAAATGGGGCTGGGTTCTGGTGCCAAGAGCAGGGATTGCACTGAGTCTGGGTGACGATATTCGCATCCTTGCTTCCGGCGGAACATCCTATCGGGCGCCGACCCTGGAAAACATGTTTGTGAAACTGAATTATCATCCCTGGGGCGGAGGTTTCTATTCCGAAGGGAATCCGGATCTGGAACCCGAAAAAGGAATCGGCGGAAATATCGACATCGAATGGGTTGCTACTCGAGACCTTGTAGTAACCGCAGGAATATTTGCTACAAAGCTCAAAGACAGGATAGCTCTCGTTTCAAGCGGCGAGACTATAGACGGTGTTGATCTTCGAAAACGGGTAAATATCGACGAAGCTCTCAGTTACGGTACTGAAATAAAAGTTGACTGGAATGTTCTTCCGACGCTCTCACTCGGCGGCTCCTACAGCTACGTGCATACCGAAGACAAGCCTAGCGGTGAACCATTCGCACTTGTTCCCTACCACAAAGCCGATGTGAAATTTCAATGGAATAGCCCCGGAGAGATTACGGGTGTTGTTGTCCGTACTTCCTATATCGGCAAACGGAAGGATTCCAGATCTCGTATGTACGATCCGGCGATAGTGGCCGACGTGAGCGTCGAACAGCGGCTCGGACAGGGCTTCAGCCTTCTTGCGGCAGTCGACAATGTTTTTGCCGAAGATCTTTTTCCTTACGATTCCTATGTCCTGCACGACAGGAACTGGAGGCTCGGTCTTCGTTATGTTTATTGATATTCCCGCAATGCCTTTTCACCACCATGTAAACTGTTTCAATCATGAGAACGATCCTGATTGGTATCCTGATGGCGCTGTTACTTTTTACGGCTTTGAACCCTACGTCCTTTGCCCATCACCAGATATCCTACCTGGCGCCGGCTGACGGTAAAATCGTGGCCTTTATCGGCTCCGGACACCATCTTCCTCTTGGTGAGTTTTTTCCCGGTCTTGACAGGTATTCAGCGATAACGCTTTGCTTCCCTTCCGGAAAACGCCTGTCTCCCGATAAGGCAGCCGATATGGGCGCTTTCGGTTTTGCCATTCTGCCTGCTCACGAAGAGGGGCTGCATCTGCTCGGCGTCGCCGCAAAAGAGCATTTCGGAACCCGCACGACAACCGGGTATTTTCAAGGAACACGACAGCAGGCTCTCGACGCGGGACGGCGTGTCATCGACTCGAAACAGACGTTTCGTTTCAGCAAGAGCTATCGCTGGACAGGGGAAAAGAAAGCTGTCAATAAAACGCCAATGGCGCTCGGGCACCGAATCGAGATCGTGCCGGACTCCCTCTATAATCCGCTCAGGCAGGGAGGCCGTGTCACGGCAACTGTCATGTTTGACGGCAAACCGCTGTCCGGTGCAGAGGTCGGGGTCAGCTCGGTCGGTCGTGGAGGAGAGCTGGGGCATATCGATGAAAAGGAGCATTTCCTTTCGGTGCTCACTGCAGACGAAAGCGGTCGCGTGGAACTTCCGCTCATAGAAAAGGGATGGATGGTCTTTATGACAGAAGTCACCCACCCGAAACCGCTGCCCGGCGTTGATAACCGTTACATTTCCACAACGCTGTCACTATGGGTGGAATGATGGAAAAACACATTGTCAACCAGAGTGTTTTTTGCCTGTTCCTGTTATTCCTGCATGTCTTGCTTGTCAATACTGTGATGGCACATGGCGTTGTCCATTCGTTCAGTCAGGGTAACGCTGTGCTGGTGAAGGCTTCCTATGCCGATGAAACACCGATGTCCTTTGCCGACGTGGAGATATTTTCGCCGTTTGAAAGCAAGCTTGAACACCAGAACGGAAGGACGGACAAAAACGGCTGTTTCGCTTTTCTGCCTGACAGGCAAGGGGTGTGGACAGTATTCGTCAATGACGGCATGGGGCATGCTTTCAGTGAAAGAATCATGATCGACGACCTGGATTCACTCTCAGCTCCTATCGTTCCGTCCCGGCACGATTACGGAACAGTAGCGCTTATCGCGGGAACAGTTTTCGGTATGCTTGGCATTGCATTCTATCTTCGCGCACGTTCCCTCACAGTGTCGAAAAAACAGACGTCACTCAAACGGCAAAAAGAAAAGGTTAAATCATAGGCAGAAGCAAAATAATTCATTCTCCTTGTCCAGGCTATCAACGATAATGGCACCCATGGATGCAGGAAAAGTGATCACAAGCGTTCTCTTCATTGCTATAACAGGAGCGGATTATCGGCGTGCTCAATGACACATTACGCAGCAGCCATTACAAGGTTACAGGTGAAACATAACCATCAGGTTTCAGCGCGAGCAGTGTACAGGAAGTGCTTTCAAAGATATTTTCAGCGGTATTGCCTATTAAAAAGCCGGGAATGCCGGTCCTGGCCACACTGCCCATAACAAGTATGTCTGTGGAATGCTGTTCTATAAAAGAAGGGATCAGTTCTTCCGGGCCGCCTCGCATGTGATGCACATGGTGCTTGCAATGTATACCGCTCTCTTCAATAAGCGAGTCTAACCGACGTTTGTGCGATTTTCTATACTCTTCAACATTTGCCTGTATTTCCGACTCGGGAACATTGACCCATGCTTTATATCGCAGTATTTTTTCAAATTCGTATTCCCAGCATGAAACGACATCGAGCGTCCCGTTGAATATCCCGACAAGATCGGACGCCTTCCTGAGCAGCTTGAGAGAGAGTTCATGTTCCCCTGTCTCCTTGCTTTCGGGATCAACAGCAACCGTAATGCGGCTCTTCTTTCTCATGCGGGATGACGAACGGGCAAGCCAGATCGGTGCCGGACATTTTCTGAGGAGTGTCATATCCATGCCCTTGAAGCCTTTGCCTCCGGTTATCGGTTCGGCATCCTTGATAACCAGATCATATCCGGTATGTATCACCTCCCGTATAACTCTTATGGCAGGGGGGATCCGTGCGGTTTCACGAACAATGACGGAGCAGTCCGGACAGCCTTCAGCAATGCCGAGATCAGAACACGCCGCATCCAGACTCTTCTGAATGACGGTTTCAAGAAAATTTTCAAACTTTTTTTGGAGATAATGATATTGTTCCGGCAGGTCAGGATACAAGGACATCATCGTCAGCGCAGCATTTTCGGCTTGTGCCAGTTGAATCGCCTGACGAAGACCGGTGCCGCCGGTTTCTTCGCCTCCACTGCTGATAAATAGTATTCGTCCAGATGTTTTCATGATAACCTCCTCAAGAATAAGGACATCGTGCCATAGCCACAATTAAAAAGATCATTTCCATATCCATGACTGCCACCACACGATGGCTTCCGCTGTTTTCTCTTCGTTGTTGAGCTTCATCGCAATCATCATTTTCTCCGCGGTTATAACTTCTATTTCAAATATAATACTTCGTAGAAATAGGTGACGTTTATCAATGCTCTTAATACTGCTAACCGATAAACCGCACGGCTCTTTGCTTGAAGTGGTTCCTTTGGAGGGGCATGCCCCTTCTCCTGTTTCGTCGTTTTGGGGATCGTATACAGGCACAAATGAGGTTACAATGGATATAATGGCATGTTACATACGATATGGGATTTACTCATTTACATCAGGAGGCTCTTATGGATATGCGGAACAACAGGGTTGTCATGATTACCGGTGCAGCCGGGGCTCTTGGCGGCAGCACGGCTGATACATTTCACGATGCCGGTTACCGGCTTGTTCTCCTGGACAGGAACGTTGATTCCCTGGAAAAACGCTGGAAAGAAAAGGAAAACGTAACATGCATGCAATGTGAGCTCACTGATGCCAGGGACATTGAAAAGGCTGTCGATACAGCTCTCTTCGCATACGGCTCGATCGATGTGCTGCTCACGATTGCCGGCGGTTTTACCATGGGACCTCCGGTACATGAGCTCGATGAGGATACATGGGATTCGCTCCAGAACATGAACGTCAGGACGGTCTTTCTTGCTTCGAGAGCGGTGATACCGCACATGCGAAAACAACGCCGCGGCAGTATCGTTACCATCGGTGCGCAAACTGCCCTTCAAGGAGCAGCGAACCTTGCGCCATACGTTGTATCCAAAATGTCTGTCATAAGGCTGACGGAATGCATGGCGAAAGAAAACGGCTCGGCAGGCGTAAGGGCAAATTGCGTTCTGCCTGCCGTAATCGACACTCCCGCCAACAGAAGGGATATGCCGGACGCCGATTTTTCACAATGGACCCGGCCTGAAGCGATAGCCGATGTGCTTTTGTTTCTCGCCTCTGATGCGTCTGCTGCTGTAAACGGGGCATCGATTCCGGTATAATACAGCCGAATCATTATCATATCGCTATCATTGCGATACTTTTAAGGTTGTTAAATGATATCAAAATGATGTTGATATGAGTGACGCAAAACAAAAAAGAGGCTTTCTATCATGACTGCCTCTTTTTGGGATTGTATTGGAATCAATATGATGCTGTTACGAAGCTATTCCGATAGCTCTTTGGCATACTTGATCATTGCGAAGCGAAGCAGGTTTTTTTCACTTCTTCCGCTTTTGCGGCATGCTTCGGCAAGTGTCTGGTACTCGTATTCGTTCATGGGAAGTGAAATTGTTTTGAACTTTCTCGGGGCGTTTTTATCGAGTGCCTTAAGGACGCTCGGTTCGGGTTCGCGTATGAAATCGTCAATCGACGGTTTTGTATTTTCCTGGAATCGTGAACGTGGTTTAGGCATGAAGCAATAAAACCTCCTTGGTAAGTAAACGGATTGAATCGGCTGCTTTTGGATCCTTCCACTCCAGCGCACTCCTTCCTTCCGAAACGGAATCGCGATAGGCTTTTCTGTCGTTGATCATTGTTTCGGCAAGCACGAATTCAGGAAATTCCTCAAGATAAGTCCGTGCTTCTTCGGCTTCCCTGATAACGGGATTTGTCGGGCAGAGGTTCAGCACGAGGGTTGCTCTCAGCTTTTCGTTGAAATCCTTTGCCATCGAATAGACCTCGGCCAGATGCGGCAGGGTATCGAGATCGTACTGCGAAGGACGCAGGGGGCTGAGGAGCACGTCGGCGACAGACAGTCCCGACCGCAGCTCGCTCGAGTCCTTGCCGGCAACGTCGACAACAAGGTGATCGTACCTTCCTGCAAGGTCTTTGAGGTTTTTCCTGACATCACCGGAAATCTGGACACAGGGGATGTCCTTGATATCCTGCCGGTTCTGCCTGTCCTGGACCCAGCGGGCTACCGAACGCTGTGAATCGGCATCGACAAGCAGAACGTCAGCGTCGTGATCAAGCGCAAGCGAAGAGGCGACATTGACCGCTATGGTCGATTTACCGCACCCGCCTTTCTGGCTCCCGATGAGAATGATCATAAGCGCGATGCTGGATTGATATTGTTGAAGGATTGTTACAATATTAAAGTAAAATTGTTTTGATGCTAAAACAAAATCGTGAATGGCGGCAAGGGAGTAAGTAGCCAGTAGTAGCGCACTTCGTGCGCAGGAGGAAGGAGGGAAATCACCAGTCTCTTCACCTGGCATGTATACAAGATTTTCGTCCCGGCTCCTGTAAACGAAGTCCGCTGCCTGTTGTTCATTTTTTCCCAATACCGATTCCCTATTACCTATTTCCCATATTATTGTCGTCAAAGTTGAAACATTTCCAGGTATTCGGGCATAGAAACTATAAAAGGAGCCGATGAAAGGTATCGATCAGGACAGTGCAAAGAAATTTCACGACGGAGACTTCGAGGCTCTTCGAAATGTGATTGAACGTTACCAGGGTTCTGTATTCGGGATCGGCCTGAAGTTGTTAGGATCAGTTGACGATGCAAAGGATTTCAGCCAGGATGTGTTTCTCCATGCGTATGAGAAAAGAGACAGGTATGATCCCGAAAGGCCCTTCGAACCCTGGTTTTTTAAACTGGCCATGAATCTCGGCCGGCAGAAGCTGAGAAACAGGCGTGAAATACCAGGAAGCGACAACATGCCGGTGGAGGTTATCGAAGAAACAGCTTGTAAGGGAGTGCTCGAAGGTGAACGGAAAGAACGTGTACGGCATGCGCTGACAACGTTGAAACCGATCTACCGGGAGTGCCTTGCACTACGGTTCGAGGCCGATCTGAAGCTTCATGAAATTGCCGAAGTGCTCGGCATATCGCCGGAAACCGTGAAAACCCGTCTGAGGCGCGGTTTGATGGCCTTTAAAGAAAGTTACACAAAAGCAGGAGATTACAGTGAACTGCAAAAATGCTGAAGAACTGATAGCCGACAGGGAGCTGGGTTTGCTCGAGGGCGGTCAGGTAAATGAACTGGAACAACATCTTTCAGAGTGTGCTGATTGCCGAAAACTCGCCGATGAATATGCATTTGCGGCCGAGGCCCTTAAGGAAAGCAGGGCTGATACAGTTCCTCCTGCTCTGGCAGACGAGGTACTTGCCAAAGCCGGAAAGATTCACGGAAAACAGTCCAAAATATTCAGGCTGGCGGTACCGGCTGTGGCGGCAGCAGCTGTTCTTCTGGCGGTTGTTCTTTCGCCGGTGTTTTTCTCGAAAGACAGTTCCGACATGACGACGCTGCAGGTACTGGAGGCATACGCCGAAGACTTTGAGGCTATTGGTATGGAAGACGGCATCGGTGATTACGATACCGGTTTCAGGTATGAGGACTTTGGTGTTTCCGACACTCTTACAACCTATATCAATCAATAATTTCCAGTAACAATGCAAAAAAAGGAGTACTTCAATGATTGCGAATGTGAAGAAGACGATGATGATTGCGCTTTTTGCGCTGATGATGGTTCCTGCAACGGTCATGCAGGCCGATGCAAGGCCCGGAAAAGGACCGAACGGTTTGAACGGCAGGCCGGGCATGTTCAAAGGTCTCGATCTGACGGAAAACCAGATCGATTTGCTCAAGGCCGACAGGATGAGCCGGCACAAAAGGGTGATCAGGCTTAAGGGTGATCTGGAGACGCTTCGACTCGATCTTGCCGAAGCGGCGAGTGTCAAATCACCGAACACGCAGAAGATCGACCGTCTGTCAAACAAAATCGGCAATGTAAAAGGCAGGATAATTGCTGAGCGCACCAAAGGAATCATTTATCTGCGCAGTATCCTGACTGCCGAGCAGAAACGGAAAATGGATACCCGCAGGCTGATACTGGGTATGATGAAGGAACGCAGAGACGGACGATTCGGACGATAAGGGTTCAAAGAGCAGCGCGTCCCCATCCGGGAGCGCCTTTCAGAGGCCGCGATCACACACCGGATGGGGATGTTTTGCTTATCCCCAGATCATGCAGAATACCGTTCTCGAGGCCGTAAATCAACCCGTGGACAGCAAGCTCCTTTCCCGAATCCCACGCCTTCCTTACGATATCCGTCGAACACACATGACGTACCTGCTCTACGACGTTCAGCTCACACAACCTGTTGATTTTCAATGACTCGTCTCCAATCGAGTCGATTTCATCGCGGTGTTTGAGGTAGACCTTCCTGATATGCTCCAGCCATTTGTCGATCAGGCCGTGATCCTTCTTCTCCATTGCCGCTTTCACTCCGCCGCAGCCGTAGTGCCCGCAAACGATAATGTGTTTTATTCCAAGTGCTTCAACAGCATACTGGATGACCGACAGGCAGTTGATGTCCGAGATATCCACAACATTGGCGATGTTCCGGTGTACGAATATGTCTCCAGGCAGGAGTCCGGTTATCTGGTTTGAGGGAACGCGGCTGTCGGAGCAGCCGATCCAGAGATAATCGGGATTCTGCTGTTTGGAGAGCTGCAGAAAAAAATCGGGATCGGATTCTTTGATCGCTTCGGCCCATTGCCGGTTCTTTTCAAAAAGAATGTCAATATCGCTCATGTATCTTTGGTCAAACGTTTTTTTGCAAGAGGGGGATGACAACTCTGGAAAAGTACCAAAAAAAGGTCTGTTCTTCATTATATTCATTGACTTAAGAGGTTAAATTCAATGAAAAGCGAATTGAGAAAACCGGAGTGGCTGAAGATGCGTTTTGGCGGAGCGGCTCATTTTGCAGCCACTAAAATGCTGGTTTCGCAGAACGGCCTCAATACCGTCTGCAGGTCGGCCCAATGCCCGAACCTGCACGAGTGCTGGTCTTCCGGGACGGCTACGTTTCTGCTTCTCGGCGACAGCTGTACAAGGGGCTGCCGATTCTGCGCAGTAACAACGTTGGCATCCCCCCCGCTTCCCTCACCCGATGAACCTGAACGAATAGCCCGTGCGGTCGGAAAGATGCGTCTCGGTCATGCCGTGCTGACAAGCGTCGCGCGAGACGATCTCGAGGATGGCGGCTCATCCGCCTGGGCAGAAACAGTCATTGCCGTCAGGAGGGAAAATCCGGATACGACCGTTGAATGCCTCATTCCTGATTTCAAGGGCGATCAGAAGGCACTTGAAAGGATTATGAGTACGAGGCCGGACATACTGAATCATAACGTCGAAACCGTTCCTTCCCTTTACGAAGCTGTCAGGCCCCAGGCTGATTATGAGCGTTCCCTCGAGGTTCTTCGCAAGGCCAGACACGATTTCGGTCTTACTACAAAATCAGGACTGATGGTGGGTATGGGCGAAACGGAAGATCAGATATTGAGTGTTCTCGACGATCTTGCAGACACGGGTTGCCGGCATGTCACTATCGGGCAGTATCTTCAGCCCTCACCCCGTCACTACCCTGTTCAGAGCTACGTAACGCCGGAACGCTTTGAGTGTTACAGGGTGTATGCCGAAGGTCTCGGTTTCCGGAACGTACAGTCCGGGCCTTACGTGAGAAGTTCATATAATGCAGCAGCATCCCTGCAACCATATTGAGTGTTTCAATGCACGCTCAAAAGTGATAGTTCTATTGGAAACAATATTTTATAATGTACTTGGCACGTTCGAAAATCGCTCAAATCAGATTTGGCGTACAATAACTGTCTCTCTAATTATTTAAAATACAAGTTCTTATGGAATGGTCAATCTCAGCAAAAGTCTTTACGTACTGGTTTATCGCCGTTGTGATCGGGCTGGCTTTTTTCCGGAAGGAAACCTTCAGCTACAACATGACTTTTGATCGTCGCCGCATGATTCTGCTTGGCGTCTCTCTTCTGATCGTAATCTTCAACGCAGTCATTTATACGAATTCGACGTTTGACGGCGGGAGACCGCTCGACATTGCTACAGTCATTGTTTTCACGGTGGGGAACGGTATTGCTGAAACGTTTCTGTTTTACGCAGCTTTTGTCATTGGAGAAAAGCTGGCCGGACTGGTCACAAAGAATGCGTGGGCGCTGTTTACGGCAGGTTTTGTCGGTTTCATGATCTATAGCGGTTTTATACATGCCCTGTTTTGGCTTGACTTCCTGCCGGAACATATCAACCAGTCAAGCCCGCTCAAGCCGTTATTCATGCCGACGCAGATCATGATTGCCGGAAGCTGGGCATTGAGCTTTTTCTGGTACCGCGATCTGCCTTCGGTGTTTGTTTTACATGGTCTGGTTGATTTGACCATGGTGCTGAACGTGAAGTTTTCACTTTTTGGGTAATTGCCGGTTAGCCTGAAGGCTGAAGAGATTAAAGCATCCCTGCAGGTTTGTAACCGTGCTTTTTATGGTCCACATTTTTGACCTTTGCCTTTTCCCTTTTTTAAACTCTTGATTTTGAGCGAATGCAATACAATGGGACGGTTCTGGTTGCGGGGGCTACGGGGCGTACCGGCCAATGGATTGTCAGGCGCCTGCAGCATTATGGTATCGACTGCAGGCTGTTTGTCCGGTCAGGGGAAAAGGCTCTCGAAACATTCGGCCCGGAGCTTGTCGATCGGTTGAGTATCGGCAGTGTCCAAAACGAGGCCGAGGTTGACGCTGCAGTGAAGCGTGCCGACGCTGTTATCTGCGCAATCGGCGGCAATGTCATGGATCCCGAATCCCCACCCCCGTCAGCTATTGACAGGGATGGTGTCAAACGGCTTGCTGCAAGAGCCAAAGCCAGCGGGGTGTCGCATTTTATTCTTGTCAGCTCGCTTGCGGTCACCAGGCCGGACCATCCGCTCAACAAGTACGGCAGCGTCCTCTTGATGAAGCTCGAAGGTGAAGACGAAGTAAGGCGGCTGTTCGGAGAGGAAGGTCACCGTTATACCATTCTCAGGCCCGGAGGGCTGATCGATGAGGATCCCCCGCTCACGCATACCATGCTGTTCGATACCGGCGACAGGCTTGAAACCGGAAAAATCAACCGTTGCGATGTTGCCGAAGCCGCGGTTGAGGCCTTGTGGATTCCGGAGGCCCGAAATCTCACCTTCGAGCTCATACAACAGGAAAACGAACCCCAGGAATCGTTTGAGAAATATTTTCAGATGGTGAATGGTGACAAGAAGGAGTAAGGAGCAGCGCACTTCTTGCGCAGGAGCCAGTAGTAAGGAGAAAAAAACATCTGATCAAACCAGGTGACATTTGTTGAGTGCTGGCAACCGTCTTCTCTGGTTTCAGGTATCTGAACGGGCGGAAAATCTTACGCTCCCACATAAGATTTTCTGATAGATACAATTCTCTTTTCTTTCCCTTTTTCCAATCACGAATCACGATTTACGATTCACGAACATCGCTTTGGCGATGATCCGCAGCCCCGTCATCGGGATCGAGCGGTAGCGGATCTGTTTTCCTGTTCCTTCGATGTTTCTGATCTTTGGCGCCAGTTTTGCGGCTACAGCTTCGGGTGTTTCGGCGATCGCCTCAAGAAATTTTCGAGTATTACCGGACGTATCTCTCATCAGGAGGTCAGTGTTTACCAGGCCGGGACTGACTTCATGAATGCCGATGCTCCGGTTCCCTCCTTCTTCAAGTTCCTTTACAAGGAAGCGGCTTGCTGCCGCGACACCAAGTTTCGATGTCTTGTGAGGGATGTTTGATCGGGAGAACAGGGCGCCGAAGCGTGTAAACCCCATGTTACATATATGGTATGAATACGTGCCTGTTGACGGTTGTGTTCTCATTATCGTTATCGCCGCTTTTGTCATAAGAAGTGTGCCGGCGAGGTTTGTCGCGCATGTTTCGACCATATCCGGCGCATCGAGTTCCCATAAGGGAGCCTTTCTGTAACCGGCTGTTCCGGCATTGTTTATCCATAAATCCACAGTCCCGAGGGTTTCTGTAACAGAGGACATGAATTGATCGAGCCCCTTTGTATCCGCTACGTCCCGAGAGATGCTGTACAGGTTGTCATTGCCGGTTTCCTTTCGAAGTGCAACGACGGGTACGTCCAGACGTTCAGGGTTCCTTCCGGTGATCAGCACACGGTCCCCCATCGTCAAAAATTCACGGGCAAGCGCATAACCAAGACCTCTGCTGCCACCGGTTATGACAACGTTGTAAGAAAAGAGTTTGCTCATAGGCGAGGAAAAAGCGGATAGGCGTTTGTGTGAAAAAATGCCCGTATTAACGGCTTGTTTTTCTTTTGTTGTATATAAAGTACTTTACTTGTTAAAGAACTTTACACAATCAAACAAAAAAAGTACTATCACGGCGGATATTTCTGTTTCTCATCAAAATGATATTTCTCGAGGCAGTTCCTTTGCGGCCGCTATCCAGGCTGCTACGTCCTCCATTGAGGGCGTGTGCCTGACAAACTTCTGCTGCAAGTTGACCTCCGAAAGCTTTTTATGAAGATTGTCCGGATTACGATGCGAAAGCTCCGGGACGGTATCGACTCCGGCAGCTTCCAGCAGTCGCGCCATTTCTATACTTATCCCCTGAACCCTGCAGAGATCGGCATAGTTGACAAGCGTCAGGACTTCCTGCATCGAAATGCTGCATTCTTCAGCCATCGCTTTTCTGCCGGAAGGGGTTTTCCCGCGCTGCAGAACCTGGGACATCGAGAAAACACCTGCTTTTTCAAGCTTGTCCGTCAGCCTGAAGCCGAGAGGCTCAAAGCCCGATACCATCTTCTCTTTTTGCTGCTTTTTTTCCCCGCCGATATTGAGGACCACCCGTTCGAGATGTTCTTCCGGAGCTGCTTTTTGAACGACACCCGAAAACGGAAGCATTTTCCGGCAGAACTCGACCATGACGTTTATCTGCTCCCTGAAAGGGATAGACTCTTTCGCACTGTCGATACTGCTCTGCAGCGCTTTGCCCATTCCGGCAAATGCCTCGTCAAGAGCGGCCTGGCCCTGCCCCTGGACCTCTCCTTTCTGAATCCTGTCTATGACGTTGGTTACTCCGGGAACAAAACGTTCGGCAGCCGATTTGCCCATGTCAACACTGTAACTGAAAAGCGAGAGAGGATTGCTCAACAACAGACGCCGTACCTCCTCCGGACGGGAAAGCACCCGTATTGTGCCGTTTTTCTCTATCGTTACCTGGCATGCAAGCCTGGCCCCTTCCCTCACCTGTCTCTCGGATAAAAATGCCAGCTCGACGTCACTCAGAGAAGAAAGGCAGTCGTTTCCTTCCAGCACAGTGACATAGCAGGTCTGACAAATACCCAGGCCGCCACAGACATGGCCGACATGGGACTTGCTGTCCATTGCTATCCGCAAGAGCTTATCGCCGACCGAACCGTCACATGGCTTATCGTTGATGATTATATTCATGGCTGGGTGTTCCCGATAATGTTATCTGTCGCTCCCGATTGCAACCGGTTATCTTGTCAGTAATAAAAATAACAAAAAATCCGGGCGGTAACAGATCGTTTCCCGCCTGCCCTTTTCCTCTCGCCGGCAGTCTCTGCCCTGATCCGGTTTTTCTCCCTGGCCGCTGCCATTTAAAAAACCTTTCTTTTTTTAGCAATTACGTGTCCTCTTTCTTTTCAACATCGGCACCTCACGTGTATTTTGCGGGTCATGAAGTGCCTTATCAACGCCAACCAACGCTTTCATGTCCGCTACGTCAACAAAACACGATCAGGATACATGGATTTTTGCCGTCGATCGCGGAGGAACGTTCACCGATATTGTCGGTTTCGAACCATCCGGCAAACTGCATACCCGCAAACTCCTTTCTGTTTCCGATGCCTATGAGGATGCCGGTATGGAAGGCATACGGTCTATCCTTGGTATTCCACCGCAAACGCCCCTCGATCCGGATCGCATTGGATGTATCCGGATAGGAACCACTGTTGCCACAAATGCGCTGCTTGAAAGAAAGGGCGCCTCCTCCGCACTTTTTACAACCGAAGGATTCGAGGATCTGCTTTCGATCGGTAACGGAACAAGACCTGAACTGTTCAACATCAAAACCGTCAAATCCCGCCCTGTCTATGATACCGTCCTTGAAATTCCCGAAGCGATCGACGCGTCCGGAGCGATCCTGGAAAAACTTGATCTGGAGGCGGCTGAACGCATGCTTCGACAGCTGCATGAGTCCGGTTTCGACAACCTCGCCATTGTCCTGAAACATTCGTGGATCAACCCCGTTCACGAGCGTGCTGTCGCACGTGTCGCACGTGAACGGATCGGCTTCCGGCATGTCGTTGCCTCACATGAGGTGATGCCCCTCATTAACTTTCTCAAAAGGGGACAAACAACCATGCTGGAAGCCTATCTCGGACCAGTCCTGTTCAGCTATGCCGATACCCTGACAAAACTTGCCGGACCTGTCAGAATCGAATTCATGCAAAGTTCGGGGGGCCTGATCAACTCTGGTGACCTTCACGCCAAAGACACAATCCTGTCCGGTCCGGCCGGCGGGGTCATCGGTTCGGGGAGTCTCTCGAAAACACTCGGGATCGAACAGTCGATTGGATTCGACATGGGGGGCACCTCAACCGATGTATCGCGTTTCGACGGTAATTTTCACCATGTTTTCGAAAATTCCGTTGCAGGCGTTCCCTTCTACACCGATATGCTCGATGTCGAAACCGTCGCTGCCGGAGGGGGCTCCATTCTCTCTTTCGACGGAGAACGGCTGCTGGTAGGACCGAAATCAGCGGGATCGAATCCAGGGCCTGCATGTTACGGGCTCGGCGGTCCGCTTACCGTTACCGATGCAAACCTGCTGCTCGGAAGGATCATTCCGGACGTCATGCCCCGCACGTTCGGAGCACGGCACCAGAGCACTCTGGACATATCGGCAACAAGAGCGCTTTTCGCCGATCTCACCAAACAGGTCAATCACGCGACCGGAAAAACCTATACTCCCGAAGCCCTTGCCGAAGGCTATCTCAGAATAGCCAACGAGATCATGTGCAGGGCAATGAAAAAAATATCCGTTTCCCGCGGTTATGACATACGCCACCACGCCCTGATCAGCTTTGGCGGTGCGGCGCCGCAGCATGCATGCGACATCGCGCGTATTCTCGGCATTGAAACGATCGTCGTCCACCCGCTTTCCAGTGTTCTTTCAGCTTACGGGATTGCCGTTGCAGACCGCCGCGAACGCACGGCTTTCGCTGTTATGGAGCCGCTCGATAGAGATCTGCCGAAAAAACTGACAGAGAAAGCTCGTAAGGAAGCCGGCAGGCTTGCACAAAGGGTACGCACTAAGGGAGAGACTGCCGCCGTGAAAATTCGCCTGTTTCTCGATCTCAGGCCGAAAGGGACCGACACCTGGCTTTCCATCCCCGCCGGGGAAGGGATCGGCCACGTTTCTTTCGATCCGGTCGACCGGATACTCGAGCGCTTCAGGAAAGACTATTTCGACAGATTCGGTTTCCGGCCGGAAAACGGGACAACCGAAACGGTAAACATACGGATAGACGTTTCTCTGTCTTCACCCCTTCCGGACCAGGCCTGTACTGCTCTTCCCGGAACAATTCCCCAACCGCCCCGCCCCTTTTCCTCTCAGTCTGTCTGGATGGCGGGATCCATGAGAAGCATCCCTGTCTTTGACCGCACAGCACTTATGCCCGGTCACACCGTCAACGGTCCTGCCATGGTCACCGACAGCCAGCTGACCCTGTTCATTCAGAAAGGTTTTACCTCTACCGTGGATGCCATGTACAATCTTGTGCTAACGGACCTGTCCGGCGGAACGTCACATGCTGGTATGTCGGGAACGGATAGTTCCGGGCCGGACCCGGTTATGCTCGAGGTATTCAACAACCTGTTCATGAACATAGCCGAACAGATGGGGCATACGCTTTCAAATACAGCGCATTCGGTCAACATGAAAGAACGGCATGATTTTTCCTGTGCCCTGTTCGATAAAGAAGGCAGGCTGATTGCCCATGCACCTCATATTCCGGTGCATCTCGGTGCCATGGAAGCAACTGTCCGCCATATTATCGACGAGAACCGGGGGACAATGCGAAATGGCGACATGTATCTGGCCAACAACCCGCACCAGGGCGGTTCCCACCTGCCTGACATGACGATCGTCACACCGGTCTTTTGCCAGGAAGGAGAGCCTTCATACTATCTCGCAAACCGCGGTCATCATGCCGATATCGGAGGGATCACACCCGGCTCGATGCCTCCTTCAAGCAGTACTGTTTATGACGAGGGAATCGTTATCGGCAATTTCCTGCTGGTCCGGGACGGCCGTTTCCGTGAACAGGAAGTAACCGGGCTGCTTTCTTCGGGTAACTATCCGGCAAGGAACATCCCCGAGCGGCTATCGGATCTCAGGGCCCAGATTGCCGCCAACAACAAGGGCCTCGCCGAACTCCTGCGCATGAATGAAGCATACGGCACATCTACCGTGCAGCGGTATATGACATTCATCAGGAACAACGCCCGTCATGCCATGGAACGCGCAATTGAAAAGCTTGTTGCAGAGAACGGCAAGCGTGAATTCTCCTATAGCGACCGCATGGACAACGGGGCGGTACTTTCCGTTTCCCTTCGTGCCGGCATAGCCGGTCAAAGACCAAAACTGATTGTAGACTTTACCGGAACCGGGCCTCAGGACGCCGGAAACATCAACGCGCCGACAGCGGTCACAACCGCAGCTTTACTCTATTCCCTGCGTTGCCTTATCGAAGAGCCCATCCCCCTCAATGCAGGCTGCCTCGACCCCGTCACCATCGTCATTCCCGAAGGCTCACTGCTCAACCCTTCCAGTGAAGCCGCCGTAGCTGTCGGCAATGTCGAGACGTCGCAGCGGATCGTCGATGTCCTCCTCGGCGCTCTCGGTAAAGCTGCCGCATCCCAGGGTACCATGAACAACCTGCTGTTCGGCAAACCGGACAACAGCGGCGCACAATACTATGAAACCATTCCCGGCGGCGCAGGGGCTGCAAAAGGGTGTCATGGTGCTTCGGCGCTGCAGGTCCACATGACAAATACAAGGATTACCGATCCCGAAATTCTCGAACAACGTTTTCCTGCCGTTCGGATCATGCGTTTTTCAGTGCGCAAAGGCTCCGGAGGATCCGGCAAGTGGAGCGGAGGAAACGGCGTATCGAGAATATTCCTGTTCAACGAACCCATGCAGGTAAGCGTCATTTCCGAAAGAAGAAACACTGCCCCCTTCGGGCTGGACGGCGGCAGACCCGGTTCCTGCGGCTTGAATCTCCTTATCGGGGCCGATGGCAGTGAAGTCAAGCTCGGTTACAGGTTTGAGAGGATTTTCATGCCGGGGGAAAGCCTTTCGATCAACACTCCCGGAGGCGGTGGTTTCGGCAGCTGAATCAGAACCCTTATCAATCTCCAATCATCCTTACCGATAACATTGCCGATCATGTATATTGCACCTATACTGATCGTTTCAGCAAATACTCAATCATGTATGTTTATTGAAAACAGTCTTTTACAATGCATTTGCCATGTATTTTTCTCACATTATTCATGTTAAAAAGAAAAATGATAAAAAATCGCATTTGCTGAAGAGGCGGTCTCAAAAGCACTGCTTATCGGTCGCCATGCATAAGTTCCCAGAAAATTTCCAGCAGAGAGTCATGCCGCTCCGTGAAATAGATGTTCGGATTTCACAGGGCAGGCCCGCTCGACAGTCGCTCAATTCAGGTTGCATAAAAGGAATTCCCTGAAAAAAATCCATGAAAACACTTCTCCAAAAAACCCGCAGTACCCTCCTTCCAGCATGTGTCACCGGCATCATGATTTTTCTCAGTCTCGGCCTTGTCCTTTCAGGCTACGGCTCCGCACCCGAACCGGCAGACGTGATAATCATTCTTGGCGGAGATGACGGACCGAGAGTCAACAAAGGCGGAGAACTTTTCCATGCCGGCTATGCAAAGAATATTCTTGTAACGGGAATCGACAGCAAATACTACAACCCTGAACGGCTCGACTGGAGACAGAAACGGTTGATTGAGCTGGGTATAGCCGGAAAGGCGATCCTCGTCGATACAGAGTCGGAAACAACATGGGAAGAAGCTGTCAACTCAATTGCCGCAATGAAAGCAAACGGCTGGAAAAGCGCGCTCATTGTCAGCGATCCCCCCCACATGCTGCGATTGCATTTTTCATGGAAAAAGGCAGCGGCAGACGCCTCAATAACGTTCACACTTGTACCGACAAATCCTGATTGGTGGAGTCCCCTCTTATGGTGGAGCAACCGGACAGGATTCAGGTTCGTGATCAGTGAAGTCCAGAAAACCCTGTATTACACGCTTAAGTATTTCTGACAGGTGTCCTGGTGAGAAAAAAAGAAAAACGACACAGATACGATCAGAACATTGCGTGATCGCCCAGTTCCTGTCCGGCGAGACCATCCCTGAGTACCCGGCGGTAAAAATCACGCAGGGTATCTTCACCGTATGACGGAGTCATATCTGCACTGTATCGTCCCGTTTCCGGATCGAGCACCAGCATGGACTCCGAACAGTAATACTTCCCGATACGGGCAAACTCTGCCTTGTCCTGGAGTTTCGGAAAAACTTTTCCGAGGACGGTCAACACAGGAATAATAATGTCGAACATCCTGATCGGCATTTTTCTGAACGTTGGTTCACGCCCGAGCAGTTCGAAGAGCATTTCTCCCTGCTCTCTCACAGAAATTGCCTGTCCAGGCCCTCCGACAGGCAAAATTGCATTCTGTCTGGCAGGATCTTCGAGGCAGTCTGCCATAAAGCGCGCCAGATCGGACTCACTGATCGGTTTGCATGACGTCAGTTCCCCGTTACCGAACATGACAAACGGTTTACCTTTTTTGACTGCTTCAACCTGACCTGCGAGGGATTTGAAAAACGCCGTCGGACGTACGATCGAGTAGGTCACGCCGGATTCGATAAGCTCTTTTTCGAATTGCAGCTTCGCTCTCTGGAATTCGAGCATCGGCTTCTGAACACAGATTGCCGAAAGCAGAAGAAACTGTGTCGCACCGGCTTTTTTTGCAGCATCGAGCACGTTTCTGTTTGCCTTGCAGTCAATATCCCACGCGTCTTTGATCCCGCCGGTACGCGACGTCAGGCAGGAGACAACACTATCGAAACGCTCACCCCGGATTCCGTTCTTTGCAAGAGAATCCGGATCGCTTACTTCACCCAAACGCACTTCCGAGCCTTTCAGCTCTTCACGTGTCCGACCAGCTGTCGTCGATGCCCCGACCCCCGACTTTTCCCTGGCAAAGCTGACAACATCATAGCCTCTCGACACCAGTTCCCTGACAACGTACTTGCCTATGTAACCTGTCGCGCCTGCGACGAAGACGCGCTTACCTTTCTTTTCCCCGGATTTGCCTGGAGCTGTGTTCGACGGAGACTGCATTGCGAAATGTACTTTTCCCAAGTAGGCCTTCTTTTCTGAGCAACATCATGATAGTGTGCCCACATTCCGGCACAGTGGACGAATATAGCAAAAAAAACACATGCCCCGTTTCCCTGTCGAGAGAAGCATGGGGCATGAAGAAGGATTCGACAGCAAACAACCGGCATGACAAACAATCATTTCATATCGGTCCGGTCCTTCCCTCCGGTCCCGATGGGCTGAAGCGATTTGATCGTTTTCTGTTGATTGTCGCCTCCCGGCTCCTTTACTTCGAAACTCTTCATATAGGGAAACAGCGCCTTAGGCTGCTTCAGAAGCGGCACATAAAAGTCAACCGGAATTTGCACCATACCATCACCGCCGGGACCTTCGTAGAATGCGTTTGCCACAACATACATCGCAGGCTCGATTCTCCCCATCCCGTCGTCGTACAAAACCCTTTTGGACTTCTGTACCCTTACATCGCGAGCCTCACCGGCCAACTTTCGGAGCCTCATCTGCTTTTCTTCCTCAAGAGCGGAATCATTTTTCAATTCGGCTGCTGAAATACCGACCGCCTTCACTTCGGGCCAGTTTCTGATCATGCCGGCCATTGCACCGTTCTCGCCAAGATGGACGACTATTCTCGATCCGGGACCTTGTACCGGCATACCGTTCAGAACACGACTGAACTGGACGGTTACAAGTTTTTTATAGGTCCCCATCGGCCGGCCGTCTTTTGCTGCAGCCATGTTCAGTCCCCCTACATGAGCAACAACCAGTTCCTGTTCGTTTTTTGGCAGATACCCGGTTTCAGCAAGATGTTTCCGAGCCAGTTCACGTGCCTCTGCAGATGCAGGAAGTCTTTTTGTGGATCCTTTTTTTGCATACTTTTTCAGGCCGTAATTCAACAGAAAACTGCCGGTTTTCTGATCGATATCGAAAACCGCTGAAGGATCACCGGCTGTTGTATAGAGAAGTCTCCCTTTCCGGTTCCGCACGTTCTGAAACTGCACCTTCGAAGAAGAAACCCTCTGAAGACGCTCCAACGCTTCTCTCCCGCCTTTCTTCGTGACCCTTTCAACCGGAAGAGCCTCATAAGCCATGACCCTCTGCTTCAAAACAAGCGGCTTCACCTGTATCGGTCGAAGTATCTTCTGCGGCTGAAGAACCTTGTTTTGCGACAGAAGAACGTTCTTACCGAACGGCACGAAGAACAAAGCCATAACGAAAAGCGTGACGATGGTTATCATCTTTTTCATGATCGGTCTCCTGTCATTGGTTAGTATTGATACCAGATTCTCAGCCAGGTATGATTCTCCGGCGGGTCGGCGCTGAAACTTGCATAAGAGTCGCCATCACAAGGGGGATACATCACTGCGGCACCCCGCTCGCTGCCGTTGCCTTTGAGCCAGATTGCATCGAACCATGCCTGCCAGACAGCTGCTCCCGACTCGATCCTGTCACCGAAATAGTCCGAAATGTCCTGATCGCAGGACATCGATGCCGTTGTCCTGAAACCGCACACCTGATGAACGCCGTCGAACACCGCGTTGGCACCTGTCCACGCAGAATACCAGTCCGCAAACTCAAGGGGACTGGCGACCACGTTACAGGCATGAAGCGTTACAAACTCCGAATTGTAATCCCCCCAGCCGTCATGCGAAGAGCTTCCCGCCGTCCTGAGGTCAAGCCAGGTAGACTGGCATTTTATACTCCAGGGACTGCCGTGGCCGACAAAATAGGAAAAATCCATTTTGTCAACACGTTCGTCGTTGTACGAGGCGAACTGAAACGTTTCGGCCCAGTAATACTGATTGTAGCTGAAATGCTTGATGAAATTCCAGACCGGCGTCGTTGCGTCGCCTTCCGTGCTGCTGCCGACATATCCGCCCTCCCAGCGGTCCACGGCAAACGAGCTTTTACCGTAAGAACAGAGAAACAGAAGGAGAAGCAGGGAAAAAACAATCCTCGCTCCGCCGATAGCAAGCTTTTCTGCATCCATAATAGTTCTCCCTTTTAATTGTTGTGAGAAGGAGCCTGTGCAGGATAGAACGTCATCTTTCCGTTAACCTGAATACGGTCACAAAAGGAAAAATGAATTCTGCAAGCATGATCTCCTGCCGATTGGATGTTCCCGTATATGAGAAAAGACGAATGGTACCGAGGACTATACGGGGGTGCATTCCATATCGTAATGTAAGGAAAATCAACTGTCCGGTTCATGCATGTTCATACAACCGAAACATTTCCGGCGCAGGAGGGAGCAATTACATTTCAGGCAGGAGGCTTTTGGCGAAACGGTATGGCTGCGATCAGATCATGAAAGCGGAACTCCGTTTCCCGCAAATGCAGGACATGATACAGAACTGTACCGGTCAAATAAACCATGGCACCGGCCCAGAGTGTATCGCTGGCAAAGTGCCCTCCCTGGGCCATTCTGCCCACACCCATCAGAAGCCCGAAACTGCTTCCCCCCAGGAGCCACGCAAAAGCTACGACTCTGCTTCTGTGCCTGTAAATAAAATAGGGGAACATCATAAAAAAACCTGCCGACGCATGACCGTTCGGAAACGAGTTGTATTTTCCCTTGAGGTGGTAGAGGTTTCTGAGAATATCCCATTCGGCCGCCCCCCGGCTTGACTCGAGCATTTTTTCATACCGCTCCATCGCGACAAACTCCCCCATGACAAGCGGCGGGACATGTTCCCGCTGTCCTCCGAACTCGATGATCTGTCTCGGCCTCGGCCGCCCCCAGTATTCCTTGAATATGGCATTTATCACCAATCCGGGACCGAGTATCATCAAAAGCGAAATGAAAGCAAAAACACGCCGGTTGCATCTCTGATAACCCGTGAATGTCGCTATGAACCAAAAGAGCAGGGCAAGGACCGAAACGATCATTGCCGGCGCCGGACCATAGTTATAGAGAAACAGCCAAAATGAATGGCTGCTCCATTCACCATCGGTAAAAAAAAACCTCTGCATGGATATATCGATATCCCACAACCAGAAAGGAATGGTCAGCAGCAGAAAAAAAGAGAGGGAAACAATAAAATCCCTGATAAAACCCATCGGCTTTTTTTCACGAACAGCAGGCTGCGTGTTTGCCATGATCTTCAGATTCAATCCACAGTTAATCCGGCGCCGAATTCATATGCGGCAGTTTGCACTGCATAGCCTCGGCAAGCCGTTCCGCTGCTCTTTCGGCAGCGTCGTAAAACGGCAGAAAAACAACATCGGCGCCTTTATGTTTGAGCGTATCATACTCATCGATTTTCTGAGTCGATACCGCTATTTTTCCCTTGTAACCCTGCCGCGTCAACGCATCGATCAATGCAATTCGCGGGTCTTCATGCGTCAATCCCATATCATGCTGCGCTACCGATGAGACAACCCACTGCACCCCTTCGAGCGGCAGAGACGCTATGAACTCCTGGTCCGAAGCATCACCAAACACTACATTGAATCCCAGTTTTTTCCACCTTCGCACTTCATCGGGATTAAAATCAACACCAAGAATCCGATAGCCGTTATTCTTGAGATAATCGGCGACAGCAGCACCATATCGCCCCAGCCCGAAAAGGATGATGTCATAGTTCCCTTTTCCTGAAAGGCTTGTGCTTTCCATCCGTTCAACCGAACTCTTGCGTTTTTCGAAAATATGCAGAAGAGGTTCAAGAAAATCATAAAGCATATGAGAATAGGTTATCATATAGACCGACAAAGCTATGGTAATCAATCCCACAAGCGTAACCAGGCCAAGGGTTTCAGAAGAGACATGTCCCAGCTTGAGGCCCATTGCGATAAATATCAGAGAAAACTCACTGATCTGGGCGACTGTAAGTCCCGCAAGAAATGACGTGCGCTTTCTGTAGCCCATTATCCCCATGATAATCATGACAATCAGCGGATTACCGACAAGAACAAAAAGTGAAAAAAGGATTGCCGGGTAAATCTGGCTGCCAAGCAGTTCCAGGTCGATATGCATTCCAAGGGAGATAAAAAAGAACAGGAGAAGAAAATCGCGGACCGTCGTCAGCCTGGAAAGAATGGTTTCACGAAACGGCGTGGAAGCCAGAGAAACACCGGCAAGCAGTCCTCCGAGTTCCTTGCTGAACCCGAGATAGCTGCCGAGCGAAGCCAGGAGCGCAGCCCAGCCGATAGCAAACGTTATAAGCAGTTCAGGCGAGTGAACGATCCGGCTTACTATAGGATTTGCCAGATAACGAATGAAGACAACGACAAATACCAGCATGAAAGCGCCATAGAGTACAACGGTACCCAGACGCATGAATGCGCTGTTTTCGATTCCTGTCTGCGAATCCACCCCGAAAGCCGACAAAATCATCATTGCCAGAACAACGACAAGATCCTGCACAATCAGAAAACCGATCGCTATCCTGCCATGCAATGAATCGACCTCTTTTTTGTCCGACAGCAGCTTGACGATAATGATCGTACTTGAAAACGTCAGTGCAACGGCAACATAGAGAGCCATGACCGCATCGAATCCCAGTAAAAGACCGATAATGTAGCCGGCTATCGAGGTAAATAATACCTGGCCAAGCCCGGTTGCAAGCGACACGAGCCCCATCGATCGAATGAGCTTCAGATCGAGCTTCAATCCGACAAGAAACAAAAGAAGGGCGATCCCGAGATCCGCAAGAAGCTGCACTTTCTCTCTTGAATGAACGATATCGAAAACAGAAGGGCCTGCAAGCACACCAACAGCTATGAAGCTCACGATCATCGGCTGGCGAAGCAAAAGGCTCACCGCCCCAACCCCGGCTGCCAGCACAAGGAGCGCGGTAATCTCATAGAACGGCACCGAATGAATAATGCTGAAATCAGGCATAGAAAAACGAGTTTTAATACAGCCGTGGTTTACTCAATGCACTTGTTCCCTATCATTATAATACCCATACAAAAGAGAAAAGTTCATAATGAAAAAGCCGTCACGCGTAATTGCTTTGACGGCTTTTCAACAGAGAATGTCAAACCGGTCCAAGATTCCTGCCCCTTGTCATTTTCAGAACAATCCTCAACACACCCAAACACTACAACCGCGCACCGCCGGATATTTCGAGGATCTGGCCGGTTATGAACGATGCGTCATCAGAAGCCAGAAAAAGAGCCGCCCTGGCCACATCATCAGGAGATGCAATTCTCTGCATCGGGTAGCGCCGGGCAGCATCCTCGGCCAATGCCTTCCAGCGTTCCTCTCCGAGAACCCTCTTGAAAACCGGAACATCTACAAGAGCCGGCGCAAGGGCATTGACCGTTATGTTATATGGGCCCATTGCCATTGCAAGGGATCGTGTAAACGAGAAAATTCCACCCTTTGCTGCCGAATAGGAAAACTGGCCCTGGCTGCCCCGATAAACAAGAGAACTCATGTTGATAATCCTGCCATAGTTCTCAGGGCGCATGATCCTGCATGCCTCCCTGCAGCTCAGCATGCAGGATTTGAGGTTCAGGTCGATGTTTCCGCTCATGCCGTCGTAACCGAGATCGTTTATATCCCTGACCGGCTCGAGATCACCTCCGGCAATATTGACGACAACATCCAGCGTTACATGCACTTCCTCTATCTTCTCATACAGCTCACGAATCTCATCTTCAATGGTCACATCAGCAGCAGCGACCATCGGGTCCGCACCGCCGTTCCTGATCGTTTCAGCCACGGCTGCACAGTCGGCAGCATGGCGGTCGCTCAGGATCAACTCCGCTCCCTCAGACGCAAAACAACGTGCAACTGCACTGCCGATACCTCCGCCGGCACCGGTCACAAGCGCTTTCTTTCCTTTCAGCCTCATACGGTAAACGATAAACCCTGGCAGGTACTACAGAACATGTTGACGTGCCATCCACCTCCTCACGGAAGCACGTATCCATATTCAACAGATAAAAACCGGTCGGAGGATCAAGATTTACAGAATAACGATAAAGCCGTCCTTTTGGGTCAGACGGCTTTGCAATCCTGAATAAGAAGGAATAATATGCTCCTCAATATTGCTGAAAACGGCGGTTGGGACGTTCTTCGCGCGGCCTTGCCTGGTTCACCCTCATCGGACGACCATTGAGTTCCGCATCGTTCAGGGCATCAATAGCAGCGTTGGCTTCTTCATCGTTAGGCATTTCCACAAAACCGAATCCTTTGGAACGGCCTGTAAACTTGTCGGTAATGATGTTCGAACTGGAAACTTCCCCGAATTCTCCGAACGTTTCACGCAATTGATCTTCGGTGACGCCGTATTCCAGATTGCCTATGTAAATATTCATGTTCTTACCTCATGGTAATGTGTGCTTTGGTAAAAAGAGAGACGCCATCAAATAATCAAAAGCACAACTCACCTGAAAGCGTTCAGCCAACCATTGGCTGACGAACAAATATACTTTATTAGGAAAATGAAATCAAAAGGAAAAACCGGCCTCTCGTGGACAATACGGTAATAAATCGTAAAATTGCGGTCTGCCGCAGCCTGCACCAGCGACGATCACGATGCCTGAGCTGTATGCTCATCGACGAGTTTCCTTCGCAGCACCTTTCCTATCGACGACTTGGGAAGAACGTCAACGAACACAATGTGCTTGGGGACTTTGTATGCAGCCAGCTCTTTTTTGCAGAATCTGCGAAGCTCATCGGCTTCAAGCCCTGCCCCCTCGCGAAGAACCACCCAGGCCTTGACCGCTTCTCCCTGGTATTCATCCGGTACACCGGCAACACCCGCCTCGGAAACGTCAGGATGCGATACGATAACCTCTTCGACTTCCCGCGGCCAGACCTGAAAACCGCCCTGCTTTATCACATCTTTTTTCCGGTCGATAATGAACAGATACCCGTCCTCATCGAGATATCCCAGATCGCCGGTTTGCAGCCAGCCGTTTTGTATGATTTTTTCTGTTTCCTCGGGATGGTTCCAGTACCCTTTCATCAACTGGGGCGCCCGCATGGTTATCTCTCCGATCTCACCCGGCGGCAGTACAACATCCGCGTTCTCCTGGTCGACAATCCGGACCTCGACATCCGGTGCAGGAATACCGACAGACCCTTCCTTGTAGGTGCCGAAAACCGGAGTCAGCACCGATCCGATCATCGATTCGGTAAGAGCGTATGCATCGATAATCCGGCCTCCGGTCATTTCTTCAAAACGTTTCTTCGTATTGAGCAGCAACGGAGCCGAACCGGAAACACAGAGTTTCAGAGAAGAAAGGACGCTGCTGTCACGGGAAACTTTCGGATGTCTGGCCAGAGCGTTGAAAAGGGTAGGTACACCCGGAAGGATCGATGGCCGGTATTTTCTAAGCGTACTGATCAAATCATCGATGTCACGTGGATTGGGGACAAGAACAAAAGGCAGATTGTCGACAAATGCCGCACCCAGTATGCCAACCTGCGCATAAACATGAAAAAGAGGCATATTCAGCACAACGGCCTCGTTATCCCGGTCAAACACAACTCCGAACCATGCTGCGATCTGCACGCCGCTGATCACAATTGAACGGTGCGTGCATACAGCACATTTCGGCATGCCTGTCGTTCCGCCGGAAAAAAGAAACAAGGCTGTATCGTCGGGCCCTACAGCAATGTCCGGCCTGGATTCCCCGCTATGCGACCGTATCATCGTATCGAGGAATCTGTCGCCGTTGTCAAGCGTAACGGCGTGTCCCTCTTTTTTTTCCTTAAGAAGAGTAAACAACAGCTTTTTAAGCGGAGGAAGATACTCCTTGATAGTACTTGCAATCACTTTCCGCTTTTTTCCGCCGGACATTGCAGATTTGATCTTTCTGTAAAACGGGGTCAGAACAATAACGGTTTCCGCACCACTTTCATCAAGCGCATACGCCAGTTCATGCTCTGTGTAGAGAGGATTGACCGGTACTGCGATAGCCCCGATTTTCCATATCGCCGCTTCGCAAACGATCATCTGTGGAGAATTGGGAAGAATCAGAACAACCCGGTCTCCCTTGGCAATACCTTCATCAAGAAGAGAATGGGCCAGCGCATTGCTTTGCCGATCGAGATCACGCCATGTCATCGATGCTCCCTTGAAATGCAAAACTTTGCTGTCCGGGTTCTCAACAGCTCGCCGGGCTATTATATCGATCAGTGTGTGATCGGGATATGGATGAAGCGTGGGAGGAACGCCTTTGTCATAATGTTTTATCCAAGGAGCTGAAGACATAAACGCAATGCAGGAAAAAGCTTGATCGGTTAGGCTTACATTTTCCGGTTGAGCATTGAAAGATAGTGAAAACAATCATTTCTTACACATAAAGACAGAAACTCAACCGACTCCCTGCCGCCCGATCAGTTCAGCAATCCTTCTGTCAAGATTCAATACCTGATGCAGAAAAACCGCAAGAATTGTGGTTGTCGGAAGAGGATCGGTAAAAAATATCTTTACCAGTTCCGGTGCGCGAGCATAGAGATCAGGCAGGAATGCCGTGCTCAGGCCGAAAATCAGGGCGATACCGACAACAAACGTCTTCCTCGGATCCCACTCCTCACCGAACATTTCAAGAAGTCCTGTACAGATCATGAAACAACCGGCAAAAATGATCGAGGCACCAAGGACGGGTTTGGGCATGAGTGTCAGTGCAACGGTCAACTTGGGACAGAAAGCGAAAAGAATGAATATCATTCCCGCAACGACACCCAGCCAACGGCTTGTAACCCGCGTTGATCCGGCAAGTCCCACGTTGCTTGACGATGTATCGACAGCCATACCTCCCAGCACCCCGGACAGGACAGTTGAAAAACCGTCGGCAAGCAATCCCTTCCGTATCGGAACGAAATCCACCGTATCTCGTTTTGGCTCGGATATCTTCTGGGCAGCAAGAAGATTGCCGAGTGATTTGAGCGATCCGCTTATGGATATGACCACAAAGGGAATAAGCAGGTCTATATCGAACGATATGTTACGGAATTCGGGCCCGATAACCGGCAGTGCAAAAAACGGCTGTGCCTGAACCGTCGATAATTTGAACAGATATTCAGGCTCCAGCATGCATGCAAACACCCAACCCGACACCATCCCGATCAAGAGGCAGTAAATCTTCACGATTCCTTTTCCCCAGATATTGCAGAGCACCATGATCATCAGCGAAACCATTCCAATCACAATATCCGGGGTGCGAATCGCATCACCTTTATATTCAATCCCGAAAACAGAGTTTACGGACATATTGATGATACTCACTCCGACCATTGCAACAACGAGGCCGACAATGAAACGGGGAAAAACATGCTTCAGCTTCTGTACTACAGGGGCAAGTGCCATTTCGACAAGACCCGCCACGATAATCATCCCGCGCATCAGGGGCAGCCCGCCAAGCCATGCTGCGGAAAGCGAGAGACTGAAATAGGAAGGACCGCAAACATTCGGGCAAAGATAACCCGATCCGATGAACGGCAACCCTGCAGACTGGATTATCGAACCGATACCAGCCGATACCATTGAGAACGTAACGAGCGCTGCCCCGAATTCGCTTGTTTCGGTAAGCTGGGCGGTAAAAATGACCGGCAATGCAACAGACACGAACATGAGGCATACATGCTGCAAGGAAAGAACTATGAGGTGTACCGGCGGGGGCACATCATTGACCGCGTACTCTAAATGTGATGTTTTTTCAACCGCCATTACTGATTGTCAGAAAAACGTTGATGAACAATCCAGACGCAACAAGCAAAATGATTTTTCGTGCTGCCCATGAACCTCAACACTACGGAGGCTGGGGAAGATCTGTAACCGCACCCACAAAGGTTTCCTTTCCTTCAAACCGTGTCCTTCGCAGGTAAAGACTTTTCTTGATGAGCCCGCGTTCACCCCTGGTTCTGGCAAGGAAAACCTCCCATGTATACTCTTTGTTCTTCAGTCTCTCCAGAGCTTTCCGGAACGGTCTGTGACCAACCTCGTCAACGCAGTCCAGAAGGGCCAGGTTCTGAAACTGCTCATCCACAACAGGTGAAACAAGGATTGTTCCATCCCCCTGAAAAACAAATACACGGACATCACGATAGTTGTATTCATTGGCAGGGTCTTCAATCTCGTCGAGCGCCGGCCTGCCCCTGGCATCAAGAATGCCGATGGCGTCGTCGACGGCGATCCGGATAAACTCCTTTTCTTCAGGTGGATAGTCGATACCGCCGCCCACAATGAATTCACTGCCGTCAGGCCCTGTAACCTTGAAATGACAGGACGATTTAGGAACCAGATAAAATTTCCCGGGCTCCCACCAGGAGTAATGCACCCAGCCATGAGGATTGACCGGATTATCGATCGCCCTGAGAATAAGCTCCATTATCCTCTTGCCGCTCCTGTCGGTAACATCCATCAGGCTTTTTCCTTCGAACTCCGGCATACCGGCATGAAAAATGTTCGTTCCGTCAAGGGAATACACGTAAAGATAAAAGGTTGCTGTTCTGTAGCGAAATCTGTTTTCCCTGAGCTCCTCTACCCCCTTGATTCCCTTTTTCTCGAGAATTCTCGACGCATCATACACAAAACGCACAAGGTCTTTTGTGTCACGATACAGATACCTGTCGAACTCTATGTTCCTGTTATTACGCTCGCAGGCAGAAAGCTGGAAGATGCAGAGCAGTACAGGGATCAATACGGTCCGGCCCTGCAACGCTCTCTGTATATAAATCATTTTACTATTGTCAGTTGCAGCATAAAACCACACATTCAGACTTCAAATATATGCATCGTCAGCCTCTTTTCATTGTCACATGAAATCCAGATGTTCGAGAAAAGTCTTATGTACTGCTGGTATAAAGGGAAAACAAGTGATTGAACGGCGAATGAATGAACGTCGGTTCCGGCAAAAAGGCGGCTCCTGCATGATGCCCGTGTGATGGTCACACATAGATCAACTTGTTGTGAAACAAGAGCTTACGAACATACTTGCTTAATTGATTATATAATCGTAAATACAAAGACAAATTTTTGCCTTTGATCAAGGCACGTACACTATGAGAAAGGTTAGAGCTTATACATCCACCCAATGCTCTGCCGATATTTTAGCAACTGCTAAATGTCGTTGTTATGCTGAAATATCGCTCCTATACAGCAGACAATCTTCATACCCTTCCTCAATACCGGAAGGTGTCTGAAGATCAGCGTCATATCATAAAAACGGTAGCCTCCGTTTATCCATTCAGGGTCAACAGTTACGTAACGGAACATCTTATAGACTGGTCTAACGTACCCCAAGACCCGCTCTTCAGATTAAGCTTTCCCCAGGAAAATATGCTTGAATCCGAAGATTTTGAGCGCATTTCCGGTCTTGTCCAGGATGATGCTCCACGAGAACAGGTTCTTCAGGCTGCAAGGGAAATTCAACTGCTGCAAAACCCGAATCCTGCCGGACAAATGGAACTCAACACGCCGCGCATCGGTGATGAAGTCCTGCACGGAGTCCAGCACAAATACAGGGAAAGCGTTCTTTTCTTTCCTTCGGAAGCTCAGATATGCCACGCCTATTGCACCTACTGTTTCCGATGGCCGCAATTTTCGGGGCTTGAAAACCTCAAGTTTGCCAACAATGACGTCTCGACTCTTGTCGGTTACCTGAAAAATCATCCTGAAGTCAGGGATATTATTTTTACCGGCGGCGATCCGATGGTCATGAACACAAAAACCCTGAAAAAATATATTGGGCCGTTACTGACCATTCCTACGATAAAGACCATCAGAATCGGCACAAAAGCATTGAGCTGGTGGCCTTATCGTTTCACGTCGGAACATGATGCCGATGAGTTGCTGCGCTTTTTCGAACAAATCATCGCTTCAGGCAAACATCTCGCCATCATGGCCCACATCAGCCATCCGAGAGAAATTGAAACGCCTGTAGCCATCGAGGCGATCCGGCGTCTCCGCTCTACCGGGGCAGTCATCCGCAGCCAGTCGCCCATTGCACGCCATATCAACGATTGTTCGGACATATGGGAGACAATGTGGCAGAAACAGATTCAGCTCGGTATCATTCCCTACTATATGTTCCTCGAAAGAGATACAGGACCGAAACATTATTTCGGTATCCCCCTTGCAAAAGCAATAGATATCTTCAATAACGCCTATCATAAGATGTCCGGACTCGGCAGAACAGTGCGCGGGCCTTCGATGTCCTGCTCTCCCGGAAAAATCATTGTCGAAGACATCATGGAAATCAATGGCGAGAGGCTGTTTGCCCTGAAATTCACCCAAAGCAGAAACCCTGAATGGACAAACAGGATATTCTTTGCCGAGTATGATGAATCCGCAACATGGATAGATGATCTGAGACCTGCATTCGGCCAGGAAGAGTTTTTCTTTGAACCCGAGATGGAACAGTATTACAGCTACATATAAGTCAAGCACAACAAGATAAAAACCAGCCGATCAAGACAAACAAAATTCTTGATCGGTTTTTTTATTGCACACAAACAATAAATAAAAGAACAGAAAAACATAAAAAACAAAACAAATAAAATTACAATAATCACTCATAAAACGAACATAAAATTTATTTATATAAATAACAATATATAATTTTATTACAATATTTTAAATATTTTTAAAAAACATATTTTCTAAGTAAAATTCATCTATTATCAATTCATTTATCAACCAGGAAAAAATGTCAAACATAAAAATAAATACGCAAGATAAAAACGTAAACATACGTCACTCATTGATGAGCGGACAGAGTTTTATGTGGAATTATGATGCAAAAACAAAAGATTTGTTGTCAGGCATAATTGATGATGAGCTTTATATTATTCAGAACGCAACCGATCCCGAGATCATCATACACAGCACGAAGCAGTATGCCGATACATCGGCATTCATGAACTTTATCAGCAACTACTTCTCTCTCGACATAGACACAGGGACAATATTTCCCATTGAGTTCAAAGAACGTTACCCCAATATCTGGCAGCTAATTCAGCCTTATATGGCGACAAAAGTGCTCCGACAGGCTCCATTTGAGGTTCTCGTCACATTCATGTGCGCTCAGGGCCTTGGAATGTCTGTCATAAGAAGGCAGATAGAGTCGCTGACTCGTGAGAAAGGCATCCTTCACGAGACCGTTCTTGCCGGAAGGCCGTTCGCCTACCATACCTTCCCCTCCCCGGAAGCGCTTGCTGCATCTGCTCCGGAACGTCTGAAACTATGCACCAACAATAACTGCATACGGGCAAACAACATCATTCATGCTGCACAAGAAGTCGTGTCGGGCAGCCTTGACCTCGAGACTCTGAGAGATCCTCACATGCCTCTTGCAGAAGCAAGAGAACGCTTGTGTGCACTACCGGGAATAGGGATGAAAATTGCCGACTGCATTCTTCTTTTCGGTTTGAACCGCTTCGATGCTTTTCCCATCGACACGCATGTCCGTCAGTATCTTTCCGGATGGTTTTCCTTCGGAAACGACTTCCATTCCTTATCACAAAAGAATTATCTTGATCTTCAGGCCCGGGTCTGTGATATTCTCTCTCCCGAACTGGCAGGATTTGCAGGACATATCCTCTTTCATTGCTGGAGAAAGGAGATAAAACAACTCAACACCTATTAGCTGTCATTTGAATCCCGTACTGTCATGAAAAAGCATTGCCTGCCTGTTTACAAAGGTTTTTTGGCCCTGATCTTTCCTTTGCTGTTCCTTGCTTCGTGCGCAACGGTCCCGATTACCGGCCGTTCCCAGCTCAACCTTGTCCCCTCCTCTTCCATGCTCTCGCTGAGTAACGATCAGTACAACACGTTTCTCAGAAACAACAGGCTGAGTTCCAACAGAGCTGAAACTGCACGAGTCAAAAGGGTCGGCAAAAAGCTTCAGCGAGCCGTCGAGCAGTATTTCCGGCAGCGCGGCCTTATTTCAGAACTGCGTCAATACAGCTGGGAATACAATCTCTTCAAGAACAAGTCGCCAAATGCCTGGTGTATGCCGGGCGGCAAAATCGCAGTCTATACCGGCATTCTTCCCTATACAAGAACAGACGCCGGCCTTGCAGTCGTCATGGCCCACGAAATTGCACATGCCGTCGCCAAACACGGCAACGAACGCATGAGCCAGTTGCTGCTGACACAAATGGGCGGCGCTGCTCTCAGTTCCGCTATGAACTCATATCCATCAAAAACCCGCCGGCTGTGGATGTCGGCTTTCGGTGTGGGATCCAAGGTAGGGCTCCTTCTCCCCTACAGCCGTATTCAGGAATACGAAGCCGACAGAATAGGCTTGATCTTCATGGCCATTGCCGGCTACAACCCGAACGAAGCAATAGGATTCTGGAAGAGAATGTCAAGAAGTTCCAAAGGGGGAAAACCGCCTGAGTTTTTAAGCACCCATCCTTCGGACGCTTCACGAATAAGGCAGATCAGAAACGCTATCCCGGATGCGATGAAATATTACAGGAAGTGAGTGTGTTGGGTGTTTTTGACAGGGGCGGGGTTCAGGCCCGCCCGTACTGAGCATGGTTGTTGTTCGTACATCCATGCCGCAGACCTTGCGAAAGTCTGTGCGGATGCTGCCGAATGGATAAAACCGATATCGATGCCGGCGGACCTGATATTTTTTTCATACCGGGAGGTTGGCGAACTTGCCTTTTTTCAGGGCTGATCTTTGACAGGGCATGAAAAAAAATTACCGACCTGCTCCCTGTAGCGTGAAAATGCCTCCTTCCCTCTTGCAGTCACCCTGTAAAGGGAAAGAGGCACACGTTTGCTGTAGGTTTTGTCGCAGAAAACGTACCCGGCGTCCTCGAGTTTGCGAAGATGCACACTCAGGTTTCCGTCGGTAGCTCTGATTGTATCCCTGATATCGATAAACGATGCCTGATCCACCTTTTCGAGGTAACAGAGCGCTGCGAAACGTATCCTGGAATGGATAATCCTGTCGAGGAGCTTGTAATCGAGCTTTTTTTCTTCTTTTTCTTTCTCCATGCTTTTTTCTTGTCTTGTATCGAGAAACAACTCGACACCGTGTCAACTTTGCAAAACAAAGTACATAAAAGACAAAAGAGCACGAAACAAAGGAAATCCGGCTCTTTTTACCATATTTGGAGAAAATGAAGTAATCCCGTGGAACAAAAGAAAAACATCAAGTCGTATTCCCGCTCCGAACTGCAGCAGATCATGACGGAACTGGGAGAGCAGAAATACCGTGCCGACCAGATCCGCCGCTGGCTCTTCAATGATCGTTCCTCTTCGTTCGAAGCGATGTCAAATCTCGGGTCGAGCCTCAGGGCGGTTTTATCGTCCGGTTATTCCATCCCCTCCTGTGCGATTATAAAAGAGCAGCGTGAATCTGCTGCTGACAACATCGAAGGAACAACGAAATACCTGGTATCACTGCACGACGGCCTTGAAGTGGAAACCGTTCTCATTCCATCACCAGACAGAAAAACCGTCTGTGTTTCCTCCCAGGCGGGATGTCCCCTCGGCTGCACGTTCTGCGCAACAGGATACATGGGGTTTACAAGAAACCTCAACGCTGCCGAGATTGTCGAGCAGGTGTATCTGGCCGATGACAAAACGACAAAAGGTGATATTTCCAACGTGGTTTTCATGGGAATGGGCGAACCGCTCCTGAACCTGCCAAACGTTATCGAAGCGGTAGATATCCTTTCTGACCAGCGTTTCGATTTCTCGCTGCCGCAGAGAAAAATCACCATCTCAACCGTCGGCCTTGTGCCGGGGATTGACCGTATAGCCAGGTCAGGCCTGAAAACAAAGCTGGCGGTTTCTCTCCATGCTGCAGACCAGAGGAAACGTGAGCAGCTCATTCCTGCGTCAAAAGAACATACTCTCGACCGACTGCACAAGGCACTTGCAGGATATACCGACAAGACCGGAGAGCCGGTAACCCTGGTCTATATGCTTCTCGACGGCATGAACGATACGCCTGACGATGCGAGAATGCTGGCGAAATTCAGCCGCGGTTTTTTATGCAAAATTAACTTGATAGATTATAATTCTATCGTTAATATGAAGTTTAAGCATGTAAACTCAGAACGGCAGGACCATTTTATTGCAATGCTTGTCGATGCAGGCCTGCATGTAACGGTACGCAGAAGCCATGGAGCCTCGATAAACGCGGCATGCGGTCAACTGGCTTTATCCGAAAAGAAAGCGGTATCTTCTGCCCGTTATCATTCATAAAGCAGAGAACAATCATGGATTTACTGGATTTCATCCCCTTCAGAAATGAATTCAACAAAGCATATCATGGTCTGACCGGCAATGCCAACCAGACCTCTGAAAGCCCCCTTTTTGATGAACTGAAAGTGAGGCGTTTTTCAAAATCGGCTGCAGTTCTTTCACGCTATATCATTGATAAAATTGAACACTGGGTCGGCTGGAACCTGAAAAGCAAAAAAACCTCTGTCGGCGGTATGACGATGATCCGTGCCGAAGTATCGTCTTTTGCCCTGCTCGGCACAAAAATAGTTGTCACCTTCGGCCTGTCGGAAGAAAGTGACCGGAACAGCGATCCCATAACCACGATAAACGCCAAAGCGGAAACCGAAATCCAATCGCGCGGCGACCTGGGAGAAAGCCGGAGAGTTATCAGAATGGTTCTTTCCGCGCTTGACTTTGAATTCAGGAAATCCCATGTCAGGGAAGACGAGTACCTCTTCCTGTCTCTCAATCCTAAAGGCCAGACCCAGGCGATGCAGGAGCTTTTCGATAAATCCGATTTTCAGACGAAACCCGCCGACGAAAAAAAGAAACCCGCCAAAAAGGCCATTCCATTCAAATCATCCTCCAAATCAAACGGTTCTGCATCGAAACCTTCCGCTCCGGAACCAGGACAGACAGAACCTGCGGCAGCCTCGAACGGGGAAAGCCCTCCAATCCCTGAGAAATCGCCCAAAAAAAGCATCAAAGTCATCAAGCTGAAAAAATAATAACAACTCCCTAACATTGGTATAATGAGAGTTATTCTCTTAGGGGCTCCGGGTGCCGGAAAAGGTACCCAGGCACAGTTTATTGCCACGGCTTACAATATCCCGCAGATTTCAACAGGAGACATGCTCCGTTCGGCCATCAAGGAGAAATCTCCGCTTGGGATCAGGGCAAAAAAAGTAATGGACGAAGGAAAGCTGGTATCCGATGAGATCATCCTCTCCCTTGTACAGGAGAGGCTCAACAATGACGACTGTTCGAACGGCTGCCTTTTCGACGGGTTTCCCCGGACACTTGCTCAGGCCGAGGCATTGAAAACCAAGGGGATCGATATCGATCATGTCATCAATATTGAGGTTGACGACAATGAGATCATCAAACGCATGAGCGGCAGACGAGTCCATCTTGCATCGGGCAGAACGTATCACATCCTGTTCAACCCGCCGGCACGTCAAGGCATTGACGATATTACCGGCGAACCGCTTGTTCAGCGGGAAGACGATAATGAGGAGACGGTCAGAAAACGGCTCGAAATCTATCACAGCCAGACATCGCCGCTCATTGAATATTACAGCAGCTGGGCAGCGGAAGGAAACGGCTCGGCGCCCATGTTCAAGAGCATCAAAGGTACCGGGAGCGTTGAGGAAATCAAGGAAAACATCCTTGCCGCGCTCCATGCCTGACCTCCCGCTGTGCAGGGCTGCCTGTCGAAGAGACTGTCTCACAAGCACTGCTCAACGACTGTCATTTACCATGTATCATATTACCGGAAGAGAGTCGTGCTGCTCCGTGAAATAAATGTTCGAATTTCACAGGGGCGGCATCCATGGCGGCTTTCTTTTGAAGATGGCTTCCCGGAGAAGAAGTTCGGGGATGACTGTGCCATGGGATATTGCATGATGTATGAGAAATCCTCTATTGTATCCTGTACCGAAAGCCCATGACAACGCATGCCTTGCTGCATACCCAATACTTCCAGCGGCACGACCCTGTTGTCGCAGCGATCGATGAAGACCTTGCAGGGGACGTGCAGACCGGCTGCCAGGTACTTTTTGAGCCATCGAAAAATCCGCGACGCAGCGTCATCGGGTATGTTATCGGTTTCAGTGACGATACACCTGATGAGCAGCCGGAAGGTATCGTTACAGACATCCTCAATGGCGGAACACCCGTCCTTACCACGGTAACGCTTGCGCTCTCGTCATGGATGGCAGGGTACTACATGACCCGCCCGATCGAAACCATCCAGGCAATCCTGCCCGCTCCGCTCAAGGCAAAAGTAAGCGAAACGATACACCTCAATGAGTTTCAACTCTTGAGCGGCGATCAGCCGAAAGTTGTCTCCACCCTTCTCAGAAAAACAATCATGGCGCAGTTGCGAACCGGAAAGAAAATAACGGTGAAACAGCTCGAAAACCGTCTCGGCAAAAAGAACCTGTACCGGACACTTATAGCGATGGAACGAGGCGGGCTCATCTCCCTGAAAAAATCATTCAAGTCCTTAAAACAAAAAACCAGAACTGCATACAGGCTTGTAACGCCACTCCCCGATCCCCTTCCGGTATCACTGTCCAGGGCCCCAAGACAGGCCGCAGCCGTAAAAAACCTTTCCGAACTGGACGCTTCATGGGCGTTTCCCGAGCAAATCGGCACGACGGCACCCGTAGCGAAAGAGTTGGTAAAAAAAGGCCTTTTCGAGCCGGTAACGGTTGAAACAGGAACAGGTTTTTCGAACGATACCGCAGAACCTGCGCAGATTATCGAATGCCTTTCCAGCGATCAGCAGCATGCACACGACGCTCTGCTTGCGGGATTTCGAAAAGGCGGTTTCGGCACATACCTTCTGCACGGTGTCACCGGTTCCGGAAAAACAATCATTTACATCGAACTGCTCAGGGAAGTTCTCGCTGCCGGTAAAAACGCCATCGTCCTTGTTCCTGAAATTTCACTTACGCCGCAGACAGCCTCACGTTTCCGCCAGCATTTCGGCAATGACATCCAGATACTGCATAGCGCCATGAGTAACCAGGAAAAATATGATGCCTGGCAGAAACTCCGGCATGGTAAAGCAAGGATCGCGCTCGGTGCCCGTTCAACGGTCTTCGCACCGCTGGAAAATATCGGTGCGATCATTGTCGATGAAGAGCATGATACAGCCTACAAACAGGATCGGACACCCAGATACCATGGCAGGGACACTGCAGTAATGCGTGCCAAACTCGAAGGAGCAATGTGCGTTCTGGGCTCCGCAACACCGTCCTTCGAGTCCTACAATAACGCCCTCTCCGGCAAGTATCATCTGTTGAAACTACCCGAACGGGTTGACGGAGCGAAACTACCCGAGATCAAACTCATCCCGATGCGGGAATGCTCTAAAGTCTCGTTCTCTATCTCCGATATCCTTTTCCGGCAAATCCATCAACGGCTGGAAAGAGACGAGCAGGTCATCCTCCTGCAAAACAGAAGAGGATTTGCAGGAAGCATACTCTGTCTTGACTGCGGCCGGATTCCAACCTGCAGCCACTGCAACATTCCTCTGGTTTATCACGCTGCAAACAAGCAGCTTCGATGCCACTACTGCGGCAAGACAATTATTTTCAGAGAGCAATGCGATCATTGTTCGTCGAACAATATCCTGTACAAAAGCAGCGGCACCGAACGTATTGAAGAGGAACTTCACAAGCTGTTTCCGGAGGAAAACATTTTGCGTATGGATGTTGACACCACTGGCGTCAAGGGTGCTCACGCCATGATCCTGAATGATTTCCGCCTCAAGAAGTCCAGAATTCTTCTTGGAACACAGATGGTAGCCAAAGGACTCGATTTCCCGGACGTCAGTCTTGTCGGTGTTCTGATGGCCGATATCGGTCTCAATATCCCGGATTTCAGAGCCGGTGAACGGCTTTTTTCCCTTCTCCTGCAGGTTGCCGGACGAGCAGGCCGGTCAAAAATCCCCGGGGAGGTTTTTCTTCAGGCATACAACACCGACAACGACGTATTCAGGTTTCTCCTGCATGGCAGTTACGAGGACTTTTTCAGTCACGACCTGAAGACAAGAAAAATGCTTTTTTACCCTCCGTTCGCCAAACTCGTTTCATGCGAGTTCAGTTCACCGGACGAACAAACAGCCGAAAATGCTGCCGCAGCATTTACTGATGCTCTAAAACCATACATGACGGGAGATTCATGCATTGTTCTCGGCCCGGCCCCTGCCGTCATTTCCCGCATAAGAGGACGCTACAGGTTCCAGGTCCTCCTGAAACTTCCCGGAAAAAAAATCTCCCCGGCCCTGCTCGTCAGCCTGAAAGAAGAGCTTCTCAATGTATACAGCCGGAATGATCTGTCCGTTACAATTGATGTCGATCCGCAGACAATGATCTGAATGAATGGTGCTGCATCGCACATAACCGGAAAGCATGATGCCGTAACAGGACCTTATTGTGTATATTTCATCTGCCTGAATCGAGCAATTGCTGAAACGCCCGGTTCAGGTGGTAATTTCCCAACAATAAACAACGAAATATGTCAGCATTCGATTGGTCTTCGGATACTATCAGGAAACATCCTTTCCAGACGGCCGGCATCATTCTTTTCCTTCTTGGACAGTATCTTTTTGCTGTGTTCTTTCTCTATGGATTCTGGCACAAACTGGTGAAAGGCTGGCTCTGGACGGATATCATGCACGGCCATTTCACCAAACGGCTCGCTGAACTTGTTCCTGGATCTTTCCAGGCACTCTATCTGGAGCACTTTGCCATTCCGCTTGCCATGCCGATAGCCTGGATCGTCACAGTCGGAGAGCTCATTATCGGCATATGCCTTTTGCTCGGTCTTGCCGTTCGATTGAACGCGGCATTCGCGCTTTTTCTCGTACTGAATTTTGCAGCCGGGGGCTTCTATAACCTGACGCTCCCTCCTTTTATGATCTTTTCTGTACTCATGATGCTTCTTCCTTCCGGACACTGGTTCGGCCTCGACGGTCGTTTATACAAAAAGTACCCCGGCTCACTGCTGTTCCGATGACATCACCTGGAACTCTGAACCGGTTACAATGTGTTCACTTCACAGTTGCAGATATCATAATCAGGTGCGGCAACCGATAAGCTTTTTTTCATCCTGGCTATAAAAACGGAGTATTTTTTCATGTGGAGTATGCGCCATGCACTTCAAATCAACGATCCCGGCAACAATAGTCATATCCCTCATGCTGCTTTGCGGAGCCGCCCCCAGTTCCGGCACGCTTCACGAACGTCTTTATGAGGGGGATGTGTTGTTCTACAGGATGCAGTACGAAAAAGCCGACTCGGTTTACACAACCGTACTGTCACAAGATCCTGATAACGCCCAGGCACACTGGAGACTGTCACGCCTTTATGTCAGTATGGGAGAATCCATTCCGCCTGAAAACCAAGAAAAAAGGCAGCCCTATTATGAAAAAGCCGTCATGCATGCAGAAGCATGTATCGCAATCGATGAAACATTGGCTGACGGTCACACATGGCTTGCTGCATCACTGGGAGTCCTTGCGGATAACATAGGCCCCAGAGAAAAAATCGTACGCGCCGCTATCATCAAAAATGAACTTGACCGCGCTCTGGAACTGAATCCTGAGGATGACATAGCCCTCTCGATACTCGGTTCGTTCAACCGCGAGATTGCCGGCATGGGATGGGTAGAAAAGATTTTTGCAAAAACGTTTCTCGGAAAAGTTCCGAAAGCAAGTGAGGAAGAAGCCGAAGCATTACTGAAAATGGCGATTGCAATCAATCCCCGCGTCATTCGCCACTATCATGAACTCGGAAAACTTTACAAGGACATGGACCGATACGAGGAGGCGATCACAGTTCTCAAAGAAGCTCTCACCCAACCGATCCTGATGAAAAGCGATGAACGGAGGTTAAAAAACATCAGGGAAATGATCAGGAAACTCTACGACAAGATTGATTAGAAACCGGATAATGGTCAATGGTGATTGGTGAATAACGGGGAAAGAAAGGAAATGGATAATCGGGTGAAGATGGAGCCCCGGAACAATCCCGAGGATGACTTGAACAGGAGATTCGCAACCACATAGGTCCTATAGGTCCCATAAGTCCTATAGGACCTATAGCATTTCCTAAGCAGTTTGCCTAAAAGTTGACCTTCAGGCCGAACAATACATTATGACTTGAAATATCAATCTCTACGTCGTCGTCAGCTTCCTTAAAGCTTGCGTCCTGTGTGGAAAAGTAGCGGTACATCGCGTTGAGCGTCACAGACTCGGACACCTTTACACCCAAACCGGCACCAACCTGATAGGCAAGCACTATATCGTCTTCACTGAATTCGTCGGTAACATCCTCATACTCCACATTTGCAGCACCAACACCTGCACTCAGGATGGGAACCACCGAACTCTGGCCGATTTCACAATAGTAGTAACCGTTTGCCAGCAGGGAAAGTATTGAAAGATCGCCATTGCCTGCAACTCCTCCGGGTTCGAATGTGTCAAAATCGTTTTTCTGATAGCCGATTTCCCCTTCAATCCTGACACAGCCGAAATCAAGACCATGGGCATAACTGTATGCCTCACCGTCATCATAACTGAGATCACCGCTTTTAGAGCCTTTCAGGCTGGAATCATTCAAATAAGCCAAGCCGACCGTCAATCCGGCATAGGGAGAACCTGCCAGGGCAGGTGAAGAAAAGAAAAGAACAACAATCGTACTACATAAAAAAAATGCCAGTCGCTTACTGATCATTTGACCTCCCGAGTAAAATGATATACCACATTGCCCTCCCGGGGAAGACAAAAAAGAGGTATATGCGTTACTCTCCGTTCATAGTGCAACCATATACAGTCAACCGCAATTTAAGAAACATACATTTTTTTTAAATAAGAACCAATGCATATAGCCGAAAAGGCGTCATTTGCTCTCAAGCATTCCCATGATGCCCCGCACACCCAGATGGTAGCTGTCAGGGCCGAACCCACTGATCACTCCTGCGCACACCTCTGAAATGACCGATATCCGACGGAACTCTTCACGGGCATAGATATTCGAAAGGTGAACCTCGATGACGGGAATACTGATTGCACTAATTGCATCCCGCAGCGCTATCGAATAATGCGTCAACGCACCGGCATTCAGGATAACGCCGCTGAAACCGCCCTGATCTTCACAATGGAAGAGCTTTTCGAGGAGTTCCCCTTCCTCCTCGGACTGGAAAAACTCAAAGGTCAGACCCGGAAACGCTTCTGCAATCTCCCTGTTGATATCATCGAGCGTTCGGCTTCCGTATATTTCGGGCTCACGCTTACCAAGCCTGGAGAGATTGGGCCCATTCATGACAAGAATCGATACTATATCCATTATTCGTCGCGAGCGACTCCGAGAAAACGAAGCAGCATAAGAAAGAGGTTGATAAAATTGAGATAGAGTGACAAGGCCCCCATGACGGATACTTTTGTTTCGGATTCACCATCCGTAACCATTGCCGCCATTTGTTTTATCCGCTGGGCGTCATAGGCCGTCAATCCGGTAAAGAGCAGCACACCGATTACGCTTATCCCCAGCTCAAGCATTGAATTGTGCAGAAACATATTGACAAGCGAAGCAATGATAATCCCTATCAGAGCCATAAATGCAAGACTGCCGAGCTTTGTCAGGTCCCGTTTTGTTGTATGACCGAAAACACTCATGGCGGCAAATGTTCCGGAGGTCACAAAAAAAGTGCCTGCTATGGAACTTGCCGTATATACAAGAAATATTGTTGAAAACGTCAGTCCGGTCAATGCAGAGTAAAGTATGAACAGTCCTGTTGCCGCGGATCCTGACAGGCGATCGATGCCGGCGCTCAACCCGATCACAATACCGAGCTGCGCCAGAACAAGACCGATGACGATCATGCCGTTGGAGAAAACAAGAGACCTGATCGCCTCACTTTCAGACACATACCAGCCGACAGTAGCAGTCAGTGCAAGCCCGAGCGTCATCCATGTGTACACCTGATTGACAACCCGTGCCTGTACATCAACAGGAACTTTTTTCATCGCCGCTGCAGCCGCCGGCTGAACCATAGAGTTTCGTTCGAACATAGTTTATGGGTATTAGGTATTAGGTATTAGGTATTAGGTATTAGGTATTAGGTATCACTACTGTCCGGTTAAAATAGGGCGAGTTGAGGCACTGGCTCCCTCGCCTTTTTGATGGAACGCTCGTTGAACGACAAAATATCGATGAGCAGTC
>JANQMO010000046.1 GCA_028280025.1 Chlorobium sp. | reverse complement strand
TATCTGGACAAAAAGTGCTCAATCAATTATAACATCGGTGGAACACGCTAAAGAAAGTTTCAAGAATAACACAAAGAATTAACCATTCGGGACACTAGCGCGAGTCTTTCTGTGTTACCAATCTCAATAATGTATTCTTCCCAATCGGAGAGATCAACTGTATAGTCATAATCAGTTGTGTGCGTGAGACAATCCACTCCCAGGGTGGTCAACACTTCATACAGAAGAACCCCAAAATCATAAACAACAACTGTTCCTCCAGGAGAACAGAACCTGGTCAGGGCATCACGTAGCGAATCTGACTTTGTATAGAAAAGCGAGCCGGCAAAGCTGACGATGTCAAGCTTCCGGGCGGGAAGATGAATATGCGAATCCAGTTCCCCATGGATATATGTGACCTTCGCGTGTGTCTCTGCTGAGTCCAACATTGCCCGGCTTGAATCGACTCCAAACACATGATCACAATATCGACTGAGTGCAATGGCTGAGTATCCTGTTCCACAGCCAACGTCTAATCCGGCATGGAACGTTTCATCGGATTGAAAAATGCGCTCGAGAATCAGGCAATGCAGCGGTGGTCTGTAAGCAGCATAATGCCATGCAGCAGAATTATCGTATCGTTCAGTCATTTTGCCTCACAACGATTAGCTTAATAGGTACGATATCAGTAGCGTCATAGTTAAAGCGCTTGTTAGCGAAACAACTTCCTCTATCCGTGCCGCCGTGGACCTCTTGCGCTGCATTATGCTTAATCGGAATGCTCAATTGCGTATTTTTTTTATGGCCAACATATTTTTTAGAGTTCTGGAGTTTCTCAAAAAAGGTCAATCATCCAGCACGATTGGCTTCATGAACCGCCGACCAACGCTGTAAGGAAGCAATTCTTTATGCTGAAAACGACCGATAATCATTGCCGGATGGGTTTCGAATTTCCGGGCGAACTCGATAATATCCTGTTCGGTCAAGGGAGCATGCCGTAAAACCTCCTGTTCCTCTTCTTCCGAAAAGGTCCATTGAATGGCGAACGCATCGGCTTCCATCTCTTTTTTGTCTTTTGCCGACTCCTGCTGTGCGCTTTCGATCGAAATGTGTTTTTTCCCGTGCTTCAGGATATGACCTGCCTCATGAAAAAAGGTGAACCAGAATCGGTCGTTCTGCCTGTAGCGAGCCGAAAGCTGAATGAGGGGAGTGTTATCGAAAAGCCACCTTGTGGAACCGTGAATCGGGGCTTTCGGCAAACAGGGGGTGTACACAACCTTTACTCCAGCATCGAGGCAGAGACGTTGCAATTGTTTGAAATAATCATCAGGATGCTCAACCATGACCTTTTTGATGCTATCGAGAGCCTCCAGAAAACCTTTTCGGTCAAAGGCTGGCGCATCAAGCTGCATCGCCTGCAGCTCTCCTTGCCGAAGCCATGCCGATATGGCATATGGCTCACCGTAGTGCGCCAGTGAGATACGGAAACTGACTTTGAGTTTCTCAGACAGGTAATAATCTTCCCACGCTTTCGAGTTTGACAAGGAGAAAAAACTCAGAAGAGCCTCCGCCTTTTCAGCTTTGGAGCGTTTTTTGGGCAACCATCCAAAATCAGTCATTTTCTTCAAGGGAAACCTTGACACCCAATCGCTTGCTTCGGCCAGCAGTTCACTGCGCTTCAAACGCGCAACCGCTTCACCGTAGTTCTGCTGCCGATTCAACCAGAAGGTTGCAGGTATACCAAGGACAGACTCGAATTTCACCGCCATATCGGGAGTCAATGCACTCTTGCCGTCAATAACCTTCACGATAGTCTGCTCAGGCTTGCCGGTACGAACAGCAAACTCCTTTTGGCTCATCCCGAGTTCATCCAGCTTCTCCTTCAAGGTAATGCCAGGATGCGTTACTGTCTGGGGTGTATATTCATTGCGCTTCGTCATCTTCATCTCTCCTTGTGGTAGTTCGCAATCTCAACTATTTCCACACCTTTGATCTCAATCCAGATATAGCGCCCATGCTCATCAGCCGGTATCGGCTCTTCATGCGGGGTAAAAATGAGACGGTACGGGTGATCGAGGTCACAAGCCCATAGTCCTTTTCGGTTTTCTGTCAGTTCATGGTAACGGCCGGGAAGGTGTCGAACATCCTCAAGTGTTTCCGCTGCACTCAAATCATCAAGTCGCCGCTTAAAGACCTTTGCTCTTTTCGCACCAAGCTTACGTAATGCCAAACGATCATTATTTGCATACTTTTTAAGGTCTTTGTCTCCAAACGAGATGTTCATCCCAAATATAAATAAATTAACAGAAACTATTCACTAAAAATTTTTCAGCATTATAAGGCAAGCCGTAAACCACAAAAAGAATTAAACATAGACGATTTGTAATAAAATAGATAACCCTACTGGATAATCCAGCCGACATCGAACGTATAACGTCAAACCGTTATCCGTTTAAACTTTAAAGCAATTCTGGTTTACGAGAAAACTGCAGGGACGTGAACAGGAAAGAGGAATAAAGGGGATTCTCCGGGTCAAACTGGCTGCGAAGTTGCTGGTAATCGCCTGGATGTAGGTTCCGGCAAACCTCGAACACAAATTCCGCCCAACTTCGAACAGCCATTCCGGAAAAGCTCGAACAGTCATTCCGCTGAACCTCGAACATTTTT
>JANQMO010000013.1 GCA_028280025.1 Chlorobium sp. | reverse complement strand
CCCCCGACGCTGATTCCATGGTTCCGGCTCATCTTCTTGTGCACTTGAACAATGGTCCGTTTCTATTTATAGGCAAGGATGACCTCGCTGGGAAATAACATCTGCTGATAATATTCTCTTACTTCAACGTTAAAACCTTGTTGCTGCAGCCTGTCTGCCAGTTTGACTCCTCGACAGCCGCCCATTGTTTTTGGCGAAATATTGTAAACAAAGTCGTACAACGTACTTCCAAAACGTTCGCCTTCGGTCATATTGACCAGAATAAGTTTTCCATCCTTTTTTAAAACACGCTTGAATTCCACAAGTATTTTATCCATATCTTCAAATGGAATAAGGTCAAACATGTAATTATTGACCAGTGTATCGACTGATTCATCTTCAATATTTAAATTGAAGGCAGAACCTATATTCAAAGAGTAGTTTGCTTCCGAAAGTCTGCCTACCCGTCTATCAGCCTTTTTGAGCATCCCTTTTGATAAGTCAATACCTGTATTTTCGCCATTTGGATTTCTTTTGACTATTTCATAAAAAGCGAGTCCTGTACCAACTGCAACTTCAAAAACAGATTGCCCATCCTTGATTTCTGCAAGCTCTATTGCACGATCCCTTGCTTTTGACTCTGTCAATTTGCCCCAAATATCATAAATAGGCGCTATTCTGTCATATACAGAGCCAATGTCCTCTTGTTTGACTCTTGCATCCAGATTTTTTTTATTGCTGTCACAGCACGCAATGCCACAGCATGATAATGATATACCTATTGTTTTCTCCTGTTTGTTGTTATCGTCTAAAAGGTAAAAGGGGAAAGTTGGCAACTATCCACACAAAACATTCCACATCAACATCTGCTCTTTGAGTTGTCTTGTCAGACGAATTTTCATGAATACGGCTGTCGGATAATGGTTTTCCATTTCGCCGGATCTGCCTTGCGGGTGTCGCTGAGGTAAATTTCGTGATGTCTGCCCCTGCGTTCGTAACCGTTTTCTTCAATAAACGCATGCACTTTTTCGATCGTCGGCCCCTCTTCTGAAAACGGCCCGATATGCATGATCTGCGCTGCTTCACCTTCCTCGTAAGATTCAAAACGGAGTTGCGGCAGCGATACAGGATTCTTTTTGCTTTTCACCTGTTCAATCGCCTCTTCAACCATGGCTGGAGCAATAAACTCCGGTTGCATGATCATCAGCGTCCATTTCCAGTCCTCCTTGCGATCGACCGAGAAATTGTCCATGTCATCCGCCCACCAGAGCCCTTCCAGCGGCAGCACGCCATAGTCGATCTCCATCCCCCCTTTTTTCACCATGAACTTCAGCGCATAGGCTACCGGATACAAGGCGTCGATCGCATCCATGAACTCCTGGGAGGTATTCGGATCGCCTTTGCCGTCGATCATCAGGAAATTCATTGCAGGAACCGTCACGCTCTCCACTTGTTTGGCCGATGGTTTGTAGAGGTGCTTCAGCTCTTTTTTGTAGTCTATCTTTTTCATGATCGAACCATTCACATTGTGATAACTATTTTCCCGGCAGCATGGCCTGATTCATAGTATCTATAGGCGTCACGTATTTGATCCAGCGCAAACGTTTTGGTAATGGTAGGCTTGATCGTTCCTTCCTCTGCCATTTGTTTAACCTCCATCAGCGACTGTTTGTCCGCCATGTACATGAGTATTGTAAATTCCTGGCGGCCGAACAGGTAGAGGAGCGGACCGGTGGTAAAGGCATTGCTGAACTGCTTCATGCTGCCGCCAATATTCACATAGGTCCCGGTCGGGGTCAGCTTTTTTTTGAAATCGGACATGGAATGTGTCCCGGCAATCCCCGCTATCAGGTCATATGTTGTATCGTTGTCTGTAAAATCTTCGGTTTTGTAGTCAATGATATGGTCGGCGCCCATGAATCGGACGAACCCGGCTTTTTTCCCTGAGCAAACTGCTGTTACTTCCGCCCCGTGTGATTTTGCGATCTGTACGGCAAACGGTCCGACGCTGCCGGTAGATCCGACGATTAGCACATTTTGTCCAGACTGAATATTGCCTTTTTTCAACCCGGCCAGGGCAGTACACGCAGCCAACGGCAGGGTTGCCGTTTCTTCATACGAAAGGTTGACTGGTTTGGGGACAACAGCATTGCTTTTGACCGTGACATACTCCGCAAATGCACCAAAACCGGATTCGGCTGCATCGGCCATAACTCCATCGCCCGGCTTGAATCCGGTTACCTGCTTTCCAACCTTTTCTACAACACCGGAAACGTCCCCGCCTGGAATATGGTTCTTTGGTGAACCGAAACCGGTGAATACCCTGATGAAAAAAGGCTCTCCTTTGACGTGCCCTACATTCCCGAAGTTGAGCGATGAAGCATGGTTTCTGACCAGCACTTCATGTTCTTCCGGTTCCGGTACAGGCTGATCCTTGACCTTTAGCTGCTCGATAGAGCCATAGTTTTCAAAATATGCTGCTTTCATCGGTTTGGAGGGTTATCGGTTGGTAGAACCAATGAAAGAAAGCTAAAAAAGCTCCCGGTTTTTCGGGAGCTTTTTTTAGCGGAGAGAGGAAGCAAAGATTCACTCTATCAGCTCGTTAGCTTATATCAGGAATTTTCATCAAATCATAGCCAATCTGAAGAAAGTGATCATCCTCAGTAAGAACCGTCTGGATTTTATTTGATTCCATTACAACTGCTGATGTCAGGTCCGTGAATGAAATTTTCGGTTTGTCATCGAGTTTTTCGCGCAGTTTCCAGGCTTCAGAAAAATGTTCCGACGTTATTTTTAGAATATTGATCCGACCACTGTCTGAAGCGAGAAAGATGCTCTTCATAAAACGAACTGCCTCGTTATAGTGCTCTTTCCGAAACAAAAGGGTAATCAGTTCATCGAGTACATAGTCAGATGTATAAAAATTCCACCCATCATCAGTGAGTTTCCTGAACAAAGAAGTAACCTCACCATGCCAGAGATCCTTGGCATGACCAAGAGCCAACCATCCCCAGGTATCAACAAAAACGTTATTCTTACCCGCCATAGAGCTCTTTTTCTATTTCCTCATTGGTCATAGGCTTGCCGGAAAGACAACCTGCAATATTCAGGAAAGGGTTTTCTTTAACCTTTTTACGGTTACTGAGGAAATCCACAAAATCAAGGACCTCACGGACCCTGTAATCGGGCAGGTCTCTTATTTTGACAATCAACTCGTTCTTGAGTGTTTCTGAGTTTTTTGTAGCCATATAATTCTCTCTAAGAGAGTACACAATTGATTATCGCTGGCTTTCGCGAAGCCTGCTGACTTCCCACACAGTAAAAAATAGATAAAATTATTTTCAATAACAGATAATTATGGATACGATAATGCCTTTTTAAAAAAAAGATATGGTGGAGAGGGGGAGTGATCTAAAGGTCAATCTTCCCCCTCTTTCTTGATCCTGACGCCTGAAAACAAAAAACCCCGGTCAATCCGGGGTTTTTTGTTTTATGCGGAGAGAGAGGGATTCGAACCCTCGATAGCCCTTGTTAGAACTATGACGGTTTAGCAAACCGTTGCCTTCAGCCGCTCGGCCACC
>JANQMO010000067.1 GCA_028280025.1 Chlorobium sp. | reverse complement strand
ACTGGTCATTGCAAACAGGCGGTTGGAAGAGTCGACTGCCCGCGCAAACAGGATGGCAGCTGAAGCCGATGCGGCAAATCAGTCGAAGAGCCAGTTTCTGGCAAACATGAGCCATGAAATCCGTACACCCATGAACGGTGTTATCGGTATGTCGGAAATGCTGCTTGAGTCTGATCTTGATGCTGAGCAGAGGAAGTTTACCGAGACGATCCATACCAGCGGAAAAACCCTGCTTCATTTGCTCAACGATATTCTTGACTTTTCAAAAATAGAGGCCGACAAGCTCACTATCGAGCAGATTTCCTTCGATCTGCCCGATCTGCTTGAAGAGATCATGGAGATGTTTGCATTCAAGGCAAAGAAGAAAGGGCTTGTCTGCAGCTGTCTGCCGGATTATACCATTCCGTCTCTTTTATTGGGTGATCCTCTTCGGATAAAACAAATTCTCGTCAATCTCATCAGTAATGCAATCAAGTTTACCGATGAAGGTGAAATTCTCCTGAGCGTGGAGCTTGAAAAGGCATCAGGTGACCATGTTCGTCTTCGCTTCACGGTCTCCGATACCGGTATCGGTATCGATGAAACTCGTATGGACGCTATTTTTGAACCGTTTGTGCAGGCCGACGGTTCAACGATCAGGAAGTACGGGGGAACCGGTCTCGGTCTCTCCATATCGAACAAGCTTGCGCAGAAAATGGGCGGGGAAATACAGATGAAAAGCTCGTACGGCGAAGGTTCCGTTTTCTGGTTCTCGATTGACCTTCTCAAGCAGGCGCCGGACAATGAACGTGAGGATAATGACATGACTCGGCTGTCCGGGACCCGCATTCTTCTGGTGGATCTTTGCCGGGACTCCGGCAAGCTGGTCAAAGCACTTTTTTCTCGTTGGAACTGTTCTTTTGACGAGGCTGCCAACTGCCGTTCGGGTTTGAAGAAAATGCATCAGGCGATTGAGCAAGGCCGGCCCTGGGATATTGTTTTAATGGCGCTATCCGATTACGACCAGGAGAAACAAAACACGATTAAAGCAATGAAAACAAAGGCTCTTGTCAAAGACAGTTTTCTTGTTATCCTGACGCCTGAAGAGCCGATTGCAGACTTGCTCTGGGTCCCGTGGCGCTATGTTGAGTCGCGTTTAAAGAAACCTCTGAAGGAAAAAGAGCTCCATGCATGTATCCTTGGTTTAATGAAACAGAGAGGCCGTACTGCCGGGGGATTGGAGACTGGTGCCGGCAGGGTTTCCAGAATACCGGAAAACACAAAAAAGAGATTCAGGATACTTCTGGTTGAAGACAGTAAAGTTAACCAACTGGTTCTGTTTACCATGCTCAGCAAAGAGGGGTACCACGCTGATGTCGTGCACAATGGAATTGAAGCTCTTCAGGCTATGGCAGAAGTACGCTATGATCTTGTATTGATGGATTGTCAGATGCCCGTGATGGACGGATATGAAGCAACAAGGCTGACAAGGCAGGGAAAGTACGATGTGCAAAACGCTCAAGTGCCTATTGTTGCGATTACCGCACATGCCATGAAAGGTGATCGGGAAAAGTGTTATACAGCGGGGATGGATGATTACATGTCGAAACCGGTAAGGAAATCCGACGTTATTCAGCTTGTCGAGAAATATCTTGGTTGAGCCATGCCGCCGGTTTCTCAGGTGCTGCAGTAAGCGGCAATAACCTGAATCGAGCGATATTTCTTGACAGGTGAGAGGAGATCACATGATACGTACAATTATACATGACGGTTTTCAATAAATTTACATTATTGGGCATCCCGGCAAGTCGGGACGCTCAGTTTTAGAGTATAGACAATGCAACAAGGAGATAGTGAGGCATGAAACTGGGATTTGTCGGACTTGGTAAAATGGGCTTGAGTATGGTTGAGAATCTTCTCGAACATGGGCACCAAGTGGTTGCTTATGATCTCTTTGCAGATATTGTCCGGGCTGCAGCCGAAAAAGGGGCGGTTCCCGTTTCCGGTCTCGAGGAAATGGTTGCCATGCTGGACGCGCCGCGTCTTGTCTGGCTCATGGTTCCTTCCGGCGATCCTGTCGATAAGACGCTGTCATCGCTTCTTCCTCTGGTTGAGCGGGGAGATGTGCTCATTGACGGCGGCAACTCCAATTTTCGCGACACCCTGCGAAGGCAGAGGGAGCTTGATCAAAAAGGGATCAGTTATATGGATGTAGGGACGAGCGGCGGTCTCGAGGGCGCCAGAAACGGGGCATGCATGATGATCGGCGGAGACAGGAATGAGTTTACAACTCTCGAACCGCTTTTCAGGGACCTCTGTGTGCCTGGCGGTTATGGGTATATGGGAGAGTGCGGTATGGGGCATTTCGCAAAAATGGTGCATAATGGAATAGAATACGGCATGATGCAGGCTATCGGCGAAGGATTCGATCTGCTTCAAAACAGCGGGTTTTCGTATGATCATGAAGAAGTCGCACGTGTCTGGTCTCATGGTTCGGTCATACGGGGCTGGTTGATGGAACTTGTTGCCGAAGCGTTTCATAAGGACGGGGGGCTGGGATATCTTTCGGGCGAAATTGCCGATTCCGGTGAAGGTAAATGGACAATCCAGACCGCTCTGGACAATGGTGTATCGATACCGGTCATTGCCGGTGCACTGTTCCGGAGGTACCGCTCCCGTTCGCACGATAATTTTTCAGACAAGGTTGTTGCCGCACTTCGTCATGAGTTCGGCGGACACGGTTATACTGAAAAAACAGAAAAAAAATGAGCGGAATGAGCGGTCACCTGGATGATTTTACCTTTGTTCTTTTCGGGGCGGCAAGTGATCTGTCGTCAAGAAAGCTGCTGCCTTCTCTCTATCGTCTTGCCCGGTGGGGACAGATGCCTGCCCGCTACAACATTATCGGACTTTCACGGTCACAAAAAGACCATGAAGTCTTCAGGTCTGATGCACGAGAGAGCGTTACCCGCTACGTAAAGGCTTCAGATGTAGACAACGGGCAGCTGGATGCTTTCTGCCGGAACCTCTACTATGTTCCGGCTGATCTGACCGAAGCCGACGGTTACAGCCGTTTACGGGAGACGATCGAATCGCTGGTTACGGATAAGCCCTCCTGCAGCAACCTTCTCTATTATCTTGCAACCCCGCCCGGTCTTGCTCCGCATATCATCGACAATCTCGAACAGGCGGGACTGGGCGGCCGGGACCCGGCATGTTCAGGCTGGCGGAAAATAGTGGTGGAGAAACCATACGGATTCGACCTGAAAACCGCTCGTGACCTCAATGCTGTCGTCGGGAGGGTTTTCAATGAGGACCAGATTTACCGAATTGACCATTATCTGGGGAAGGAGCCTGTTCAGAACATTCTGATTTTCCGTTTTTCGAACGGTATGTTCGAGCCTTTGTGGAACCGGCAGTTTATCGAAGACGTCCGTATCACCATCGCTGAAGATTTCGGGATCAGGAGCAGGGGGGCATATTATGAAAAATCGGGTCTGCTGCGGGACATTATTCAGAACCACGGGCTTCAACTCCTTGCCTCTATTGCAATGGAGCCGCCGGTCGATCTCAGTGCGGACGCTGTTCGTGACGAGAAAGTGAAAGTGTTCCGGTCCCTGCGCTCCATCACAGAAGCAACTGTCAGGGATAATGTCATTCTCGGTCAGTATGAAGGGTACCGTTCAGAGGAGAATGTTGCAGAAACATCAACTGTCGAAACCTATGCGTCTATCCGGTGGCACGTCGATAACTGGCGCTGGAAAGGGGTGCCGTTTTACATGAAGGCAGGCAAAAACCTGGCAAAACGGGTCACCGAAATCGTTGTGACCTTCAAGTGTCCTCCCCAGAACTTTTTCGGTGCTCCGGCAAGCTGCGGTTACACCTCGAACCAGATTATCATGCAGATACAGCCGGAAGAAACAATTGCCATCCGTTTCGGAGCCAAGCGTCCGGGCAAGGATCTGGTGACCGATCCGGTATATATGAAATTTGACTATAAGACCTCTTTCGATAACGAGCTGATGTCGGCATACCAGCGTCTTCTGCTTGATGCCATGGGAGGCGACCAGACCAATTTTATCCGCCAGGACGCCGTGGAGAGCAGTTGGAGAGTAATCGATCGTATTCGCGATCTCCTGAAAGAAGCTGTTCCCAAATCCTATCCAATCCACTCCTGGGGGCCTGAACTGCCAGCGTCATCAGTAGGCAGTCAGCAGTAAGCAGGGAGAAGTCGCCTGCCTGTCTTTTTCCCCTTTATTTCCCGTAAAACCAGAGGAGTTCACCATGTGTCGGGCGAACCATTGCTGCCGGCAGATCCGGGCGACGGCCTGCAATGATATCCAGAACTGTCTTTTCCTTGCTTTTTCCCATAACGTAGAAAAGAACAGAGCGTGCGTTGTTGATCACCTGAAGCGTCAGGCTCAGGCGCCAGCCCGGCGGTGATCCCTCCGCGGCAAAGATCGGTACAACCCACCGTGCTGATTCCAGAAGAGCTTGCCGGTCGCCGGGAAACAGCGATGCGGTATGGCCATCGGCCCCCATTCCGAGAATGATGATGTCAAAAACCGGAAATGAATTCCGTATACCGTGTCTTTGTGTTTCGAATAAGGATTTGAGTTTTTTTTCGTATGACCGCGCAGCGTTATCGTGGTTTTCCGTGACGTGCGGCATGGGGAAAATATTGTTCTCAGGGATGCCGGTTTGCACGATCAGTGACTCGAATGCCATACGGTAATTGCTATCGGCATCGTTCTCCGGTACACAGCGTTCATCACCCCAGAAAAGCATGAGCGAGCTCCAGGAGATCGACGGCATGCCGGCAAGCAGAAGATAGAGTTTGCGGGGGGAGTTTCCCCCTGCAAGGCCGAGGGTGCAGCAGCCGTGGTTTGTTATTGCCTGACGAATCCTGTGTGCAATTGCATCAGCCGCTTCGACTGAAATATTTTCTTCGGTTCCGGTCCTGAACATACTGTGCTTGAGCTGCGGAGTGTCTACTGCAGGTTTTTTACCGCACTGACGATATGCTGTGTGCTGAAGCCGTATTCTTCAAGAACCCTGCTGCCCGGTGCAGATGAACCGAAACGGTTTATCCCGAGAATGATGCCTTCATCGGTTGCATACTTGTCCCAGCCGAAAGGCGACGCAGCCTCGACAACAATGCGTCTCCTGATGGAGGGGGGGAGAACCTCGTTGCGGTATGCATCAGGCTGCTGCTCGAACAGCTCCCTCGAAGGCATCGAGACAATACGGGCAGGGACGCCGTCTTCCTGGAGCTTTTCCTGGGCTTCGAGGGCGATATGAACTTCGGAACCGGTAGCGATGATAATCACCGGCCGGTTTCCGTCTGTCGAGGGGCTGCTCCACTCCGACAGGACGTATCCTCCTTTCGGTGTTCCTTCGAAAACCGGATATCTGTCGGGATCGAGTACCGGCAAACTTTGTCGTGAAAAGACAAGCGTTACCGGTTTGTTTGCTGTCAGCGCGATCTTCCAGGCAGCTTTGGTTTCCTGTGCGTCGGCAGGACGAAGTACTGTCATTCCGGGGATGGAGCGAAGCATGACAAGCTGTTCGATCGGCTGGTGTGTCGGGCCGTCTTCACCAACCGCTATACTGTCATGTGTAAAGATGAATAGTGAGGGCAGCTGCATAAGTGCGGCGAGCCTCAATGCCGGTTTCATATAATCGGCGAAAACCAGGAACGTCGCTCCATAGGGAATGAGCATTTTCGAAAGGGCCATGCCGTTGATGATCGCTCCCATTGCATGTTCCCTGACGCCGAACCGGAAATTTGCACCTTCGTAGTTGTCCGATTTGAAATCCGTCAGGTGTTTGACCTCCGTCCCTGTCGAGGGAGCAAGGTCGGCAGAGCCTCCCGCCAGAAAAGGAAGTTTGCCGACAACAGCATGCAGTATTTTTGACGACGCTTTGCGGGTCGCAAGTTTTTCGGCAGGGGAGAAATCCGGCAAGAGCGTATCCCAGCCTTCAGGGAGCCTGTTGTGGAGCATGGTGTCGAGTTCATCGGCAAGATCGGGGTGTTTCTCGCGGTATTCCCTGAAAAGTTCGTTCCATTCCGATTCGGCAGCACTTCCTTTTTCATGGACGTTGCTCATGTGGGCTCTGACCGGATCAGGCACATGAAATGAACTTTCCGCCGGAAATCCGAAGTTCCGGTGAACCATTTCCGCTTCTTCGGATCCAAGGGGAGCACCATGCGATGCGGCACTGTCCTGTTTGTTCGGGCTGCCGTAGCCGATATTGGTGCTTGCGATGATCATCGACGGCTTATCGGTCACAAGGCGCGCGTTACCCAGAGCCTTTTCGACAGCTTCTGTATCGTTCCCGTCGATGTTTTCGACATGCCAGCCATATGCGTCGTAACGCTGATGGACACTTTCGGTAAACGCAAGATCGGTCGAACCTTCAATGGAAATTCTGTTGTGATCATACAGGCAGATCAGTTTGCCGAGCTTCAGGTGCCCGGCAATCGACGCGGCTTCCGATGTTATTCCTTCCATAAGGTCGCCGTCACCGCAGATGACATAGGTGTTGTAGTCGATGAGGGTCATGTCCTGGCGGTTCAGTCTTGCAGCACAATATCTCTCGGCAATTGCCATCCCGACGGCGTTTGAAAGGCCCTGGCCGAGGGGACCGGTTGTTGTTTCGACACCCGGAGTATGGCCATATTCCGGATGTCCCGGCGTTTTGCTTCCCCACTGGCGAAATTGTTTGAGGTCGTCCATGGAAAGATCGTATCCGGTCAGATGGAGCAAGGCGTAGAGCAGTGCCGATCCGTGTCCGGCGGACAGAACGAAACGGTCCCGGTTGAGCCAGAGAGGGTTCTGAGGATTGTGCTTCATGATTTTTGTCCAGAGGACATAGGCCATGGGTGCGGCGCCCATCGGCATTCCGGGGTGGCCGGACTGTGCTTTCTCCACCATGTCAACAGCCAGCAGGCGGATTGTGTTGATTGCCAGCCGGTCGATTGGATCAGTATGCATACATCACTCCTTTACGCAGATTGTTGTCAACGGGCAGCGGAGATATTTTCTCGCCGGGTATCGCCCATGATTGTAACGGGACAAAGTTATCGAAACTGAAACAGGAAAAGAGGTGTTTTCCGGTTTTCCTGACTCAGTTAATGTAGCATATACAGGTGTTTTATCCTGAGCGCCCGGAGGGGAAAGAAGCTTTTTTCCTTTCTGCGGGCACCATCGGCTCATCCCGTCAGGGAGTGGAGGAGGGTGGCGGGGAATCGGCGGTTTTATCCAGACTTTTTTGCGGCAGAAATGGGGGGGCATAGGACCTATAGGACTCATAGGACCCATATGATGCCTTACAATGTATCAGTCAATAATTATAAACACATCAACACCGCAACAGGTATTTCACGGCCTGTTTTTACCTCTTGACACATGTTTCTCTGCTCTTCCTGCTACCAGTTACCCATTACGGTTGCGTCGAGCGCTCCCGAAGCGCTGAAGAGAGGATCGAACATACTGTTTTCCGTTTATTACTGCCATGCTTACTGTACCCTGAACGCCGGGTTGCAGGCAAATGTGCCTTTCGATTTGCGATTTTGTGACATGGGTTCTGAAAAAACCTCTCTATCTTTCCCCTGTAGTGCAGATTAACTATTGATGTCTATCAACCAGAAACAAACAGGAGGTTGGGATGGAACAAGGTGCACAGCCGTTCGACTTCGGGCGAAAAGTTGATCCGAAGACATTTGAGGAACGTATTCAAAAGGGGTATGAGGTCGATCCCTCGAAATACCTCAAGGAGGGATGGGAGATATTCAAGTCCCGCGCGGGAGAGTTCATCGTTTTCACGGTGATTATTTTTGCGATAACGATCGTGCTATCGAAGCTCGATGTCATTGGGTCGCTTGCGTTGACGCTGATCACTCCTCCGTTGTATGCTGGATTTATTATCGTTGTCTTTATGCTGCTCCGGCAACAGGAGGTACAGTTCAAAGATTTTTTCAAAGGGTTCAACTATTTTCTTCCGCTGGTACTGGCAAGTATTGTTTCGGGTATACTTGTGACCCTGGGATTTATTCTGCTTATCATTCCGGGAGTCTATCTGATCGTGAGCTACCTGTTTGTATCCATGCTGATTGTCGAGCACCATATGGAGTTCTGGCAGGCTATGGAAACAAGCCGGCAGATCGTAACAAAGAACTGGTTTTCCATCTTTGTTTTTGTGCTGATGCTTACCGCAATCAATCTGGTTGGGGCATTGGCTCTCGGTATCGGCCTGCTGGTAACCATTCCATTGAGCGCCTGTTTGGTATGTGTTGCATACAGGGAGATCGTGGGATTGCAGGGAAGCGCTGAACTGAATGCGTAGTGCCGACATGTATCGCCGGTGTTCGTAAAGGCGAGAATAAAGAAAAGCCGTCCGCAAACAGACGGCTTTTCCGTTTATTCATGTTCTGAAGCTTACTGGTTGGGCATCTGCATGCCTTCAAACTTTTTCTGCATGTTTTTCATGATATCCTCCATCTCTTTCATGTTCTCCTCGTTCATCATCTCTTTCATTTTTTCAAGCTGCTGCATGTCTTCGTCGGAGATCTGCGGGACCATCATCTGCAGGGCGGATTCCTTTTTTGTATAACCAGCAGGGACACTGAAATAGGACTTGCCGAGCTTTTTCCGTTCGATTTCAGTGAATTCGAAGGTCGTTTCGGATGCTTTATCAAACGTTTTCAGCGGAAATCCGTCAAGGCCGGCTTTTTTCAGGCGGATATCAAATGAAGCAGTTCCTTTCTTTCTGCCCGGCTGCAGGCGGGCAAAATCTGCGGCGCTTATAAGGTCTTTTGTCAGCCACATTTCTGTTTCCCCATTCTCATCGGTTATGCGGACATGGGAACATTTGTAACCGAGCAGGGTCTCGGTTCCGAGCTTTTCTACCTTGAAATCTTTTTCTTCCTCTTTTTTGACCAGTGAATCGAGATCTTCCATAAGCTCTGTCATGTTGATGACAGTGTAGGTCTTTTCTTTTGCGTTGAGCGTATACAGCATATCAGGTTCGTCGGCAGGAGTGAACGTGACCAGGTTCATCAGAACAGCTTCCGAAGAGGGATCGGTGATATTGATTTCAAACCGTGTTCCGTCCTTCGATATGTAGAGTTTTCCTTTCTGCGATCCTTCCGGTCCGGAAATCTGCATGTGAAGAATACCTTCGAAAGATTTCCTGAACAGACCATCTGTCAGTGGTCTGGTTTCTTTCCCGGTCGCAGCGTCTTTGCCGGTCTGATCGCCCGCTTTCTGCTGGCAGGCTGTGAGAGCGGAGAGATGAAGGAGGACAATAAGCACCAAGGGGATGAATTTTTGCATGATCAGGATATTTGATTGAAAGAAAGCCGTCTTTCGTGGACGGGCAGGTGACAGGTTTTCAGCAGTAATTTAGTGAAATAGGTGATTTTTCAATCCATTCCTGATCCACAAGAGGAGAAAGGAAAAGTCCGTCAAATACTTGCACGCATGGATAAGTGTTTTCACGGGAGCGTGCACGGCCGGCTGGATTGGAAAAATTGTATCTTTCCTGCAAAGAGCTCAGTCCATTATAACCGGAGATACGTCATGTTTGTTCAAAGAGGAATTCCTGCTGCTGTTTTTCTGGCACTTTGCTTTATGATGTTTGCTGTGCCTCTGCATGCCGGTGCTCAATTCGTAACAGTATCGGCGCAGGGGGTGGTGTCAGTCAAGCCGGATATTGCAAATCTGCAGGTCAGGCTGGCAGGAACAGCCGGCTCTGCTGAAAGGGCAACCGCCATAGCCGCCAATAAGTACAAGACTGTTCAGCAGGCACTGAGAACAAGCGGTGTCAAGGCCGGCGATGCCGTTACCTCGTCTTTTTCGGTTCAGGAACAATGGGAATGGGACAACTCGACCAGGAAGAGGATATTCAAGGGATACACGGCAACTCACATGCTGCGCGTGACTGTCAGGCAGCTCGATCGGACAGGGAAGGTTATTGATGCTGTTGTAAAGGCAGGTGCAGATGGTATACCGACAATCGGTTTTTCCAGTTCGATCTATCCTGAAAAGCGCCGCGAAGCTCTTGCCGAAGCCGTTCGGAATGCAAAAAACGACGCCCAAGCCATGGCTTCTGCCGCGGGCATGTCATTGGGAGCACTCCAGGAGATGTCGTCCGGCGCCTCGCCGGTTTTTCCCGTGACCAGCATGGTAAGAGACGCAGGAGAAAAGATGCTGGCAGCTCCGGTTTCAACAGATATCTCTCCCGGTGAGCAGCAAATCCGGGTCACGGTCACGTGCAGATGGGTTCTTGCGGGAAAGTGACCCGATCGGCGTGAACGCTCGTTTTTTTATATTCAGTTGCAGGATTAGCGGGTATTTACTAAATTCCTTATTACAATTTTCCGCACAGAGAGGTTATGTGCGGCTTTGTCGTCGACGTTTGCTGCTGTCGCTGAATAGACCGGCAGCTTCAATGGAGCCCAGATGATCCCGCCGCGGCTCCGTAACAAATGTTACAGCACTATAGTCCGGTTGACATGCATCATGTCAGCCAACATGTAAGAGCATGCGTATCATGCATGAGTGAAGGAACAAACAAGGAGAAGAATCTATGGTAAAGGTTGCGAGATTTGTCTGTATGGTTATGGTTGCGTCTGTTTTCCCTTTCATCAGTGCCCAGTCATCCCCGTCTTCTCATGATTTTTCTCGAACACTGGCATTCCTCAGCCGGACACCCGAACTCAGAAACAATGTCGACGAGACTGTTCTTCAAAAGGCCGTAAAGGGTTATTACACCCTTAAAAGCAAAGGTATGCTCAGCAATGACGGAGTGCTTACCATTATCGATTACAGCAAGTCCTCGGTAAAAAAACGCCTCTTTGTTATCGACATGGAGCGTAAGCGGCTTCTTGCTTCATCTCTGGTCGCCCACGGGAAAAACAGCGGTAAGGATCGTGCGGTGAGGTTCTCGAATGTGCCCGGATCGTTCAAAAGCAGTCTCGGCTTTTTTGTTACCGACAGAACGTACAAGGGAAAGCATGGCTATTCTCTCAGACTGCGAGGTATGGAACAGGGGATTAACGACAACGCCCTCATGCGGAATATCGTTATGCATGGCGCAGACTATGTTTCACCGGACTTCATAAGAAAACATGGACGGCTCGGCAGAAGTCACGGGTGTCCGGCATTACCGTATTCGGAATACCGGCAGGTTATCGATCTTATAAAGAACGGTTCATGTCTGTTCATTCATCATGGCGATAAGAACTATGTCGGCCGTTCTCCACTCCTGAATTCCGGTTTTTCTCTTCAGAATCCAGCCTGACAGACGCTCCATGGTCTGATACCGGGCTGACGTTTATGCTCTGTTTTTCAGGGTTTCCGACAGAGGGAACTCTGAATGCTCTGTCCGTTGTTTTCTTCAGTACATTTACTCCCGCCTAAACTGAGCGTTTCAAGAAATGCTCCATTATAGTAAGTTTATTAAAAACTATCTGTTATACTGTGTTGGTAAAGAGAATATCCATCACCTGTCGGGTGAGTGTGAAAACTGATAAAGAACCACATTTATTGAAACCCTTCGGGATTGCCGATCATACCGGATCTGCTTCGTTACAGGGAACTTGCGGTAGATCACTACAGCGGCATTCCCTGTGCCTC
>JANQMO010000066.1 GCA_028280025.1 Chlorobium sp. | reverse complement strand
ACTGGTCATTGCAAACAGGCGGTTGGAAGAGTCGACTGCCCGCGCAAACAGGATGGCAGCTGAAGCCGATGCGGCAAATCAGTCGAAGAGCCAGTTTCTTGCAAACATGAGCCATGAAATCCGTACACCCATGAACGGTGTTATCGGTATGTCGGAAATGCTTTTAGGTACCTCTTTGAATCCGGAACAGAGAAAGTATACCGAGACTATCAACACCAACGGCCAAAACCTTCTTCACCTGCTCAACGATATTCTGGACTTTTCAAAGATTGAAGCTGACAGGCTGGAACTCGATCAGGTTGCGTTCAACCTGCTCGAGCTGGTCGAAGAGGTAATGGAGATGTTTTTTTACAAGGCTCGTGAGAAAGGACTCTCCTTCAAAATGCTTCCCGATTATGATATGCCGTTCCTCCTGAAGGGAGACCCGAACCGGCTCAAACAGATTCTTGTCAATCTGGTCAGCAATGCAATCAAGTTCACCGACTCCGGTGAAGTGGTGCTCAACGTCGGGCTCGAGGGGGAATCTGAAGATCATGCCATCGTACGTTTTACCGTTTCGGACACGGGGATAGGGATTGATGAAGCCCGTGTCGGGTCTGTTTTCGAGCCGTTTGTCCAGGCCGACGGTTCGACGATCAGGAAGTACGGGGGAACCGGTCTCGGTCTTTCCATATCGAACAAGCTTGCGCAGAAAATGGGGGGGGAGATTCAGGTGCGAAGCATGCCTGATAAAGGTTCGATGTTCTGGTTTTCCGTTGATCTTCTGAAACAGTCTGAAGATGATGCCTTGAGGGAAGGTGAACGTTCGGGACTTGCCGGGACAAGAATTCTGCTCATAGACTCCTGCCAGTTTTCCCGGAAGCTTGTAAAACTGTTCGCTTCATTCTGGAACTGTACGGTTGACTGGGTGTCAGATGTGGATGCCGGTTTTCAGAGGCTCAAAAACGCTGCCCTGACAGGAACTACGTGGCATGCCATTCTGTTTGCACTTAAGCAGGACAACGACGGCAGCGATGCTGTATTTGAATCGCTTAGAGTCCAGTCAAAAAAAACGCGCAGTATTCTCATTGCTCTTGCTCCGCCGGAATCGGCATATGCTGGAGATGGTTTTTTGTTCGGCGATGTTGACATGATTCTTGAAAAGCCGATATCTGTGAGAGCGTTATATAATGCTTTACGTGATGCTTTGCAGAAGAAAGGTTACCTGAAAAAGGGCGATGAAGGACTGGGGCAGGTGCCGGTTGTTTCGAAAGATGATCGCAGCAGGTACAGGATCCTGCTCGTTGAAGACAGTCAGACAAACCAGTTCGTTTTCCTTTCGATGCTGCAAAAAGAAGGTTTTCGTGTCGATATTGCCTCTAACGGTGTCGAGGCTTTGGAGGTCATGAGTGAAAAATCGTATGATCTTGTATTGATGGATTGTCAAATGCCGGAAATGGATGGTTATGAAACGACAGAAAAGATTCGATATGGTTCAGGTTCAATAAAAAATCCTGAGGTGCCGGTTGTGGCGATGACTGCTCATGCCATGAAAGGTGACCGTGAAAAATGTCTTGAAGCAGGTATGACCGACTACCTTGCAAAGCCTGTCAGCCATGCAGGTCTATTGGCAATGGTTGAGCAGTATCTTGGCAAGCAGTCTGAAGTTGCAGAAATTCCCTCATCTCCATACACAAAAAAAACCCCCGATGATATGACACAGAATGAGAATGCCGTTTTTCAGGAAAAGGAGATGCTTCAGCGGTTGCAGGGCGACCGCGAAGTTGCATCGGTTATTATTGTCAACTTTCTTGACGATATTCCGAATAAGATCGTAACCTTGAAATCCGCCATCGAGGATCATCATAAAGAGTCTGCTTTTATGGCTGCCCATACCATAAAAGGATCTGCTCTGCTCGTTGGCGGTACAATGCTTTCCCGAACTGCCGAGCAAGTTGAAGTGCTGTCCCGCTCCGGCAAACTTAACAAAGCAGGTGCTTTGCTGCCGGAACTCGAAACTCAGTTTTCCCGCCTGAAGGAACGTATCGAGGCGGCGGGATGGATGAATGAAAAAGAAAATGCATAAATGAGGTTGTGCGGGATGGGGCAGGGGTATCTGACCCGTTCAGATTTTTTAATAAGCGTGCTGTTATGAGGCTGTCTCATACGTCATGCATGTTGTCTTTTTATAGTTATCCTCGGGCCTGCCCTGTGAAATAGATGCTCTTGATTTCACGGGGCTTACCCGGGGATCCATCTCCATCTTCAGTCATTCCCGCACTTGATGCGGGAATCCATAAGCAATCCTGCAAATACCTGTGGATGCCGCATCCCCTGTGTAATATTCCGGTTATTACACGGGGCGGCATGACTCTCAGCTGACAACGTATTCGTGGCGGCTTATAATCGTAAATTTTTGCTTTTGAGACAGCCTCGTTCAGGTATGGTCATGTGCTTTTTGGGGGACTGGTAAACCTCAATCGGCAGATGATTTTTCTCCAGAGTATTATCCTCTTTTTTCTCGGCAGCGGCAAGACAGGTATCGGTCCCGGTGATCCGTGTATCCCGTTACGATGAGACGGAGCAGGAGGGATGGCATTGTGTCACCTGTTGACGAGTTTTTTCCTTTGCATGCAGGGAAAAGGAACCGCCCGGTAGTTTTGAAGAAATGTGGTTAAATGAGTAGCTTGCCCTGAAGCGATATCCCCCTCCTCCACTTGATATAATCAAGGATCATCAGTTCTGTTTTTCATTATAAAAGGGAAGGGCAGGTTCGGATTGTCGCAAGGTATGGTTTGGAAACACTAAACCGGGGCCGGGATCCATGTCTGCAATTACTGTTGGTGTTGGGATGAGTCAGCTTGACAACTCTCGTGAAGCCGGCATTGAAGCGTGCAAGACCGCTCTTGAAAAGACAGACGGGCACGCGGACGTGCTCATTGTTTTTGCTGCAATGAGATTCGATCACAGGGAGTTACTGGCGGGTATTGCGGCGGTTGCCGGAGACGTGCCGATGGCAGGAGGGACAACTGCCGGAGAAATTTCTCCACAGGGTTTTTCCGAGGGATCGGTTGTCATAATGGCGATACGGTCGAATCTGTTGCATTTGCATACAGGTGTCGGGCAGCATATGAGCAGCGATGAATCTGCTTGTGCAGGGTCGTTGATTGCAGATATCCGTTCTCGTGCGCTTTTCGACAGATCAGCATCGCTTTTGCTGCTGCCTAATGGTATGGGAGGGGACGGCCTGAAAGTTCTTAAAGGTCTTCAGGACGAACTTGGTGTTGATTACGAGATTGCAGGGGGATATCTCGGTGATGACATGCGGTTTAAACAGACGTTTCAATATTATAACGGCAAGGTATACAGGGACGCGATCGTAGGTCTTCTTTTTTCTTTACACAACGCATTCAGAACCGGTATTGGCGTCAGAAGCGGGTTTGCATCGATTGGCAACAGCTTCGACTGCACATCTTCTGAAGGAAATATCGTTAAAGAATTTGACAATGTACGTGCGCTTGACCTCTACAAGGAATTTCTGGGCAGTGAGCGTTCTGAAAGTCTTCCCGGAGCTTGCATGGAATATCCGTTTGGTCTGATCGACCAGGAAGCGGGTTTGACCGGGCAACGTCATTTTCAGCTTCGATGCGGTTTGAGTGTTGACCATGAAAACGGCACCATAACCCTTGCCGCATCCATACCTGAAGGAAGTGGCGTAACACTCACAACAGCTTCGCGAGGCGACATTATCAATGGTGCGCGCGAGGCGGCTGAACAGGCAATTGCCGGCCTTCAGGGTGCAAAACCGGAACTGATCGTCATGTTCAGCTGTGTAGGTCGAAGACTGGTGCTCGGCAGAAGAACACCTGAAGAAATCGATGCTGTCAGGGACTGCATCGGATATGATGTGCCGATTGTCGGTTTTTATACATATGGCGAGATCGGTCCTATCGACAGGTCTGTCGAAAAGCTTGCCGAAGCCAAATTTCATAATGAGACAGTGGTACTCTGGGTACTGGGATCGGTATAATCTGTTCCGAAGAGCATGGGTGGCAGAAAGATGGGAAAACCTTCATATGAAGAACTTGAGATGCAGGTGCGGCATTTGCAGCGTCAGGTTCTTGAGAGCCAAAAGAAAGAGCGGGAGCAGCTTGAAAAACAACATGTGCTCAGAGAGCAGAATATCAGTCTTATCAAAAAATCCATAGAGCTATCTCATCTGAGGCGGCAGCTCGAGGATAATAACTATGAACTTGAGTTGTCGGCAAAAAAACTCGATGCCACTCTTTTCTCTCTTCGAAAAAGTGAAAATACGTTCAGTTCTGTTCTTGCCAACAGTCCCGACATAATTGTTGCGGTCGATGCTTCTTTCAGGATCATTTACATGAACAGGAACATGCCTTGCTACATGGACGGGGTATGTGTCGGGGAATATTTATGTGAAAATCTTCCTGAAGACCAGCATGAGATGTATTACAGGACGATTGAACAGGTTTTCAGAACGGGCAAACAGGCAAAGCTGGAAAGCAGGTTTGACCTGCAGGACGGCAGCAGCGCCTTTTTTGAAGCCCGGTTCGGGCCCTGTGTTCAGGATGGACTCGTGACATCTGTCGTGATGATATCGACGGATATATCCGAGCGGAAAAGAATAGAGAAAGAGCTTAAACGATCTCTTGACGACCTTGAGCGGTTCAACAGGGTCATGGTAGGCAGGGAGCAGCGGTCCCTGGAGCTGAAAGAGGAAGTGAATCAGCTCTGCAGCGAACTGGGGTGTACCCCCCGATACAACGTCAGGGAAGGGAATGCCGAGTTCCATATCGCTCCGTTCATCGATGTTGAAGGTGACGTTGGCGGAGAGGCT